>NZ_JBWKRC010000011.1:0-220332 GCF_059419085.1 Mesorhizobium sp. GW821-FHT07A06
AGATGCCCGCGAACCTCGCCAGTTCCACAGGAGGAACGTCGTCTGAGACAGCTTGACTGTTCAGATAACGCGCCGAGATGAACGCGGCCTTCTGCTGCGCCTCGCTCGGCATCGTGCCGACGGTGCGCCATGCCGATTATCTCGGCTCCTGGCTCGAGGTGCTACGCGAAGACAACCACGCCATCGTGCGGGCCGCCAGCCAGGCGAGCAAGGCTGCCGACTGGCTGCTTGCCCTCGTTCCGGAAACCGACGCCATGGTCGAGGCCGGCCAGCCCGAGATCGACAGGAGGGCCGCATGATCCTCCTCACCGAGGACCTGCGCGAGCGCCTGCTCGCCAATGGCCGTTAGCGCAACGCCGATCACATACCGGTCGTGAAGTTCTTCAGTCCGCTCGGCGAAGGAGTATGGCTCGCGACCGAGTTGGATGCCGATGGCGACGCCATGTTCGGTCTCGCCGATCTCGGCTATCCCGGGTTGGGCAGTTTCTCACTCCTCGAGATGACGTCGGTCCGTCTGCCCTTCGGCATGGGCCTTGAGCGCGACATTCTCTTTGCCACCGACCTGCCGATTTCGGCCTGGGCGGAAGTTGCCCGCCGGGCCGGAAGCATTCGCGACGCGGAAAGCGTCCTCTACCACGTCGCCCAATCTGGCCGGAACGACGCGTGAGATCTCAGCTTGAAATCCGTAAAGCCGCAGACGCGCAAAGTCGTGTCTGCGGCCCTGTGCCCGCCGGATCTTCGATCTGCGGCGCAGTCCTCAGAGTGAGAGGGCTGCGCCTTCCTTTGTGACGGGTTTGGAGGTCGAGAGAGTCTCGGCCGCCCGTCGCGGAGATAGTCCACATGGTTACGCCCAAGCAGAAGATCACCCTCAACGCCTCGCGCGACATCCCCTTCAACAAGCTGATGCTGAGCCAGTCCAATGTCCGGCGTATCAAGCGCGGGGAAACGATCGAGGACCTCGCCGCCTCGATCGCACGGCGCGGCCTGCTCCAGAGCCTCAACGTCCGGCCAGTGTTGGATGGCGAGGGCAACGAGACCGGCATGTTCGAGGTGCCGGCTGGCGGGCGCCGCTATCGCGCGCTGGAACTGCTGGTCAAGCAGAAGCGCATGATCAAGACCGAGCCCGTTCCCTGCGTCGTCAGCGACGCCCACAGCGCGATCCCGATCGAGGAGGATTCGCTTGCCGAGAATTTTCAGCGCGAAGATTTACATCCGCTCGACATGTTTCGCGCCTTCCAGACCCTGCACGACCAAGGCGCCAGCCATGAGGAGATCGCGGCACGCTTCTTCGTGTCGCCTACCTTCGTGCAGCAGCGTCTGCGCCTCGCCAAGGTCTCGCCCAGACTGCACGATATCTACGAGCAGGAGGGCATGAAACTCGAGCAACTGATGGCCTTCACGGTGTCGGACGATCACGCCCGTCAGGAACAGGTCTGGGAGGCGCTCGAAAACTCCTGGTCGAAGGAGCCGCAGCAGATCCGGCGCCTGCTGACGGAGACCGCTGTGCGGGCAAGCGATCGCCGGGCGCTGTTCGTCGGTGTCGACGCGTATGTCGCTGCTGGCGGCGTGGTTCTGCGCGACCTGTTCGAGGCCGACAATGGTGGCTGGCTGCAGGACGCCGCGCTGCTCGACCGCCTGGTCAGGGACAAGCTGAAGTCGATCGCCGACGAGATCGCGGCGGAGGGCTGGAAGTGGATCGTGGTCGATATCGATCTGCCTTATGGCCACAATCACGGCCTGCTGGCACTCGCCGGCTCCGCAGCCGATCTGACCGACGAGGAGCGGGCGGAACGCGAAGCGCTGCGCGCTGAGTACGATCGGCTGGAAGCCGAGTGTGCCGAAGCCGACGAACTCCCCGACGAGGTCGATCAGCGCCTCGGCGAGATCGAGTCCGCGCTGGAGGCGTTCGAGAGCCGGCCGATGAACTACGATCGGGCCGAGATCGCCCGCGCCGGTGTGTTCATCAGCATCGATCGTGATGGCGATCTTGTCGTCGATCGGGGCCATGTGCGCCCCGAGGACGAAGCGACGCAGGCAGTCAACGGCAACTCCGCCGAGCCCGGCGATGCGACGTAGAACGGGGATAGTATGGACGATCCTTCGGTTCGCCGCGCCACCATCACCATCGGCGCGCTGGCAGCCGAGCCGGAGGAGGAGGATGGCGACGCCATCAAGCCGCTGCCCGAGCGCCTGGTGATCGAACTCACCGCGCATCGCACGCTGGCGCTGCGCAATGCCGTGGCCGAGAACCAGCATGTGGCCATCACGGCGCTGCTGCATCGGCTCGTCCTCGACACCTTCGGTCATCGTTCCGCGACCGGCTGCGTCGAGGCCTTCATCCGGCATGTCCACCTGCCGGCGCAGGACGCCGACCTCAAAGACAGCCCCGCGGCCAAGGCGGTCAACGAGCGCCATGAATCGTGGAAGGGCGACATCCCGCTCGGTGACGACCAGACTCTGTGGGCCTGGCTCGACAGCCTCGATGAAGCCAGTCGGCAGACGCTGCTGGCGCATTGCGTCAGCTATGGGATCAACGCCCTGTTCGAACGGCCCAACCCCTACGGCAGTGGCGTTTCCCAGCACGGGTTGGATCAGCGCTTGCGTGAAGCCGATCGGTTGTCCCGTGCCACCGGGCTTGACATGGTGGATGCGGGCTGGCGGCCGACGGTCGATAATTATCTCGGCCGGGTCACCAAGTCCCGCATCCTCGAAGCCGTGCGCGAAGGTGCCGGAGAGCAGGCGGCTCAGCTCATCGACCATCTCAAGAAGGGCGACATGGCCAAAGAGGCCGAGCGCCTCCTTGCCGATAGTGGCTGGCTGCCTGAACCGCTCCGTCTGATCGATCAGGACGCACCGGCCGCGCAGACGGACGAGGGCGAGGAAGCTGATCTGCCCGAATTCCTCGCCGGCGATGATGAACACGACTCTGCGGCAGCCGATGAGGTCACCGCTCACGCGGTCGCTGCCGAATAGCACCCATCGACGGGGCGGCTCCAGTCGCCCTGTTCCCCTTGACCTCACTCTCATGGCCCGACGCCCTGTCGGGCCTTTTCGTTTCAGGAGACATCCATGTCCGCCCACATCGTCTATGACAACGCCCCGCTCGGCTCGCTGATCCGGTACTCGGACGGCACCCCCAAACCGCCCGCGCGCTTTACCCGCAAGCTCGCCGACTGGGGCCATCGCAACGGCTTCGGCCGTCTGGTCCGCAAGGCATCGCCGCGCGATCTTCCGACCTACAGCGCACCGGCTTCGATCACGCTCAACGAAGGGAACTTCTCCTCCGGCGGCGTCATCCTCGTGACGGTCATGCGAACCTACTCGGTCGACAGCGACCTCAGCTTCAAGATCGTCGAGCAGCCCGGCATCGGCATGGTCCGGGTCCTGCAGCAGATCGGCGACGACGACGAGTTGTTGCACCTCGCCGAGAGCCGGGAGGCGGCCGCACTCTGGTTGGCCAAGACCGGATGCCGCAACGCGCGTCTTGAAGACGTCACCGCCGACGAGGTCGGCGCGGATGTCGTCGAGTGGCGGGCGGCAGCGTGAGCCGCGTAGCGGCACACCCCCCGCGCATAGAACATTAACCCTCAAACCACCATGGCCCGGGGCTCGCAGACGAGCGACGGGCCGCTTGCTTTTCAGGAGCAGCACGATGCCGCAATTCACTGTCGAGACAACCTATCACCTGCCGGTCTTCCAGCACTCCATCTATTCGGCCGGCACGCCTGAGGCCGCCTGCCGTCTCGCCATCGAGGACAATGACTGGTCTGGTCAGAGGGACGACTATGAGTCCTCCGGCGAATCCCACGTCACCGGCATCTGGGAGGGTGCCGGCGCCGCTTATCGTGGACAGGCCATTCCGGTTCCTGCACATTTCGGGGAAGCGGTGCAGCGCAAGGCCGCACAATTCGAACTCATGCTGGGCTTACTCAAGATCATCGTCGGCGATGCTAAGGCCCGCCGACCGACGCCGCCGGAATGGCTTGGCAAGGCCGAATGGGCGATCGCGCGCGGCGAAGCGATCCTCGCGGGCGCCCGCGATCCAGTTGAACCCGGGGATGCGCCATGAGCATTCCAGACCATGCCCGCAGCAACTTCCAGACGCTGCTTCGTGCCGCCGGCGACGGCAACCTCGCGCTGATGGAATGCGCCGACGCGGCGACCGGGCAGCGGCGTTATGTAATCTGCGCGGTCGGGCGGCAGGGCGCGGACTACGTGTTCACGCCGTTCGGTCATCTTGCCGACGGCAATCCCTATGATGCCTACCTGCCGCCCGATCCCAACGACGCCAATAGTTTCCTACAGAAGTCGGAGCCTAACGGCGGAACATGATCGAGATCGGTTGATACCGGCGAGCGCTCCACCTCATGGCGGGGCGTTTGTTTCATTTTAGCTTCGGCGGGTTCCTGAGAGGGAGAGGCGGGCCGGGATGGGTTTGAATCCGTGCGGTCCAGAGAGAGCGCCGCGCGGCTCGATCCTGTCCCCGCTCTCCCGAGGTTCACACCATGTACATGATCTCGCCCGCTGCGACGGTTCCCGCTGCCGCGCCGCTCCTGCTCGCCCAAACCCGTGCAGCCGGCGCTATCTTCGCCGCCGCCGGCCTGCTGCTTCCCCATCTCGAACGCGGCGAGTGCATCGACGCGCCAAAGCTGCGCTCGGCGATGGAAGCCGCATTCGGCGCCTCCGACGCCGCCGGCGCCTGGGACTGGAAGCAGGCCTACGATGCCTGCGAGGCCGCGACAGTCCTTTTCCTGCGCAAGTACGGACAGGCGTTGTTCCGCAAAGCCCCGTCTCCGACTCTCCGGCTTTCCGCATTGTCGAAGATCGCCGGGCTCATGCCGACGCATACCCGCCGATCCGAAGAGGCGCAGACCTTCCAGCAGTTCTCGACGCCGATTCCGCTCGGCCTTGTCGCGGCAACGGCCGCCGCCATCACGCCCGCCGACCGCGTGCTGGAGCCTTCCGCCGGCACCGGGCTGCTCGCCATCCTGGCGGAGATAGCCGGCGCCTCGCTCGTCCTCAACGAGCTCGCCGAGACGCGCGCGGCACTTCTCTCCTCCCTCTTTCCGGCCGTTCCTGTCACCCGCTTCGATGCCGCCCAGATCGACGACCATCTCGATGTCAGCGCCGTACCAAGCGTGGTGCTGATGAACCCGCCCTTTTCGGTCATGGCCAATGTTGAGGGCCGCATGGCCGACGCGGCCTGGCGGCACATCGCCTCGGCGCTGGCGCGCCTTACGCCCGGCGGGCGGCTGGTGACGATCACCGGTGCGAACTTCGCACCCGACCATCCGGCCTGGACCGCCGCCTTCACTCGCCTGCAGGAACGTGGCCGCGTCGTCTTCTCCGCCGCCATCGACGGGTCGGCCTACGCCAAGCATGGCACGACCTTTCCGACACGCCTCACCGTCATCGACAAGCTCCCGGCGGACGATCCCACCATCTTCGTGGATGCTCCCGACATTGCTCCGGATGCGGCGACGCTCCTCGCGTGGATTGAGGAGCGCCTTCCCGCGCGGCCGACGGTCGTGATGGCCGCCGTTTCCAGCGCGGCATCGGGGGTCGCCGCGCCCCGCGCCGTGCATGGCTATCTCACACGCTCGGCGAGAACCACGCCACGCATGTCGATCGCCGAACCGGAAGCCATCGACCTCGCCTATGAGGCTGTCGACTGGCAGGCGGCCGAGGGGGACCAGATCAGCGACGCCATCTATGAGGCCTACGGGCTTCAGGCGATCCGCATCCCCGGCTCTCGGGCTCATCCCACCCAGCTCGTCCAATCGGCGGCCATGGCCTCGGTGGCGCCACCCAAGCCGAGCTACCGGCCGCGCCTGCCGAAGAACGTCCTTGACCTGCTCTCGGATGCGCAACTCGAGACCGTCATCTATGCCGGCGAGGCCCACACCGAATATCTCGCCGGCACCTGGACCCTCGACGACACCTTCGACGTGGTTAGCGCCGCGGCCGACGACGCTGCAGGTGCCGTTCGCTTCCGACAAGGCTTCATGATTGGCGACGGCACTGGGGTGGGCAAAGGCCGGGAATCCGCAGCCGTCATTCTCGACAACTGGATGCAGGGCCGGCGCAAGGCGGTCTGGATCAGCAAGTCCGACAAGCTGATCGAGGATGCGCAACGGGACTGGTCGGCGCTCGGCATGGAGCGCCTGTTGATCACCCCGCTCTCCCGCTTCCCGCAGGGCAAGCCGGTCACGCTCGCGGAAGGCATCCTATTCACCACCTACGCCACGCTGCGGTCCGAAGATCGCGGCGAGAGGGTTTCGCGGGTTAAGCAGATCGTCGAATGGTTGGGTGAGGATTTCGATGGAGTGATCATCTTCGACGAGGCCCACGCCATGCAAAACGCCATCGGCGGCAAGGGCGAACGGGGCGATGCCGCGCCCTCGCAGCAGGGCCGCGCCGGCCTCAGGCTCCAGCACGCCCTGCCGCAAGCTCGCATCGTCTATGTGTCAGCCACCGGCGCCACTACGGTCCACAACCTAGCCTATGCCCAACGGCTCGGCCTCTGGGGCGGCGAGCATTTTCCATTCTCGACCCGCGCCGATTTCGTCGAGGCGATCGAAGCCGGCGGCGTGGCGGCGATGGAAGTGCTGGCACGCGACCTCAGGGCACTCGGCCTCTATACGGCCCGCTCGCTCTCTTTCAACGGCGTCGAATACGAACTGCTCGAGCATGAGCTGACGCCCGAACAGGTCCGCATCTATGACGCGTACGCTGGGGCCTTCGGCGTCATCCATAACAATCTCGATGCGGCGATGCAGGCGGCCAAAATCACCGGCAGCACCGGCACGCTCAATGCCCAGGCCAAGTCGGCCGCGCGCAGCGCCTTTGAAAGCGCCAAGCAGCGCTTCTTCGGTCATTTGTTGACCAGCATGAAGACGCCGACCCTGATCCGCTCCATCACCCGCGATCTGGAGGAGGGCCATTCCGCCGTTGTCCAGATCGTCTCGACGGGCGAGGCGCTCATGGAACGGCGGCTGGCCGAGCTGCCGACTGAGGAATGGAACGACGTCCGAGTCGACATCACGCCGCGCGAATACGTCCTCGACTATCTCGCCCATTCCTTCCCGGTGCAGCTCTACGAGCCCTTCACCGACTCCGAAGGCAATCTGTCGTCGCGCCCGGTCTACCGCGATGGCCAGCCCGTCGAGAGCCGCGAGGCGGTCGCCCGGCGCGACGAGCTGATCGCCAAACTCGCCAGCTTGACGCCTGTCCCCGGCGCGCTCGACCAGATCGTCCAGCATTTCGGAGTGGACATCATGGCCGAGGTCACCGGTCGCTCGCGCCGCATTGTCCGCAAGGGCGAGCGCCTTGTCGTTGAAAACCGTGCCGGGTCAGCTAACCTCGCCGAGACGCAGGCCTTCATGGATGACCAGAAACGCGTTCTGGTTTTTTCGGACGCTGGCGGAACGGGGAGGAGCTACCACGCCGAACTGTCGGCTCGGAACACGCGGCTGCGTGTGCATTATCTGCTCGAAGCCGGCTGGAAGGCTGACGCCGCCATTCAGGGCCTGGGCCGCACGCATCGCACCAATCAGGCGCAGCCGCCACTCTTCCGGCCGATTTCGACCAATGTGAAGGCGGAAAAGCGCTTCCTCTCGACGATCGCCCGCCGTCTCGACACGTTGGGCGCGATCACCCGTGGCCAGCGCCAGACCGGCGGCCAGGGCCTGTTCCGGCCAGAGGACAATCTGGAAAGCCACTATGCCCGCGATGCGCTACGGCAACTCTATCTGCTGATCGTACGCGGCAAGGTCGAGGGCTGCTCGCTCGAGCGTTTCGAGGCGGCGACGGGTCTCAAGCTGATGGATGCCAATGGCATCAAGGACGAGTTGCCGCCGATCACCACCTTCCTCAATCGCCTGCTCGCATTGACCATTGCGCTGCAGGGCGTGCTGTTCGGTGCCTTCGAGCAACTGCTGGCGGCGCGCATCGAGGGCGCGATCGCGTCAGGCACCTACGACGCCGGGCTGGAGACGCTGCAGGCCGAAAACTTCGTCGTCACCGATCGGCAGGTGATCTACACCCATCCGCGCACCGGCGCCGAAAGCCGCCTGCTCACGATCACCGAACGCAAGCGCAATCGGCCCGTCACGCTCAATGCGGCGCTCGATCATCTCCGCGATCCGCGTGCCTTACTGCTCATCAACGAGCAATCGGGCCGCGCCGCCGTACAGATCCCGACCCCCAGCGTCATGCTCGACGATGGCGAGGTCGAGCGCCGTGTCCGCCTGATCCGGCCGATGGAAGGCCAGAACATGCCGCTCAAGGCCATGGGCGAAACACGCTGGGTCGAGGCCGACCGCGAGGCGTTCATAACTGCCTGGACGGCCGAAATCGCCGGGGTGCCGGAGTTTTCGGACTCGGTCTTGCACATGGTCACCGGCCTGCTGCTGCCGATCTGGAAGCGCCTGCCCAACGAGTCGACCCGCGTTTATCGACTTCAGACCGACGAGGGCGAGCGCCTCATCGGCCGCCGCGTCTCGCCGGCATGGGCCGCCAACGCCTCTGCGACGAACGCGGTTGCGCTATCGCCGGACCAGGCGTTTGCGGCTCTGATGGACGGCCGGACCATCCTCGATCTTGCCGAGGATCTCCAGCTTCGCCGCAGCCGCGTCATGGGTGCATGGCGCATCGAATTGTCCGGCTTCACCGACACGATGCGTGAGCGCCTCACCGCCTACGGTCTCTTCCACGAGATCATTTCGTGGAAGCTCAGGATGTTCGTGCCGATCGACGCCAACGGGCTCGCCGTGCTGGAGCGCGTGCTCGACCGTTTCCCAATCGATCGGGTCAGTGAGCGGGAGGCTGCATGATTCCGCGTCACGCTGCATCCGATCTCGCACACCGCCTCGGCGAACATGCCGAGGCGGTGTGCCGCCACTACCTCTCCAATGGCCGTCGCCAGGGCAACTATTGGACCGTCGGCGACGTCCGCAATGCGCCGGGCCGCTCGATGTTCGTGCGTCTGCAGCCATCCCCGAAGGGACCGCCGGGCAAATGGACCGACGCCGCTACCGGCGAGCATGGCGACCTGCTCGATGTCATCCGCGAATCCCTCGGACTGGTCAACTTCCGGGACGTCGCCGACGAGGCGCGCGTGTTTCTCGCTATGCCAGATGCCATGCCACCCCGACCGGCCGAGCCGATCACCCAGGTCCCCATCGGATCTCCGGAAGCGGCTCGCCGACTGGTCGCCATGTCGAGGCCCATTATCGGCACCCTCGTGGAAACGTATTTGCGTGGACGTGGCATTACGACTTTGCACGGAACCGCAGCCTTGCAGTTCCATCCACACTGCTACTACCGGCCAGACGATCATGGACCGACCAAGACCTTGCCGGCGATGATCGCCGCTGTCACCGACCTCGATGGACATCTGACCGGCGCGCACCGCACCTGGCTCGCACCGGACGGCTCCGGCAAGGCACTCGTCGGCACACCGCGTCGGGCAATGGGTGACCTTCTCGGTCAAGCCGTGCGCTTCGGCGTACCCGGCAGCGTCATGGCGGCAGGCGAAGGCATCGAGACGACGCTATCGCTCAGATGCGCCTTGCCCGACATGGCGATGGCGGCGGCACTCTCGGCCGCCCATCTTGCCGCCATCCTGTTCCCACCGAACCTGCGGCGGCTCTATGTCATCCGCGACAACGATCCGGCCGGTGACGCTGCCCGAGACAGCCTGCTCGAGCGCGCGACCGACGCCGGAATCGAGGCAATCGTGCTGTCGCCGGAGACGGAGGACTTCAACGAAGACCTCCGCCATTTCGGACTTGCCGCCTTCCAGGCCTCGATTGCGGACCAGCTCATGCGCAAAGATCGCATCCGCTATCTGACACCGGCGGCATGAGCCGTGAGGGGAAGCGCACGACGCACGGTGCCGGTGTGCCGCATGGATGAGTGGCCCGCCGGCAGAGAACCGCGACCCGGCCTTCGAGAGGGCGATCGGCCCACAAGCGAGCCGGCCAGCCAATGGCGGCGGCCGACTATTTTCCGGCGGCGCACGACTACTCGCGAATGGCAGCGATCGGGCGCGACGCCTTTCCATCGCGAGGCAAAATAGCCGGCCGCCGCCATCCTCCGCTGCGCTCCGGCCCTCCGCTTCGCTGCGGGTGTCGGACCGTCCCGCCCGTGGGCTCTCGTCGCCATGAAGGCCGCGAGGGTCGCGGTCAAACCGACGGGAGCATCCCCATGAGCGAGCACGACGACACCGAACCGCATCACGCCGCTTCTCCGACCGATCACATCCTCACCGAACTCCAGCTCTATGGCTGGCGCCCATTTGCGGACGAGCCCGATCCGCGACCGCTCCCCAGTGGCGACCACGTGGCCGGAGCCGTGGCCGACATCTTTGACGCCCTCATCGCCACCCTGGCCGACACGCGCCTCGAGCCCGACCTCGATGACGTGCTCTGGTCCGTCACCAATGTCTTCCACCGGTCTGTACAACGGATCGAGCGGCAACTGGACGACAACGAGCAGGTCCAGCGCCGCCTGCAGCGCGAACAAGACGGCAGCGAGATCAAGGCGGTTGAACTCGAGAACCTCACCGTCCAGGGCCAGACCATGATCGAACGGCGCGACGCCTTCGAGCTCATGCGAGACCAGGCCGCCGACCACTACGATCAGTACACCGGCTCGGCCTGGCGACCGCGCACGGGGTCGATGGTCAACCATCACCATCTCACCGCCGCAATGATCGATAGCCGCGACTTCCTCGCCGCCAGGCGGCGCGCGGAAACCGAGGTCATGTTACCCGCCGGCCCCAAGATCGCCTTCTCCGGCGGCGATACCGCCGATCACGAGCTGATCTGGGCAAAGCTCGACCAAATCCGCGCCAAGCACCCCGACATGGTGCTGATGCACGGCGGATCACCGAAAGGCGCCGAAAAGATCGCCGCCCGCTGGGCCGATCATCGCAAAGTGCCGCAGGTCGCTTTCAAGCCCGACTGGAGCAAACATGCCAAGGCCGCTCCCTTCAAGCGCAACGACCAGATGTTGGCGGTCATGCCGATCGGCGTCATCATCTTTCCGGGCACCGGCATTCAGGAGAACCTCGCGGACAAGGCCCGCAAGCTCGGCATCCCGGTCTATCGGCTCGGAAACGGCGGCGCGTAAGCGCCGTCGGAGCCTACGCCCTCCTATAAATAGCCGGGGAGGCACGGCATTCTTCAAGCCATGTCGCTCGTATCCTTTCCCGAAAGCTTCACGCCGGACATCGCGCTCGCCGACACCTTCTTGCGCAATGCCGCCGTGTGCCTCGATGGCGCTGACTGGGCGGCGGATCGAGGCAGGAACAATGCGGCCCTTCACGCCATCGCCATCGCAATTGAATTGCTCCTGAAGTCGCATCTTCTCAGAGTCGCGACTGATGATCGCTGGAACCGCCGCCATATCGGGCACGATCTCGACAAGGCGGCTCGTTACGCCGAGAGAGCTGGATTAGGCCTGCCACCGCAACTGCGCAGCGTCATCGCCCAGCTTCATCCTCATTTTCAGCGGGGCGGCTTCCAACGGGATACATCGCGATCATGGCCGTCAGGTTTCTCGCTCGACGCCCGCCACATCGCGCGGCAGCTCGCTCAGACGCTCCTGGAACAAGAGCGTCGCGTCAACAACGCCCGCTGCTCCTGACTTGAAGATGACCGCACCCCGCGATCCATTGCGCTGATCCTTGGTCCAGCCGATGGCCTAAAGCCATCAACCCGCAAGGGGTCGGACTACGCGAAGCGTGCCGCCGCTCCGGCTTCGCCTTCGCGGTGATCGCGGCCATCGGCCGAACACGTCGGGCGCCTGTCAGCGGGGGAGGGTCCTCCGCTTCAAACAGGAGCCGGATCGATGTCCTTCGCCAACGCACATGCCTTCGCCTTCAGCCTCGCCGCCACTCTTATGGTCACCATCATCATCTTTCGTGCCGGCGACGGCACTCTCTCGGTCGTGCCGGCGAACGAGTATGACGGCGACGACACCGCCATCATCGGCGAAATCGACCCGTTCGCCCCATGACGGGGCGGACATCGCGCCTGGCGATGCAAAGAACACCGGCGGGTTTCGCCCGCGCTTCTCCTTTGCTATGCTGTGCACTGCGCCAGGTGGTGGTGGAAGGCGCAATCGCCAGAGCTATTCTCTCGGAGACACCACCATGATCATCCTCGGCATTCTCCTTTGCATCGCGGCCATCGGCATCTTGTGCTGGTTGCTCTTCACGCTTGCTATCGTCGCACTCCCGTTGTTCGTCGGCGTCAGCGCAAGTACATGGGCATTCAACACCGGTGCCGGCTGGCTTGGCGCGATCCTTGTCGGCATCCTCGCAGCCGGGCTGACGCTCGGCGTCGGCCAAATCCTCCTCGGCGTTATCAGCTCCACCCGGGCGAAGCTGGCGATCGCGCTGGTCTTCGTCGCTCCCGCGATCCTTGCCGGCTACCATGCCACCCATGGCATCGCGAAACACATGATGCCTTCGGAAACCTGGCAGATCGTCTTTTCCGTCATTGGCGCGATCGCCGTCGGCGTCACGGCATATCTGCGGGTCGCGGGCATGGCCGCCGCCGACCAATCCGGTAGGGACATGGTTCAAGCTTAAACCCGCGCGAGCGAGGCAGGTGGACCAGACCGACGAAGGCCTAGCCTCCTCATCATCGGTGGTTGGAGCAATCGGGCTGCATGCCAAGGATCGAGCAACGGCCACGCCGGCGCGGCCTCGTTTGTGGACTTGAACTTTCTTCGGTCGATGCCGCATGGCAGGCCGACCAGTTGGTGGCAGGACGGCAGCGCGACCGGTGGCTGCGTCATTGCAGGTGCACGGGATCGGATGCCTGGAATGTGCACGCGATGCCAGTGAAACTCGTAGCGATCTGCTGGCGGCGAGTTGGACGCCAACGTCTCCGTTGCCAATCCATCCCAAGAGCGCTCCAAACGGCCTCTTCAATGGGCTGATCTGGCCGAAGGACGGCTGAAGCCTCGACCGCCTGAGCCGCAACGGCGCGTCTCGACTTTCTTCCCCTGCCGGCTCCCACCCCATGCCGCAAGTGCATGGGGACCCCGAGCGCCGCCATTCCTCGCGAGACAAGAAAGTCGTTCCTGCGCCGTCCTCCGCGTTGCTCCGGTCGCAAGCGATGCGTCGTCGGTCGCCTCCGGCCAAGTGATCGCCATCGAGGCCGCATGGTGCGGGCTCGGGAACAGAAAACGGAGACTTACAATGGCTACCATCGGCACCTTCAAGAAGACCGCCTCGAACGAGTACACCGGCGAAATCGTCACCCTCAGCGTCCAGGCCAAGAACGTGCGCATCATCCCAGACACCCGCGCCACTGGCGAGAATGCTCCCAGCCACCGGGTGCTGGTCGGCCGCGCCGAGATCGGCGCCGCCTGGTCCAAGCGCTCCAACGAGGGCCGCGAGTACCTGGGTCTCAAGCTCGACGATCCGAGCTTCAACGCCCCGATCTACGCCAACCTCTTCGACGACGAGGAAGGTGAGGGTTTCTCGCTCATCTGGTCCCGCCCCAACGCGCGGCGGGGTGACTAAGGACCCGCGAAGGCCCCGGCCGGAAGGCCGGGGCCTTCTTCCGCGGACGTCCGGATCGGTTCACTCAAACCGAGAGCGATGCCGAAACCGCATCGCCTGATGCTTATCAACTATCCTCCGTCTGCGCAGTTGTTTCTATAAAATGCAGGCTTTCACTCTGTGAAGACGAGGCAAGCGATGATCGAGCCGTTTGACGAAACCGCGCCGACCAGTGACGAACTCACCGAATACGATCGGGAGCACATCAAGCTCTATGTACGCCTGCTTGACGCCGCCGACGACGGCGCGGACTGGCGCGAGGTGGTCGAAATTCTCTTCGGCATTGATCTGACGAGGGAGCCACAACGCGCCCGGCGCATCCATGACAGCCATCTGGCGCGAGCGCGCTGGATGGCGCGTGCTGGCTACCGCCATCTCTTGCGTCAACCCGGCAGCTAGCACCACCGCTCCTGTCGTTCCCGGGTGATGCCGAAACGGCATCACCCGATGCCCGGCGAGGGTCTTCCGCCAATCGCTACAACCCGGAATTGTTTTGAGGCGGGGTCTACGCGTTTCTTGCGAGGAGCTCTTGGATGAGGCCGGATACGTCGCATTGGCGAGACAATGCCAGCTATGATTATTTCGATACATTACCCATCGAAGGGCTCGCCTGGGAGTGTCTGCGGCGTCACGAACCCTATCAACGGCACTACCAAGCGCTCCTGACCACAAGAGCCGACAAAGAACCCTTCCACCTTGAGGCACAGCGGCAGTGGGGGTTGCGATTTCCCGGCCACGCCGGATTTGTCCGCCTTGGCGCAAGACGTTTTCTGGTCGCCTGACGTCGATCCAGCTGTGGTTTCTCTCGTGCCGACGCCGGAATTCCTGTCGTCCTTGCGATCGGCGCCGTTGACCGGCGTGGGTGTGAGCCGCGACAGCGTGGAAGGACGCCACACTGTCCATAGTGCAGGTGTCGCCACCCAACTTCTGCTTTTGCCCGGTAGTGAGCCCCACGGCCTTTTGGCGGCGTTGATCCCTTTGGATGCAGAAACGTTGGGACGGATCGAAGCACTCACCCGTTTCTGGCGGGCCTGGCAAGGGCGCCCCACACCTTCGGACACGCGGATGACCCCGCAGCAACGCCGCCGCTTTCGACTGATGATACAGGCCGCTGACGGCCACTCGAATGGCGCGAGCTACCGCGACATTGCGATCGCCCTTTACGGGTTTAAGCGCGTCGCCGCCGATCCTTGGAAGACCTCCGCGCTGCGCGATGCGGTGATCGGTCTTGTCGAAGGCGCCACCGCCATGATCGGCGGCGGCTATTTGCAAATCCTGCGTCATCGCCGTCGATCCTAGCGGGTCTGGCCGCGCAAAAGGGGTGGAGTTTTAGCCCCCCTCAACTTCCCCATCCCTCACGAAGCTTACTCTCCGCCACCGTGGTCTCCGTCCACCGCTGAACGCCAGCGGCCGTCCAAAACCCCACGGAGGCCCGATCCATGCGACCCGATATCGCCGTCCTGCCGCCACGCTTCCTGCGCACCAAGGAAGCTGCGGATTTCCTAAGCCTTTCCGCCCGCACGCTCGAAAAGCACCGCACCTATGGCACCGGTCCTGGCTACCGAAAGCTCGGCGGCCGTGTCGTCTATGCCGTCGACGATCTTCAGGCTTGGGCCGAACGCGGCGCCGTCACCTCTACATCTGATCCGCGTGGGTCGGTCCTGCCGGCCAAGCGTCACTCGCCAGCGCCGCCGGCGCATGGCGGACGATACGCACGCTGACCGCGTGCTGGTTTCAAATGGTGGCGCGAAACCAATCCCTTTCGGAGCGCGGGCAGCTCGACCTGTTCCGGGCGCTGCCTGGCGACTTCGCCCCACGAGACGCGCAGGATCTCATGGCCTATCCGTTCTTCTCCCTTTCCAAGACCCATCGCGTCACCCCGATCGACTTTGCCGCGGGCAACGTCACGATTCGGGTCGAAGCCGTACCCGATCATGGGATGGCCACCATCTGGGACGCCGACATCCTGATCTGGGCCGCGAGCCAGATCGTCGAGGCGCGCGACACCGGGCTTCGCACTTCGCGCCTGATGGCCGCCACGCCCTATGAGATTCTCACCTTCGTCGGCCGTGGCAAGAGCCTGCGCGACTATCAGCGCCTGAAGGCTGGGCTTGATCGGCTCCAGTCGACCACCGTCTCGACAACGATCCGTCAGCCCGCCGAAGGCCGGCGTCACCGCTTCTCATGGATCAACGAGTGGCAGGAGCGCATCGATCGCCATGGCAAACCCGCGGGGATCGAGTTGATCGTCCCCGACTGGTTCTACCAGGCAATCCTCGATGACGCGCTCGTGCTGACGATCGATCGCGCCTATTTCGACCTGACCGGCGGGCTGGAGCGCTGGCTCTATCGGCTGGTGCGCAAGCATGGCGGACGCCAGCGCGACGGCTGGCGCTTCGACTTCCGTCACCTTCACCAGAAATCCGGCAGCCTGTCGCCCTACAAGCGCTTTGCCTTCGAGCTGCGCGACATCATCCGCCGCCAACCGCTGCCCGGCTACACACTTGCGCTCGAAGTAGAGATTGGCGGCCGGGTGCTGCTCGCCTTCGAGCGGATCGCCCCCTGTGGAAAGCCTGTGGACGGCATCGTGCTATCGGGAACCGGCACTATCGTGCCATCGGGAACCGCGGGCTCGTGCTATCAGGAACCAAAACGGGGTCTAACCCTAGGAAAGCAAAGCCGAAATCGCGCCCTTAACTTAGAATCTAACCCAGAGTCTAACCTTGAAGCGCGCGCGCGTGGTGTGCAAGGGCTCATCCGGCGAACCAGCGACGCACGCAGCATAGACACAGACAAGACCTCGAATGCGCCATCGGTATCTGACGGCAGCAGCACGGCAACCAGCGTCTCCGAAGCCCCGAATCCGCCTCTTGATGCGCGCTCGGGAGCCACCCGATGATCGCCGCCACGCACCACGCTCGCGACGAACTCGTCCATGTCGAACTGACCTGGGTCGAGAAGAAAATTGAGAACTGGATACGCTTCGGCACCCACGCCCAGGAACAGATCGTTGATCGTCGCCGACGCATCCTTTCCTATCGCCCCGGCGCGGTCTTCGCCTTCGTGCGCTGGGCCGCCAACGACTTCGGAACGATTATCTCACGCATCGACATCGTGCGCACGGTCGCACGCGGCGAAGCCTATCAGACACTGCCCTTTGTGCGCCCCGGCGGCGACATCCTTCTGAAGGTCGAGAGCTGGCCCAAGGTCGAACGCGTTCTGCAGGCGATCGACGCCATCCAGCGCCTCGACATTGACCCTGAGTTGGTGTCGCCCGATCATTGGCGGCACATCCACAACCGGATAACCGCCGGCCACGCGCCGCGCAGCTACACACTCGACCAACATCGCGCGTTCCTGCTGCGCAAGAGGACCGAGCCGTGACGCGCGCCGGGATCATCCTCGCTAGCGTTCTCGCAACCATGGGCGTCGGTTATCCCGGCCTCACTTCGATGCCCACGAAGCTCATCTGGAATGCGTCAGCCAGCGCACCGATCGGCTTCTACACGATCGACTTCGACGGACCGTTCGAGGTCACGGATCTTGTCGCCGTCGACGCGCCTGAGCCACTCGCGGCGTTCCTCGCTGATCGCGGCTATCTGCCGAGGGGCGTGCCACTCCTGAAGCGCATCCTTGGCGTTTCCGGACAACGTGTCTGTCGCTCGAACCTCACCATCACCGTCGATGGCGTCGAGGCGGGCGTGGCGCTCGAGCGTGATCGGGCCGGCCGTGACCTGCCTGTCTGGCAGGGCTGCCGCCGCATCCCGACCGGCGAAGTCTTCCTGATGAACTGGCTGGTCCGCGACAGCCTCGACGGCCGTTACTTCGGCCTCATCTCCACGGCCCGGATCATCGGCCGCGCCGTCCCGTTGTGGACCGACGAGGACGGGAACGGCCGCTTCGAATGGCGCGCGCCAACGCGGTGAGCGCGCGACCGGCGGCGCGCGTCGTGCCGCCAGCCTTCATCACCGCACCACTGAAACCAGGAGCCTGACATGCAACAGATCGGGGAATTCACGCACCAGAAGACTGGCTATAGCGGGCGCATCCACACGCTCAGCCTCAACCTGGATATCGCCATTGTGGCGGCAGAGGCGAGCGAAACGGAGAATGCGCCTGACTACCGCGTTCACGCCGGAAGCGAGGACGGCCCCGAGATTGGCGCCGGCTGGAAACGCTCCAGCGAAAAGGCCGGTGACTATGTCTCGATCCAGCTCGATGACCCGACCCTCGCGCAGCCGATACGCGCGAACCTCTTTCGCAATGGCGACGACAAGACGTCCTGGTCGCTGCACTGGGCGCGCCCGCGCGACCGCAGCGAGAAGGATTGAACGATGCGCGCTCGCCGTCCGTCGACGAGCCATCGCGGTGCGCCCGGGCCGCTTCGCGCTGCCCGGCGCATGGCTCTGCTCCTCCTTTGCGGCCTGTCCCTCGCGACCGTCATGCCGGCGGCGACCTTGGCGCAGGAAACACCTCCCACACGATCGTCGCAGCGCGATCCGTTCGGCGCGCACATCAGCGAGGCCTCGCACCGCTTCGGCGTTCCGACCGCGTTGATACGCGCCATCATGCGCAACGAGAGTGCGGGTGATGTGCGCGCCATCTCCAGCGCAGGCGCCCGCGGCTTGATGCAGATCATGCCCGGCACATGGGATTATCTACGCGCCCGCTGGTCGCTTGGCCGCGATCCGTTCGATCCCCGGGACAACATTCTGGCAGGAACCGCGTATCTGCGCGAACTGCACGATCGCTTCGGCTCGCCGGGGTTTCTGGCCGCCTACAACGCGGGTCCCGCACGCTACGAAGCCTACCTCGCCGGGCGGCCGTTACCGGCCGAGACCCGCGCCTATGTCGCGACGCTCGCCCCCCTGATCGGTGAAAGCGAAGGTATGCGCCCTTTCGCAGTCACGTCTGTCGAGGCCATTCCCTGGAAGCACGGCTCGCTCTTCGTAGGTCAGCCGGATCGCAAACAAGCTGTCGCTCTCGTGCCGACCAAGCGACCACCAAATGACGCGAGCTCTGCACCCATCGTGCGCGATATCTCCACCATCGTGCCGCTGTCCGAGGGCCTCTTCGTGCCGCGAGCGGGCGAAGGGATCCAGCCATGAGCGCGTTTGGGCGTTTTCGCGCAACCGCAAGCTCCAGCGCACCGTGGCGTGGATGGAGGCGGAAGGTGGGCAGAACAACCGGAAGATGGCGAGATAAAAGGCCGCGAGGTGCGGCGTTGATCGGTTGTGTTGTTTCAATAGGTTATGCCGCATTTCCGCGAGGTGCCAACATCTGGCGCGCCGCGCCAGAATACCGATTTGCCCGTGATTTCCGTGCCTTGGCACGATGTGCGGATCTCTTTAGATGACTGGCGAGGACGATCTTCGAATCCGCCCCGGCCGCATCCGCTCGTCTGGCGCCCAGCGCGCCAGGCCCTTCATCGCGCAGGCCCTTGCCGCCGCCCAGAAGGCCGGCGCTCATATCTCTCGCTCCGGCCGGATCAGTCCGGGCAATCGCTCGACCTTCGGGCGTGGCCGCACGGCGAGCGTGCGCGCCAATCGTCTCCTCACCGGCCGTTCGCGAGCCGTGATCATCAAGACGCGGCTGGTGCGTCATCACGCGCGCGCAGCGCCGCTTGCCGCCCATCTCACCTATCTTCGCCGCGAGGGCGTCACCCGTGACGGGGAGAAGGCAAGGCTGTTCGGGCCGGAAGTCGGGGAGGTGGATGGCGGTCCTTTCGCCGCGCGATGTGGCGATGATCGGCACCACTTCCGCTTCATCATCTCGCCCGAAGATGCCGTCGACATGGCGGACCTCAAATCCTTCGCCCGCGATCTGATGGGGCAGATGGAAAAGGACCTCGGCACGAAGCTCGATTGGGCCGGCGTCGATCACTGGAACACCGACAACCCGCACCTTCACATCATCCTGCGCGGCCGCGCTGATGACGGGCAGGATCTCGTGATCTCCCGCGATTACATCAAGGAGGGGATGCGCGCCCGCGCGGCCGACCTCGTTACCCAGGAACTCGGCCCGCGCACCGATCTCGACATTCGCCGCAATCTGGAGCGCCAGGTCGGAGCCGAACGCTGGACCCAGCTTGACCGGCAACTTGTTCGCGATGGCCGCGACACAGGCGTTGTCGATCTTGCGTTCCCGGCGAACGCTCAGCCCGACGAGTATCACGTGCTGAAGGTCGGGCGGGTGCGCAAGCTCGAAGCCCTTGGCCTTGCCGAACAGGTCGGCCCTGGCCAATGGATGATCGACGACAAGGCCGAGGCGACGCTGCGCGAGCTTGGCGAGCGCGCTGACATCATCAAGCGGATGCACCGCGCTCTGACAGAACAGGGCATCGAGCGCGGCTCGGCGACCTATGTGCTTGCGGCGGAGCGCCTCGAGACGCCGATCGTGGGTCGGCTGGTCGACCGTGGTCTCGATGATGAGCTGAAGGGCAGCGCCTACGCCGTGGTCGATGGCACCGACGGCCGCACACATCACATCAAGCTTTCCGATCTCGTCGCCGCAGGCGACAGCGCTCCGGGTTCGATCGTCGAACTGCGCAAGTTCAATGATACGCAGGGGCATCCACGCGCGGCGCTCGCTGTCCGTTCCGATCTCGATATTGAGCGGCAGGTTACCGCCGCCGGCGCGACCTGGCTTGACCGCCAGAATATCGCCCGCGAACCGATTGCGTTGTCGGAAGGCGGCTTCGGCGCCGAGGTACGGCAGGCGATGCAGCGCCGCGCCGACCATCTCGTCGAACAGGGCCTCGGCGAGCGGCATGGCCAACGCACAACCTTCACCCGCAACCTGATCGACACGCTGCGTCGCCGCGAACTGGAGGCGCTCGGCGAAAAGCTCTCGGCCGAAACCGGCCAGCCCTTCAACCGCGCCCGCGGCGGCGAGTTCGTCGCCGGTTCCTACCGGCAACGTTTCCTGCTCGCCTCCGGCCGCTTCGCCATGATCGACGACGGCCTCGGTTTCCAACTGGTGCCTTGGACGCCGTCCCTGGAAAAACATCTTGGCCGCCACGTCTCTGGCGTCGCTCGCAATGACGACGGCATCGACTGGAGTTTTGGCCGCAAGCAAGGCCTCGGCCTCTAACCTCATGTTGAAGAAAGGACCGCTTCTATGTCCGCCACCAAGATTCTCTGGGGCCAGATCCTCGCCGTGTTGGCGATCGTACTTTTCACGACCTGGGGCGCGACGGAGTGGGTGGCCTGGCGCCTGGCATTCCAGCCCGAGCTCGGCAGGCCATGGTTCCATGTCCTGGGCTTTCCGTTTTACCTTCCGCCGTCCTTCTTCTGGTGGTGGTATGGCTTCGATGCCTACGCGCCGTCGATCTTCGTGGAGGGAGCCTTTATCTCGGCATCCGGCGGTTTCGCCTGCGTCGCCGTCGCCATCGGCATGTCGGTCTGGCGGGCTCGCGAGGCCAAGAAGGTCGAGACCTACGGCTCTGCCCGCTGGGCCGACAAGCAGGAGATCAAGGCGACTGGCCTTCTCGGATCCGATGGCGTGGTGCTTGGGCGGTTTGACGGCGCCTATCTGCGCCACGACGGGCCGGAGCATGTGCTGTGCTTCGCGCCCACACGTTCGGGCAAGGGTGTCGGCCTCGTCGTCCCGTCACTGCTGACCTGGCCAAGCTCCGCGGTCGTCCACGACATCAAGGGCGAGAACTGGCAGCTCACCGCGGGTTTTCGCGCCAGGCATGGCAGGGTCCTGCTGTTTGATCCAACCAATCCGAAATCCTCGTCATACAACCCGCTGCTCGAGGTGCGCCGCGGCGAATGGGAAGTCCGCGACGTTCAGAACATCGCTGACATTCTGGTCGATCCCGAAGGCTCGCTCGAAAGGCGAAACCATTGGGAGAAAACCAGCCATGCGCTGCTGGTTGGCGCGATCCTGCATGTCCTCTACGCCGAGCAAGACAAGACGCTCGCCGGCGTCGCCGGCTTCCTCTCCGATCCAAGGCGTCCGATCGAATCGACGCTCGCCGCGATGATGAAAACGGCGCATCTGGGTGAGGGCGGTCCGCACCCGGTCATCGCCAGCGCCGCGCGGGAGCTCTTGAACAAATCCGACAACGAGCGCTCTGGCGTGCTGTCCACCGCCATGTCGTTCCTTGGCCTCTATCGCGATCCCGTCGTGGCCGAGGTCACGCGCCGCTGCGACTGGCGCATCACCGATCTTGTCGACGACAAGCATCCTACGACACTCTACCTCGTCGTGCCGCCGTCCGACATCAATCGGACCAAGCCGCTCATTCGCCTGATCCTCAATCAGATCGGTCGCCGCTTGACCGAAGATCTGCAGGTGAGGGCGCAAGGGGACCGGCTGCTCCTGATGCTCGACGAGTTCCCGGCGCTCGGCCGTCTCGACTTCTTCGAGTCGGCGCTCGCCTTCATGGCCGGCTACGGGCTGAAAAGCTTCCTGATCGCTCAATCCCTCAATCAGATCGAGCGGGCGTACGGCGCCAACAACTCAATCCTCGACAACTGCCATGTCCGGGTGAGCTTTGCCACCAACGATGAGCGCACCGCCAAGCGGGTGTCCGACGCGCTGGGAACAGCGACCGAGATGAGGGCCATGAGGAACTATGCCGGCCACCGGCTGTCGCCGTGGCTCGGTCATCTCATGGTCTCCCGCTCCGAGACGGCTCGCCCGCTGCTCACGCCGGGTGAAGTAATGCAGCTGCCGGCCACCGACGAGATTGTCATGGTCTCGGGTGCGCCGCCGATCCGCGCGAAAAAAGCGCGCTATCATGAGGATGCTCGCTTCCGGGAACGTATCTTGCCGCCTCCGGCCATGGCGGCGGCAGTGGAGGGGAGACATGACGACTGGACCAGCCTGCCTCTGCCCTCTCGTCCCAGGATTGCCGAAGCCACTTCGGCGCCGTCGGCCGCGGATGAGGACCAAACTGATTCCGAACGTCGTAGGCAACCTGAGCTCAGTCGCGTCGAGTTGGTCGTGACACCTTCGACCGAGAACGAATTCGAGATCGATCACCATGACGACCTGGAAGACGATGTTGCCCGCAACCGTCGACTGACACGCCTCATGCAAGGCATTGCGCGGCAGGCGTCGCTCGACCCCGGCGACGGTGTGGATATGTGAGGCTCCGATGGCAAAGGCACTCCGCAAACAACGCCTGTCCGTCTATCTCGATCCGAAGGCGATGAGCAGGCTGGTCGAACATGCGGCGCGCCGGGATCTTTCACGGTCGCTCGTCGCCGAGGCAGCCATCGAGTCGTTCCTCTCACCCGATGCCGCCGAGCGACAGGAAGCGGCGATCACCAAGCGGCTCGATCAACTCGATCGCCGCATGATACGCCAGGAGCGCGATGTCGCAATTGCAGTGGAGACCCTCGCCGTTTTCGTCCGCTTCTGGCTGGCGACAACACCAGCGTTGCCCGAGCCCGCGGCGCAGGCTGCCCACGCCAAGGCTGGCGAGCGCTATGATGCCTTCGTCACCGCACTCGGCCGGCGCCTGGCGAAAGGTCCAAAGCTTCGACAGGAAATCTCCGAGGACATCGATGGCGGCCTGGACACACCGCAGCCCCGCAGGCCCGTGGGCTAAATGGACGGGCGGACTGAGATTTTGCAAGCATCGATATGTCAAAACATATCAAAGCGTTGGAATGATATGTTGTCATGGATCACGCTTTGCCAACCTGTCGAGTTTGGCGGAAGAGAACTAGACAGAAGCAGGGTTGGGTCGCTTATACGGGAACCATGGTGGGCGCGAAATCCGCAATTTAAGATCCGTGATTGCATGAGGGGCCACGCCTTCATGAGCTTCTATGATCACTTGGAAAAAACAGCCGTCTGAGCCGAATCAGTTATTTTCAGTGGCTAGGCGGTGTCAGGATTTTTCGTTGAAAATTATAGTCTGTATGCTATAAGGCAAGTGAGAATGAAAAACCAAAAGCCCGCAGTATGGATGGGGTCGTCAAAGGGCGATCTGCGCGAGTTTCCGGTCGATGTTCGCCGATTGATGGGTGTCGCAATCAACGACGCCCAGAATGGTGAGGAGCACCCGGCTGTCAAAGCCCTGAAAGGCTTTGGGGGTCGCAGCATCCTCGAGGTGGTCGATGACTTCGACGGAGATACTTATCGGGCCGTCTATGCGGTGCGCTTTGCCGGGGTGATCTACGTGCTTCATTGCTTCCAGAAGAAGTCGAAGAAGGGCAGGGAGACACCCAAGCACGAAATCGATGTCGTGACAGTGCGATTGAAGGCGGCCGAGGCGCACTACCGCGAAAACTATGGGAAAGGAACAAAGTCATGACAGAAGACATCACCGCCGAAGTGAGCAGCGGCAACGTGTTTGCCGACCTAGGCTTTGACAATCCCGAAGAGGAATTGCTCAAGGCCAAGCTGGCCCGCGAGATCCGCGCCATTATCAAGCGCCGGCGCCTGACCCAAGCGAAGTCGGCTGAACTGCTCGGAATGAAACAGCCCGACGTCTCCGCGATCGCCACCGGGCGCACGGGTAAGTTTTCAATAGACAGGCTGGTTCGCTGTCTGGACCGGCTCGACTACAAGGTCGACGTGGTGGTTCGCCACAAGCCTCGACGGTCAACTCGTGCTGAAGCCGCTTGATCAAACGGCTTTGCCAGCACAATCGACGGCGAGCGCCGCCCTTGCCTGAAGATCGTCAGCCTTGATTACAGGTCGGCACCGCCAATCTCCTGTATTTGCACGCTACGCCACTACGCCTCGATATAGGTGTTGAAACCACTCGAGATGTGGCTCTCTTAATCATCCCCGTCCAGGGGTCGCCCATGTCCCCCGGATCGAAACGGGGACAGGATGGCAGCTTCCCATCACAATTCAGAAGGTCTGGCGCGCGGCGCACGTATGTTGCGCACAGCGCTCGGACCTGCGATCGCGAGCTATCTCGACGACGCGGGTGTCGTTGAAGTGATGCTCAACCCCGATGGCCGCTTGTGGATCGACCGGTTGTCCGAGGGGCTGTCCGACACAGGAGAGCGTCTGTCGGCGGCGGACGGCGAGCGCATCGTTCGCCTCGTCGCTCATCATGTCGGTGCCGAAGTCCATGCCGGCGCCCCACGCGTCTCGGCCGAGCTGCCCGAGACGGGCGAGCGCTTCGAGGGGCTTCTTCCTCCCGTCGTCGCGGCGCCCGCCTTCGCGATCCGCAAGCCCGCCGTCGCCATCTTCACCCTCGAAGATTATGTCGCGGCCGGGATCATGTCGGTGCGCCAGGCAGACGCATTGCGCCAGGGCGTTGCCAGCCGCGCGAACATCCTCGTTGCAGGCGGCACCTCCACGGGCAAGACCACGCTGATCAACGCACTGTTGGCTGAAGTTGCCAAGACCGTCGATCGCGTCGTCATCATCGAGGATACGCGCGAGCTGCAATGCGCCGCGCCGAATCTCGTGGCGATGCGCACGAAAGACGGCGTCGCGTCGCTCTCCGATCTCGTTCGTTCGTCGCTGCGCCTGCGCCCCGACCGCATTCCGGTCGGCGAGGTGCGCGGGGCCGAGGCGCTCGAACTGCTCAAGGCCTGGGGCACCGGCCACCCCGGTGGCCTCGGCACGATCCACGCCGGCAGCGCCATTGGCGCGCTCCGCCGCATGGAACAGCTCATCCAGGAAGCCGTCGTCACGGTTCCACGCGCTCTGATCGCCGAAACGATCGACCTGGTTGCCGTCCTTTCCGGCCGCGGCTCCGCGCGCCGGCTGTCCGAACTCGCCCGTGTCGATGGCCTTCGTCCGGACGGTGATTACCGGGTCGCGCCAGCCGTCCTCGAGAGCGACGACAGCCCGACAACCTTGCTCATCCAAAGCCCTGAAGGAGAAAATCCGTGATCCAACGCCTGCGCCTCGCGCGCCATCGTCTCGCCATGACAGTTTCGGTTCCCACGCTCATCCTGGTGATGGCCGCGCCCGCTTATGCCTCAGGCTCGTCGATGCCGTGGGAACAACCGCTGCAACAGATACTCCAGTCGATCGAAGGCCCAGTCGCCAAGATCATGGCGGTGATCATTATCATCGTCACCGGCCTGACGCTCGCCTTCGGCGATACGTCGGGCGGCTTCCGCCGGCTCATCCAGATCGTGTTCGGCCTGTCCATCGCTTTCGCGGCGTCGAGCTTCTTCCTGTCGTTCTTCTCGTTCGGCGGCGGAGCGCTGATCTGATGGCGGGTTCGGTCGAACAGGGCGGGTCAATGCCGGACTACGCAGTGCCGGGTTATGCGGTCCTCGTGCACCGGGCGCTGACCGAGCCGATCCTGCTCGGCGGCGCCCCGCGCGCCATTGCCATCATGAACGGGACGCTCGCCGGCGCCGTGGGGCTGGGGCTGCGTCTCTGGCTCGTCGGCATCGCGATCTGGGCGATCGGTCATGTAGCCGCTGTCTGGGCCGCCAAGCGCGATCCGCTGTTCGTCGACGTCGTTCGCCGGCATCTGCGCATCCCGGCGCATTTCACGGTCTGAGAGAGGTCGCGCCGATGATGAACCTTGCCGAATATCGTAACCGTAGCAGCCGGCTCGCCGACTTCCTGCCCTGGGTGGCATTGGTCGGCGCCGGCATCGTCCTCAACAAGGACGGCAGCTTCCAGCGCACCGCGCGCTTTCGCGGACCCGATCTCGACAGCGCCGTGCCGGCCGAACTAGTCGCCGTCGCCGGCCGGCTCAACAATGCCTTCCGCCGTCTCGGCTCCGGCTGGGCGATCTTCGTGGAGGCGCAGCGCCATGCCTCGACCCGCTATCCCGACAGCAGCTTTCCGGATGCGGCCTCCACACTGGTCGATGCGGAACGAAAGGCGGGCTTCGAGGAGGCCGGCGCGCATTTCGAGTCCAGCTACTTTCTGACGCTCACCTATCTTGCGCCCGCCGAAGACACCGCGCGCGCGGAAAGCTGGCTCTACGAAGGGCGCGTGAAGAAAGGCCTTGACCCCAATGAGGTGCTGACCGGCTTCGCCGATCGCAGCGACCGCGTCCTGCGCCTTGTCGAAGCTTTCATGCCGGAGTGCCGCTGGCTCGATGACGCCGAGACGCTGACCTATCTGCATGGCTGCGTCTCGACCAATCGCCACCGTGTCCGCGTTCCCGAAACGCCGATGTATCTCGATGCCTTGCTGGCCGACCAGCCGTTGACCGGCGGGCTTGAGCCGCGGCTTGGCGCGTCGCATCTGCGCATTCTCACGGTCACGGGATTCCCGACCGCGACCACGCCGGGTCTGCTCGACGAGTTGAACCGGCTGGCCTTCCCGTATCGCTGGTCGACACGCGCGATCCTCCTCGACAAGACCGATGCGACCAGGCTGCTTACAAAGATCCGGCGTCAGTGGTTCGCCAAGCGCAAATCGGTCGCCGCGATCCTCAAGGAGGTGATGACCAACGAGGCGTCCGTCCTCGTGGACACCGACGCGGCAAACAAGGCCGCCGATGCCGACATGGCGCTGCAGGAGCTCGGCGCCGACTATGCGGGCATGGCCTATGTCACCGCGACGGTGACGGTGTGGGACGATGATCCCGGCATCGCCGACGAAAAACTACGCCTGGTCGAAAAGGTCATCCAGGGCCGCGATTTCACGGCGATCATCGAAACCATCAACGCCGTCGACGCCTGGCTCGGCAGCCTGCCGGGTCATGTCTACGCCAACGTCCGTCAACCTCCCATCTCCACCCTCAATCTCGCCCACATCATCCCGCTTTCCGCGGTGTGGGCGGGGCCGGAACGGGACGAGCATTTTGCAGCGCCCCCTCTGCTCTTCGGCAAGACCGAAGGCTCGACCCCGTTCCGGCTTTCGCTTCACGTCGGTGACGTCGGCCATACGCTGATCGTAGGCCCGACCGGCGCGGGCAAGTCCGTGCTGCTGGCACTGATGGCGCTGCAGTTCCGCCGCTATGCTGGCTCGCAGGTTTTCGCCTTCGATTTCGGCGGCTCGATCCGCGCGGCCGCACTCGCCATGGGCGGCGACTGGCATGATCTCGGCGGTGATCTCAGTGATGGGGCGATCGACAGCGTCAGCCTTCAGCCGTTCGCCCGCATTCATGATGTCCCCGAGCGCGCCTGGGCCGCCGACTGGATCGTGGCGATCCTGACGCGCGAGAATGTGATGATCACCCCTGAGGTCAAGGAGCATATCTGGACTGCGTTGAGCTCTCTGGCCTCCGCGCCTGTCAACGAGCGCACCATCACCGGTCTGGTCGTGCTGCTGCAATCAAATGATCTCAAGCAGGCATTGCGCCCCTATTGCGTTGGGGGTCCCTACGGCCGGTTGCTCGATGCCGAGCGCGAACATCTCGGATCTGCATCGGTCCAGGCTTTCGAAACCGAAGGACTGATCGGAACAGGTGCGGCGCCCGCCGTCCTGTCCTATCTCTTCCATCGCATCGAGGACCGGCTCGATGGCTCGCCGACCCTCCTCATCATCGACGAAGGCTGGCTTGCACTGGACGATGAGGGTTTTGCCGGCCAGCTCCGCGAATGGCTGAAGACGCTGCGCAAAAAGAACGCCAGCGTCATCTTCGCCACGCAGTCGCTCAGCGACATCGATGGTTCGGCAATCGCGCCCGCGATTATCGAGAGCTGCCAGACCCGTCTTCTGCTGCCGAACGAGCGCGCCATCGAGCCGCAGATCACTGCGATCTATCGCCGCTTCGGCCTCAACGATCGGCAGATCGAGATCATCGCCCGGGCGATGCCGAAGCGCGATTATTACTGCCAGTCCCGGCGCGGCAACCGGCTGTTCGAGCTCGGTCTGTCGGATGTGGCGCTCGCGCTCTGCGCTGTATCCGCGAAGACCGACCAGGCAGCGATCTCCCGCATCGTCACCGAGCACGGCCGTGACGGTTTCCTCGCTGCCTGGCTCAGCCACCGTGGCGTCGGCTGGGCCGCTGAACTCGTTCCCGTCCTAACCAGCCCCGCCCTCACCAACAAGGAGAAGTCCCCATGAAACTGCGCCATTCCCTTGGCATGCGGCTCGCTGCCGCCCTGCTTGTCGCTCCGGTCACCCTGGCGCCAATGCTTTCGACGCCGGCCCACGCCTTCATTGTGTTCGATCCCTCGAACTATTCGCAGAACGTGCTGACGGCCGCGCGCTCGCTACAGCAGATCACCAACCAGATCACCTCGCTTCAGAACCAGGCGCAGATGCTCATCAATCAGGCCCGCAATCTCACAAGCCTGCCATTCTCCTCGCTGCAGCAGCTCCAGCAGTCCGTGCAACGCACGCAGCAATTGCTCGGTCAAGCGCAGAACGTTGCCTATGACGTCCAGCAGATCGATCAAGCCTTCCAGCAGAAATACGGCAACGTCTCGCTGTCGGCTTCGGATCAGCAACTCGTCGCCGACGCGCGTTCGCGCTGGGGCAACACGGTTGGTGGCCTTCAGGATGCCATGCGTGTGCAGGCGGGCGTCGTCGGCAACATCGACACCAATCGCACGCAGATGTCGGCGCTGGTCGGCCAGAGCCAGGGTGCCACCGGCGCGCTTCAGGCAACACAGGCCGGCAACCAGCTCCTCGCGCTTCAGGCGCAGCAACTCGCCGATCTCACCGCGGTCGTCGCTGCGAACGGTCGGGCGCAGGCTTTGCAATCGGCCGAGCAGGCCACCGCCGCCGAACAGGGCAGGGAGCAGCGCCGCCGCTTCCTGACGGAGGGCGCGGGCTACCAGCCTGGCAGCGCGCAGATGTTCTATGGCAAAAACTGAGGCCCGCGCGATGGATGGCAAGATCTTCGCTCGCATCGGCGCAGTCGTCTTCATCGCGGTCGCTTTGACAGTGACCGCGATCGAGATGAGCAGCAAGGACGATGAGCCTGACGCCCTTGCGAGGCGGGACCTTTCCACCGCGTCACAAGACCCGCTCGCGTCCGAATTGCGCCGCTGTTCCGGGATCGGCGAGGCCGGGCCTCGCGATCCCGGCTGTCTGAAAGCGTGGGCAGACAGCCGGCGCCGGTTTCTCGGTCAGCGTGACTCGGCATCCGCGCCTGCTGCCGTTGCCCCGACAACGCTGTTTCCGAATGTAGCTTCGCCAGCCGACCGGAAAGAAGGGGAGCGGACGGATGTGACCGCTCCTGAGATGCAAGTCGAGCCGCCCCGGCCGGAGATTCGCTGACATGGGCGGCATGGGCGTCATCGACCATTTCCTCGAAGTCTTCACGCGCTACATCGACGGCGGCTTTGGCCTGCTCGGCGGCGAGGTCGGCTTCATCGCCACGACCCTGATCGTCATCGACGTGACGTTGGCGGCGCTCTTCTGGTCCTGGGGCGCTGACGACGATATCATGGCGCGCCTCGTCAAGAAGACGCTGTTCGTCGGCGTTTTCGCCTATCTCATCTCCAACTGGAACAATCTCGCCCGCATCGTCTTCGAAAGCTTCGCTGGGCTTGGCCTGAAGGCCTCGGGTACGGGTTTCACCGTCAACGATCTCATGCGCCCGGGCAAGGTGGCGCAGACCGGGCTCGACGCCGGCCGGCCGTTGCTGGACTCGATCTCGAACCTGATGGGCTATTGGTCCTTCTTCGAGAACTTCATCCAGATAGCCTGCATGTTCTTCGCCTGGGCGCTGGTGCTGCTGGCCTTCTTCATCCTGGCGATCCAGCTCTTCGTCACCCTGATCGAGTTCAAGCTGACGACGCTCGCCGGTTTCGTGCTGATCCCCTTCGGTCTGTTCGGCAAATCCGCCTTCATGGCCGAGCGCGTACTCGGCAACGTCATCTCGTCCGGCATCAAGGTGCTCGTGCTCGCCGTCATCATCGGCATCGGCTCAACGCTCTTCTCCGAGTTCACCGCAGGCTTCAGCGGCAACACGCCGTCGATCGACGACGCCATGGCGATCGTGCTGGCCGCGCTGTCGCTGCTTGGCCTTGGCATATTTGGACCGGGCATTGCCAACGGTCTCGTCTCCGGCGGCCCGCAACTCGGGGCAGGTGCGGCAGTCGGCACGGGGCTTGCCGCCGGCAGCATGGCAGCAGTGGGCGCAGCTGCCGCCGGTGCCGTCATGTCCGGGGGTGCAGCTGTCAGCGGCGGTGCTGCAGCGGCGGCTCGTGGCGGTGCCGCGACCGCGGGCAGGGCATCCACAGCCTACAATCTCGGGGCGGCCGGAGAGTCAGGCTTTTCCGGCGTCGCATCCGGGCTCGGCGGTGTCATCAGCGCCGGTGTCCAGGGTGCCATCTCACCGCTCAAGCGCTCGGCCAATCATGCGGCAGGCAGCATGAAGCACAGCTTCCAGTCCGGCGCTCGCGCTGCCTTCGAGACGACAGGCGGATCCTCCACCGCCGGCACAATCGGCGCGAACGCTGGCGAAGCCGGCTCCGCTCCCGCCGCGTCCTCCGCCACCGAGAGTCAGCCCGCCTGGGCGAAGCGCATGAAGCGCTCGCAACAGATGACCCATGGCGTCCAGGCCGCCGCTCACGCCGTTCGCAGTGGCGACAGCCATGGCGGCGGCTCCTCGATCAACCTCTCTGAAAGAGACTGAGCATGTTCAAACGACCGTCCACGCACTACGGCAAATATCCACAACCCGAGACGCCCTACCAGCGCGCTGCCCAGGTCTGGGACGAGCGCATTGGTTCCGCTCGCGTGCAGGCGCGCAACTGGCGTTACATGGCCTTCGGTTCCCTGGCGCTCGCCGCCGGCTTCTCCGCCGCACTCGTGTGGCAATCCGCCAACGGCTCGATCGTGCCTTGGGTGGTGCAGGTCGATCGTCTCGGCCAAGCGCAGGCTGTCGCCCCAGCGGTCGGCGACTATCAGCCGAACGATCCGCAGATCGCCTTCTACCTGGCGCACTTCATCGAACAGGTGAGGTCGATCCCCGCCGATCCGATCATCGTGCGGCAGAACTGGCTGCGCGCCTACGACTTCACGACGCAAGGCGGGGCGCTGGCTCTCAACGACTATGCGCGCGCCAATGACCCGTTCACCAAGGTCGGAAAGCAGCAGGTCGCCGTCGACGTGTCGTCTGTCATCCGCGCATCGCCCGTGAGCTTCCGAATCGCCTGGGTCGAACGCCGCTATCAGGACGGCTCACTCGCTTCCACGGAGCGCTGGTCCGCCATTCTCACCATTGTCGTGCAGCCCCCGCGCGACGCCGACGCGCTGAGGAAGAACCCGCTCGGCATCTACATCAACGCCATCAACTGGTCGAAGGAGCTTGGACAATGACGCCCGCACTCTTCAAAGCCGCCCCCTGGAGGTGTCCAGCTTTCCTCATCCACGCAGTGCCGGCGTTCCGTAAGACAGCCTTTCCAGCACTTCTGCTTTTGACATCGGCGCTTGCGGGCTGTGCCTCCAGGCAGAAGCCGCCGGAGATATCGTATGACGATCCGATCCCGGCCGTGCAGGCGGTCGATCCGCCCCGGCCCGTCAAGGTGGTGGAGCTGTCTAAGCCGCTGCCGCTTCCCGGCCAGTTGAAGCCGGTCGGCAAGGACGCAAAGCCCGAGCCGGAACCGATCGATCCGACCGCGCGCGTGAACCTGGCCAACGCAGCAGCGCGCGTCCAGCCTGTCCGCAACGGCTTCATCAACTCGATGCAGGTCTATCCGTTTGTCGACGGCGCCCTCTATCAGGTCTATGCCTCGCCGGGGCAGATCACCGACATCGCGCTCCAGCCCGGCGAGCAGCTCGTCGGCTCCGGTCCCGTCGCCGCCGGCGACACCGTGCGCTGGATCATCGGCGATACGGAGAGCGGTACGGGCGGGGCCAAGCAAGTCCACATCCTCGTCAAGCCGACGCGCGCCGACCTTCTCACCAATCTCGTCATCAATACCGATCGGCGCACCTATCACATGGAACTGCGCTCGACACCGTCGACCTATATGGCATCGGTTTCCTGGCAATACCCGCAGGACCAGCTCATCGCCTTGCGCCGCCAGAACCAACAGGCTGAAGCTGCGCAGCCGGTGTCGACGGGCATCGATCTTTCTCGCGTCAATTTCCGCTACGACGTGACGGGCGATCGCGCACCGTGGCGGCCGTTGCGAGCCTTCGACGATGGCAAGCAGGTGTTCATCGAGTTCCCGCGGGGCATCGGCCATGGCGAGATGCCGCCACTCTTCGTGGTCGGGCCGGAAGGCGACACGTCCGAGCTGGTGAACTATCGCGTCCGCGGCAACTACATGATCGTCGACCGGCTATTTGCCGCCGCCGAGTTGCGCTTCGGCGCCGGCAAGAACCAGCAGCGCATCCGCATCTATCGCACCGATGGGGTGAAGAGCAGTCCATTCTCATGGATGCGGGGCCCTGGTGAGGCTTCGCAAGCGACGAACGTCCGAAGAGACAGTGGAGGGCCGGCATCGTGAGCAACACATTCGATCCCGGGAAGGAAGAAGGACGGGGGCCGGTGAATGACGCCCTTCCGGAGACACCGGCCGAGGATGACGCCCGGCCGTTGACAGGCGAGCCGGCCTTTGCCATGCGGCTGCGCGCCGAGCCGCCACGCGTGACGCGTCTGTCCCGCAAGGCGCTGGCCGGGCTGGGGCTCGCCGCAAGCCTCGCTGTTGGCGGGGCGCTGATTTATGCGTTGCAGAACCGTCAGCAAGGCCAGGGTCAGGAGCTGTATTCGACCGACAATCGCTCGACCCCCGATGGGCTCGCCGGCCTGCCAAAGGACTATGCCGGCGTTCCGAAGCTTGGCCCACCGCTTCCCGGCGATCTCGGCCGCCCGATCCTCGCCGCACAGAATGGCGGCCCCGCGCCATCGACCGGCCCCATTGGACCGGACGCGGAGGTGCAGCGCCGGGAGCAGGAACTGGAAGCGGCGAGGACCGCGCGCCTGTTCGCGTCCACGCAAACGCGGCCGGCGGGTGAGGCGACTGCCGCTCAGTCTACAACAGGCACCGCGCCACAGCCCGACCTCGCCAGCCTAGGCCTCGCACCGCAGCCAGCGACGCCCTCGGCGCAGGACCGCCAGCGCGCATTCCTCGATCAGCCACCGGACAAACGCACCGTCTCGTCGGATCGTGTCGCGGCGCCGGCGTCGAAGAACGTCCTGCAGGCGGGCGCGGTCATCGCAGCCGCCCTCATCACCGGCATTCGTTCCGACCTGCCGGGCCAGATTACCGCGCAGGTGACGGAGAATGTCTATGACAGCCCCACCGGACAAATCCGTCTCATTCCTCAGGGGACGCGCCTCATCGGCCAGTATGACAATGGTGTCGGCTTTGGCCAGCGTCGCGTATTGCTGGTATGGACCAGACTGATTTTTCCAGACGGCCGCTCCATCGTTCTGGAACGTGAGCCTGGCGCGGACGCCGAGGGTTATGCTGGCCTCGAGGACGGCGTCGACTATCACTGGGGCGAGTTGTTCAAGGCTGCAGCACTTTCCACGGTTCTGAGCATCGGGGCGCAGGCAGGCTCATCGGGCCAGGAGAGCGACATCATGCGCGCTCTTCGCCAGGGTGCTTCCGACAGCATCAGCCAGACAGGCCAGCAGATCGTCCAGCGGCAGCTCAACATAGCGCCGACGCTCACCATCAGACCGGGATTCCCGGTACGCGTCATCGTCACACGCGATCTCGTGCTTGAACCTTACGGAGGCTGAAAATGGCCAAGCTTAAACTGGGGCCAATAGCCGACGACAAACCCGTCAAGGTCATGGTGGAACTCCCCGCGGCACTGCACCGCGATCTGGCCGCTTATGCCGAAATCCTCGGCCGCGAAGCGGGGCAACGGCCCGCCGAGTCGCCGCGCCTCATCGTTGCGATGTTGGAGCGGTTCATTGCGACGGATCGGGGATTTGCCAGGGCAAAGCGCTCGGAGGGTGTTTGAAGGCCGGACGACTGAAGTCGAACCGGGTCAGTCCCGCCTCCCGTTCATGGAGTGATTTCAGAAATTGAGCCGCGGCGTTCCGTACTTCCTGCATTGACCGGGGGTAGGGCCGGGTTGCGTTGCAGTCACCATGTTTCTTGCAGTCCCAACCAGTCGCAAAAGCGCGCGCTTTGGGTTCGATTCCAGCCACACTGCCTTGATCGAACTGATGCTGCTCTGGCCACTGATCGGTTTCCACACCGTGGCGTCGATGGCGACTGTCCTGGCAAAACCCTCGCCCGCCAGGGTCACGCCTTGACCGAGTTGCACCTTGAGGATGACCGTTGCTTCGCTGGCGCGACATATCTGGACAGTGGGGCCACCATTCGCGGCGATATGCTCCAGCAAACGCAGATTCCGGGGGGATCCGGCTGAGACCAGCAGACACGTATCTGCAAGATCTGCCCATGTGACCGCAAGCCTTTCAGCAAGCGGATGGCAACAGGGCAGGAGAACGAACAGGCGCTCGTGCGCAAATATCTCACTACGGCATAGGGCGGCGTTCTCAAGCCCATGCGTGAAGACGATGTCGAGGCGCCGGCGGCGTATAGCCGCCAGGCACTGTTCGACTGGAACGTCTTCGATCGCGACGCACACGTCCGGATGCAAACGGCCAAAACGATCGATGAGACGTGCCACGAACGTGCGCCCCATCTGGGCGCATAATCCTATCCTGACCGTTTTGGCATCCTCGTGACCGCGGCTTCCTCCGGCCAGGGCATCGTGCAAGCCTTCATAGTGAGCGCGGACAAGATCGACCCAGTCCCGACCCGCCTCGGTCAGCCGAACGCCATGGACGTCGCGGTCAAACAACTGCATGTCCAGCAATTGCTCGAGAGCAACGATGTTGCGGCTGACACAGGATTCCCTCACTCTGAGAACTCTTGCAGCCTGCCTGAGACTGCCATGATCGACAGCTGCGAAGACATGGTCCAAACGGCGGAGCGTGTTGTTGAGCTGTCCCAAGGCTCAGAAGCCTATTCCTGCGCGGCGGCCAGGCTCACCGGCACGGTCGGATACAAGCTGGTTTCGTAGACGTACTCGTGCGGAATGGCTGGCGTGGCCATCTGGGAGAGGTATCGGTTCAGGTTTTCCTCGCTATTGCTCGCCGCGAGGCTACAGAAATTACCGCTGTTCCACGTCAGGGCACAGTGCCTGAAGTGCACGCGTATCGCGTCAGCCATCTGCGCCAAAGTCACCTCATTGCCGAACATCGTATCCAGAACGAGGGTTTGCTTCTTCTCGATTTCGTCTGGGGGAAAATAGCGCGCCTTGAAGCCGAAATCCTTCTGGTATTCGCGACGCCTATAGTCCGGCTCCTCGGTTGCCCGGAACTTCTCGACGAAGACGAAGAGTCCGTCCTTCTTGAGGTGCTGGGTCACGAACTCGATCTGGCTTGCTCTGTTCGGCGAGTACATCTGGAAGGTCGTATCTTCCAGAATAATATCGAATCCGTTAGCGAAATTTGCCAGTCGCGGATCTGAACGCAGGACGTCCTTCGTCAAATGATGGAAGGGGCCGACGAAGAAGTCGGCGTGCGGCGGTTCGCCATAAGCCATGAAGCATTTGTAATTCTCCGCGTTCGGGCTGCACGACAGCGTGCGTATCTGTCCCTCCGACAGTTCGGACAGTGTTCTTGCCATCGTGCCTTCCGCTGTTCCAAGGCTGTATAGCGAAAGCGGAGCGCCACGGTGCCGTGCATATTTCAGAACTGCGTAGGCCATCCGGCACTCCTCTTCCAATCTGTAGGGAATGCTGCCGTGATAGTGCTGGTCAAAAAAGCCTTGGCGGGTCGCGTGCAGGGCAATCAGACCGCGTAGGAGTTCATCGCTCGGCAGAAGGCGGACGTCGGCCACGGGCTTCCGGATCGGCATTCCGCTCTTGCCAGCGGCGGTCGCCGCGAAAAAGCCGGCTAGTCCGTTGATCCGTGGGCCGTGGTCGCACTCAGCCAGAAAGTCGTCGAGTCCACGCATCGCAGTATGCCTCCAGCACCGTTTCATTGGTGAGATGCCGATACGTCGATGGGGGAAATTCCACTAAGATAAGAGTGGTCTAATATTTCACCTTGCTCAAGTATTGGCTAGGCCAACTGGTAGGCCTGCCGGATACAGGCGGCTTTCACTCGCTTGCCATTTTTTCGCTAAAGTCACATCTTCTACCAATCCAGAGTTATTTGCGTGTTGTTCAGCAACCGGTGGTTCGCCACATCACGCAACGACTGGCCACTCGCCAGTAAGGAGACTGTGGATACGTGAATAATCTTGCCCTCGACCCGACCAAGAATCGCCGTTCACAGCACCAATCGCTTGCCCACAAGTATGAGAATTGGGGGAGCGTGCGGGCGGACGTAGTCAAAAGAACCGGGCTTGAGCGCCAGGAGACAAGAATCCTTCAGCCAAACCATGTGTTCTTGATGAACCTGAAGGGCACGGCGAGCCGCGGAGAAGACATTGTGGACGGGCGCCGGATTGCCTTCTTGCCGCGCCGGGCCGGTTCGATAATCTTCATGCCCGCCGGCAGTGATTGGAATGGGTGGGACGAGGGGGACGCGACCGCTTCCTACCTCCTGGTCTCGATTGAAAAAGGATTCGCCGACGACGTGTTTGCGGGAATGGCTCGCAATCGCGCGGCGGTGCTGCCGCCTTCGATCGGATTTCGGGACACCACTGTAGAGTTGGCGTTGCAGAGGATTGTCTTGGAGCTCAAGCAGCCTGACCCCATCAGCGCAACGATGGTGGAGTGCCAGGCCACGCAATTGCTCGGGCAAATGTTCAGGTTGAACGGCGTCCATCAGGAACCGGCAAAAGGCGGTTTGTCATCGTTCGATCTCAAGCGAGCAGTGGGAATGATTGAGGCCTTGTCGGGCGGCAGACCTACGCTCGCCGATTTGGCAAAAGAGGTTGGGGTTAGCCGATTCCATTTCTGGAGGGCCTTCAAGCAGTCGACAGGCATGACACCGCACGCATTCATTGCGCAGCGCCGATTGGAGCACTCCGCGGATATGCTGCGATCGACCAATTTGTCGGCGACGGAGATCGCGATGGAATGTGGTTTCGGCAGTTCGAGCCATTTCACGACCGCCTTTAAGCGGGCCTTCGGCGCGGCCCCCACGGAATTTCGTCGTAAGTGCAGAATCTAGGCCGCCGCTTGTCGGTTCTCAGCAAGTATCGGAAAACCCCAACATCACAGTAAAGCAGGCTTGGCGGAAGAAGGTATCCATCGGCGGTCAGCCCGGATACGCCGCTCATGTCAAACCTGGTTCGAATTCATCATGCCAAAGGACGGGCCGACCGGCCCAATTCCCGCTTCGGATTCCTGGCCAGCACGCTGTCGGCGGCTGTCGCCCGAAACGGCTACTACATCGCATCCGCCTGGATTCTCGTCGAACGAGGGTACGGAACTGCCGGCGTGGCGACGTTCCTTGCGATCGCAAGCATTGTCGAATTCATCGCAAGCCCTCTAGCCGGCGTAGCGGCGGATCGATTTGACAGGCGACGCTTGAACGTTGCGGCAGACCTCGGCCGCTTCGTCGTTATGCTGGCTACCGCTTGCGCGCTCCTCTACATGGACGTGTTTCTGATTATCTGCCTGTCAGCGGCCCTCTTTTCGTTTTGCGACCGTGTCGCTCTAACGAGCTCTCAATCAATGATCCCCGTGATAGCTGACGGCCGCGATCTTGTAGCCTCGAATTCCGCCGTCTTCTTCGTCATGCAGTTCGGCAACCTCTGCGCAGCTCTGCTTGCAGGGCCTTTGCTGCATGAGCGCTCCCCAGTCCTGCCATTCACCATTCTTGCTGCCTTCTTCCTGTTTTCAGCGGGCTGCCTAGCCTTGATGCGGCTGGAACCGGTCTCGCGCGATGTCCGCATCGCCAAAATCTCGGCAGCACAATTCGATCTGAGCCTGCGTCGTCTCATTGTCGTCTACGCGCTTCTCTATACAGGCGCGGTGCTTGTCAGCGTCATGGGATCTAGCTTCGTCTTCCAGGAGCAGAAGGGTACTGCCGTGGATTTCGGCTACCTTGAGGCTGCATGGTCGGCGGGCTCACTGATCGGCGCGGTATCTCTATTTCGAATTGAAAGAGCGATGAGTACCCATGCGCGGCACCTCATGCTTTTGGGCTTAACGGCGCTGGCACTCATTGCGCTGACATCTCTGCGCACGCCCTGGACAGTGATCCTTTTTGCCGCGCTCGGATTTCTATACAATCTTGGACGCGTCAGCGTTGAAGTCACATTGCAGTCGCGTGTATCCGTTTATCTACTGGGCCGGGTAAAAGGCACTATGCACAGTGTGGCCGTGGTGCTCGGGTTACTCGTCTTCGGCATCGCCGCCGCTGTAGGAGATCGAGCATTTCCTTCGACGATTTTCTTCAGCTTTGGAGTGGTGCTCCTCATCAGTATTTCGTGCTTGAGCGTCGGTGCCGGTCAGCCGGAAGAAAAGGGTGAATCGTGAGGTGGAAGAGCTAACAGCAGGCGTAGATGCGAAACAGGCAGTCCTGGGGTCGCTGGAGGCACTCTACCCCTGGATGAAACCTTATCATTCCCGGCCGATCCGCGATTATGCGTTTCGCCTGTTTACGGCGCCGGCTTCGGGTCCCGTGCCCGAAATCCGGCTTCGAGCCTTCACCAAACTACTCGACATCATCAGGAAGGCAGCGACACGAAACGGGTTGTCGACCGACACCGCCTCGGAAATCTGCAGGGATTTCGAAAGGCGCCGCGTGTTGCAGACAGGCCCTCATTTGTTTCTCCTCATGGAGCCGGAAGCGTACTACACGCATATCTTCAGCCTCCTTGGTCTCTCGGCGCATGGCTGTTCGACCTATGTTTCCTACGCCGTTTCGACGGTGAATCTCGTTGAAAAGCCGCGCAAGGGACCAGGCTGGCTCACCGTTGACGGGAAGCCGGTCAACGTCTTTGGCCTGAGCCGAAGCCGGATGATCGGATACAGCCTGCTGGCCGGGCCGGGACCCTATAGGTTCGAGTTGTTACCGACGGAGCCAAGCACTGGCGGAGACGCGCTCACGCTGCTCCGTAGCCTTCTGCCCCAGACGCAATTCAAGCGGCCGGCGCACGCCATCAAGGCAGCCAATCTCATCCTTTGGCCAAAAATGTTCGGAGGCCGCTTTGCCTTCCTGCAGATCGACGACGAGGATATCGCCGACCTAGTGGCGGACCATCTGTCGGACGAAAATTCCTGGTTACGCATGAGACTGCTGGAAGACCCGAAGTTCGCCTCCAATATCCTTGCCGGCCTCGACCGGCTCGCGTCCGGCCCCTGGAGTGGCTGGCTCGCGCGCGGTACTGATTTCTTCTGGTTCTATGAAAATGGCAAGCGCCTTCCGCTGCGTCTGGTCGCCGGAGAACTCATCGATCCTGCGACCGGTATGAAGGTGGCGTGCTTCACGGCCGCCGACATCCTCGAGCGGCTCGCAAACCGCAGCCTTGTCCCGAATCTCCTGCTGATGTTTCTGGTTTTGTCGATCCTGCCCGGCGTGCGCGCGCTTGGAGGCAGCTATCAACCGATCTACTACCCCCTGATGCGCTATGTCGTCTGCCGGGCGCTTGAGGCCGCAGGCGTGGATAAAGATCTTCGGCAGGCTCTCGCAACCGACGACGTACCGGGTGCTTGGGGACATCGGGTAATTGAGTGCGATGATGATCCGTTCGAGCTATTCCTAAATGGCAGGGACGGCGGGATGGGTGATCTTATCGACCGTTTGAGCGACATTTCCTTCGCCGAGGCATGTGGAAGCATGAAAGGCTTCGTGACTGACCCGTCGTGGCATGAACTTCACAGCCGGCTGCGGCAGGGGTTGGTCACGCCGGCCGATGAGGAATGGGCCTTTTCCTGAAATGTTTTATGCGCTTCCAGCAATTGGCATATGTACGCAGGATTGCGAATGGCTGCTTCGCGCCTCAAAGCGGACACTGACCCTAACATCAGACCGCGACTGACACAGTATCTTGAACGTCATAGATATTTTCCGAGAGCCGCGACACAAGCCTGTGATCTAGAAGCGCCTGGAAGATTTCCCGGCAATGCTCGGCCGTAGCAATTATCCGACCATTCTTGTCGAATGCGAAAGTGAAACCCATCTCGTCGCGCCGTGCGCGAAGGTTGTTCATGAATGCATTGTCGGAATAATAGGCTTTCTGGCGGATCGCCGACGCCCGCCGGAGTTGGATCTTGTTGTCCCCAACAAAAGTCACGATTGGGGTCACGTCCGCTAGGATGGCGACGAAAGCAGGCTCGGCCGTCAATGCTGTGAAATCGTCACGGTGAGCCGCTTTGTATTGCATAACTGACTCAAACCTGCCTTTGTCCGAAACCAAGAGGGTGTCGCCGACGATGAAGAAATCGATGCTCTTGGCGATGTCGAAGCTCGGCGATTCTTCAATGCCCATTACGTCATCTACAAATATGGCGGAGACCGCATTCTGGACTCTACGAGTGTGCCACGACGCGTCGGTCTTCTTGACGCCGTACAGCACGATCTCGCCATGCACGAGCTTGATCGCATAGAAGCCCGAGTTACGAATGTCCTTCAGGTTCCGGACGCGGTTATCTGCCGAATCGTCCTCAGCGGCTTCGACGATCCACGACGCATGCGTTTCGTCTGTGTCGAGCCTAAGGGCGCTTGCCTCATTGTTCTGGGCGAGCAATCCATACTCGATAACCTCCTCGATGCGTGCGCGTTCGGATTTGACGGCGTCGCGCAATGCGCTGTCCAACGCGTCGGACGTCTCAACCCATCTACCCTTGAAGCCGAACGCGCCACCGGCCCGCGACGTCTTAAACGTCCACAACGTGATCTCAGCAACGTCAACGTTGAAATTCCGTAAGTCATCCAGTGCTGTCACGGCGCGCCCTCGGTCAGTTTCGGCTTGATGATGAACACATCCTGTACTTCAGCAAATTTCTCCGAGCGTTCCGCTGTCAGAATGCCCTTTGCCAAGGTTTGCTTCGTATGGATGTTGTCCGACCCGGCATGACGGTATCTCACATTGTAAAGACGCCATCCGAAAGCAATAAGCAGTGGATTGAGGATGATCAGGCCGGAGCGATAAGTAAGCCAGAACATCCACCCAAGAAATATAAGCAGGCCTAAAAATTTTCCATTGTCACGATAGTCTATGCTCATGAACGAAACCACGTATGGCAACGTATAGTTCATAAGATCGGCAGCCACGTACTCCGCCTCGACGATTGTAATGCTGCGCTTGGCCGGGAGCAACCAAAGGGCACACAGCGTGGTCAGGAAGCACAGCAGGCAGCCGACAAAGATGCCGATCGAGTATACGGGGTTCTGAAATGGGAGCGAGCAATCGTGTGCCCAGTGTGCCCATCCCCAGCAAATCGGCATGCCGATCATGGTGAAGTTATAGTCCTGAGCCATCAAAATCAGGCTCAGGGGCAAGTAGCTGCCCACGAAGATGATAGCAGCGACAAGAAGCCTGAGTTGCACCGCTTTGCGTTCCGTCCGCTTGCAAATACCAGATCGTTACACCAATCCTGCATCGCCTAGGGCACGTCAATAGGCGGGCCGATCTATCAACTGCATAATCGAAATGTTGGCCTCGATAGCAATCCTCAAATCCAGGCTATACTTGACATCGTCCTAGCTAAGGCGCTTGGCTCAAAATCACCTCTGATTCGCGATACTTTATTTCTACGGCCGACGAGACCGATGAGTCATCTGATCATTGCCATCGAAGGTCCTAGCGGGATCGGAAAGTCGGAGTTGTTGCGACGACTCATGCCCTCGCTGGCAAAGAGAACTCGCCCATTCCAGACAGCCAGCAATGTCGAGACGACGGGACTTCAGCCTCTGATCCGGGAGCTTGCCCAAAGTGAAAAACCTGGAATCGCGCTCTGTCTCGCATTGGCCACGGCGAGGGCATTGCTGCTTGAGAGGACTACCGGCAATCTACTGATCGATAGGTACGTCTTGTCCAGCCTTGTCTACCAGACGTTTTCTGGAATTGACCGGAATTACATCTATGAGGTCAATGCGCCGGTTCTCGCAGGTGTTGTCACGATCGCCCTCGAGGCAGAAGCTCAGGTTATTACCGGTAGACGGGAGGCCCGGCCGTCAAGCCGATCTGATTTCTTCAAGCAAAGACTAGCGATTAATGATGAGATTGCCCTTTACTGCGAAGGAATTGCGTTCCTGCGGTCGCGAGGTCATCCGGTTATCTCAATTGACGCCAGCGAGGGCGCTGCGGCGACCGCAGTTAAGGTGGCGGACGCCATTGAATGCCTGGACATTCAATCATGAAGGATCCCAAAATTCTCGGCGCGGACAGTGCTCTTGATCTGTTGCTAGTAAACTCGCCGCTGAAAGACTATGGGCGCGAGCAGCGCCTCAATGACTTCACATTGCCTACCCTCGGTCTCGGCTACATTGCGACCGTAGCGACAGCAAACGGATTCGCGGTCGGCTTGCTTGACAGCGAGGCACTTGGGGTCGGGATTGACGAGACAGCAAGGATCATCAACGAATCCGCCCCTCGCTGGATCGGCTTAAACCTTCTCGCGCCAACTTACCGCCATAGCCAAGCTGTTCTCGCCAAAATCGATCCGTCGATACAGATCATGCTAGGAGGACACCAAGCAAAAGCCATGCCGGCTGAAATACTTGCAGATTCAGCCCTTCCCCGGATTGACGCGCTGGTCGTCGGCGAGGCGGAGATGCGCGTACCACTGTTGCTTGCAGATACCCGGGCTCGCGAGGCCATGCCTCTGGTCGGGTGGCGCGACCGCGATAGAGCGGTGCTTCCCCAGCTACAAGGCGATAGGGCTTTGCTCGCGCCAAATATCGACGCGCTCCCCTTTCTGGACCGTTCATTCCTTCCGCAAGATCCGTATGTTGACGAGGACCAGCTTGAGTCCGCGATGGTTGCATCTCGCGGCTGTCCCTTTGACTGTTCCTTCTGCGGGGCCGCTGTCAGCGCCAATCCCGACGTCAGCATCAGAATTCGCGCACCTGATAACATCATCGCCGAAATGAGGGAGCTGCGAGACCGGGACGGCGTGACCAGGGTCCGCTTTGTTGATGACCTGTTCCTGGCCAGTCCCAAGGCAATTGTAAAGACGCTTAGCGCGTTTTCCGACGCCGCGCTTGGCTTGAGGTGGGACGCGACTGGGCGCATCAATGTTCTCGACAAACTACCGGAGATGACCCTCGATCTGATGATCGGTTCGGGGTGCCGCGAGGTTGCTCTCGGCATCGAAACCGGGAGCGACCGGCTTCTCCATCACATCGACAAGAAAATCACGGTCGCGCAGGTGGTACGCGTTGTAACCCGGCTATGCAGTGCAGGCATCTCGGTCAAAGGCTATTTCATCCTGGGGTTGCCCACTGAAACCCACGAGGAGCATCAGGCAACGTTGCGGCTGATTGAGACCCTGTGGGATCTAACCGCTGGGATGCCAGGCAAATTCCGATGCAGTGCGTTCGAGTACCGTCCTTATCCCGGCACACCGGACTGGAACCGACTGCTGCGCTCCGGCTATTCGGCTTACGAGATGCTTGCCTACGGCTCGCCTGAGTCCTATGGAACCGGCATTTCAGTTGGCCGCGACGAATTCAATTTTTCGACCGGGCTGCAGTTTGGAGAGGTTCCCGTCGACCAGGTTAGAAAGAACTTATACACTCTTATGACGCTACAACATGGGAGATGACCGATAAAACCATCCTGTTACTCGGCCTATGTGCCAAGAAAAACGCCAAGGGCGGGCTTCATGCGCCCCTTGCGCCGACCTCCCGGTCGGGCCGCTTCCTTTCTTCTCTCCTCGCTGATCTGCCCCTAAACCGTGTCTCCATCACGCGGGATAATATCATCCCTGGCTCGGTGGAAGGACCTGACGGAGAAGAGCGGAATCCTACTTGGTCAGAACTTCTGCCCTGGTTGCGCGAGCATCGCCTCTGGCACAATGCTTCCTTGGCGGCGATCGTGGTGTTCGGCGGCGAGGCCAAGCGCGCCTTCCAGGTACTGCAGGCTGAACGTTCGACCCAGACGCCGGTGCACTTTTTTCACCACCCATCCTACGCGCTGCGCCAGCCCGCAAGCCGGCGCGAGGTCTATGCTCGCGAGTTTTCGCGAGCGGTTTCCATGACTTAGCGCATCGATCGTGCCTTTCCACCCATGAAGCCGAGGAACGGCTGTCGGCGGCCGAACCGCTTCAATCGTCATCATCTTCGCCGGCCTCCGACTCTCGGACGGAAGTGGCGAAGATGCTCGGAACCGATCTTGCGGGCGCAACTAGCACGGGCCACCAGAACGGCGCACCGCGCCAGCCGTCCTCCTCGCTGCCTTCCTGTTGCAACAAGGCCAGTATGGGTAATGACCCTGGCAGCGAGCGGAACGCAGTGCGCTCTTGGTAGGATAGCGGAGAGTCTGAAAATCTGCCTCCCGTACGCTTGCGGCTCATTGTGCGGCCCGTGACGGCATAGAGCCAGCATCCACCGCGAGACGCAGGCGGTGACGCGATCTTCGAATAATACTCAATCGCCGCTCGTGCTGCTTCCCAATCGAAATTGTAGCCGCCCTCGAACGTCACTGAGGGTTCTATCGCGCTTAGGAGTGCGACAGCTTCCTCGCATGTGACCTTCACAGGATCACCCGACTCCAGGGCCGCTGTAGGGATCAGTTTCGATAGATTTGCGCCGATACGGCTAAGCTCTGTGCGTGACTTCGTTTGAAAGCCGAAGGGCACCAGCGCCGCGTTGGGCCTCAACGATACTATATTGGAAACAAGTATCTTGCTCGGCGCGCACGGTACGACACGGTTGCTTTCATCCTTCATCACAAACGCCACCCCTCGGTCATGTGCGCCCGTTAGGAACGCATGGCGCAGCGCTGAGTCAAACTCATGAATGCGCTTTAAGGTACCGTAGTTAGACGGGGTCGTGTAGAAACGGCTTACAGCCAAATCGGCCCTCGGCCTCGCGCCGTACATCCGCGCGTGTTGCAACACCGTATCCTGCTGCATCTTCTTCGGGGAACGTCCGTAGAAGAAGGCGAGCAAATTTGGAACCGTTATGCCGCGATCAAGAATCTGGCCACCAATAAAAACATTGAACGGCGTTCGCAAACGAAGCTCCGCGTTTTCGTCAAGCAGTGCTTGAACGTCGTTATCCGAGTTAACGCGTTCGGTGACAACACCGCCCTTCACAAAGGCTTCGCGAACTTCCCGCAACAGCTGAGCACGGTCCGGCATGTTCCATCCGCCCGCCATTACCGATCGCGCCAAGTCGTCGATCGACCTTTCGACAAGTTGGTCGAAAATTACGTCGTTCGCCCGTGCTGCGGCGGCCATGCCGTCGATAATTTCCTTTGCCACGGTATGCTGCCAAGCGTGCGATGCTCGTGCCGTTTCTACATGGACGATCATCGAATAGCGCTTAGGCGGGGCGCCTTCCATTTTCTGTTGCAGGCGTCGGAGCGCAGCGGCAGTCACGAACGTCACCAGAGCATGCCGCAATGCCTCGGTGCGCGGCGATGAGAGCGCTTCGTCGGTGCGAACGCGGCGGCGATCTTCCTTCTTGAGCGCAGTCAGCTCGTCTTCCGACACAGGATGCCAAAGATAGTACTCGGGCGCCTCCTCGTCGTGTTCGCCGAAATACTCATCGCCGCCGACGTAGCCCCCGTGGATCGGCACAATCTGTGTAAAGACCGGCCGCTTCGGCTCGAACGTGAAGTTCTCACCTTCAGGCCGCTCATACTCGTCGGGCTGTAAGTAAAGCGAGTACGGCGTTGCCGTCACCTGTAACACCGCTGGATTACTCAGCTCGCGCCGCAATTCGTCAATTCGGTCGGCAATGCGACCTTGTTCAATGTCGTCAGAACCCTTCTTCTTGGTGAAGCGAATTGACGCAAAATCGGCCTCGTCATCGACGATCAGAACGCGTTTGGCCCGCAGCCGCGGATGCGTCTCGGCAAACAGCTTAACTAGCCGCCGCATATTGTTCGCTTCCTTCTTCGCGACGAAGATCAACTTGTGGCCGTCGATTTCCCAATCGGTCAGGTTGGGTACGTTCATGATGTCGAACACCGCGAGTTCCTCGGCATCGCGGAATACGCTGTACTCTCTGGAAATGCGGTTGACGGTTTGCTGGGCGAGCGTCTTCGTGCCCTTAGTCAGGACGACTGCAACATCGAAACCGTTGTCAAATGCGGACGCGATTATGCCGAGGAACGCGCGCGTCTTGCCCGATTGGATTTTGCCAAGCAACATTCCGGGACGTCGCGCGTCGGTCTCGGATGACAGCAGCGCCTCGACGGTAGCTTCGACGCAGGCCTCCAGTTCTGCTCCTTCCGCCGAACCGCCTTCTGCTCGATATGCTTTAAGCCGGTCGTAAAATCCCCCCAGTATCATACCTAACCCCTTGGTTTTGCGACGCTATAGACCTTCATCACCTCGTCACCGTAGTGATTGATAACCTTCACTGCAATCTTGCCCGTTGAAGGCGCTGGGAAGGGCCGTGAGACGGTGCTGTTCAGCACGCGCCAGGCATCCTCATCGAGCTCGGCCTTAAGCGCGGCCTTGAGCTTTTCGTATGGATCTTTGCCGCCAAGAAAATAGGCCTGCCTGACAAAGAAGCTGGTCTCGTCGTAATCGTCGTCGACGAACCAACAGGCCACGTCATCCTCGACCTTGCCCGACGATTTCTGCTCACCGGTGTTGGGGTTGAAGATGTCGACCCCTTTGATCTCAACCTCGTATTCCCCATCCGACCGGGCTCGGAAATTCACGTCGGGTTCGCCGAAGACGACGAACAGATTGCCCTGGTCGGCAGTCTTAAGTCGGTCGCCCATCCGCAGATCCTGGTTCATGTTGACCTTGAGCATGGTCAGCCGGCCGAGCGTCATCGTCTCGGGCGACGCGTGCGCCTCGAACGCGAAGCCGCAGACGATCAGCGTGTCGAACGTATCCACCGCCTCGCGCGCGGCCGCGACGATCATGGCGCGGGTTACCGTGTCATATTCGGGACCGATAAAGATTGCGGCTCGACGCTCTGGCGCGCCGTCACTTTCTCCTTCGGTGTAGCGGCCCTCGGCGTTGACATAGTGACCCGCAAAGGGACGGATCGTGGCGAAACGCAGCCGTTCGCCCTTCTTGGTATTGCCGACGCCGGCAACCTTGAGGTTGTCGAGCACGACACGCATAAAATCGTCGCTGGTCTCGCCCGAACTCGCGCGTATAGCGAGGCGGTTGGGTGTTGGACCATCCTCCTCTAGCGACGCGAGCAACATCGGATCGTCTTCGTCGGCGGGAAGAACTCGGTGCGGGGAGAGGCTGTCAACGGTGAATGGCCCCGCCACGCGCACAGTGCCTTTCAGCTCCACGGGTTTGTCTACAAGATACTCTGTCTCGGCGTTGGCAACGATCGAGGCGTCGATTTCCTTCTGGCGGCCGATTCGGGCTTCCCACCAATCTACGTGCCGAGTGAGGGCCGTGGTAGGAAGCGGATAGCCAGCATGTTCAGGTAGATTGTCGATCGTGAAACTGCGGCCGAGAACTTTGTTCAGATCGCCGATCACCTTGCCGATTTTCTTGTCCTGCTTGGCTATGTCGGTTTCATCGAACTCGTCGGCTCCGCGATCCCAATTGCTCCGCATCCGCTCGCGTTCCAGGAGCAACGCTTTCACCTTGGCGTGTGCCTTTGACGCCTGTTCGTTCCAAGGGTATATTGGTGCGCGAGGAACCTGCCATTCCTCCCACGCGGTATTGGCAGCGTTGTTCAGGTCTGCGAGCAGCTGTTCGAGTTTTTCTTGCCATTGATCCCATATAACGTCTATCGCCTTATTGCTGGCGATCGATTTTAACGTGATGTGGGGCACACGGTGTAGGACAAGACCGTGAGCGATGTCGTTGGTAAAGGGCCCACCGCTACGCGCTTCAGCTGCTTCAGCTTCAGTTGGCTTGCGTCCCAGCCGGAACGCCAAATCCTGCACCGCACCAGCCTCGCTGTCCTTGAGGACGTACCAAGGATAACGAGCGCCCATTAGTCGGGTCCGCGCAAGCGTCAGCGCGACACGGCTAGTGTCGATCGTGATCCAGCGTCGGCCCCATTGCTCAGCTACATACGCCGTAGTGCCGGAGCCACAGGTTGGATCGAGCACTAAATCACCGGGGTCGGTAGCCATTAAAATGCAGCGTTCAACTATTTTGGTAGAAGTCTGAACAACGTAACTCTTATCGGTCGCGCCAGACATGTCGGACCATATATTCGTAATAACTGCTACCGGAAAATCGCTAAGGCGACGTGCATATCGAATGGTTGATTTTAGTGGGATTAGCCGAGTTGCAGCTTTGAGGCGAGCCATACCGATCTCGTTGGTCTTCCACCGAGAAGTCTGGGTTGGGGTAAACGTCCGTCCAGCAAGAGATACCGAGAACCAGCTCGCCGCTCCTTCGCCCTTTTCCCGGCCAATCGATGCGGATTGAAGAGGATCAGGCGCCACCGGATCACTGCTTTGCGGCTCGGCAAATTCCTCTGACCCGACTCGACCGTCTTCGCGTAAGGAGAGCGTGAATCGTCCACGCTCGTCGTCACTAAGAGCGCGGTCTAGAAGGATCGATCGGTATTTGAGATTAGAGCGATCTTTGGCGAACCAGATGATGAAATCGGAAACGCCTCCCAAATATTCCGACGCGATGCTGCCCGCTTTCTGCACGGTGATTTCGCTGACAATATTTTCAGCGCCAAACACCTCATCCATGACTGCGCGAACGCGGTGAACATTCTCGTCGCCGATCTGAACGAAAATCGAGCCGCTTTCGGTTAGCAGGTCACGCATCATCATCAAACGGTCACGGAGATAGCTAAGGTAAGAGTGAATGCCGTCTGCCCAAGTATCGCGGAACGCCTTTACTTGTTCCGGTTCGCGGCTTCGATCATTGGCCTTTCCATCCTGAACGTCGCGCGAGCGCGTCGAAATTTGCCAGTTGGAGTTGAACTTGATCCCATACGGCGGGTCAAAATAGATACATTGGACCTTGCCTCGGAGGTCTTCCTTTTGCGCCAGACTCGCCATCACCTGAAGGCTGTCGCCAAGGATCAGGCGATTGGTCCATTTCAGCGTATGTTGATAAAAGTCGAGCCGGTCCTCTTCATCGATCCCATTAAAGTCAGCAAACAGGTCGGGCGCATCTACGTCGGGGGTGCCCGCTGCGGCTTGGCGGCGTATATCGTCAATGATCGCTTTCGGGTGTATCTTCTCTGCCGTGTAGATCGGCACCGCGTCCACGCTCAGCGGTTCTGCATCCTGCTCGTCCTTGCCCCGCCACGCCAATTGCACTTTCCCCTGTCCGTCTTCGCTATCGGCCCACACCAGTTGCGGGTCGAGAGCTTTATTCCTGTCGTAAAGCTCCGGTTGCGCCGCGGGGCTGTATGTTCGCGCCAGCGAGACTCGTTCGGGCGCGGCCTCCTCGTCCGTGAGGAAGCTTTGCAGCTCCATCGTGGGGTTGTTGCGTCGCCGCTCGCGTCGGTGCTGTACTGTAGCGACCGCCAGCGGCTTCTTGGGTTCCTGCGCCACCCGCTAAGCCGCCATCGCCGGCGTGGCCGGCAAGGCCGCCTCGAACGCGTTCACGATCGTCTCCAATGCCTGAGCCATATCGAACGGCCTAATAATTTCGATCGGCGGTCCCCAGCGCCCAAAGCGCCCGTCATTGTTTACCGCCTCAAGCCAATAGGAGCGTAGGGTATCTGCCTTTGCCTCATCCTCGGTCTCACGCCGCCCTTTGATCTCGACGACTAGTTGCAGCGGATCCGGCTGGCCATCATCCCAATGGACAATGAAGTCGGGCCGGTAGCTCCGCTCCGTGCCCATGAAAAGATAGGGCACCTCGAAGCCTAGCCCGTGGTTCTTCACGTATCCTCGCACTCTTGGAATGCGCTCCAATCTTTCAGCAAACGCGGCTTCCCAGTCGCTGTCATAAACAACATAGTTGACTTGGCATTTCACCGGATCGGTCGCGAGCAAAGTTGTCTTCGCCGTGTGAAGATCCACGAAGCGGCTCGACCCCTCTGGTTCGAACGGCTGCATGACGGGCAAGATTTCCTCCTTGCCCGCGCGGTCGAGCGCCTTGGCGCATGCGCGCACGATACGATCGACCGCTTCATCGCGATAGCCGGCAAGGCTCAGCCAACCCGCCGTGCGACCATCGGCCAACTGCAGGCATTCGCTCAGCCAGCGTCGAGCGACACGCAGGAATTGTGGGAACAGAAACAAGGGCTCTCCACCCATATTTTCGGCCATCAATGCCCAGCGCTCCAACGCGCGTTTCGCTAGCATATAAGCCACGGTTTGCGGTCGGATTGCATCAAGCTCGCCCAGGTCGAGCTTGATGCCTGCACCGACAAGCGGGTCGATCTCGGTTTCCTTAGGGATCGGCGTGTCCGCGCCAAGCCGCATTCGGCTATCCTCGATAAACGTGGCGTTTAGCCGACCCTTCGGGAATTGTACGCGATAGCCGAGCACGCGGGGGAACCGGATTTCCGGTGCTGCGCGGCTCTCGTCAGCGAACACTCGTGTTCGTGGCTTGGGCGGCGAAAAGTCTTTTGCCGAATTGGCGGGCATGAAGTCAAACGGCACCCCGAGCACTTCGGCATATTCCGGCCGGAACATGCCGTGGTCATCGGGTTCGTAGGATACGCGACGTAGCGCGCGGCCGACGACCTGCTCGCACAGCAGACGTGTTCCGAACGCGCGGCAGCCCAGAATGTGGGTGACGGTGTTCGCATCCCAGCCTTCTGTCAACATTGACACCGAAACGACGCAGCGCACCGGCGCCCCAAGCTTGCCCTTCTGCCCCACGGTATTCATCACTTCGCGCAGCAGGTCGGCATCAGTCATTGCATCAGCGTCGCGTCCGGGAGTGCGACGTAGCTCGCGCCGGAACGCTTCAATTTCGTCCGCCGCGACTTCTTTAAAGGCTTCCGAAATGGCGTCACCGCTGTCTAGCTCGTGGCTGTCGATCAGGATTGTGCGTCGGCGATTGAGCTGCTTTCCATCCTCGACATTGTTGAACAGGGCCAGATTGCCGGCGCGCCAGCGGCGCTTGGTTATGTCCTCTTCATCTGGATTCTCGCACCAGCCGGCGATCCAATCGTGGATTAGCTTAGATGTGGAAGTGTTATTAGCGACGACGATGAAAACCGGCGGCGTCTCGGCTCCTTTCGTGGTCCATTCATCATATCGCGCGGCATAATCACGATAGAGCGCCTTCAATGCCGCTTCGAGCTGTGCCGGCAACTCGTCAGGCGAATTGGCCTTAGATTTACGACGGCCCTTTCTTGGCAAGCTGTCGCGGACGTGTTTGTAAACGTGGCGGAAAATTGGCTCGTCCCGCTTTACCACGTCGTCGTGTGTCGGTACCCGTGGCACTTTTACGATCCCGGCCTCTATCGCGTCCATCAGCGAGAAGTCGGACGCGACCCAAGGAAAGAGCTTGCCTTCCTCCTGTCCCGAGCCACGCAGGAAAAACGGAGTGGCCGAAAGATCGTAAACCGTTTTCACGCCGATCACGCGATCAATAGCGCGAATGCCGTTGATCCAGACGCGGGCTTCCTTTCGCGCCTGTTCGGCTTCCGCGTCGGCCTCAGCCTGACTTTCTTCCTCCGAGCGCGCAACTGGCCCCGAGGCGCTCGCTGGAGGCGCTTCGTAGCAATGGTGCGCTTCGTCGTTTATCACGATGATGCCACGCCTGGCCATAAGCGGGGCCATGACGCGTTTTACCATGTCCGATTCGGTTTCCCGAAAGCGGGCCTCGAACGCATCTGGGTCTTCGCGTGCGCGAAGTACTTCAAGAGTGCCCTTGCTGATCTCGGTCTTTACCTTGAGCTGGAAGGCGTGGAAGTTGGTGACCACAATCCGAGCCTTCTTCAAATCGTCCATCATGTCGCGCGGAACGATCGACAGGCGCTCGTAGATTGAATTGGTCGTCTCAGGCATCAGCACACGCAGGCGATCCTTGATGGTGATACCGGGCGCAACGAGAAGAAAGGCATCGGTAAACGTCTTCGACTGCGGTCGGCGGGCTTTGTTGATGGCCTGCCAAGCGATCAACATCGCCATGACAGTTGTCTTGCCAGCACCGGTCGCCAGTTTCATCGCAAGCCGGAATAGCCCGGGATTGGCGGCTTCGCTTACGCCGCGAAAATATTCCACGTGCTTTGTTTGTACGGGATTGCGGGGGGCAACCTCGGTCAACCAAATGATCGTTTCCGCCGCCTCGGTCTGGCAGAAAAATAGCGGGCGTTCTCGATCGGTTGCGCGCCAATGTTTGAGCATCCGCGCGGTCTCGTAGGTGACGCCCCAACTGGCCTCAGGTGATTTTCGCCACTCATCAACCGCAGCGCGAATAGCGTTAATGCGGTCGTTTGCTTGCCTCTCGGTTGTTGCTTCCTCTCGGAAGACCAGTTCTTCCTGCCCGCCGCGCTTGCGTCTGGGCGTTGCGACCGCGACGATGTATTCCGAACGTCGCCGCTCCCCAGCGGTCTCGCCAGTCGGCTTGCCGGTATCGTCCAGCAGCCAGTGCTTTGCAGGCGCAGCGAAGGGAGAATTGAGGATCGGATTGTCGAGAACGGCCATGCCCATAGCTTGTGCACAAGAAGCGCGGCACCGACAATAGCGAAGAACCTAAGTGTAGAGAACTATTTCGGTTGGCCAGACAGTCTTTTCGAAGCGCGGAGTATTCGGCCCATCCCTGCATGCGTCGGTTATGCGTGCCACGTTCCAGCGGCGTCTCTCGTTTCGCGCGCGCTGAGGGCATACCTCCAGCGATTCTCTGGCCCAAAACGGCAGGTGCGGGGTCCAACATTGAATGGCAGCTAGGCGGCTTTTCAATCCTAAAGCCGCCGGTCGGTAACCGGCCCCAAGCCGGACGTTGGTGCCTGCGAACGCAAATGTATCCTCTTGGCGCGCAAGCGCCTGGAAGCCTGTGTCTGGAACGGGTCGCCTAACACCTTTGCAAGCCGAAGCATTTGTCTCGAATTCTCATACCAGGACGGCTTCATATTTGGATGATCGCTCGAAGGTGTGCGTTAGGCGCCGCTAGCGCCGTTTGGCCAGGCGCACGCCAGCTCCGCCGCCGTTCTCCGGAATAAATTCTATACCGGCAGCTTCGAGCGCTTCACGAATGGCACCGAGGTTGTTGCGATGTGGGACGCGCAATCCTCGTTCGAAATCCACAACCGTAGCGCGCGAAACACTTGCAGATTCTGCCAGTTCGGCTTGGCTCCAGCCTAGCATCGCCCTGGCGCCTCGGCATTGCTCCACGGAAATTTGGCTCATCAGTTAAAATCAGTCTTTTTGGTTGACTTTGGAGCGGATGTCAGCTTAAATGACGAACGTTAGACAAATTGCAATCAAGTTGACGGGCGGATGGTGCAGCGACTGCCCACGCTGACCACAACCAAGCTTCAGCGAGCTCGGATCATGGCTGATTCCCGACAATACCACGACTTTGCCTCTCGTCACCCGCAGGAGGGTACTTGTGGCAATTGCATTGCGAGACCCTGTCTTTCCGCCAACTGGACATTCAAGCATGAGGATCTAAGAGCCGTACACCTTCACCCTTTTGGCCAGCGGACAAGAATTCGACACCCCCTTTTGTTAGGGCCGCTTCAATGGCCTGCAAAGTGCTGATCCGGGAATCTACCCTGCCATTTTCCAACCGGGCCAGCGCATTCAGCGACACAATTGCCTTGTCAGCGAGCTCCTGCTGCGACCAACCAAGCAAAGCCCGTGCGGCTCGAATCTGTCGTGGACTGACCATGAGTCCACAATCGGCAGGCAGATTTTCTTTGCCACCTATAGGGTCATTTTGCACCCTATAAGGTATATTTAATGGCGATTCGACTGCAGATAACTTCGACGCGAAGAACCCGGCGCGTAGCGACAGACTCTCTGTCCGGCTGACTAGTGGAGCATCGAAAGGCCTTGTTGAAACCGCAACGCTCCGTCCTCCTTCGGACTGGGCCGAAGCCAAAGATCGACAGCGACCCGCATCCAGCCGACCAGCATGTCGGCAGGCAGATTGCGACCGTTCGCGTCCAGTCCGACGTATCGCAAGCCCAGCTTGCCCGATCCATAGGCATCAGTTTCCAGCAGCTCCAGAAATACGAGAACGCGCGGAATCGCGTGAGCGCGTCGATGCTCTACGAGATCGCCAGCTCGCTCGGCGTTCCTGTCGGCCGCTTCTTCGAAGGCCTGCCGGGAAACGATGCGACCCGCGTCGAGGCGCGGCCCCTGCCGGTCGATGAGCGCCTGGATTTCATTGCCAGCGCGGAGGGTCGGCGCCTGATTGAGGGGCTAGTGAATCTTCCGCCGCGTGTGCGCGGTCGCGTCTCGTCCCTGATCGCAGCCTTGGGAGAAGAACTGGCCCTGCTAGACACAAAGGCAGATAGCGAGACGGCCGGCGAATCCGCGCCGGCCGAATGCAAGACCGTCTGACGGCCGGTCGGGCCTGTCAGCCGAATTTTCGTGCAGCGGGCAGGGCGATGCGGCCGCAAGCCGAGGACACTTCGATTTCGACGCCGAAAGCCCGCGAGCGGGTCGCGAATCCCTCAAGGATGTCTCGCGCTGCGCTTCCCGTGACAGCGACGGGCACCAGTCTGCCCGTTGCTGATCCGCGAGACTGAGCTTCCGCGCCGATCGCGACGGGCAGAAGATCTATCCCCGCTAGGGTTCCGCCCGCATCATAGCGGCATGCGGCGACGATGCTTTGCCAGACTTCCGGTGGATCCCATTCGTTTTCGTCGGGGTGCACGTGGAAGAGGAAGTTTCCGAGGCCGTAGAAGATCGGCGAGCCATTGTAGATTTCTACCGCCTGCAGCACCGGAGCGCCGTGGCTGACGAAGAGGTTCGCGCCGGCGTCGATGCACATCCTGGCAAAGGTCTGCACCCAGCGCGGCACGTCCTGCCAACCTGGTTCCCAATGATGGTGGTGCAGATAGGCAATGACGAAATCGCCTTGTGCCGCCGCGTGCCGAATGGCGGACAGATGGACACTCGCGCTCAGCTGATCGACTTCGATCAAACGGCCGAAGTCGGCGGCTTGCGTGAACACGGTTCCGTAGAAATTGATCTCGTTGCCGGCCGACACCTCTACCGGGTCCTCCGGTTGCGCATAGTTGGCCAGTTCAAAGGGGGAGCTTTGCAAATGAGCGCCCAGCCTTGCCAGTCTGCGGAAATGTCCGTCCGGCACCCCCATCTTGCGAACGGTGTTCAGGCGATTGACGCCGGGCCGAGCCGGCCGGAAGGCCGTGCGGTCTTCGGCATACATGTTGGCCGGGCCGGGGCCTGCATCCATCGCAAGAAGCGCGACTTCGCGCGCGCCCAATCGGCGGCGACCCGGTTTTCTGGCCTCCGTCTCGTCGGCTCCAATGCCGGCATGCAGGAGGCCGCGCGCTTCCACTTCCTCCAGCGTCGAGAGGATACCGCCGGCGCCGAGATCGAAGGCGTGGTTGTTCGCGAGCGCAAGCGCGTTGAAACCGATGGCCTGCAATGCGTCGAGCACTTCAGCCCTGGAATATCCGAAGTATTTGCCCTTGGTCGGCCACCCGCCGTGCTTGCCGAAGATCGTCGACTCGAAGTTGGTGAAGACGACGTCGCCTTGGCGCAGGAAGTCCGTAACCGCGATGAAGCGTTCGTCTTTGACGCCACGAATGTCGTGCTTGATCAGGGATTGGCCGGTAACGACCGCGCAGAACTGGTCTTTCATGGGGCTCGCCTTGAAGGAGGGGAGGGCGCCGGCGTTCCGGCCAGCGCCACGTCAATGTCGAAGTCGGTTGCCGCCTATTGCGAGACGGCCGGTGAGATATCGCTCTTGAACCATTTCAGGCTCAAGGCCTTGATCGTCCCATCCTTGGTGGCCGCGTCGATGGCCGCGTTGAACTTGGTGAGCAACTCGCCGTCGTCCTTGCGCATGCCGGCGCCGACGCCCGGCCCCCAGAGCCCGCCTTTCAGTTCAGGGCCGAAAAACACCACATCCGAACCGGAAGGCGTCTCCAGAAAATCCCGCCAGGTGAAATAGTCGGCCAGACCGCCGTCGATGCGACCTGCGGCAAGATCGAGCTTCATGTTGTCCTGGCTGTCATAACTGCGAATGGTCACGACATCGCCCAGCATTTCCTTCACGACTGCTTCCGAATTCGACGAGCGCAGGGCCCCGATCGCCCTGCCGGCGAGTGTCGATCTGAGGCGTTCGATGGTCGCCTTTTCCTTGTCCCCGATGCTCGAGAGGTTGACCTTCTGCTTGATGTCGCCAGGATCGAGACCCAGGTCCTTGCGCACAACGAACTGGTTGAAGCCGGTGGCGTAGGGAACTGAGAACGCGATCTTCTGCTTGCGTTTTTCCGTGATCGCCATGCCAGACATGATCACGTCGAACTTGCCGACAAGCAGTGCCGGGATGATCCCGTCCCAATCCTGCGGCACAAAGGTACATTTGATCTCGATGCGACGGCACAGCTCCTGTCCAACATCGATATCGTAACCGTAGAGTTGACCGTTCGCGTCGGTGCTGTCCCAGGGCGGCGAAGCACCTTCGGAGGCGATCGTTATGACGCGCTCGCTTTGCGCGCCGGCCGGAAATGCCGACATCAGGGATGCGATAGAAACAGCAATAGCTAGGGGTATGCGCATGATGCACCTCTTCGTTGGTTAAGATGGAAAGGACTGCCGAAAAAACCCCCGGGTCAGGGCAGGGGCGTCGTCCTGATCTCGGGGTCAGGCAAGGGCGGACGCAATCGGGCTTGGCGTCGATGCACACGATTGCCGTCGGTCGAAAGCCATCCCTCCAGCAAGTGGATCGCTTTCACCGCAATCGACGTCAGCGATAGGTAGATCGCTCCGGCGACGATGAAGATCTCGTACGGCGCGAACGTCGTCGACACCATCTGTCTCGCCGTGCCCGTGATCTCGAGCAGCGTTACGGTGCTCGCCAGGGACGAACCCTTGATCATCCCCACGACCTCGTTGCCGTAGGCCGGAAGCGATATCCTGAAAGCGATCGGGAAGGTGACCAGGCGAGCGATCTGGAAGCGTTTCAAGCCGAGAGACGTGGCCGCCTCGGTGACACCTTTAGGCACGGACTGGAGACCTCGGCACAGGATCTCGGTGGTGTGTGCCGCGCTGTTCAATGAAAATGTCAGCAGGGCGCACCAGAAGGGGTCTCGCAGGATCACCCAGAATATGCTGGCTCGCACCGCCTCGATCTGAGCGAGGCCGTAGTAGAGCAGGAAGAGCTGAACAAGCATCGGCGTCCCGCGGATCACATAGGTGTATGAGAGCACCGCGAGCGAGAGGCCGGGACGCCCAAACGCGCGGATGAAGGCCAGCGGCACGGACAGAAGAAATCCGGCCGTCAGCGACAAGACCGTCAGGGTCAATGTGAGACCAACGCCCGAAGGCAGAACAACCATTGCGTCGAACATCAAGCCGAGGTTCATGGGTCGCTCCCTCCTACCGGCCGAGTGCCGGATAGCGCCGCTCAGCCAGCCGGATCGACAGCAGCGTGACGGTGGTCAGCGAGAGATAGAGAGCGGAGGCCGCAAGGTAGAAGGTCAATGGTGCGCGCAAGGATCCGGCCCCCACATACGCAACGCGCATGATGTCGGTCAGGCCGACGATCGAAACCAGCGCGGTATCCTTGAAGAGCGAAATCCAGAGATTGCCATAGGCAGGCAGCGCCAGCCGCAGCATCTGCGGTCCGATGACGAACATCCAGCGCTGCCAGGCGTTCAGGCCAAGCGACTTTGCCGCTTCGGTCTGACCCGCTGGCACCGCCGCAATCGCGCCGCGAAACACTTCGGTCGCATAACCGCTGAAGACGACCGAGAGCGCGATAACGCCTGCGGTGAATGCGTTCACCTCCACGTACCGGCCGGCGATCTCGCTGGCGAGCGTGGTTCCGCCGAAGTAGATGAGCAGGATAATGAGAAGTTCTGGTACACCACGGACAACCGTCGTGTAGGCCGTCACCACTGCGTTGACGCGGGGCAGGGCCGTGCCCTTCGAAATGGCCAGAAACAGCCCAAATGCCGTACCCAGGCAGCCGCTCACAAGAGCCAGGCTGATGGTCACGGTGAGTGCGACAAAAAACTGAGTAGTAAAACCACCCATGGGGCGCTTTCCTCGACTCGCAATACCGCAGGATACGCCGGCCTTTGTCACTCAGACCAAGCCTTATAACTCAAGGTTGCGAATTGTTATATTTGTAATTTGGAGTTAATTCGAGATATTGTCTAAATTCTAGCGCTTGAATTTACACACTCAATCTATAACTTTTATTATTTTATCTATAACGCACCGTTATATACTGAGGCTGTTTGTTGCCCTCCAGGTTGGCGCTATCCGCATCCCGGGTGGCGTTATAGGGAAAGGAGCGCGGGGAATGGAGTTGCTGCAGAGCGACCTGAAGCTCCGTCAGCTGAAGGTCTTCCGGGAAGTGTTGCGGGCCGGTTCGACAAGGCGAGCAGCGGTTGCGCTCGGGATAAGTCAGCCGGCCGTCAGTCAACATGTGAAGCAACTCGAGACCACGCTCGGCATCACACTCTTCAAGAGATCAGCCAATCGCATCGTTCCCTTGCAGGAAGCCTGGGAACTCCTGCGAAACGTAGAGCTTGCCCTGACGTCCCTGGATCGGCTGGAAGCGTCGATCTTTGCAATGAAGAACGAGGAAAAGCAGAGGATTGCGATTGCAGCGCCTTCTGTTTTCGGTTTCGTGACCTTGCCCAAGGTCGTGGCGATCATCCACTCAAAGACCGCCTCGAATGTCCGGTCACTTTCGGGAAGCTACGAGCAGATCGGCGAGCACATCCTGGCAGGGCGTGCCGAAATCGGAATCTCGAGGCTGCCCCTGGATCCAAGTCTGTTTGAGTGGGCGCCGCTTGGGTCGGCACGAAACGTATGCATCTTCCATCCCGACCATCGGTTCTCAAAACAGACCTGTATCGAGGCTCAAGACCTGGCAGGCGAAACGATCGTCGATATCGATCCCCAGTTCGCCGCCCACCAAATGAACTTCAATGCCTTGCGCTTCGCCGGCGTTGAGCCAGACATACTGGTGGAATTCGACTGCAACGGTCACGAAGCCGGATACGTTTCGGCTGGCCTGGGCATTTCGATAACCAACGAGATCATCGCGCGTGAGTACGCTGCGTTTCACTTGGGAATAAGGCCAGTGGAGCCGTCCGCGCTCTATCACTACGTTGCGATTTGGCAGAAGGGCCGGACCTTTTCCAGCGCATTGAATGTCTCGCTCGAGGCGATCATCGCTGCGTTTTCCACGGAGCCGCCTGCGGTTTCCTTAGGAAGCGCCAATCTATTGGCGGTCGGCTAGGCTGCCCTCGCAACTCGGATCGTGTGCAGGGTTTCCGGCTGAGATGCGTATATCAACGCAACATCTTCCAATCCTTGCGACCCGTGACAACACCGCTCAATCCATCCTGGATTCGTCGTTGTCCTCCCAGCAACGGCGGATGTCTGGCAAAGTGGTATTAGCCGATTGCTTGCCGCAACTCCGTATGTGGCGGTGTCTGTTGAAGCCTCGCCGCGATCACATGAAGTTGCTCCGGCCTCAAGTGGGTATAGCGGCGGAGCATCTTCCAATCCTTGTGCCCGGTGACCATGGCGACCTGCTCGATGGTGAAGCCAGCTTCAAACAGGCGGCTTGTGCCTTCGTGACGCAGGTCGTGGAAGTGCAGGTCCTCGACCTTAAGTTCATGACAGGCACGTCGGAAGGCGGTTCCGGCCGACTTCCCATTGTAGGGGAAGATGCGTCCCTTTCCCTCAGTGGAGAAACGCTGCTCTTCGAGGATCGCGCGGGCGTCGTAACCACTCACATCGAGGAGCGGGATACGCATGTGATTGCCCTTTTTGTGGCGTGGGTCCTTGCGATCTCGTATCAGCAGGGTGTTGTTGCGGTCGTTCAGGTCCTCCCACGTGGCGTTGCAGATTTCCCCGAGCCGCATGGCGGTGGCGATCGCAAAGCGGATGATCTTGTCGACGGGGATAATCTGGAAGTTGTTTTCTCTGAAGTACCGGATCAGGGCCTCTATCTCGCCAAGTGTCGGCCGCCGATCGCGTTCGTTGCCCTTGCCAACAAGACCCAAGCGGGCGAGGGCGACACGACCAAGTTCCACCGGCTCCGCTGAATAAGGCAGTCCATGCACAGCCGCGCCGTGCACCAGCAATGTCCGGATGTATCCGATGTCTATTCCAACGGTGACAGGTCCGGCGCCTTCCTCGGCTCGTTCCTTGCCGAACTTTATGACCTGTTCGCGACTGAGATCCGCGATGTTGAGCCTTCCGAGCCTGGCTCGTAGCAGGTCCAGGCTGAATGCCTTCGAACGCCCGATCAACTTGCCAACTTCCGTCATATCGGCGATATGCAGGTCGATCAGGTCGGAGACCGTTTTGATCCCGTCCTTGTGCTTGGGAGCAGGCTTCTGACCCAGGTCGATTTCTCGCTCAATTCGGCGCGCCCACATCTCGGCGTCCTTGCGGAGCGAGAAGCTGGTGCTGAGGTAGTGGCCCTTGCAGCGAACCTGCACACGCCACTTGCCGGAAGCCAACTTGTTGATGGTTGCCATGGGTGGTCTCTTTTTCGTGCACGCTGTGTGCACAGGGAGGGGTACAAAATGCGAAAACTGACGGATATCGTGTCGTACAAACGGCGAACGTGTGCACGTTTTAAGGCCCTGAAAATACGAGAAAAAGCGTGATAAATCAAGCCCATAGGATTTCCGTTGCGCCTATGATGGACTGGACAGACCGGCATTGCCGGTTCTTCCACCGCCAGCTAACGAAGCGTGCGCTGCTTTACACCGAAATGGTGGTGGCGGACGCGGTCATCCATGGCGCGCGCGATCGGTTGCTTGGCTTCGATGCGGTGGAACATCCGGTCGCTTTGCAGCTCGGCGGCTCCGATCCGGCGAAACTTGCCGAGGCGGCGCGCATTGGCGAGGCCTTCGGCTATGACGAAATCAATCTCAATGTCGGCTGCCCATCCGACCGCGTCCAGTCGGGGACGTTCGGTGCCTGCCTGATGAAGGTGCCCAACCTTGTCGCCGAGTGTGTCGCGGCGATGAAAGCGGCGGTGACGATTCCCGTCACCGTCAAATGCCGCATCGGCGTCGACGAACAGGATCCCGAGCCAGCGCTCGATACGCTGGCCGACGCGGTTTTCGATGCCGGCGCCGACGCCTTGTGGGTGCATGCGCGCAAGGCATGGCTGGAAGGGCTGAGCCCCAAGGAAAACCGCGACATTCCGCCGCTCGACTTTGACAGGGTTTATCGGCTGAAGGCTGGAAAACCGAGCAAGTTCATAGGCATTAATGGCGGCATTCAGTCGCTTGAAGAGGCGCGGGCGCATCTCGATCAGGTTGACGGCGCCATGCTTGGACGCGCCGCCTACCACACGCCAGGCATTCTGGCCGGCGTCGACGCCGGCTTCTACGGCACAAAGCCCGAGGCGTTCGACTTCGCAGCGCTTATCGACGCGATGGCCGGTTATGCCGCGCGCCACATCGAACAGGGCGGGCGGCTCGGTCATGTCACCCGGCATATGGTCGGGCTGTTCCACGGCCTGCCCGGCGCGCGCCGCTACCGCCAGATCCTGTCGACCGACGCAAACCGGCCCGGCGCCGGGCCTGACGTGCTGAAGACGGCTTTCGCGGCAGTCGGTTTTGGTGGGGCAGCCGCCGAAGCCGCCTGACGGGTTGGGTTAACCTCAGTCCCTGAGGATCATCCGGTCGCCGCGCACGTCGAAGCCTGACAGCGAGCCGATGAAGTTCATGCCGAGCAGGCTTTGGCTCAGCATGCCGGGGGCCGCGACCATCACCGACATGTCCTTGCGCACGATGCCGCCGATCGCCACCGCGTCGGTTTTGACCGCCGCGGCGCGCGCCATGCCGTTGGCTGTCGAAACCGGTATCGTGTAGTTGAGCGCCGCCGGGTTGAAGCCGGCGGCTTGCGCGTCTTCCGATGTCAGCACCGTGCTGGTCGCGCCGGTGTCGACAACGGCGCGCACCGGATTGCCGTTGACCAGGATGCGCGCTTCGAAATGGCCATTGTCGGCCTTGTCGAGGGTCACGGTGGCGTGGCCGTCTTCGATGCCAAGCGCCAGCGGACTGCCGGGAACGAGGCCCGCCGTCACCCGGCTGGCGACGTCCTGCAGTTCGTAGCGATACTGGTAGCCGGTGATCAGGGCGAGCACGATTGCCGCCCAGGCGCCAAGGTTGCGGGCCATCGCGCCCAGCGGGCGACCTGACCGCAGCAGGCCGGCGCCGATCAGCGCGCCGAAGGCGCCAAGCCAGATCAGCCGGCCGAAATCGTAATTTTCCACGCCAAGCGTGCTGCCAGTGGAATCGTTGAGCATGAGCAGGACCGCGCCCACGCCGATCACCGCCATCATAATCCAGAACAGCCGGCTGCTCATCCGTGCCTCGCTAAAGTGCGTCGCGTTCGCGCGCCATGCGGGTGCGGCGCGTTTCCCGGCGCGGCCGGCGCTCGACCGTTTCCAGCCGGGCCGGCAGTTCGGCCATCACATTGCGGCGCGTTTCGGGCGTCATCCCCATCCAGGCGCCGATTTCCTCGCGCGTGCGGCCGCAACCGAAGCAGAAGCCGGTTTTCATGTCGATCGAACAGACAAGGATGCAGGGAGATTCGATGGCCGTCATGACTTTCTCACGAGCGACCCGTTCGGATTCCGCTCTTCCATCTCCACATGGTGCAACGGCAAAGCCAATGCAAGCCCTCGCGATCGCGTCTTCTCAGGCCATCTTTGCGGCAATCAAGGCGGATGTTTGGGGGAGGTTGTGCCGATCACCCAACGCGGCTATGCCGCTCACCAACTCTAGGAATGAATGATTGCTCACGACATGACCAGCGCGCTACCTTTTGACGATTTTCGCAACCTGCTCGACAATTTGCCAGCAGCCGACCTCAAGGCGCAAGCGCGCGTGCACGCGCTGTTCGCCAAGGCGGACAAGCCAGCGCATTCGCTCGGCCGCATCGAGGAGATCGCCGCGTGGCTTGCTGCCTGGAGCGGTAGGGCTCCGCCCGCCGTGACAAGGCCGCTGATGGCCGTCTTTGCCGGCAATCATGGCGTGGTCAGACATGGCATTTCGCCACGCCCGGTGGCGGCGACAGCCAATGCGGTCGAGCTCTGCGCGGCCGGTGGTGCGGCGATCAACCAGATCTGCATCGCCAACGATCTCGGACTGAAGGTGTTCGATCTTGCCTTGCACATCCCCACAGGCGACATCACCGATGATGCCGCGCTTGATGAGCGCGGTTGCGCGGCGACCATGGCCTTCGGCATGGAAGCGATCGCCGGCGGCACCGACCTGCTTTGCCTCGGCGATCTTGGCGTCGGCAATTCCACTGTCGCCGCGGCGTTGTTTGCGGCACTGTTCGGGGGCAGGGGTGTCGATTGGGTCGGCCCGGGATCCGGCGCGGACGCGGCCATGCAGGCGCGCAAGGCGGAGGTGGTCGATGCGGCGCTGGCGTTTCACAGCGACCATCTAGAGGACCCGCTGGAGGTGTTGCGCCGGGTCGGCGGCCGCGAGTTCGCGGCGATAGCCGGCGCCATCCTCGCCGCGCGGATGCAGAAGATTCCCGTGCTGATCGACGGATTTGCGGCAACGGCCGCCGCGGCGGTGCTTTATGCCGCGAACCCCGCAGCGCTAGAGCATTGTCTTCTTGCCAGCCTGTCGCCCGAGCCCGCGCATGCAAGAGCCGCCGAGCTCCTTGGTTTGCGCCCGCTGCTTGACCTCGGCATAAGCCACGGCGAGGGGGCAGGAGCAGCGCTTGGCGCAGGCCTCGTCAAGGCGGCGGCGCTGACCAGTTCGGGCATGGCGGCAGCTGTTCGGGGCTAAGCTCTTTCGGTCGTCGGCGAGTCAACGCCTGAGATTGGGGATACGATAGACGAGCGAGGCATATTTCGAATTGGAGCGGGTCCCTACTACCCGGCCGCCAAGGCCTTCTGCGATTCTTCTGCTTGCCACATTCTCTTCGGCGACAGGGTACTCGAAGCAATCCGGATTGAGTTCCTCGGACGCCCATGCCGCCACGGCAGCAACAGCTTCCCGGCCGATGCCGTTTCCATGAACGTCCTCCCTTATCCAAATTCCGATCTCGGGACAGGCCGTCTTCGCCGCGTGAAGGCCGACAAGCCCCAGGCAGCGATCGTCCGCCAACGAACGCGCGACGAAATGCAAATCCGACCCACTACGGATCGGCTTCAGCCAGGATCTCCATACCTCCGCGAAGGCCGCCGGTGATCGAGGTGGTTCCCATTGCATGAAGCGGGTGATTGCGGGCGTGATGGCGCCAAAGACCTCGTTCGCATCGTCAGCCGTAAACAATTTCAGGCAAAGTCGCTCCGATCTGATTTCAACGCCTCGGGCATCCCAATCTGCGGTCATTGCGGTCTGCGTTCCTCTTCCGGCCGGGCGCCTCACAGGTCGGCAGGGTGTATCTATCGCCGTCGCGCCGCCACTGCCGCGGTCGGCAGTGCCGGCAGCTCTTCCATCACCCGGCTCAGCGGGAAGATGGCAATCGCCTCGGTGCCTTCGCGCAGCTTGGAATGGAGCTCGAATTCGCCGCCATGCATGGCAAGCAGCCCTTGCACGATCGGCAGGCCAAGCCCGGTGCCTTGCTCGGCGCTCTTGATGGCGATCGAGCCCTGGCCGAAGGCTGAAAGCACGATCGGAATCTCGTCCTCGGGAATGCCGGGGCCATTGTCCTTGATCGAAATGTATTGCCCGCCGCCAGCCGTCCAGCCGACGCGGACGCGGATTTCGCCGCCGGTGGCGGTGAATTTTATGGCGTTGGACAAGAGGTTGAGCGCGATCTGGCGCACGGCGCGCTCATCGGCGAACAGACGCGGCAATGTCTGTTCGAAATCCTGGATGACGCGGATGTCCTTGTTGCGCGCCCTCAACTCCATCATATGGCAGCAATCCTCGACGATGTTCAGCAACATCACCGGCTCTTCGTTGAGTTGGTAGCGGCCGGCCTCGATGCGCGACAGGTCGAGGATCTCGTTGATCAGGTCGAGCAGATGCTGGCCGGAATCGTGCACGTCATGGGCGTAGTCGCGATAGGTGGGGTTGCTCATCGGCCCCAGCACTTCGTTCGCCATCACCTCGGAAAAGCCGAGAATGGCGTTGAGCGGCGTGCGCAATTCATGGCTCATCGAGGCAAGGAAGCGCGACTTCGCCAGATTGGCATCCTCGGCCCGCCGCCGCGCCTCGTCCGACATCGATTTGGCCGTCTCGAGTTCGGCGATCAGTGCATCTTTTTCGGAGCGGAACGATAACAGCATCAGGGAGGAGCGGTTGAGTTGACGGGCGACATAGGCGAAGAAAGGCAGTGACACGACAAGCAGCCCGGTCATGATCACCTCTACCGGCATCCACAATTTGGTGCCGACATAGGCATAGAGCGCGACAGGCACGGCAAAGGTCGCCAGCAGTGCTCCGCTGAGCGACGAGGCCATGAGAGCCGTCCCGGCCATGGCAAGCAGCATCACCACCGCCTTGACCACCTGGAACTGGTCGACCTCGCAGGCGGCGCAGCCGAGCAGGACGAACCAGGCCCAGCCGAGGCCGCAAAGGAAGTGGCCGACCAGGAATTCGCGTCGCGTTTGCAAGGGGTTGAGCTCGGAAGCTTCCGTGCGCTCAATGCGCCGGGCCATGAAGGCGACGATGGTATAGCAGGTGAGCGTGAACAGCGCCCAGAGCCCGATCTCGTTGCCGACGCCGGCGAGCCGGCCGGCCGCGGCGATCGCCAGGACCAGCAGCGGGATGGCCACGGCACCGCTTGTCATGGCGCGGGCGTGGAGATTCAGCAGTTCACGGTCGAAATCGGGATTGCCCGCCTGCTGCGAAAGACGGTCGCGCGTCTTGCGCACCGCGCGCGCCACATCGCTGTTGCGATGAGGTTTCCTGCGGTCCACAATGAACTTGTCCGCTGTGTTCGAGCGTTGCAAGGGCATCAAAAACTTCAATTTATGCGTGCAGCGGTTCCAAGGTGTTAAGCTACGTTCGAATGATTAACCAACCGTTTGCCATATGAGCCGTTCCTGGTCGCCAAGATCGCGCAGGCGGTACGCGGCGCCGCGCCCGAGAAGCCTGTGGCGCAAGCTCATGGACTACGGGCTGGCCATCATCATTCTGGGGTTGCTGATCCTGCTGGCGGCGCGCCTCGACCGGGTCGAGACGCGCCAGACAAAAGGCGCGGCCGTCATCAATGACGGCGATTCGATCACGCTCGGCGCCGAGCGCATCCGCATGCGCGGCATCGACGCGCCTGAATACACCCAGACCTGCCGCAGGAACGGCGCCGACTATGCCTGCGGCACGCTCGCGCGCCAGTCGCTGGTGCGCCTAATCGCCGGCAGGCCGGTCACTTGCAGCGGCTGGCAGCGGGATCGTTATGGGCGGCTGCTTGGCGACTGCAAGGCGGGTGACACGGATCTCAACCGCGCCCAGGTCGAGGCTGGCTGGGCGGTTGCCTATGGCGATTTCGAAAGCGAGGAAGCGATTGCTCGCACGGCAAAGGTCGGTATCTGGGCGGGCACGTTCGATCGGCCGCAGGACTGGCGCGACAGCCATCACGGCGAAGTCGTGGAACGAAAACACGGCACGCTGGCGTCGATCGGTGATGCCGTGCGGGAGATTTTTCGCTTCTGGTGAAACGCATCTGGCGGAAGGGAAGGAGGATCGAATGAAGCTGTTCGACGGTGGCCGGGCGCCCAACCCGCGGCGGGTTCGCGTTTTCCTTGCCGAGAAGGGGATCGCGGTTCCAATCGTGTCTGTCGACATGGGCGCGCTGGAGCACAAGAGCCAAACGGTGAGTTCGCGCAACCCTTTACAACGCCTGCCGGTGCTGGAACTTGACGATGGCACCATCATCACGGAATCCGTCGCAATCTGCCGCTATTTCGAGGAGTTGCAGCCCGAGCCGGCCCTGTTCGGACGCGGCGCGCTCGGCAAGGCGCAGGTCGAGATGTGGCAGAGGCGGATGGAGCTCAATCTGCTGAGCAGCGTCGCGCAGGCCTTTCGCCATATCCATCCAGCCATGAAGGAATGGGAAATCCCGCAGATCCCGGAATGGGGCGAGGCCAACAAGCCGAAGGCGGTCGAGTTCCTGAAGATACTCGACCGCGAGTTGGCGAGCCGCGAGTTCGCCGCCGGCGACAGCTATTCGATTGCCGATATAACCGGCCTGATCGCGATCGACTTCATGAAGCCGGCCCGCATCAAGGTGCCGGAGGAATGCACCAATGTGTTGCGCTGGCATCAGGCGACCTCCAGCCGGACGAGTGCCGCCGCTTGAGTGTGGAACTGGATAGCTTTGCCGCGACGGTCCGGGCCTGCCGTATCTGCGTCGAAAATCCCGTCGGCAAACCGCTGCCGCATGAGCCAAGGCCGGTCCTGCGGCCGTCGTCCAGCGCGCGCATCCTGATCGCGAGCCAGGCGCCGGGAACCAAGGTGCACCTGTCAGGCATGCCGTTCACCGATGCCTCCGGCGACCGCCTGCGCAACTGGCTTGATGTGACCCGCGACGAATTCTACGACACCGAGAAATTCGCCATCGTGCCGATGGGCTTCTGCTTTCCCGGTCAGGATGCCAAGGGCGGCGACTTGCCGCCAAGGCGCGAATGCGCACCGGCATGGCGCACGCCCTTGATGGCCCTGATGCCGCGAATAGACCTCGTGCTGACGATCGGCATCTATGCGCAGTCCTGGCACATGGGCGCCGCGCGCCGACCCTCGCTGACGGAAACGGTGATGGACTGGCGTGCCATCTGGGAGAATTCGGTCGGTGCGAAAGTGCTGCCGCTGCCGCACCCGTCATGGCGCAACACCGGCTGGCTGAAGCAGAATCCATGGTTTGAAATGGATTTGCTGCCTTTCCTTCGGTCGGAAATCCGCTATCGCATTGGCTAGGCATTCAGCAAGAAATCACTCGCTTTATTGGCGATTGGCAGAATTTCTTTCTTGTGAAAGCCTCGAATAAGAGGGAATATAGATAAACTATTCCCTCAGGAGCCTCCGATGGACCGCCTTGACCGAAAAATTCTACGCCTCCTGCAGGAGGACGCGACGCTCGCGGTCGCCGATGTCGCCAAGAAAGTCGGCCTGTCGACCACGCCGTGCTGGCGCCGGATCCAGAAGCTCGAGGAGGAGGGCGTCATCAAACGGCGCGTCGCCATTCTCGACCATGAAAAGGTCAATGTGCGGGTCACCGTCTTCGTCTCGATCCGCACCAACTCACACAGCCATGAGTGGCTGCGGCGGTTTTCCGAGGTCATCCAGGAATTTCCCGAGGTGGTCGAGTTCTACCGCATGAGCGGCGACGTCGATTATCTCTTGCGCGTCGTGGTGCCCGACATCGCCGCCTACGACGCCTTCTACAAGCGGCTGATCGCCAAGATCGAGATCCGTGACGTGTCGTCGTCCTTCGCCATGGAGCAGATCAAGTACACGACCGAAATCCCGCTCGACTACATGGTGCTGGACAAGGAATCGGGTGCCAATGCCGCGTGAGCGCCAACCCGTTAGTTCTTCTTCTTGTTGAGGAAACTCCAGGGCGAGGTCACCGGTAGGGCAATGGCGTCCGGCACGGTGTCCACGCCGACAACCTCCGCCTTGCGCACGCTATAGCCGGACTGGATGATGCTGACGCCATCCAGAATGAACAGCTGGCTTTTTTCCATGTCCGGCCTCAGGGCGCCGGTGACGGCTACCGCCTGGTAGGCTTGCGACATCGTGTAGGGGTGGGCTGGCGTGACAAGCACGATCTGGTTGGGCGGTGGCGTCGGCATGTGGCTGCAAGCGCCCGTCCACGGCACCAGCAGGAACTGATAGACAAGGTCACCGTCGCGATCGACCGGCAATGCATAGCCGGCTAATTGTATCGTCTTGTCCTGCAGGCCAAGCGACAGCGTCTCGCCATGGTCGGGCAATTTTGCCGCGATCATCGGCAGGCCGGCGTCTTCGGCAACCGCCTGGCTCGCCGGGCGCAGATCCTTCCAGAAGATGTGAATGGTCTCGGCCGAGGCGCCGGCGGCGCAGAGAGACAGCGCGGCCGCGAGCGTCAGGATTGATTTGAAATGGATGCTCATGCCGCTTCCTTTGCGGGCGAGTAAAGACGCCGTGCCCAATGACGTCAATGCTCGAGCCGCATGACATGTCGGCGAGAACTGGCCATGCCGGTCTCGCGGAAGCCACGCGACGCAAACATGTCGCGAAAACCCATGAAACGGTAGCTCGGCGACGCCTCGGCCACTGGATAGGCCTCAATGACACGGGCGCCCTTGGCGAAGGCATGATCAATGGCGGCATCGAGCAACGCCGAAGCAAGGCCACCGCCGCGCAAGACCCTCGGCACATAGAAGCAGACGATCGACCAAACGCCGCTCTCGCCGTCATCCTGCTGCTTTGAAAGCTTGCGATAGGTCCCGCGTGGCGCGACCGAGCACCAGCCGATCGTCTTGCCGTCGAGCTCAGCGACGATGCCGACCGGGGTGCTCGCATCGATGAGCGCCATCATCTGCCGCTTCTTCCCGTCGCCCTGGACTCGCGGCCGGACCGCCGCCAGGCCATGCACCAGCAGTATTTTGGCGCGCCCGGCCGCTCGAACAAAGTCTCGAAGCTGCCACGGGTCGCCCGCGTCACCTCGGTGAAGCGGATGTTGGCGAGTTCAAACGTTTCTGGCGGCGATCCGCGCGAGCGTTTTGGCATCGGTCAGTTCCTTCACGGCATTCCTACCGTTCCAGCGTGCCGTCTTGTCGGTCGACCGCGCGAGCCTTTCGGCGACAGCAAGGGCAGCGCCGTGCATGGCCATCGATCGCTTGCCGATCGAACGAAGCGCCCAGTTCACGGCTTTCTTCACGAAATTGCGGTCGTCGGTGGCATGCGCCTCGATGATCGGCAGGAAGGTGAGAAAGGTCGCCTCCGGCTCTTTTTTCCGGTGGACGACAGACCAGGCCATCATGGCAAAAGCCGTGCGTCGAACGAATTCCCTTTCATCGGCCGCGAACTCGCTGATCAGTTCCTTCCAGGCGTCGGTGTCGACGAAGAGGTCAGAGACACCGTCGACGATATCCCAGGAATCGAAACTCGACGCCCATTGCCTTGCGTTCGCGGCAGAAAACCGGTTCGGGTCGGCCGTGACGGAAGCGATGAATTGCGCCTCCATAATGCCTGACTCCCACAGCTCAAAAGCGCGCTCATGGTTGCGTTTGATCTTCCGAGCGATCTGCCGCTGGACGCCATGTGGAATTCCAAGCGCGCGTTCGATCCTGATACCGTAGCGCAGCATGCCAAGGCGATTTTCCTCCGAGCCGATCAAGCACAGATGCGCGACGATTTCGTCGGCACTGGACTGGGGCGAAAGCTCGGCCATCGCAAATCCTACTTCTCCAGCCGCGCCAGCAGCGAGGACGTGTCCCAGCGCTTGCCGCCCATGGCCTGCACGTCCTTGTAGAACTGGTCGACAAGCGCGGTCACCGGCAGCCTGGCGCCGTTGCGATCGGCCTCCTCCAGGCAAATGCCGAGATCCTTGCGCATCCAGTCGACGGCAAAACCGAAATCATATTTTCCCGCATTCATGGTCTTGTGCCGGTTTTCCATCTGCCAGGATCCGGCCGCGCCCTTGGAAATCACCTCGATCACCTTCTCGATATCGAGCCCGGCCTTCTTGCCGAAATGGATGCCTTCCGACAGGCCCTGCACCAGCCCGGCGATACAGATCTGGTTGATCATCTTGGTCAGTTGGCCGGCGCCCGCCGAGCCCATCAGCCCGACCATGCGGGCATAGGCGTCGATGACCGGCCTGGCCCTGTCGAACGTGGCCTGGTCGCCGCCCACCATGACGGTCAGCACGCCATTCTCGGCGCCGGCCTGGCCACCGGAGACCGGCGCGTCGAGAAACGAGAAGCCGCCGGCTTGCGCGGCCTGCGCCAATTCGCGCGCGACCTCGGCCGAGGCCGTGGTGTTGTCGATGAAGACCGAACCTTTCTTCATCGATTTGAAGGCACCATCCGGGCCTGTCGTAACCGAGCGCAGATCGTCGTCATTGCCGACGCACGAAAAGACAAAGTCCTTGTCCTTGGCTGCCTCCGCCGGCGTAACCGCAAGGCTGCCGCCATGCTGGCCAACCCATTGCTCGGCCTTGGCCTTGGTACGGTTGTAGACAGTGACGTCGTGGCCACCCTTGTTCCTGAGGTGCCCGGCCATCGGATAACCCATCACGCCAAGACCGAGAAATGCCACGGATGCCATAAGCTTGTCCTTCAGACTGAAAATGGAATTTGCTGCGAAAGCTCTAGAGCAATTCCTGGAAAAATGTGAAGCGGTTTCCCACAGGAATTGCGTCAAAACAAAGAGATAGAGCGGTCCGCCGTTATCGCGAAACGATGAACCGTTCTAGACACTGCGTTCAATTCGTCAAGACGCCCGGCACCCGATCGACTGGTGCAGCCGAAGCCGAGAGCGGCTCAGCGTTTCAGGTGAATGGTGATCCGACGCTCGATCCATTCAACGCCATGGCGCAAGATCTCGACCATCACCAGATAGACGATGGCGACCCAGATATAGGCTTGAATGTCGAAGCTGTTGGCGAAGGCGAGCTTTGCATTGCCCATCAGATCATAAACCGTGATGATGGCGACGATGGCGGACGCCTTGACCATCAGGATCAGTTCATTGCCATAGGGTCGCAAGGCGACAATCAAGGCCTGCGGCAAGACGATCTTGCGCAGCGTTTGCAGTTTGTGCAGGCCAAGCGAGGCTGCTCCTTCCCATTGCCCTCTGGGCACGCTCTCGATTGCGCCGCGCAGAATCTCGGCCTGATAGGCGGCGGTGTTGAGCGCAAAGGCAAACACGCCGCAATTGAAGGCGTCCTTGAAAAAATCCCAGAGGCCAACCGACTGGAGTTCGACGCGGAACGAACCCAATCCGTAGTAAACAAGATAGGTTTGGACCAGCAGCGGCGTGCCGCGGAAGAAATAGACGTAGCAATAGGCGAGGCCGGACAGGATCCGGTTCCTGGACATGCGCCCATAGGCGACAGGCACCGACAGCATCGCGCCCAGCACCATCGATATGGAAACCAGCGCCAGGGTAACGCCAAGGCCTCTCAAATAGGCTGGCGCATATTTGGCGAAGAAGTCGGCATTCCACGCAAAGAAGAGATAGCTGACGATGCCGACGCCGAACAAAATCCACAAGCAGACCAGCGCATAGCCGGCGACACGCTTGCGCGGCCAGCCGCGTGCCCGCGGCGGGGGCCGTTCAACCATGGTGGCCGTGGCGCTCATCGCTGCGCCTCGCGTCGGCCAAGCGAGCGCAGAATCGCGCTGCTTGCAAAGGACGACACTACGGCCAGAGCAAGAAAAACCAGTGCCGCCACACCATAGAAAAGGAATGCGTGCTTGGTGACGCGCGCGGCGGTATAGGCATTGCGCAACGTCTCCGCGAGGCCAACGACGGACACGAGCGACGTGTCCTTGAGCAGGCTGAGCCAGCAGTTTTCCAGTCCGGGAAACGCGATCCGCAACAGCTGCGGCACGATCACCTTGCGCATGGTGAGTCCGTAGGAAAGACCGATGGCATAGCCACCCTCATACTGGCCTTTCGGAATGGCGCGGAAGGCCGACAGGAAAACCTCGCTGGCATAGGATGAGAAGATCAGGGCAAGCACGATCATGCCGGCGACGAAGCTGTTGACGTCGATGGTGGCGTCTGGTCGGAAATACCTGACAAGATGCTGCAGCAGGATCGGCATGCCGAAGAAGAACAGGAAAAGCGTCACCAGCTCCGGCAAGCCGCGAAAGACCGTGGTGTAGATGTTGGCGGCGAGACGCAGCGAAGGCTCTTCGGATTGCTTGCCCAGCGCAATGAAAAACCCAATTGTCAAACCAATGGGAAGCGTCGCCAGCGCCAAGAGAACCGTTACTACCGCGCCATAGGCAATATCGTCACTCCAGCCATCGGGTCCCCAACTGAGAAGTGTCCATATGCTTTGGGCTGGCATTGACGGGTCTTATCTCCACGGCATTTCCAGGACGAATAGAAAGACGGCGGGGAAATTCCCCGCCGTCTTGATCCAGTCTATCAGGACTCGGCGCCGTAGACGTCGAACTTGAAGTACTTGTCGTTGATTTCCTTGTATTTTCCGTTGGCGCGGATGGCGTCGATGGCCTCATTGAGCTTGTTGACCAGGTCGGTCTCGCCCTTGCGCACGGCAATGCCGGCGCCCGGTCCGAAGATCTCGACCGGTTGCGGCGAGGGCTGGCCGAGAATCTTGCAACAGGCGCCATCGGGCGAGTCCAGCCACTGCTGCAGCACGACGATATCGTCCTCGATCGCGTCGAGGCGGCCATTGGCAAGATCCGCCTGCTCCTCGGGGCTGCTCGGATAGCCCTTCACGGTGCTGTCGGTGTAGGTTTTCGAGGCATAGTTGAAATGCGTGGTCGTGGTGGCGACACCGATGGTCTTGCCGGCGAGATCTTCCTTGGTCACGCCCTTCAGCGTGCTGTCTTTCGGCACGGCGAGAGCCGAAGGCGTGTTGTAGTATTTGTGGGTGAAGTCGACCTTTTCCTTGCGCTCCGGGGTGATCGACATCGACGCGACGATGGCGTCGAACTTGCCGGCCTGAAGCGCGGGGATGATGCCGTCCCAATCCTGGGCGACGAAGGTGCACTTGACCTTCATCTGGTCGCAAAGCGCCTGGGCGATGTCGATGTCGAAGCCGACGAGCTTGCCGTCGGAGGTGAGATTGTTGAACGGGGGGTAGGCGCCTTCGGTGCCGATCCGCAGGGTCTTTTCCTGGGCCTGGGCTACGCCGAGCGTCAGCAGCGCGGCCGATGCGGCGAGCGCGATACGCAGTGCAATACGCATGATAGTCCTCTCTTTAGGTCCCGGCCGTCGTTCCGTAACGGCTCTGTGGGGCGGTGCTTTTGACCGCCCGCTGAAGCGATACTCCCACTCTTTCCAAGAAAAAAGCAACTGCAAAACCACCAAAATCGGTAACGGGCTTCTGCCGTTACGTTACATCTCAAGCAACGAGGCCGGTGGTGCGCTCGATGAAGTCGACTATCGATTTTACGTCGTCGAGGTCGAATACCGGCAGGCTCTTGTCCGTGACGGTGAAATCCGCGGCGACGGCGACAATATTGGGATCGTCGGCCGAAAGCGGCGTCCGGTCCTTTGCCGCCAGCCGCCGTGTTTCGATCTTGCGGTGGGACTCGCGCTTGTAGCCTTCGATCAGCACGATGTCGCATGGGGCGAGCCGCGAAAGGATGCCCTCCAGCGGTGGCTCGTCCTCGCCGCGCAATTCGTGCATCAGCGCCCAACGGTTGCCGGACACGATCGCGACCTCCGTGGCGCCGGCCTGCCGGTGGCGAAAGCTGTCGGCGCCAGGCTTGTCGATGTCGAAGTCATGATGGGCATGTTTGACCGTCGAGACCTTCCAGCCGCGCCGCACAAGCTCGGCGACCAGCTTTTCGGTCAATGTGGTCTTGCCGGAGTTTTTCCAGCCGGTGATGCCGAAGATGTTCATGAAGTCATGCTCTGCAACAGGCGTCCGGCCTCGGCAAGATCGTCGGGCATGTTGATGTTGAAGAAAGGATCGAGCCCTGTGGATTGCAGGATCGGGAATTCCACCTCGACATGGCCGTGGCGCTCGATGAAGGCCAGTACCCGCCGGCTATGCTCATCGACCAGGAAATGCCGCAAGGCGTCGCGACAATCGGTGGGCCATAGCGCGAAGGTCGGGTGGAGCCTGCCGGCCGAGGACGCGACGGCAATAGAGCCGGGATGTTCGTCGGCCGCTGACGCCAGGCGATCGACGAGATCAAGCGGCAGGAAGGGTGTGTCGCCGGCAGCGGTGACGACCGCCTTGCAAGGTGTGCTGGCAGCGGCCCATTCGAGGCCGGTCAGGATTCCGGCAAGCGGGCCGGCAAAGCCTTCGACGGTGTCGGCAAGCACGGCCAGTCCGAAACGGGAGAAGCGTGCCGGATCGCCATTGGCACTGAGCGCCAGGGTTTCAATCTGCGGGCCAAGGCGCGACAGGACCTGGTCAAGCACGCAGCCGGCACCAAGCGGCAACAGGCTCTTGTCGCCGCCTCCCATGCGCCGTGACTGGCCGCCGGCCAGAATGATCCCCGCGACATCCCGTTTCATGCCGCCCAGCCTCTACGCCAGCCGCCGGAAATCGCAAGCAGCTTCAAGGGTTAGATTCCGTCCGGCGCCATGGCCGGCCCGGTGCTTTCGGCGACGATCCTTCGCCGGCCGACCAGCCGTTCGCGGTAAAGCGTATAAAGACCCGAGCCGACGACTATCGCCGCGCCGACGATCATCGGCATGTCCGGGAAATCGCCGAAGACGATCAAGCCAAGCAGTATGGACCAGAGGAGCGCGGTGTAACGGAATGGCGCGACGAAGGAGATCTCGCCCGAGCGCATCGCCATGATGATGAACTGATAGCCGACAAGCACGAGCACCGCGGCCAGCGCCAGCAGCGTCGTGCTCTTGACGGTCATCGGCGTCCAGCCACCCATCGGCGACAACAGCGCCGCGCCGACGACGGTCATTGCCAGCGCGGTGGCGGTCGAGACCAGCATCGTCGGTATGACTTGGGGGATACGCTTGGTGGCGAGATCCCGCACGGTGCAACATGCAACGCTGACCAGCGCCACGAGGGAATAGACGCTGAAGCCGTCGAAGCCCGGCCGCACGATGATCAGCACGCCGGCAAAACCGATGGCGATCGCCATCCAGCGTCGCCAGCCGACTGGTTCGCCGAAAAACAGCGCGGCACCCATCGTCACCGCCAGCGGCAGCGCCTGAAGAACCGCCGAGACGCTGCCGATCGGCAAATGGGCCAGCGCCACGAGGAACGACACGGTGGCACCCGCTTCGCCCAAGACTCGGATCGCCACCAATGGCTGCAGCATCAGGCGCGGCTGCAAAAGCGCGCCACGTTGCCAGGCCAGCAAGCCAACGAAGAGTGAGGCAAAAGCCCCCCTGATCAGCATGACCTGCGCCATGTTCATCGATTGCGAAGAGTATTTGGTGATGGCGTCGTTGAGCGTGAAGCCAACCATCGCCACCATCATGAACAACGCGCCGCGAAGATTTGGAGATAAGGGCAAGACATCTACCGATTGCCTGAGCAAGCAAGCCTGTACCAGCCCACCGCGAAACAGCAATGGCAAAGGGCTGTGCCAGAACAGGGAGAATCGCCGTGGCCCGGGTTGAAATCACATTCCGGCTTCGTCACGGATCGTTCCGGGAGGCCGCTCCGCCTCCCGGAACCAACCAGCCTGGGCGATGCTATTTCTTCGGCGTCAGCACTTCGGTGCCGTTGCCTTCCTTGCCCGCGATCGTCCACAGGCCATGCAGCGAGCCGTCCTCCTCGACCTTGTAGACAACGAGGCCGATATCCTTGTCCATGACATAGCCGGCGGAGAATGCGTCGTCATTGCGCATGCAGATACCGTCCGAGGAGGAGCCGCCCGTCTCCCAATGGATCGTGCAGGTCGTCCCGCTGGTCAGCGTGATGGTGGCTTCGCCGCCATAGGCCGAGCCATCGAAGTTGGTGCCGGCGACAGTGTAAGTGCCGCCGATCGACTGCGCTGCCGCGGGCAGGGCGGCAAGCCCAAGCAGAGCCAGCGAAAGCAGAAATTTGTGCATGATGTATTCCCCCAAAAAGCGACAGCCGCTACGAAACGAACGCTAGGCGGGAAACCGTCACCAGTAAATCAGATGGACATTGCAGGCAGAGATTTGTTCGCGGTGTGGCTAAAATGCTCTTGGGCGCGCCGCAGTTTTCATGGCCCCTTGAGGCTGCCGGCGATGGCGCCGACCAGTGGATCATATTTCGACCTGAGAGCCGGCGGGTAATCGATCCAGACCGTGCGAATAACACCATCGCGGCCGAACAGGCGCCGCTCGTAGAAGATCTTTCCATCCTTCGTCCCCGACAGCACCGCCCAGTTCCTGCCGGTCTTGCTATAGGTGACGGTATAGCCGGGTTCCTTGCTTGCCTTTTCTTCCGCGACAAAGCCTCTCGGCGTATCGTCGTCGACATTGAGGATGCCGGAGCAGGTCAGGCCGGCGCCGTCCGCGCTCAACCATACCTGTCCGTCGCCATTTTCGGGCTCGGGCTGACGATCGGTGAAGATCTCGTCGGGAAAGGTGCAGACGGTGCCGAAACGCTCATTCACATAGGTGAAGGGTGCCGCGATTGCGCTGCTTGCTGCAATAGTCGCGAAAGCCACAATCACCGAAAAAAGCCGCCGCATCTGCTGCCCCAAAGCCAATGACCGGGAGCAATCCTTGCACAGATCGACAGGAAGGTCAGCCGCCCGTCACGCTCATATGCCGGGACACCGACGGGCGGCTGGTGCGACGGTCGATGATGAAATCGTGACCTTTCGGCTTGCGGCCGATAGCCTCATCGATAGCATCGGCGACAAGTTCGTCACCTTCGGATGCGCGCAAGGGCGCGCGCAGGTCGGCGGCATCCTCCTGGCCGAGGCACATGTAGAGCGTGCCGGTGCAGGTCAGCCTGACCCGGTTGCAGCTTTCGCAGAAATTATGCGTCATCGGCGTGATGAAGCCGAGCTTTCCGCCGGTCTCGGCGACGTGGACGTAGCGGGCCGGGCCGCCGGTCTTGAAGGGAATGTCGGTCAGCGTGAACTGGCGCTCCAGCGAAGCGCGCAGCAGCGACAGCGGCAGGTACTGGTCGGTGCGGTCGGCGTCGATCTCGCCCATCGGCATGGTTTCGATGACGGTCAGGTCCATGCCGCGGCCGTGCGCCCAGCGCATCATGTCGGGCAGTTCGGCGTCGTTGAAGTCCTTCAGCGCCACGGCGTTGAGCTTGACTTTCAGCCCGGCCGCCTGAGCGGCGTCGATGCCTTGCATGACCTTGTCGAGATGGCCCCAGCGGGTGATCTGGTGGAATTTGTCGGCGTCGAGCGTGTCGAGCGAGACGTTGATGCGCTTGACGCCGCAATCGGCGAGTTCGGCGGCGAAGCGCGACAGCTGCGAGCCGTTGGTGGTCAGCGTCAGTTCTTCGAGCGCGCCGCTGTCGAGGTGGCGCGAGAGCTGGCGCACCAGATGCATGATGTTCTTGCGCACCAGCGGCTCGCCGCCGGTGAGGCGCAGCCGCCTGACGCCCTTTTGGATGAAGACGGTGCAGAGCCGGTCCAGCTCTTCCAGCGACAACAGGTCCTTCTTCGGCAGGAAGGCCATGTCTTCGGCCATGCAATAGGTGCAACGGAAATCGCAGCGGTCGGTGACCGACACTCTGAGATAGCTGATCGTGCGACCAAAGGGGTCGATCATGTTCATGTTCGAGCGTTTCCGTGGCCGTTATCGGCGTCGTTATATACAGCTATGTGATACGATCCAGCCCGCCATTCAAGATACCGCTTCTCGATCTTTGGTAACATCCCGGAGCCGACACGGTGTGTCGGTCGTCTATCAGGACTTTTCCCCTTTCGCGAAGCGGCGTAGGGAAGGGCAATCGATACGGGATGAAACTGCATGACCGCGCCAAAAGAACTCAGGGTCTCCAAGGACCGCAAACTGCTGTCGGTCACCTTTCCCAATCACCAGCCATTCGAATTGCCGGCGGAGCTGTTGCGGGTTGCCTCGCCATCGGCCGAGGTGCAGGGGCATTCTCCGGAGCAACGGGTGACGGTTCCCGGCAAGCGCAACGTGGCCATCCTGAAGATCGACCCGGTCGGCAACTACGCGGTGCGTATCACCTTCGATGATTTCCACGACACCGGGATTTTCACCTGGAACTACCTCCATACGCTCGGCCATGAGAAGGATGAGCGCTGGAATGCCTACCTTGCCGAGCTTGCGGAAAAGGGGCTGAGCCGTGACCGCTAAGCTGGCGTCGTAAAGGCGTCACACATCTGGAGTAGCGCCGGCAAAGATCCGGAGACGAAAAAGATGTCGCTCATCACCACTGTCGAACAGCTTGAAGCGCTCTATGGCTTTCCCGGCGAAGCCTCGCTGGTCAAGGAACTCGACCACCTCATTCCCGAATATGCCGCTTTTATCGAGGCCTCGCCCTTTGTTGCACTGGCCACCAGCGGCCCGGAGGGGCTGGACTGTTCACCGCGCGGCGATCTCGCCGGCTTCGTGCGCATCGTTGATCCCAAGACGTTGATGATGCCGGACCGGCGCGGCAACAACCGCGCCGATTCGCTGAAAAACATCATCAGGGATCAGCGCGTCGGGCTGCTGTTCCTGGTGCCGGGCTCCGGTACGACGCTGCGCATCAACGGCCGCGCGCACCTCACCACGGATGCCGCCCTTTGCGCATCGTTCATGGTCGACGGCAAGGCGGCGCGTTCGGTGACCGTCATCGACGTCGATTCGGTCTATTTCCAATGCGCTCGCGCCATTGTGCGGTCCGAGTTGTGGAACCCGGCGAAACATGTCGACCCGAAGTCGCTGCCGACGCCCGGAAAAATCCTGGAAATCACCAGCCGCAAGAACATCGACGGCGAAACCTATGACAAGGAATGGCCGGAGCGGGCGAAGAAAACAATGTGGTGACCGGTGCACCGACATTCAGGTCAGGCTGGCCTGCAAATGGCGGCCTCCTGCGCTTCCGGTGCTCACGTACTTTGAGTACGCTCCGCTCCGGCTCTCGAAGCCACCATTTTCGGCGCATCCTGACCTGAATCCCGGCCCACCTTGGTGCTAGGCTTCCTTCAGCACATCGTAAATCTTGCGCATCTGTTCGCCGATCATGTCGCACTGTTCCGGTGTCGACTGGCTCATCGCTTTTTCGATCAGCGCCATATGCACTTTCAGCGCCTGCATCAGCAGCGCCTCGCCGGCCTCGGTCAGGGCCAGCCGCAGGATGCGCTTGTCCTTCTCGTCGCCCTCGCGGCGCAGCAGGCCGCGCGTCTCCAGCTGCGGCAACAGCATTGTGATGTTGGAGCGGCCGACGAGCAGCTTGCGTGCAAGGTCGTGCTGCGACATGCCGGGATGGCGGTAGAGGTTCATCAGCACGTCGAGCTGCGCAGGCTTGAGATCCAGCGGCGCGAGCTTCACCGCCAGCGTGCGCTCCAGCACATGGCAGGCGCGCGCCACCGCGACCCAGTTGCGAAAACGCGGGTTGTCCCAGGGCAGCTCTTGTTTATTGTTCATCTTTGAACTATTATGTTCATGCTTGAACGTATGGATGGATTCCCACTATGGCATCATTCGGGCTGAAGGTCATCCGAGGTGTGTTTGGTGCGGCCGAACATATTGCGCCGCGCATCACCGGGCGGGCGGCCTTCGAACTGTTCTGCCGTACGCCGAGCGCCAGGGCGCTGACCGACGCTGAGCGTCGTGCCATCGGCCGTGCCGCTGAATTCATGACCGAGGCGCGCCATCATCGGCTGAAGACGGCGACCGGCTGCGTGGCGGTGCACGAATTCCGGCCGGAGCCGGGCAGGGTGGCTCCCGGCACCGTGCTCGTCGTCCATGGCTGGCGTTCGCGCACCGAATACATGCGTGCATTGATCGAAGGCTATCGCGCCGCCGGCTACAGGGTCGTTTCGCTGGACCTGCCGGGCCACGGCCATTCGCAGGGCCGGCATCTCAACATGGTCAACGCGGTTGACGCGGTGCGGGTCGCCGGCGAATGGTTCGGTCCGTTCGTTGCGGCGGTGGGCCATTCCTTCGGCGGCGCCGTTGCCGCCAACGCCATCGCAGGTTCGGTCAAGAACATTCCGCCGCTGGCGGCCGGGCGTCTTGTGCTGATCGCGGCGCCAAGTTCCTTGCCGGCGATCTTTGCCGACTTCAGCCGCATGCTCAATGTCGGTCCCCGCTCGCAGCTTGCCATGGCGGACCGTGTCGAACACTTGTCCGGCCGGCCCCTGCATGAATTCACCGGCGACCGCCAGCTCGCACAGGCGCCGGTGCCGACGCTTATCATCCACGCGCCTGATGACCGCGAGGTACCGGCTGAGCATGCGAGACGCTATGCCGGCGCCGGCGGTCATGTGCGGCTGCACTGGGCCGACGGGCTCGGCCACCGCCGCATTCTTGCGGACAAGGGCGTTGTCGAACGCGCCGTTGCCTTCGTCGCGGGGAACCACGAGCCGTCATTGCTGCATTGAGCCGCGGTCCTCGTTCCATGCATATCGTTGTCTCAAACCCGGGACCACTTTTGAGCGACATGCATTGGGCTACTTCTTCTTCTCGCCGGGCTCGATCGGCAGTCCGGCCGCCTTCCAGGCTGTGTAGCCGCCAAGGATGTGCTTGACCGGCGTCAGTCCCATGTCCTGCGCGGTCTTGGTGGCGAGCGCCGAGCGCCAGCCGCCGGCACAAAAGAAGACAAAGCTCTTTCCCGAGGCGAAAAACGGCTTGTGATAAGGGCTCTCGGGATCGATCCAGAATTCCAGCATGCCACGAGTGACATGTTTGGCGCCGGGTATTCTCCCATCACGTTCGACCTCGCGAGGGTCGCGCAAGTCGACGAAGATCGTGCCCTCATCTTCGAGCAATCCCGCCGCTTCTTCAGGCGAAACCACTTCGATCTCGGCATTGGCCTCGTCGAGCAGTTCGCGATAACCCTTTTTCACCGTCGTCCCCTCCCGGCCCTTGGTGGCAGGTCCGAATTTCGAGCACACCAGCTTGCGTTTGTCACGCCGCCTCGGTTGCGGCCATCGTCTTCCACGCCGCCATCGCCCCGGCCACGGTCGCCAGAAGGGCGGCGCGCGACGCACCATCCCGCGCCTGGATCGACATGCCATGCTGAACCGTGGCGAAGAAGGTCGCCACGGCACGACAATCGAATTTCGCCGGCAATTCGCCCTCGGCCACGCCGCGCTCGAGGCGCTTGCGCAGGGCTGTGAGGTTTCCGGCGCGACGCCGGCGCAAATCCGCGCAGATGGCTCCGCTGCTTGAGTCCTCGTGCAGTGCACCCAGTGCAATCAGGCAGCCCTGCGGGCGATCGGTCCGCGAATAAGCCTTGGCTGTCTGCCGCAGGAAGTTCTCGATCGCCTTGCATGCCGTCGATGCCTGGTCCAATGCGGCCCAGATTTCCGTTCCTTCGGCTTGCGTGTAATATTCGGTCGCTTCGAGGAACAGCGCCTCCTTGCTGCCAAAGGCGGCATAGAGGCTGGGCGAATTGATGCCCATCGTCGCGGTCAGCTCGGCAATCGAAGTGCCCTCGTAGCCTTTGGCCCAAAAGAGTTCCATCGCGCGCCGCAGGGCCGCGGTTCTATCGAATGTACGGGGACGGCCTCTTTCCGGCATGGCGCTTTTTCTGTGTTGATCGATACATAAATCAGTTACGCAACCGGGCAAGACTGCCAGACATTTATGTATTGATCGATACATAAATGGAGAAACGAATGTCTTCCAGCAATTTGAACGGCAAGGCCGCCCTTGTCACGGGTGGCAGCCGCGGCATCGGGGCGGCGATTGCACGGCGCCTGGCCGCCGATGGCGCGGCCGTCGCACTGACTTATGTGAACGGCGAGGAGCAGGCTCTCTCCGTTATTGCCGATATAGAGGCCAAGGGCGGCCGTGCCATTGCGATCAGGGCCGACAACCGGGATGCCGTGGCGATAGACAGAGCCGTCGATCAGGCCGTTGGTGCCTTCGGCCGGCTCGACATCCTGGTCAACAGTGCCGGCATCTGGCGCGCGGCACCCATCGATACGCTGTCGCTTGCCGATTTCGATGAGACCATGTCGGTCAACCTGAGAGCTCCGTTCATCGCCTCGAAGGCCGCGGCGGCTCATATGGGCGAGGGCGGGCGGATCATCTCGATCGGCAGCAATCTCGCCGAACGCGTCACCGACACCAGCCTCGGCGCCTATTCCGCCAGCAAGGCGGCGCTGGTCGGGTTGACCAAGGCCCTGGCGCGCGACCTCGGTCCGCGCGGCATCACCGCCAATGTCGTCCACCCTGGCTCGACCGACACCGACATGAACCCGGCGGACGGACCGCATGCCGAGCACCAGCGCCAGAAGATGGCCATGCCGCGATTCGGCAAGGCCGACGACATCGCCGGCATGGTCGCGTGGCTTGCCGGCCCTGAAGGACGTTTCGTGACCGGCGCCGCATTGACCATCGATGGCGGCGCCAACGCCTGAGTTTTGCGGAGTTCCCAGGCGGGAGCTGAAACACCCTCGCTCCCGCCGTCACGATGTTGTGAAACCGTTCTGCAACAGGCTTTCCGAAATTTATGAAAGCTTAACGAAATCGGTATGAATCAGTATAGTCGCGCCTTACATCCGCCATGCGGTGAGCGAGACGGTCTAGCGTGCGGAACGGGAACCGGTTGCGACCGGAGCGGGTGATTGATGAAATTCCTCGGAAACAAAGCAACCGCGATGCCGCTGATGGCGATCGCGGCAACGCTCGCCCTGGGCGCGCCTCAAGCCGGTGCGCAAGGGCTTTTCGACATGCTGTTCGGCGGTGGTGTCAGGCATGAGCCGCAAGGGGAATTTCCGCCTCCGCCCAAGCACAAACCCAAGCCCAAAGTTCCTGCTGGCGGCGGCGTAAAGATCAGCAGCCCATCCTATTACACCTACAAGGCCGATAGACTGGTGCGCGTCGACTTCTCGACGCTGTCGGCGGCACCCCAGCCCGCAACGCCGCAGGACGCGGCGTTCGTTCCGTCAGCCACTGGAGCTGCTTTCCACGATGCCATTGCAGGTCTCAGCGACTACGAACTCTATGCCGAGCCCGATATCGCCAAGGCGCTGATCGCGTACTATTCGGCCAATCCGGACTTCATCTGGGTGAGCGGAACCAGCCTCAACAACCGAGCCCAGGATGCGGTTCGGGTGCTCGGCGAGGCCGCGAGCTATGGCTTGACGCCAGCCGACTATACGGTCGACGTACCGGCCGTGAATTCGGCTTCCGTGGACGACGCAGCCAAGCTGAAGGAACTGGTGCGCTTCGAAATGGCGCTTTCGGCGCGCGTCTTGCGCTACGCCCATGATGCCCAGAGCGGCCGTGTCGAGCCCAACCGGATGACCGGCTATTATGATTTCCCGGCCAAGCCGCTCGACATGGTCGGCGTACTGAAGACCTTGGCGCATACGCAGGAAGTGCGCACTTACCTCGAATCGCGGCATCCGCAGAATGCGGAATATCAGGCGCTGCGCGTCGAGCTGGAATCCCTGCAGGCAAGTGCCGAGAACGAGATCGTCGTCGACCCCAAGCTGCTGCTGAAGCCGGGGCAGACCAGCCCCGAACTGCCGAAGCTGCTGTCGCTGATCGCGCGCAATCTCGATGACGACATGGGCGGCACCTATGGCGAGCTCCTGTCGCGGCTGGCGACCAGCGAGGTCTACGTCCCCGAACTGGTGCCGCTGATCAAGGCGGTGCAGGTCAAGGAAGGCATGAAGGGCGACGGCGTCATCGGTCCGCGCACCGTCGCCTTGCTGGCCGGTACCTCGAAGGCCGACAGGCTGCTCAAGGTACAGGTGGCGCTGGAGGAGCTGCGCTGGCTGCCTTCCGATCTCGGCAGCCCGCGTGTCTTCATCAACCAGCCCGCGTTCACCGCCAGCTACATCGACAATGGCGAGGAAAAGCTGAAGACGCGCGCCGTCGTCGGCCGGGTCACCAACCAGACGGCGTTCTTCTACGACCAGATCAAGCAGGTCGATTTCCATCCCTATTGGGGCGTGCCGCAGTCGATCATCGTCAACGAGATGCTGCCCAGATTGCGCAGTGACCCCGGCTATCTCGACCGGGCGGGCTACGAGGTGACGGACTCGCGCGGGAAGCGCATTCCGTCGTCCGCGGTCAATTGGGGCGCCTATGGCGCCAACATTCCCTACAGCGTGCGCCAGCAGCCGAGCGAGGCCAATGCCCTGGGTGAACTGAAGATCCTGTTCCCCAACAAGCACGCGATCTACATGCACGACACGCCGCAGAAATCATTCTTCAAGCAGGACATGCGCGCGCTCAGCCATGGCTGCGTGCGCCTGCAGGACCCGCGCGGCATGGCAGCCGCTGTGCTAGGCACCTCGGTCGACTATGTCGCCGAGAAGCTTAAGCACGGACATTCGACCGAGGATGTCACGCGCAAGATCCCGGTCTACGTCGCCTATTTCACCGCGTGGCCCGACATGTCCGGCAAGGTCGAGTATTTCGACGATGTCTACGATCGCGACTCGCGGCTGAAACAGGCCCTGGACGCGACCGAGGCGGTGCGTTCGCCGTCCAGCTGATCGTTCAGAGTTGCGACAACGGGCGGCGGAAGCCCGCTTCCCGCCCGGCGATCAGCCAGTAGATCAGGCCAGCGACAAGGCCGGCGGCGGCGATGATGCCGATGTCGGCCCATCGCTCCGGGTCCATGTCCTCCGCCGAACTCGGCCAGATCAGGAAGAAGCCGCCCGCGGCGGCAGCGGCGCCGAAGACCATGTGCATCAGGACATTGCGCAACGAGAAGAACTCCGCGATCAGCGCGAAGATCAGCGTCTGCAGCGCGGTCACGACAATCGTCAGGAAATAGATGAACATGCCAAGCGGCGGCACCACCAGGGCGGCGATCGGTGTAACCCCCATGACGTCGAAATACGCCGGCGCGTTGGGCAAGGAACTGAGCGCGGCGTAGATAGCCACCACGGCGACGAGGCCGACCAGTATCGCGACGAGATAGCCAGCCAGCATCATCAGGATGCGCTTCATCACGTGCTTCGCCGTCGCCATGCCCATCCCCCTAAGGCGCAGTCAACCGGTTCAGTCAGCCATCAAAGACGATCCGGCGCAAGGGCAGGCGCCCTTGCCGGCATGCAAGGCTTTCCTCAAACACCAAGCACGCCGATCAGGCGCCGCCACACACACTCCAAGGATAGACAATTTGCGGCACTCCGATCGTCGATCAAGGCGCGTGGAGAAAACGGCAGGCCCGTCGAACGGAGAGTGTCCGGCGCGACTCCTACTTAGGCTCGGCCGACACCGGATCGTAGGTGATTTCGACCTTCGCCTTATCCGACGTGTAGTAGGTGACGGTGTAGGCGCCATTGTCCCAATCGACTTCCTTGACATAGCGGAAGCCGTCGCGCTGCTCGACCTTGGCGATGATCTCCGAAAGCTTCTTGGCATTGGGTGGCGGCAGCGGCTTGTCATCCGCGGCCAGAGCCGGACCGGCAGCAAGAAGAACGGCAACGCTGGTTGCCACGATAAATCTGGACATGGTTTTCCCTCAAGTTTCGACGCAAGGAAACTCGCTGGCGTGGTGGTTGGTTCCAGATGGCCGCGATGCTTGGCAGGTCGCGCTTGCGGACTGCAATTCGCCGGAGCGTCGAAGCAGGGGGCTGAGACTGAAAAACCATTCCGGGGAAAATGGTGGGCGATGCAGGGATTGAACCTGCGACCCCACCCGTGTGAAGGGTGTGCTCTCCCGCTGAGCTAATCGCCCGCTCGTTGCCCGAAGGCCAAGCGAGCCGCGATATAAGGGAGGCCAACCGGTTAAGTCAAGGCGGTGTCTGGCATTCTCACAGCGATCGGATTCTTCACTCTTTCTGGTCTGTTCCGACAGGATGCCGGTCGCTGCCCGCTCAATGTCCAGCGGCGCTGATCAGCCTTTCCGCCAGATCCACGGTCAGCGCATCGAAATGCGAAATTATCGCCGAGGGCTCGAATTCGCGGACGTGGCGGTCGGTGTAGCCGAAATCGACAGCCACCACAGGAATGCCGGCGGCCTTGGCGGTGTCGATGTCGGTCTGCGAATCGCCGACCATCAAGGCGCGGTGGGGATCGCCGCCGGCCAGCCGGATGGTTTCGGTCAGGTGGCGCGGATCGGGCTTGCGGAAGGCGAACGTGTCCTGCCCGGCGATGGCCGCGAAATGCCTGGTCAGGCCGAGCGCTTCGATCAACGCCAGCGAGTTGGCCTGGTATTTGTTGGTGCAGATAGCCAGGAGGTAGCCCGCCTTCTCGAAGCGTGCGATCGCCTCGATGACACCAGGGTAGGGGCGGGACTTGCCGGGAATGTTGTCGGTATAATGATCGAGGAACAGTTTTAGCAGCCGGTCATGCTCGGTGACATCGAGCGAGCGGTGCTGCGCGGCGTGCGCCCGCTCTATCATCACGCGACCGCCATGGCCGACGAAGCGCTTGAAGCCGGCTTCGTCGACGGCCGCGAGCTCACTGGCGGCCAGGCTGTGGTTGAGGCTGTCGAGCAGGTCCGGTGCTGTATCGATCAGCGTGCCGTCGAGGTCGAACACGATTGTCGGGCGAATCATTGTCTGTCCACGCAGGTTTGTACAACTGGCAGGCGATAAAGGCTGGCGCGCGTCAAGGCAAGCAGGGCGGTGGTGGTATGGCCACCAGGGGCTTTGACCGGACCGGCAAAAATGCTAGGAGCCCAAAACACTAAAGCGGGTCGCATGTGGTTCCCAAAACCACGGTTACTTTTGGGCGACATGCATCACATTTCGGGACGGCAAGGCAGCATGGATGCGAGGCAATTGAAGGTCGAGGCCGCGCGGGCGGCTCTTGCCCATGTCGGCGATGGCGTGCGTCTGGGCATCGGCACCGGCACCACTGCCGAAGAGTTCGTACGATTGCTCGCCGACAAGGTCGCGACGGGCATGACTGTCATCGGTGTCCCGACGTCGGAGCGCACCGCTGCATTGTGCCGCGAGCTTGGCGTGCCGCTGTCGACATTGGAGGAAACGCCCGAGCTCGACCTCACCATCGACGGCGCCGACGAGGTCGACCCGGAGCTGACCCTGATCAAGGGCGGGGGCGGCGCGCTGCTGCGCGAGAAGATCGTGGCCGCGGCCTCGCAGCGCATGATCGTCATCGCCGACCGGTCGAAGATGGTCGAGACGCTCGGCCGGTTTCCGCTGCCGATCGAAGTCAACCAATTCGGCCTGCGCGCCACCGAGATCGCGGTAGCGGCGGCGGCTGCAAATCTCGGCCTTTCCGGTCCGATTACATTGAGGATGACGGGAGGCCAGGCTTTTGTTACAGACGGCGGCCATTTTATCCTCGATGCATCTTTTGGCCGCATTCCGGATACAAGAGCGCTTTCGAATGCTCTCCACGCCATTCCGGGCGTGGTCGAGCATGGTCTTTTCATCGGGCTGGCGTCAGCGGCCATCATCGCCGGTGGCGACGGCATCCAAACCGTCCATGCCGCCCGAAAACCAGGGAGTTCTACCGATCATGATGTTGCATAACCGGGTTCGCGGCCTTTGCGTCGTTCTGGCGGCCTCGGCCGTTTTCGCCTTCTCCTCGCCGGCGTTCTCGCAGGACGTCACGGAATCGCACCTGAAGGCGGCCCGGGCGGCGGTCTCGGCGATCCATGCGACCGATCCGTTCGACAATATCCTGCCGCAGGCGGCAGCCGCGCTCGAATCGCAGCTCATCCAGAAGAACCCGGACATGCAGGAGCTGATCGGCAAGACCATCAACGAGAAGGCACTGGCGATGGCCTCGCGCCGCGCCGATCTCGAGAAGGAAGCGGCCCTTGCCTATGCGAAGGTGTTTTCCGAAAAAGATCTCAACGACATCGCGGCCTTCTACGGCTCCGAGGCCGGCAAGAAGCTGCTCGACAATGGTCCGGCCGTGACGCGTGATTTGGTCAAGGCAGCCGACATCTGGCAGAACGGCCTGGCCCGCGATCTCGCCCAGCAGGTCGGCGAAACGCTGGCCGCGGCCGCCAAGGCCAAGGCGCCGGCTGCACCGGCGCCCGCTGATGGGGCTGCTCCGGCGGATGGCGCCGCACCCGCCGATGGTTCGGCTCCTGTTGACGGCACGCAGAACTGATCCCGCGTTTTCAAATGTGGCCTTGCGGCCATCTGTGAAGCCCGGCTTGTCCGGGCTTTTCTTTTGGCCTTTGGCGGCCTACCTGTCACCCACATTTTCCGACGTTCAAGGAGCTGCCTCATGGCCGGTTATGATTACGATCTCTTCGTCATCGGCGGCGGCTCCGGCGGGGTAAGGGCGGCACGCGTTGCGGCGGCACTCGGCAAGCGCGTCGGCATCGCCGAGGAATACCGCTTCGGCGGCACCTGCGTCATCAGGGGGTGCGTGCCGAAGAAGCTCTATGTCTACGCCTCGCAATTTCCGGAGCATTTCGCCGACGCGGCCGGCTATGGCTGGACGGTGCCAGAGGCCAGTTTCAACTGGCAGACACTGGTCGCCAACAAGGATCGCGAGATCAGCCGGCTGGAGGCGATCTACAAGAGGAATGTCGAGGGCGCCGGCGGCGAGACCTTTCATTCGCGGGCGATGATCGTCGACCCGCACGTGATCCATCTTCTGGGCGAGGACCGCACCGTGACCGCCGACCAGATCCTGATCGCCACCGGTGGCCGTCCCGCGGCGCATCCGGCGCTGCCCGGCCACGAACACTGCATCTTCTCCAATGAGGCTTTCGATCTCAAGGCGTTGCCGAAGGCGATCATGATCGAAGGCGGCGGCTACATCGCTGTCGAATTCGCCAACATCTTCCACGGCCTCGGCGTCGACACAACCCTGGTCTATCGCGGCAAGGAGATTCTCAGCCGCTTCGACATGGATCTGCGTCACACCCTGCACGAGACGATGGAAAAGAAGGGGATAAAGATACTCTGCCATTCGGTGACCGAACAGGTGCGCAAGCGGCCGGATGGCCGGCTCGACGCCCTGCTGACCAGTGGCAAGACACTGACGGTGGACCAGGTCATGCTGGCTATCGGGCGCATCCCCAACACCGAGAACATGGGCCTGGAAGGCGTCGGCATCGAGATGACCTCGACCGGCGCGATCAAGGTCGACGATTATTCCCGCACCAATGTCGACAATATCTGGGCGATCAGCGACGTCACTAACCGCGTGCAGCTGACGCCGGTGGCGATCCACGAAGCGATGTGCTTCGTGGAGACGGCGTTCAAGAACAACCCGACCGCGCCCGACCACGAAACGATCGCGACCGCCGTCTTCTCACAACCGGAAATCGGTACGGTGGGCTTGTCGGAAGACGAGGCGGTCAAGCGTTTCGCGGATATCGAGATCTACCGCGCCAGCTTCCGCCCGATGCGGCATACGCTGTCGGGCCGCGACGAAAAGATGCTGATGAAGCTGGTGGTCGACGGCACTTCCCGCAAGGTGCTTGGCGCCCACATTCTTGGGCCGGATGCGGGCGAGATGGCGCAACTGCTCGGCATCCCGCTGAAGGCCGGTCTGACCAAGGATGATTTCGATCGCACAATGGCCGTGCACCCGACCGCGGCGGAAGAGCTTGTCACCATGTACAAGCCAACCTACCGCGTGAAGGACGGCCAGCGCGTCTGATTTCGCCCGCCGGAAGCGCGGCCGTCGAGGGAGCAATCAACCCCGGTGACCGCCAGGCATTGGATCTGACGGTGGGGTTCCGACCAACGCGGCCACGGCCAGCGGCGGAGGGAGTGCTAGAGCAGGGTGCCGCGCAGGATGACGAGCGCCACCGAGAAGTAGATCACCAGCCCGGTGACATCGACCAGCGTCGCGACAAATGGCGCCGATGCGCTGGCGGGATCAAACCCGATCCGTTTCAGGGCGAACGGCAGCATCGACCCCGAGAGGGAGCCAAAGGTGACGATGCCGACCAGCGCTGTGCCAACCGTCGCTGCAATCAGCGGCCAGTGCGGGCCGTAATCGTAGAAACCGAAATACTGCCACAGCGTGATACGGCAGACACCGACAACGCCAAGGATCGATCCCAGCACGAGGCCGGTCGGCAATTCTCGCAGCGCAACCCGCCACCAGTCGCCGAGGCCGATCTCGCGCAGTGCTAGCGCGCGGATAACCAGCGAGGTCGCTTGCGAGCCGGAATTGCCGCCGGAACTCATGATCAGCGGGATGAAAAGGGTGAGCACGATCGCCTTCTCCAACTCGCTCTCGTAGCTCTGCATGGCGTTGGCGGTGAGCATTTCGCTGAGGAACAAGGCGCAGAGCCAGCCGGCCCGCTTCTGGATCATGGCGAGGAAGCTCATCTTCATGTAGGGCTCGTCGAGCGCCTCCATGCCGCCGAAGCGGTGCACGTCCTCCGTCGTTTCCTCGATCATCGTATCGATGATGTCGTCGATGGTGACGATGCCGAGAATCTTGCCATGGTCGACGACCGGGACGGCGAGCAGGTCGTATTTGGAGATCGTCTGCGCCAGGTTTTCGCGATCGGTCAGCGGTGTGACCGTGACCGGCATGCGGTCCGGCGCCACCGACAGGATCGGATCGTCCAGCTCACCGGTGATGAGCCGGCGCAAGCCGGTCGACCGCACCAGAAGGTGCGTCTGCGGATCGACGATGTAGATCGCGTAGACGGTTTCGCGCGTCCGCTCGACCTTGCGGATATAGTCGAGCGTGCGCCCGACGGTCCAGTCCGAGGGAACGCTGACGAACTCCGTCGTCATGATCGATGCGGCGCTGCCTTCGGGATAGCCCAGAATGGAAAGCAACGTCGCGCGCAACGGCGGCGCCAGCGCGCCGAGCAGTTCGGAGCGTGCCGGCTCGTCGAGCTCGCGCAGGATGTCGGCCGCCCGGTCGACAGACATGGCGGTGAGCAGCTTGCTTGCCTTGGAGCGGGGCAGGGCCTCCGCGAGTTCAGGCGCACTCTCGAGTTCGGGCTGATCGAAAATCTCGACCAGCCGCTCGAAGGGTACGGCGCAAAGCAGTTCCGTCGCGGTTTCACGCGATTCATGGTTGAGAGCCTCGACCACGTCGGCGACATGGTCGTTTGCAAGGATGCGGGCGATGGCGACGGCCTCGTCGTCCGCTACAGGGAAGAAATCGTTCATGGCTCACTCCTTGCCGTCCGGCAGGACATGAACCATTCAGGTCACGTCTAGGCGGACGGCGGTTGCGTTCGACTAATACTGTCGCCAGGCATGGCGCGGTGACCTTTCTGCTTGCGGGTTCGCGTTTGACTATCAGCAAGCCGGCGCAACATAGGAGCGCGCCTTGCCGAGTCAATCGCGGTGACGATGGAAAACGGTGCCTGATCGCTCCGATCGCGACACTGTGATCGCCGACTGCCGTTTTGTCCGGCAAGTCGAAGTGAATGCATCGTTATTTCTGTTTCAGCCGACGCGAGAAACGCAACCATTTGTCTTCGACCGCCCGTGGCTGGGCCAGGATCGTGGTGAGTTCGACGGGCAGGGTCGGAACCAGCGGCTTCTTGGTGGCGACACCGTCGGCGATCATGACGAGCGAGTGGTAGAACTCGGTGCCGGCAGCCGATCTGGGCGCTACCGCCTCATGCATGACGCTGATCACCGTGACATCGGGGCAATTGTCCTTGATCGCCTGGTGGAAGGCAATCTTGCCCTCCGGGTCGAGCGCACCGGTCGCCTCGTCGAGGAACAGGAGGCCCGGCTGCTGCAGGATGATGCGGGCCACCACCAGCTTCTGTTTCTGGCCGCCCGACAGGACCTGATCCCAGCTTTTGCCCTCGCGGTTTTCATTGGCCATGTGTTCGATGAAGTCACCAAGGCCAGCCTTGTGCAGCGCCGACGCGACTTGAGCATCGCCGTGGTCGTGTTCGGAGCCCGGCAGGCAGACCAGCTGTTTCAGCGACACCTGCTGCAGCTTGACCTCCTGGGCGGCATAGAAACTCTTCACTCCGTCGGGGAAGACGATGGTGCCGCGGCCATAGGGCCAGAGGCCGTTGATCGCCTTTATCAACGAGGTCTTGCCGCAGCCGGATTCACCTTTCAGGAACGTCCACTCGCCGCGCCGGAAGCGCAGGTTCGCGGCGCTGAGGAACGGCGTCGCATCCTCGCCCTGATGCGCCAATTCGAGTTTCTGGATGGTCAGGCCGAAAACCGGATTCTGGCTGGCATAGTGGAAGTCCGAGCGGCCGGTCTGGCTGTAGAATTCCTGCGGGTGCTGGACGTTCTCGATGGCTCTCGCCAATTCGGTGACACGCTGGCTGTTGGCACGCAGCGTGGCGATGGCAGGCATGACATGGATGAACCACGAACACTGGCTGATAAGTTGGGCGACCATTTCCGAGCCCGTGATGTAGCCCTTGTAGTCCAAGCGGCTGTGGATGAAGGGCACGAGCCCCGGCGCATAGGCCACGATACGGGCGCCGACGAAATTGTAGATCAGTTCGAACGACATATAACTGGTGTTGACGACATTCAGCCGGCCCCACGTGCGATCGATATCGATGTAGAGACGGTCGTGCATCATTTTCTGCACGTCCTCACCGTGCGACGCGGCGACATGGAAGCTGCGGCGCAGGAATGTCGTCAGCTCGCCGCGATAGCTGCCCTCGGCTTTCTGCATGCGGATATTAAGTCGTTCCAGCAGGCTGCCGAGCTTGACGGCGATCCAGGTGTTGAGCGGCACGTAAGTGGCAACAGCCAGAAGCGCGAGGACAGCGCTGCCATAGCTACCCAGGAACTCCAGGCCTTTGACCTCCACCGACGACTGGATCAGGTTCTGACCGATAAAATAGAGCGAAGTTGCCAGGCCCAGCACGCCCATAGCGAGACCTATAGCGCCGCCGGTCATGTCCTTGATCGATTCCTGGATGCGCTGGTCGATGTTGTCGGGCGTGACGGCGCCGCCGGCCACGGACCCATGCTGTGCATGGAAATGGGTATGATTGCCGTCGAGCAAGGCCTGGTTGAACTTGCCGTTTAGCCAGCCACGCCATTTGCGGTGCAAGGTCGCGGAGACGAGATTGCGCACGCCGGTAAAGCCGACGTCCTTGAGAACGACCAGCAACACCAATATGCCGGCATTGGTCAGGATGGTCTCAAGCGGGCGGGTATTGGCGGCATCGTGGAGAAAGGCAATCGAATTGACCAATTCGCCGGAAGCCATGGCAAACCAAACGCTGGCCTTGCTGGATAGGGCGGTCAACAGCGCGATGACGATGGTCAGCGTCCAGGCTTCTTTCCACCGATCCGACAGCCAGTAGGCCCGCATCAGCCCCCAGAAACTGCGCATCGAGGATACCGGCGTCAAATGCGACGGCCCTGTGGCGCCGCTGTGTAGTCCATCCGGTACTGACTCCTGCGATCGTCTGCCGATCCGAATCACGATCCCGCCCAAACCTTTTTTGTTTTGTTACGGATGGTAACACCAATTGATCATTTTCCATTAATTTTTGTAGAGGGGCGGCCGGATAAAGGGCGCCGGCCGTGTCGGCAAGGCAACAGAGCGGGTTTCCAGGACGTCGCGCGCAAGCCTGCTGAAAAGCGATTTAATATAATGATATCATTTGTTTACCGGGTGCGATGACGTGGCACACACACCTTCCCCAGGGGAAGGTATTCACACGATTTCGTGACCTTGTTTTGGCTTGTTGGATTTGCCGATTTTTCATTGCAGGCTAACCAGATTCCGGAAAACAGCCCGTCACAATGTGTCAACGGCCCTGTCCCAAAGGCCGAACAATGACCTGAAAAAGTCTCCGCGGCAGGCGAAGGGAATGACAGGTCAGCCGACTGTGTCCAGCTCGCCGCGGGCCTTGGCCGCCGCCACCTCACGGATGGCATCGGCCAGCGTGTCGACGTCCTGCGCGCCCATCACGGCATATTTGCCTTCAAGCAGAAAACACGGCACGCCTGATATGCCCATGCGCGAAGCCGTGGCGATCTCGGTGCGCACCTCTTCGACATCGGCGTCGGTCGGCAAGAGCGTCGCCACCACGGATGCGTCCATGCCGGCCTCGCGGGCGGCTTCGACCAACACGGCATGGTCGCCAATGTTGACGCCCTCCTCGAAATTCAGCTGGAACAGGCGGCGGACCAGTCTGTTCTGCACCGCTTCACTGGCGGCGCCAGCCCAGCGGATCAGGCGGTGCGCATCCAGCGTGTTGGGCGCCACCTTGATGGCATCGAAGGCAAAGGAAATGCCCTCGGCGTCGCCAAGCGGTTCGATGCGGGCATGGATCTCGCGAATGCGCTCGTCGCTGCCGAACTTGGCCAGCATATACTCCCGGCGGTCCTTGCCCTGCGGCGGAATGGTCGGATCGAGCTGGAACGGCCGCCAGCGTATGTGCACATCTACATCACCGGCCGCGGCAACCGCCTTGTCCAGCCGCTTCTGACCGATGAAGCACCACGGACAGACGACGTCCGACACCACATCAACGGTTATGGCGTTCGCTTCGCTCATCTCGATCTCCGGATTTTCAGTTCGGTTTGCGCCACCATGTCGGCAGCTGATAACCGAATATGGGCGTCTTCCGCGGATGTTCCAGATAATTCCAGTACGCCAGCCACTGCTGCGTGTTGTACTGCATCGGCACCATATAGTTGCCCGAGATCAGCAACCGGTCGAGAACGCGAACGGCGGCGACATAGTCCTCCTTGGTGTGTGCGTTCAGCATGGCGTCGATCGCGGCATCGATTGCCGGGTCGGCGACACCGGCAAGATTGAACGATCCTTCGGTCCTGGCCGCAGTGGACGACCAACGCCCGATCTGCTCGATGCCCGGGGACAAGGAATTGTTGAAGCCGCTCGAGCCGACCAGCACCTCGAAGTCGAAACGTTGCTTGCGCGACTGGATCTGGTCGCCGTCCAGGCTGCGGATGCTGACGTTGATGCCGATCTTTTCCAGTGTGCGCTGGTAGATGCCGGCCAAGCGTTCTTCGTCCTGCGAAGCGGTCAGGATCTCGAATCCGAAAGGTTTGCCGTCAGAATCGAGCATTATGCCGTCCTGCACGCGGTAACCGATGCTTTTCAGGAGATCGAAAGCGGCCTTAAGCACCTTGCGGTCCTGGCCTGAACCGTCGGTGACCGGCGGTTTCCATGTACCGTCCATGATTTCGGCCGGCACGCGGCCGGGGTAGGGGGCCAGCAACGCCCTTTCCCTGTCGTCGGCCGGGTGGCCAAGCGCGGAGAGCTCGGAATTCTGCCAGTAGCTCATCGTGCGCGTGTATTTGCCGCCGAACAGGTTCTTGTTGGCCCATTCGAAATCGTAAAGCATGCCGAGCGCGCGCCGAACCACCGGGTTGGAGAATTTCGGCAGCCTGGTGTTGAACAGGAAACCGGTCACGACAGGCGGGATGCCAGTGTCGAAAGTTTCGGAAACCACCTCACCCCTGTGGAAGGCGGGAAAGTCGAGATCGCGCTCGCGCTTCACCGGATCACCGTCGTCGTCGATGGCGCAAAGGCCCTTCTTGAAGGCTTCGAGCTTGGCGTTGGCGTTGAGGAAATATTCGATGGTGATCTGGTCGTAATTGTCGAAGCCGCGCTTGGCGGGTACGTCCTTGCCCCAGTAGTCCGGATTGCGCTTGAAGACGATGCGCTGGCCGGGCGTCACCTGCGCGATCGTGTAGGGTCCGCTGCCGATCAACGGCTTCAGCGTCGTCCTGTCGAATGTGTCCATGTCAAAGGCATGCTTGGGGATGATCGGCGTCAGCGCGATGATCAGGGGAAATTCGCGATCGGCCTTGTCGTTAAAAGTGAAGCGCACGCTGTGGTCGCCGGTCTTTTCGAGCTTGGCGATCCTTGCCATGCGGTCGCTGTAGGGTGGGCGGCCCTTTTGCGTAAAGGCATCATAGGTGAACAGCACGTCTTCCGGTGTCACCGGCTGTCCGTCCGACCATTTGGCCTTTGGGTTGAGATGGAATTCGATGCTCTTGCGCTCCGGGTCCATGTCGGCGGTATCGGCGAGCAGCCCATAGAGCGTGAAAGCCTCATCCGCGCTGCGCTGCATCAGCGGCTCGAAGACCAGATTGCCGAAGATCGTGTCCATCATGCCGCGCGCGGTCGTACGCAGGCTTTTCAGAATGAAAGGGTTGAGGTTGTCGAAGCTGCCGACGACGCAATAGGTGATGCTGCCGCCCTTCGGCGCGTCGGGATTGACGTAGCTGAAATGCGCGTAGTCCGGCGGCAGGGCCGGTTCGCCCTGCATGGCAATCGCGTATCTTGGCTCCGACAGCGCCGGCAGCGACAGGGTGAGAAACGATATCGCGGTGATCAGCCAAACAAGAACGCGGCCCATGACCGTCTCCTTAACAGGTCGGCTTGATGATTCGGTGCGCACCCTAGCATGAGGCAGCTGCGTGCCGGCCAATGGTGTCATCAAGAATTACAAGTGAGCGGGCTGGATTCGGCACCGCTTGCAGTGTAACACGCCGTCCGAAGTCATTCTGTTGCCTCATTTCGGCAACAGGTAGCTGGACCACGCGGCGCAGAGAAGCCGGTTCCGGGATCATTTGAGAGGAAATGCACGACATGACGAGCCTGAACAGCAACGCGTACCGCCTGTCGGTCATGGCCGCTGGCGTGATCGGCTTTCTGGGCGCAGGACTTCCCGCGGCTTCCGCGCAGCAACAGCAGCAGATACCTCAGGGCTGGTTCAAGGCCTGCACCAAGCAGGAAGACGTCGATATCTGCAACGTCCAGAACATCGTCACCGCCGGCAACGGCCAGCTCGTCACCGGTGTCAGCCTGATCGAACTCAAGGGCAAGGTTAACCGCAAGGTATTCCAGGTCACAGTGCCGACCGGCCGCCTCGTGCCTCCCGGCATCGGCCTGCAGATCGACACCGGCAAGGCGCAGAAGCTCGACTATGTCATCTGCTTCCCCGATCGTTGCGTGGCGGAAGTGCCGCTGACCGACCAGCTCGTCGCCTCGTTCAAGAAAGGTCAGGGTATCACGCTGACCTCGATCAATTTCCAGAACCAGGCCAACCCGATCAAGATCGCGCTGCAGGGCTTCAGCGGCGCCTATGACGGCCCGCCGCTGCAGCAGTCGGACATCGAGGACCGGCAGAAGAAGCTCCAGGATTTCGTGGCCAAGAACAACCAGGACTTCGCCAAGAAGCTCAAGGACGAGCAGGACAAGGCGAAGACCGCCAACTGATCACCGGCATCCGGCCAAGACCGGTGCCAAAGAAAAAGCGGGGCCATGCCCCGCTTTTTTCGTTCCCGGCGTGAATTTTCCGGCGGACGGCTGGAGTGTCGGACGGTCAGTGCCTGGACTGCCGTTTCGGCTCGTAGCGTCCATCCGGCTTCTTGTCGAACATCTCCTTGATCTGCGGGTGGCGAACGGGCTCGCCCGACCGGTCCTCGAGCAGATTCTGCTCGGACACATAGGCTATGTATTCGGTTTCCGAATTCTCGGCGAGCAGATGGTAGAATGGCTGATCCTTGCGAGGCCGCACGTCGGCGGGGATGGCTTCGTACCATTCGTCTGTGTTGGCGAATTGCGGATCGACGTCGAAAATGATGCCCCGAAACGGAAACAGCCGGTGGCGAACCACCTGTCCGATCGCGAATTTGGCCGTTTTCATCGTACTCACCACTGAATTCCTTGACTTTATTTGGCGCAGACTCCGAGTCAATTCAATCCTGAAGCGTCTGAGCGTCTTCAAGCTACGCAGAATTCGGCGCAAAGGTTTTGATTGATGTCGCGATGTCGCGATAAAGTCCGCAAGATCGCTACCGCTGCCGCGCCGGCTTTCGCAGGCCACCCACAAGTGCTGCAAAGCCGCTGCCTGGACGAAGCCCTTCGCGCATGAAGAAGGCGCGGAGCGGCGCAAAACCGCCGAGCACGCCCAGACCAGCGCCCCGCGCGATCTGCGCCGGCAACATGTCGGAAAGCAGCGACATGTTGAGCAGATTGACTGCACCGCTGCGCGCCAGAATATCGGGGCGACGCTTGAAATCGTAGGCGGCAAGGGCCTTGGCCCCGCCGGGATCCTCACGATTTTCGCTCGCAATACCAACCAGGTCGTCAATATCCCTGATGCCAAGATTGAGGCCTTGCGCACCGATTGGCGGAAACACATGCGCGGCTTCGCCGACAAGTGCGACCCTCTCTCGCGCGAAGCGCAGGGGTGTCACGGTCGAAAGCGGATAGATCTGCCTGCCCGGTTCCACGGTGACCCGACCCAGCATTGACTGCATCTGCTGCTCGACCCGCATTGAAAGCGTTGCGTCATCCAGGGCGGCAAGCGCCTTGGCTGTCTCGGGCTTAACCACCCAGACGAGACTTGAGCGATTGCCTGGCAGCGGAACCTGGGTGAACGGGCCTGTCTCGGTGTGGAACTCCGTCGAGGTGAAGGCATGGTCTCGGCTGTGGCTGAAATTGAGCACGAGCGCGGCTTGCGGGTAGGAGCGTGCGGCAGTCGAGATATCCGCCGCCTCGCGGGCGGGCGATTGGCGTCCATCGGCGGCGACCGCCAGCGACGCGCCAACCTCACTGCCGTCGGCGAGATCGGCGCGGGCCTTGTCGGCGCCGAGATGCCAGGCGTTGACCATCGACCTGCGCCATTCGATCCCGGAATGCGCGGCCACCTTGGCGGCAAGCGCCGGGCCAAGGACGCTGTTGGGCAGGTTCAGTCCAAACTGCTCCTCGTCGATCTCGGCGGCGCGGAAGGTGACGACGGGACTACGGATCAGCCGGCTGGTCGCATCGACGATGCGCATGACCTTCAACGGCGCGGCCATGGGTTTGATGTCTTCGAGGAGATCAAGCCGCTCAAGCACTTTCAGGGCAGGGTTCATCAGCGCCGTGGTGCGGCCATCGGGGGCCGACGCCTCGGGCCCGACAAGTGTCACTGGAAAGCCGGCATCGGCGAAAGCGAGCGCTGCAATCAGCCCCGCAGGCCCGGTGCCGGCAATCAGTATGCGCGCTGTTTCCTGATGCTCCAAGATCGGCTTCCGGCTTATGATGCGAGGCGGGTCACCAGACCTGCCAGTGGATAGGCATATAGGTCAGATCATGCCGCTTGATCAACGCGGCGATTCGGCCCATTCGGGTGTCATGACCGGCCACCAGGACGATTTCAGCCATCTCGACCGCGCCGGCCGCGCCATGGCAAATGTCGCGCGCAACCCGCGTTTGACGGTCAACATCGTCGTCGGCGCCGGCATCGCATTCGCCTGGCTGTTGCTGGGGGCGATGGCGATTCGCGGCGCCGAGGTCCGAGGCGGCGCGCCCGGCGACACCCTCCTGCACGGCCTGCCACAGCTGCCGCTGCCCGATTTCCTGGAGCGGTTCTTCGCGCTTTGCCTGTCGCCGGCGCCGCTGGACGCAAGCATCGGTTTACGCGCTGTTGCGCTTGTCGTGATGTGGTTCCTGATGGCGATCGCCGCGATGCTGCCGTCCGCGGCCCCGATGATCCGGACCTATTGCGAGATCGCCGATACAGCCCGGATCAAGGGCGAGCTGGTCGTTCATCCTCTGGTGCTGGTTGCCGGCTATCTCGGCGTCTGGCTCGCTGCCTCGATGCTGTTTTCGGCGCTGACGCTCAGCGTGCACACAGTCGCCGCATCCAGCGAGATCTACGATCCAGTGCTTGGGATTGCCGGCGCGCTCGCATTGCTGGTTGCTGGCCTCTATCAGTTCAGCGGCCTCAAAGAGGCCTGCCTGAAGAAATGCCGCAACCCGTTCTCGATCCTGTTTTCGAACTGGAGCGCCAAAGCCGGCAGCGTCTTCCGGCTCGGTGTCGTGCAAGGCATCTGGTGTTTCGGCTGCTGCTGGGCGCTCATGCTGGTGATGTTCGCCGTCGGCGTGATGAACATCTTCTGGATGGCGCTGATCGGCGTGTTCACCCTGATTGAAAAACAGATGACGGGCAGTCTTCCAACCCGACTGGCCGGTGCGATACTGCTTGTCTGGGCAGCCGCGCTGCTAGTAGTCTCGCTTTCAGTGGGGGAAATTCGATGACAGATCAGGGCTGGGCAATGAAAGGAGAGCTCGTACTCTCCTGCAATTGCACGGTTTTTTGCCCTTGCGTGCTGTCGCTCGGCAGTCACCCTCCGACCGAGGGCTATTGCCAGACCTGGGCGGGTTTCCGTATCGATGCCGGTCATTTCGGCGAGGTCGACCTGTCAGCCCTCAACCTTGGGCTGATCATGGAAATCCCCGGCTATATGAGCCGAGGCAACTGGACCGCCGGCTTGTTCATCGACAAACGCGCCTCGATCTATGCGGTCAAGGCCTTGACGAAGATCTTCACCGGCAAGGCGGGCGGGACCACGTCGCTGCTGTCGATCCTCGTTGGAAAATTCCTGGGTGTGGAACAGGCGCCGATCACCTATGAGACCCGGGACAAGACGCGTATCTTCCAGATACCGAAGATCATCGATGGCGCCGTGACGCCAATCGCCGGCAAGGATCGCGAGAAGGATACGGTGATCACGAATTCCGAATACTGGATCGCGCCGGAGATCATCGTGGCGAGGTCCGACAAGAGCAAGATGCGGGCCTTTGGCCGCAACTGGAATTTTGCTGGCCGCTCGGCCGAAATCTGCAAGCTGGATTGGCGGGGCCCGTGAGCAAGAACACAACGGCCAGAAAGGCCGCCAAGAAGATCGCGGACCGGATTCCTCGACCGAAGAAGAAGGTCACCTGGCCGCAGGCAAGGGCGTTCTCCGTCCACCTGCTGACCGCGTCAGGCTCGTTCCTTGCGTTCCTGTCGCTGGTGGCGGCGAGCGAGGAGCGCTGGACGGCAATGTTCTGGTGGCTGGGACTGGCGCTGTTCGTCGACGGCATCGACGGGCCGATCGCCAGGAAGCTCGAGGTCAAGGAAATCCTGCCGACCTGGTCGGGCGAACTCCTCGACAACATTATCGACTATGTGACCTATGTGCTGATTCCGGCCTTCGCGCTCTACCAGCGCGGCTTCATGGGCGAGGGCCTGTCGTTCCTTTCAGCCGCGATCATCGTCGTTTCCAGCGCGATCTATTATGCCGACACCGGCATGAAGACGAAGGAGAATTTCTTCAAGGGCTTCCCCGTGGTCTGGAACATGGTGGTGTTCACGCTGTTCGTCATCGAACCGGGACAATGGGTGTCGTTCGCTGTCGTGGTGGTGGCTGGCATCCTGACCTTCATCCCGATCAATTTCATCCATCCGGTGCGGGTGGTGCGGCTGCGGCGCATCAATCTCACAATGACCCTTTTGTGGTGCGCCTTCGGCGCGCTCGCGCTTGCGCAGGCGGCTCTCGCAGCTTTCTACGATCAGATCGGCGTGCTGGGCGAACAGGTCGGTACTTTCACCAAGATCGGCATTACCGTTACCGGGCTTTATCTGGCCTGCATCGGCGGCATCATGCAGTTCTTTCCAAATCTCGGTGCCAAGAAGGCCTGACCAGCCAGAGGAATCCCAATCCATGTCCAAAGCGATCCGTATCCACGCCCATGGCGGTCCGGAAGTTCTGTCCTATGAGGACGTCGATCCCGGCCAGCCGGGTTCCGGGCAGATCCTGGTCAGGCATACGGCCATCGGGCTCAACTTCATCGACGTCTATCATCGCTCCGGTCTTTATCCGCCGCCCGGAGGTTTTCCGCTTGTTCCGGGCAGCGAGGCCGCCGGCGTGGTGCTGGAGGTAGGGCAGGACGTCGATTGGCTGAAGCCCGGCGACCGGATCGCCTATGCCGTGACGACAGGAGCTTATGCCGAAGAACGCGTCATCGATGCCAGCCGGGTCGTCAAGATTCCGGATGGTATCAGCGACGAACAGGCCGCCGCGATGATGCTGAAGGGCATGACTGCCGAATATTTGCTGCGCCGGACCTTCAACGTGAAAGCGGGTGACACGATCCTGTTCCATGCCGCGGCCGGCGGCGTCGGGCTCATTCTCGGCCAATGGGCGAAACATCTCGGCGCGACCGTGATCGGCACGGCAAGCTCGACCGACAAGATCGAGCTCGCCAAGGCGCACGGCTTCGACCATGTCATCAACTACAAGGAGCAGGATTTCGTCGCCGGCGTCGCCGCCATCACCGGCGGCAGGAAATGCGACGTCGTCTACGATTCGGTGGGCAACGACACATTCCCGGCTTCGCTCGACTGCCTGAGGCCGCTCGGCATGTTCGTCAGTTTTGGCCAGTCGTCGGGACCGATCCCGCCATTTTCCATGTCGCTCTTGGCGCAGAAGGGCTCGTTGTTCGCCACAAGGCCGACGCTGTTCGTCTACAACGCAAAACGCGAGGACCTCGATGCCTCCGCAGCCGCGCTGTTCGACGTGGTTCTCAGCGGCGCCGTCGAGATCAAGATCAACCAGCGCTATGCGCTGAAGGATGCGGGCAAAGCACATTCGGATCTCGAAGGCCGCAGGACAACGGGGACGACTATTCTCGTTCCTTAGTCACGCCTGCCTTGTTATCCCTTGAATTTCCGCTGAAATTCTTGAAGCTCTTTCAAGACGCGTGCCGCTTTGCGTTGAGAGCCGGCGGCGCCTACCATGCTTGCGGGAACACAGAACATATCTGGCGAACCAGATGGGAGGCACTGTGAGTGCAGATCATGATGGGGCGAACCTGCTTGAGGTTCGTGGCCTGACCAAGATATTCGGCACGCTGACCGCGTGCGATCATGTCGATCTCAACATCGCCAAGGGTGAAATCCACGCGCTGCTTGGCGAGAACGGCGCCGGCAAGTCGACGCTGGTCAAGATGCTGTTCGGCTCGCTGGAGCCCAATTCCGGTGAGATTTTCTGGAACGGCCAGGCGGTGCGCATCACCAGCCCGGGTGCCGCCAAGAAGCTCGGCATCGGCATGGTGTTCCAGCATTTTTCGCTGTTCGAGGCGCTCACCGCGGCCGAGAACATCGCGCTGTCGCTCGATGACGGCTCGCCGATCAGCAGCATTGCCGCGAAGGCGAGGGCGCTTTCCTACAGCTACGGCCTGCCGCTCGATCCGGACTCGCTGGTCGGCGACCTGTCGGTCGGCGAACGCCAGCGTATCGAAATCATCCGCTGCCTCCTGCAGACGCCGCAGCTCATCATCCTTGACGAGCCAACCTCTGTGCTGACGCCGCAGGAAGCCGACAAGCTGTTCGAGACGCTGGAGCGGCTGCGCGCGGAAGGCAAATCGATCCTCTACATTTCGCACCGGCTGGAAGAGGTCAAACGCATCTGCGACCGCGCCACCGTGTTGCGGCACGGCAAGGTGGTCGGTCACTGCAATCCGCGCGAGGAGACAGCAGCCTCGCTCGCCCGCATGATGGTCGGCAACGAGGTGCAGGCGGTGGTGCGTGCACCGGTCGAGGGGATCGAAACCGCGCAGCCGCTGCTCGAGATCCGCGGCCTCAGCCGCAAACCGGCGACGCCGTTTTCGATTCCGCTCAAGAACATCAGCCTGAATGTCCGCGCCGGCGAGGTGATCGGCATTGCCGGTGTTGCCGGCAACGGCCAGGGGGAGTTTTTCGAATCCGTTTCCGGCGAGGTCTTGCAGCAGGATGCCGCCTCGGTGCGTATCCGGGGCAAGGATGCAGGTGGTCTCACCATCACCGGACGGCGCCTGCTTGGTGCCGCCTTCGTACCGGAGGAGCGCCTCGGCCATGGTGCCGCGCCGCGCATGAAACTCTCGGAAAACCTTTTGCTGTCGCGCCACGCGACCGACGGCACAGCGTTTGTCGGCGCTGGCGGAATGGTCAAAAGCGGCGCCGTCTACGCTGCCGCGCAACGCATCATCGTGGCGATGGATGTGCGCAAGAGCGCGCCGGATCCGGAAGCGGCCGCACTTTCGGGCGGCAATCTGCAAAAATTCATCGTCGGCCGCGAACTCGACCGCCGCCCAAGCGTCATGGTGGTCAACCAGCCGACCTGGGGCGTCGACGCCGGTGCGGCCGCCCATATCCGGCAGGCCTTGATCGAGCTGTCGCGCAGCGGCTCGGCGGTTCTGGTGATCAGCCAGGATCTCGACGAATTGTTCGAGATATCGGACGCGATCGCGGTCATGCACAATGGCGAATTGTCCAAGCCGATGCCGATCGCGGAGGCGACCTTCGAGAAGGTCGGCCTGCTGATGGGCGGCGCCGAGCCGGGCCACGCCGAACATACGCTGGAGACGGCATGATGCGCCTTGAACTCGTCAAACGCCCGCAGCGCTCGGCGCTGTTTTCGATGCTGTCACCCTTCATCGCCTTCGCGCTCACCATTATCGCCGGCGCCATCATGTTCGCTCTGCTCGGCGTCAATCCGCTGACGGCGTTCCGGATCTACTTCATCGAGCCGATCAGTCAGGTCTGGCAATTGCATGAGCTGGCGATCAAGGCGGCGCCGCTGATCCTGATCGCGGTCGGCCTGTCGGTCTGCTACAAGGCCAACATCTGGAACATCGGCGCCGAAGGCCAGTTCATTTTCGGCGCCATCTTCGGCTCGGCCATTCCGGTCCTGTTTCCTCAGTTCGAAGGCCCGCTGGTGCTGCCGCTGATGCTTCTGCTCGGCATGGTCGGCGGTGCCGCCTATGCGGCGATCCCGGCCTTGCTCAAGACCCGGTTCAACACCAACGAGATCCTGACCAGCCTGATGCTGGTCTATGTCGCCCAACTCTTCCTCGACTGGCTGGTGCGCGGCCCATGGCGCGATCCGCAGGGCCATGGTTTCCCGCAGACGATCCAGTTCGGCGATTCGGCAGTCCTGCCGGAACTGATGCCGGACGCCGGACGCGCCAACTGGGGTTTTGTCTTCGCGCTGGTTGCGGCGGTGCTGATCTGGATCCTCATGGGCCGCATGCTCAAGGGCTTTGAGGTCCGCGTGCTGGGCTCCAGCCCGAGGGCAGGGCGCTTCGCCGGCTTCGGTCTCAGCCGCATGGTGTTCTTCGCCTTCCTGCTTTCGGGCGCACTGGCCGGCCTTGCCGGCATTTCGGAAGTCTCCGGCGCCATCGGGCAATTGCAGCCGGTGATTTCTCCCGGCTATGGCTTCACGGCCATCATCGTGGCGTTCCTCGGCCGCCTCAACCCGCTCGGTATCGTCGCCGCGGGCCTGGTTCTGGCGCTGACCTATCTCGGCGGTGAAGCGGTGCAAAGCGCGCTTGGCATTTCAGACAAGGTGGCGAGGGTGTTCCAGGGCATGCTGCTGTTCTTCGTGCTTGGCTGCGACACGCTCATCCACTACCGCATCCGCCTGATCGGCCTGGCGTTGACCAAGCCGCAGGGCGCGGCACAGCTCGAAGCCGCGCCGAAGTTGAAGGAAGCCCGCTGATGGACATCACCGTCAACATCCTCCTGACCATCGCCACGGCGGCGACGCCGCTCTTGATCGCGGCGATCGGCGAACTGGTGGTCGAACGCTCCGGCGTGCTCAATCTCGGCGTCGAAGGCATGATGATCATGGGCGCGGTCGGCGGCTTCGGGGCCGGCTACCTGACCGGATCGCCCTGGATCGGCCTTCTGGCGGCAATCGCCATGGGCGCGCTGTTCTCGCTGCTGTTCGCCGTCATGACGCTGTCGCTGGCCACCAATCAGGTGGCGACCGGCCTGTCGCTGACGCTGCTTGGCCTCGGCCTCTCCGGCATGATCGGAACGAGCTTCGTCGGCCAGCCTGGCGTCAGGCTGCCCAATCTCGACATTCCCGGCCTCAGCTCGATCCCGGTCGTGGGCAGGCTGCTGTTCGGCCAGGATCCGATCTTCTACATCTCGATCGCGCTGACCGCCGCCGTCATGTGGTTCCTGTTCAAGACGCGTACTGGCCTGACGCTCCGCTCAATCGGCGACAGCCACGTTTCGGCGCACGCGCTTGGCATCAAGGTCATCCGCTACCGCTATCTCTCGGTCATCTTCGGCGGCGCCTGCGCCGGTCTGGCCGGCGGCCATCTGTCGCTGGTCTACACGCCGCAATGGGTCGAGAACATGACCGCGGGTCGCGGCTGGATCGCTCTGGCGCTCGTGGTGTTCGCCTCGTGGCGGCCGTGGCGGGTGCTGGCCGGCGCCTACATCTTCGGCGCGGTGTGGATCGGCCAGCTTCATGCACAGGCTTTTGGCATTCCCGTGCCCTCGCAGATGCTTTCTTCTCTGCCCTATCTGGCAACCGTCGTGGTTCTCGTTCTAATCTCGCGCAACAAGCGTCTGACGATGATGAACACGCCGGCATCCCTGGGGCAGCCATTCGTTCCGGATCGTTGACAATAATAACAAACGGGAAGCTCCAAGGCTTAACACAGAGAGGTAACACGATGAAAAAACTGCTTATTGCCCTGATGACGACGACAGCGGCATTGTCGCTGGCCGCGTCCGCGGAGGCTGCCGACAAGTTGAAGGCCTGCTGGGTCTATACCGGTCCGATCGGCGATTTCGGCTACTCCTACCAGCATGACCAAGGCCGCCTTGAGGTCGAGAAAGCGCTCGGCGACAAGGTCGAGACCGCCTATCTGGAGAACGTCTCCGAAGGGCCCGATGCCGACCGCGCCTTCGAGCGCCTGGCACGCGAAGGCTGCAAGATCATCTTCGGCACGTCGTTTGGCTTCATGGACGCGGAAGTGAAGGTCGCCAAGAAGTTTCCCAAGGTGATGTTCGAGCACGCCACCGGCTACAAGACCGGCGACAATCTCGGCATCTACAATGCCCGCTTCTACGAAGGCCGCTACGTACTCGGCCAGATCGCCGCCAAGGAATCGAAGTCGGGCGTCGCCGGCTACATTGTTTCCTTCCCGATCCCGGAAGTGGTGATGGGCATCAACTCCTTCATGCTGGGCGCGCAGTCGATCAACCCGAACTTCAAGGCCAAGATCGTCTGGGTGAACTCGTGGTTCGACCCGGGCAAGGAAGCCGACGCCGCCAAGGCGCTGTTCGACCAGGGTGCCGACATCATCGTCCAGCATACCGATTCGACCGCTGCCCTGCAGGTGGCCGAGGAGCGCAAGCTGCACGGCTTCGGCCAGTCGTCCGACATGATCAAGTTCGCGCCGAATGCGCAGCTGACCTCGCTGACCGACGAATGGGGGCCGTATTACATCAGCCGCGTGCAGGCAGCCATCGACGGCACCTGGAAGCCGGACAATGTCTGGCTCGGCATCAAGGACGGCGCGGTGAAGCTCGCGCCCTACACCAACATGCCCGACGATGTGAAGGCGATGGCCGAGACGACCGAGAAGAAGATCGCCGGTGGCTGGAACCCCTTCACCGGACCGATCGCCAAGCAGGACGGCTCGGCGTGGCTGAAGGACGGCGAGGTCGCCGACGACGGCACGCTGCTCGGCATGAATTTCTACGTGAAGGGCGTCGACGACAAGCTGCCGCAGTAAGCGCGGCGCACCACGTTTCAAAATAGGAAAGGGCGCCGCGAGGCGCCCTTTTTATGTGCCCGGAGAAACGGTAGGGAGGCTCAGACAGCCGAACCGTAAAGGTCATAAGCGTCGGCACGCTCAATCTTCACCGTGACGATGTCGCCGGCACGCATAGGGCGGCGCGACTGGATGTGGACCGAGCCGTCGATCTCGGGCGCGTCGTATTTGGTGCGGCCCTTCGCCGAGGTGCCGTGCGCCTCGTCGATCAGCACCGGCAGGCGCTTGCCGACCTTCCTGGCCAGCTGCGTCGCCGAAATCTTCTGCTGGCGCTGCATGAAGCGGTGCCAGCGTGCTTCCTTGACTTCCTGCGGAACCTGTTCGAGGCCGAGGTCGTTGGAACGGGCGCCCTTGACCGGCTCGTATTTGAAGCAGCCGGCACGGTCGATCTTGGCCTCGTCCAGCCAGTCCAGCAGCATCTCGAAATCCTCGTCCGTCTCGCCGGGAAAGCCGACGATGAAGGTCGAGCGGATGGCGAGATCGGGGCATACGTCGCGCCAGCCGCTGATGCGTTCGAGCGTCTTTTCGCCATGCGCCGGACGACGCATGTTCTTCAGCACCTGCGGCGAGGCATGCTGGAACGGAATGTCGAGATAGGGAAGGATCTTGCCGTCGGCCATCAGCGGGATGACGTCGGCGACATGCGGGTAGGGGTAGACATAGTGCATGCGCACCCAGATGCCGAGCTTGCCCAGTTCTTCCGAGAGATCGAGGAATTTCGCGCGCACTTCGCGATCGCCGAACATCGACGTCTGATACTTGATGTCGATGCCGTAGGCACTTGTGTCCTGCGAGATTACGAGGAGTTCCTTGACGCCGGCCTTGGCCAGTTTTTCAGCTTCGCGCAGCACATCGGCGGCCGGGCGCGAAACGAGATCGCCACGCAGGGCGGGAATGATGCAGAAGGTGCAGCGGTTGTTGCAGCCTTCCGAGATCTTCAGATACGCATAGTGGCGCGGCGTCAGCTTGACCCCTTGCGGCGGCAGCAGGTCGATATAGGGATCGTGCGAAGGCGGAGCTGCCTCATGGACGGCCGCCATCACGCTCTCGTAAGCCTGCGGTCCGGTGATCGCCAGCACGTTGGGATGCTTCTCGCGGATCACGTCCGGCTCGGCACCGAGGCAGCCGGTGACGATGACCCTGCCGTTTTCGGAAAGCGCGGAACCAATGGCATTGAGCGACTCGTCACGGGCGGAATCCAGGAAACCGCAAGTGTTGACCACAACGAGATCGGCACCATCATGCTTGCGGGCGATCTCATAGCCTTCGGCGCGCAGCCGCGTGATGATACGCTCGGAATCCACGAGCGCCTTCGGGCATCCAAGGCTGACAAAACTGACGCGAGGGGCGGACATAGGCTGGTTTCCAATGGGGGTACGGGCCGAACGCTGATCCGGCCTCAAATCGCTGTAAATGTCGGTCTGTGGCGCGTGGCTGAAGCCAATACGCGCGGCGCAATAGCATGGCTTCCGCAATCAAGCAAACCGGCCGACAGGCCGGTCCGGGCCATAAGGCTGCCTCAGTGGCCTCCGGACCCGAACCAGGGTGCCAGGAAAGCGAAGTGTTCGGGGAATTGCTGCACGGCCCCGTCAAGCAGCATTTTGACCGCGACATAGAGGATGATCACCAGGCCCAGATAGGCAATCCAGCGGTACTTGTGCAGCAGGCGCGCAACGAACGAGGCGGCAAAACCCATCAGGGCGATCGACAGCGCGAGCCCGACAATCAGCACCGTCGGATGGTTCATGGCCGCGCCGGCTACCGCCAGAACATTGTCGAGCGACATCGAAACGTCGGCAATGACAATCTGCCAGGCCGCCTGCGAGAAAGTCTTGCTTTGCCCCTTGCCGCCGATGACCCCATCCTTGTTGAAGTCGCCGTTCGACAGCGCTTCCGTTGCGTCACGCTCCTGCTCGTGGCTGACGCGCAATTCGCGCCACATCTTCCAGCAGACCCACAGCAAGAGCAGGCCGCCGCCGATAAGCAACATCGGCCCGATGGTGAGCAGCCATTGCGTGATCAAGGCGAAGAAAATGCGAAGGACGGTGGCCGCTGCGATGCCGACGAGAATGGCCCGTTTGCGCTGGCTGGCCGGCAGTCCGGCCGCGGCGAGGCCGATGACGATGGCATTGTCGCCCGCAAGCGCAAGATCGATGGCGATGACCTGAAGAAGGGCCGATAGGCCCGCGGCGGTAAATATTTCCATCGACCTGGAAGCCCTTCGCCGAGTGTTCGTCGTCGACTATTCCGACGGGCCTAAAGGCATGGTCCGCTGCCGTCAAGGCGCCGCATTGGACAACGCTGGAAAACCACTTTCGTGGCAGTGGCATTACAGGAGATTTTCAGCCGCCGCCGGCTCGTGAACCGAGGCCGATACAAGCCAGCGAAAAAACTAGTCGTAGAGATTGTATTTTGCCCAGTCGGCTTCCGGAATCTCATCGCCGATCCGGTAGCGAAGCTGGAGAACTTCCATATGGTCCGGCCCCGTCTGGCATTTGAACTTCAGCCGGTACCATTGCCCCTTGCTGCGGAACGCCGCACCGGGGCTCCTGATCGCATCGGCGCTCATCTCAGGCGTGGCGAAGGCGTAGGCGACAACACGGTCGGCCTTGAACTTGCGATCGTCGTGGGTGATCCGGTCCAGGACTTCAGCATCGCACCGCTGCTCGAGGCGTGTTTGCGGATCAAGTTTCATCAGCCCGGCACGCAAGGCGTTGTCCATCGCGCTGGCCGGGAAAGCTAGCGTCAAGGACGCCATGGCCATCATGCAGAGTGTCTTCATGGGCGGGACAAGCAGCATGTTTTGTCTGAAAAATCAACCAAGAGGGGCGCTTCATGCCGGGCAAGCGGCCGCATTCAGGGGGTCGACGCAATCAAAATCTCGTGTCGGACATCCTCGTGCGAGGCCTGCGGCCAACGCACCAGCGAGGCGCGGCCGGCATCCGTGAGATCATAAAGGCCGCGGTCCACGCGCGCGAACCAGCCATAGACGTTGTGCTGCAGGATTTTCGGGGCGATCGGCGTCAGCGCCTTCAGATCGCGCGGCCGTTTGGGGCCGTGGACAAGCGCGGCGGCACAGGTGAGGGCGCTCTGGCGGTAGGCGGTCATGATCGGATTGCGCGATCCTCCGCCCGCGACAGGATCGCCGCGGCGGCGCTGGTGTTCGTCGACAAGGCGAGAGCGTCGCCGGGCATTCCTGCGTGGCTCAGGCGCGGCCGGGCTGACAAGCACTTCGACCTTGTCATTCGCGGTCACACCAAGCAAACCGAAACCGAGCCGGCGGCAGAGGTTGCGGAACCGGGCGTCGCTTTCGCGTCCCTTGCCCCGTGCCGACATACGCGCCGCCAGCCACACTTCGTCGCAAGCGGCCGCGCGGTCGACACCCTGCAGCACCAGTTCGAGGTTGAACTGCAGTTTCAGTTCGCAGATGACGACAATCGGCGGCTCGCCCTCGCGCAACGCGACGATGTCGCAGCCGCCAATCTCCCCCTTCACCAGGAAGTCGAGACTTTCGAGGAACCGCTTCACCGGCGCATAAAGGGAGGTTTCGTTCATGTCCCAAGGCTTAGCCGATTCGAGGCAAAAAGCCTTCCTGCTTCAGGGAGCGCAGTGCGCCGGATGCTCAGGAATGGATATTGCCCAGGAAAGCCAAGAGCACGCTGTTGAACTGCCCTGGGCGTTGCAGCGGTGCGAAATGGCTGACGTCAGGCAGGATGATCAATTCCGATGCCGGGACGTTTTGGGACAGATAGTTCGCGTGCTCCCGCTTGATGAATTCGTCATGTTCACTTTGAGCGATCGCCACGGGCACGCTCGTCCGTGCCAGGTCGGCGGCGGAATAATTGGGCTCGGTCTTCATCATCAGGCCGACGGCTTTGACGAATGCATCGAACTGGCCCGGCGTTGCCGATAGTTCGGCATAGTCCTTGGCGTGCCGGCCCAAACATCGATCGATGACCGGGCCGGGCTCGAATTCCCTGGTGCCGCTCGGGTCCATGTTGCAGCCGAAGAAGAACACACCAGTGATCCGATCGGCGGCCTTCATGCCAAGGATGAGCGCAACGCACGCGCCATCGCTCCAACCCACCACAGCCGCCTTTTCCAATTGCAGCGTGTCCATCACGGCCAGGACGTCGGACGCCATCAGCTCGTATTTGTACGGTCGCCCGTCACGGGTGCTGCGCCCGTGGCCACGGCTGTCGATCACCACGACCCGATAGCCGGCCTTGACCAGCTCGGGAACCTGAAATCCCCAATTTCCGCTGTGACCAAGGCCGCCATGCAACAAGATTACGGGAAGGCCGGCCCCAAACGTGGCGTACCAGATTTTCGCGCCCTCGTTTTCCACCCGGCCTTCGTGCCTGGCGGCCGGCAGGGGCGCGGCGCCATGCGCTTCGAATCTGCTGAGGTCGTCGTCTTGATAATCCATGCCGAGAGCGCTCCGAGGCCAACGCGCAGCACCTATAATTATTGCTGGTGCCCGCCAAAACCAACCCACGACGCAATCTCCTCTGCCGGGCGACACCGCCATTTCGAGCAGCAGATGGCGGTTCCCATTGATGTGAGCCGTCAGGTTTCCGTGCTCGGCACTGCCGGTTTCGATAGCTTGCCGCGAGGCATAAGCGGATAGCCGACCTGACCGAAGTAGCTGGACGGGATCGGATCATCGACACCGTATTTTTCCGGCACCTTGTTGCCGGTGGCATTGTAGGTGCCGAACACCATGTCGAGGAGGGGGAGTTGGCCGGCGAAGTTCTTGTCATAAGCCTCGCGCTGGTTGGCATGGTGCCAGCGATGGAATTGCGGGCTGGCGATCAGCCACTTCAAGGGACCAAACGGAATCCGCAGGTTCGAATGCACAAGCAGCGTGTGCCAAAAATATATGACCGAGAAGGCGGCGATCGAGGCATCGGAGAATCCGAGGAAAAAGATCGGCGTCAGCGATATCGCCTTTGTGGCAATCGCGTCGACCGGATGGGAGTGGAAAGCCCCGAGCCAGTCCAGTTCCTCAATGCCGTGATGTACCGCGTGGAACCTCCAAAGCGCAGGGATTTTGTGGAAGGCCCGGTGCGCCCAATAGACGCCGATGTCGGTGATCAAGATGATTTCGGCGACCTGCAACCAGACGGGCTGACCGCCGACGGCGCGCATCATCGATTGCGGGACCACGATTGCGGCGGCGTCAAGCGTGTAGGCCGCTATCAGGACGACGGCCACTTTTATGATGAAGCCGTTAAACAGCACATAGATCAGATCCACACCCAAGCCCTTGCGGAAGGTCTTCTGGGGCCGCTCGTGGAACAGATGTTCGAACGGAATGAATATCAACGCGGAGATCAACAGCGCCTTGATGCCAAAAATATCCATTCGCCCGCCTCTATGGCCCGGCCTTTGGCCAGCACCCGCTCGCACTTCAGCTTCTGGACAGAACCATATTTCTCCTTTCCAAAGGCTTGATGCCGACTTTCGTCTTTGCGGCCGGGCAGGTGACGGAGGCGCCCGCCGGCATGTCACACCTGTGTCGCACCCGGGCGATATCGGTGTAGCGCGCGGTGGCGAACGCAGCGCGTCGCGCGTCCTCCCAGGACTAACCCCTCCGGTTCCCTGCCGGCGGGGTTTTCTATTTCAAGTCTTGGCCGTCGTCCTTGCCATTGCGACCCCACGGTCAGCACAGGACCTCTATCATGAAATGGGTGCGATCGGCGACACCCTCATGAGGATCGGAGACTGGTGCCCTGGATTTGAATCTGCGTCATGTCACGCCAGGCAGTTGAGCTAGGCATTGAGGCTCTTCCTTCCGAAAATACCCGGTTTTCGGAAGGACGATACCCGGTTTTGTGCCCGGCTTTCAATGCGATCAACTGGTATTGAAATCGACCGAATTTGGACTCTGGAATTGGACGAATGGTAGCGTTTTCAGTGCCTTATGGTATCAATTTCAATCAAAAGGATGGGCATCTGGCGGAGGGAGTGGGATTCGAACCCACGGTGAACTTGCGCCCACGCCGGTTTTCAAGACCGGTGCCTTAAACCGCTCGGCCATCCCTCCAAGCAGCTGCAATCATTGCCCTTTGACAATTTGCGTGGGGTCATGGATTGCCCGTTGATACGCAGTTTGCAGCTGTTTTGCCTTTTCGCTCGCTGCTTATAGCGGCCTGAAGCGCAACGTCAACTTGCTCCGCTCCATCAGCCTGCATGCCTGGCATATCGTGGGAGCAAAGGTCTGGAGTCATCCCGATGTTCGGATGGCCCGCTCGTTCGCCTAGGGGACCGTAGGCTGAAAACATCTGTGTGCGTGGGGGCGTCGAAGGGCGTGGAAGCGTGGCAGCGGCGGGCCGAGGATTAAATATTCTCTTGCGCTAATATAAAAGTGACGTAACGTCACTCCCCAGCATCTTGGGGATGCGCAACCGTGGGGAAGTACGATGAGAGTGGTCATATTTTGCGCGGCACTCGTGATCGCTGCGACCGGTGTCGCCGTTGCCAAGGAGAAGAAGGTCGCGGTCAGCGATGCCGCGGCCCTGTGCTCCACGAAACATTCGAGCAAGAAGCCGAAGCCGGAGCTGGACTGCAACTTGACCGGAACAACTAAATTGCCTGATGGAACGACACCGGGAAGGCCGCGTCTGGGATACGACGCCAATCCGTGGGTCATGACTGGCTTTTAAAGCCGGGTTCAGGCGAACAGCAGAGTAGCGGCCCTTACCTTTGAGGGCCGTCCAGGATATCGCCGGGAGGGAAGTCGCGCTCATCCAGTGGAGCACTCCAGGACCGGGGCGGGCGGCTGGACGAAACGGTTCAAGCCGTACGTCCCTCACGCGCACCCTTACGAATCCGTAAGTCGCGCATATGGGCATTGTCTCGTAGGCTGCATGGTCGGAGCGGCGATGCCCATCGATGCTCCACGGGGTGTGCACAGACCACCCTACAGCCCGTTGCCTTTGCCTGCCCCCCAAGCTTGGCAACGGGCTGATCCCATCACCATCAGAGGCTCCCGATTCTTATCGTCGGCCATCATGCTGCGCCGGGCGATTGTGTAGGCGAACATTCGCCCGCCGTCCGCGTCGATCACGCGGATCCATTCCTTGCCCCATTTCTGGGAGGCACATCCCCGGCCAGTCATTGCCTCGGCAGCCGCGGCTGGATTGCTTGCTTCGACGGCCTTGGATCTCATTACCCGGTCGTAGCGCATTTCCGCGACATCGTAGACTGGCATCGTACGCACCCCAACAAACCCACACAAAGGCTAGAATAGGCGCATCAATCTGCACAGTCGTCATTTGACGACTGTGCAGAACGGCCGATGGCGGCGGTTTTGTCTGGTACCACCCTACAATCCGGGCCGTAGTTGCTCCCCGATGCGACGGCTAAGAAGTCCACACACGCAAGCCCGCTCATCACTGCCCCGTTCGCGCAGTTGGATTGGGGACGTTTTGAGCCCGGAAAGAAGCGGTTGCTCACGCAGCAAGTACTGCCACAATCTTGCCCGGTTCCGGCCACAATCGGTTAATACCGTGATAAGCAATTCCTGTGCACAAAGGATCGGGGTTCAGGGCGTCGTTGATATCGTCGAGTGAGTGCTTTGGCTCCTCTGTTGTTCGAACAACGGCGTCTTGATTGAGACTGTAGGGGATTTCAGGAAAATGCAGGCTACGACGCGCCCGCGTCTTCGTCGCGCTTCAACGCTTACGCTGCTTGCTGCGTCGGCTGCCTTGCTGGCAGCCTGCGCGTCGCAGCCCGAGCCGAAATCGATGGTGAATCCCAAGCCTCGTTCCAAGGAATATTTCGCCGAGACCGAATATGGCGTGAAGGCGAGCCCGCGCGCCAATTTCATGCGGCGCGGAGGCGGTCGCGACCAGCTCGGCAAGCCCTACCAGGTTCGTGGCAAGTGGTACTATCCCAAGGAAGATCGGCATTACGCCAAGGTCGGCCTGGCTTCGTGGTACGGCGACGCCTTCCATGGCCGGCTGACCGCCAATGGCGAAGTCTACGACATGACGCATCTGACGGCCGCGCATCCGACCATGCCGCTGCCAAGCTATGCCCGCGTCACCAATCTCAAGACCGGCAGCTCCGTCATCGTGCGCGTCAACGACCGTGGGCCGTATCACGAGGGCCGCATCATCGATGTCTCGGAGCGCGCGGCGCAAATGCTCGATTACGCCAATGTCGGCACCGCCGAGGTGAAGGTGGAGTATGTCGGCCGCGCGCCGCTTGATGGCAACGACGACCAGTATCTGATGGCATCCTACCATCCAGGCAACCGGATTCCGGATCCGTCGGATGGCCTGCCAACCGGCGTCATGGTGGCCATGAACGGACCGTCGCCAAGCCTGCCCGTGGGTGCGGCAGCCGTACCGTTTCCGGGTCAGTTGACGACTTCCGGCGGGGCGTTCGCCACGCAGCAGGCTCTGTCTGCGCAGGCGCCGGCCCTGGGCGACCTGGCGCTGCCCGATTTCGGACCGATCGTTCCCGAGCGCCCGGAGATCGGCCTGCCGCCGCAGTCGCCATTCGCGATTGCCTCGCTGTCCTACGCGGATGAACGCGTGCGGCGCGCGGATGTCTTTGCCGCACTCGACGACAACGGCATGTCGCCCGCAGACATTCTGCGGTCGTGGAACAAGTCCAATCCGCAAGTAACGCCGTCCAGCGCCGACTATGTCGCCGCCGGCACGTTTGACGATGCCGCCGAAGCCAAGCGCGTGGCAGCGGCACTTCAACCCTTCGGCAGAACGGAGATCCAGCGTTCCGATCTCGACGGCAATGATTGGTATGCGGTCAATCTCTATCCGAACGGCCATGGCGGCCTGGACGAGTTGCTGGAGGCGGCATGGTCGCATGGCGCGCCCGATGCACTGGCCGTGCGCAACTGATTCACGAGCCGGTTTTCCGCTGAACAGTTGATCCGTCCCGGAAAAAGCCCGATAGTTTCGCGGGCTTGCCGGAGGGACCGGCCAACGGGTCGAATTTCATGCAGTTTCGCTTGCTTCAGCCTTTTGCCGGGTTTTTTCTTCTCGGTCTCCTGATTTCCCTTGCCCCGGCCCACGCGCAGCTGTTCGAGACCAAGGCCACACAGGCCTTCATGATCGATGCCGATACCGGCACGGTGCTGTTCTCCAAAAACGCCGACACGCCCATCCCACCGGCCTCGATGGCCAAGCTGATGACCATGGAAGTGGTTTTCAACGCCATCAAATCCGGGCGGCTCAAGCTCGACGACACGTTCGTGGTGAGCGAAAACGCCTGGCGCAAGGGCGGCGCGCCGTCGGGAACATCGACGATGTTTGCCAAGCTCAAATCGGCGATCCGGCTCGAGGACCTGATCCAGGGCGTGACCGTGCAGGCCGCCAATGACGGCTGCATCGTCATCGCCGAAGGCATGGCCGGGTCAGAGGATAATTTTGCCGCGCAGATGACCGAGCGTGCCCGCCAGATCGGTCTCAAGACATCGACCTTCGTCAATTCGACCGGCCTGCCGGCCGACGGCCAGCAGACGACCGTGCGCGAACTGGCGCAGCTGGCCCTGCATTTGTGGCGCGATTACCCGGATTTCTATCGCTACTATGGCCTGAAGGATTTCACCTGGAACAAGATCTCGCAGAGGAACCGCAATCCGCTGCTGGCCATGGATATCGGTGCCGATGGCCTGGCGGTCGGTGCGAGCGAGGCGTCCGGCTTCGGCATCGTCGCTTCGGCCAGCCACAATGGCGCCCGGGTGGTCGCGGCGATGAGCGGGTTCGCCAATGACAAGGAACGCGCCGAGGAGGCGCGAAAGCTGCTCGACTGGGGCGCGCGCTCCTTCGAGAAGACCGAGATCTTCGCCAAGGACGAGGTGGTTGGCGAGGCCCAGGTTTTTGGCGGCGCGAAATCCGGCGTGACGTTGAAGGCAAAAGGGCCGATCGCCATCTTCCTGCCGATCACCAACCGCGACAAGCTGACGGCCAGGATCGTCTATAATGGCCCGGTCGCCGCACCGGTGGAGGAGGGCCAGCCGGTGGGTGCGCTGCGCGTCTGGATCGGCGACACGCTGAGCCAGGAGACACCGCTTTTCGCCGCCGAATCGATCGGCGTCGGCACGCTGCCACAGCGCGCGCTCGATGCCGTCAAGGAACTGGCGATCGGCTGGCTGCGCTGATGCATGTCGCTCAAAAGTGGCCACGGTTTTGAGACAAAGACATGCATGAAAGCAAAAATCTGACGGCATGGACGTTTCGCCGAACGCGGACTATCTAGAGCGCAACAATCCACTCCAACATGGACAAAGGCCGTTTCGATTGGCGCGCGGATTTTTCATCACCTTCGAAGGCGGCGAGGGCGCAGGCAAGTCGACGCAGATCGAGCGGCTGGCAAGGAAGATGCGCGCCAAGAAGTACGATGTCCTCGTCACCCGCGAACCGGGCGGTTCGCCAGGCGCGGAAGCGGTCAGGCATGTGCTGCTTTCGGGCGCCGCGGAGCCATTCGGGCCGAAGATGGAAGCACTGCTCTTCGCAGCCGCCCGTTCCGACCATGTCGAACAGGTCATCAGGCCCGCGGTCGAGCATGGCTCCATCGTTCTTTGCGACCGCTTCCTGGATTCTTCGCGCGTCTACCAGGGCGTCACCGGCGGAATCGACCCGGCATTCATGGCTACGCTCGAACAGGTCGCCATCAACGGCATGATGCCCGACATCACGCTGGTCTTCGATATCGATCCGGCCGAGGGCCTCCGGCGCGCGACCCTGCGGCGCGGCAGCGACGCCGGCGCCGACCGCTTCGAAAAGGAGACGCTGGCCATCCATCAGGCCCGGCGCGAAGCCTTCCTGGCGATCGCCGCGGCCGAGCCGGAGCGCTGCATCGTCGTCGACGCATCCGCCGATCCCGATACGGTGGAGCATGTCGTCACCGCCGCCGTGTTCGCGGCACTGGAGGCGAGGGCGCCCGCGCGCAACAGGCAGGCCGCACCGGTATGATCTTCGAACGCATCGCGCCGGAACAGCATGATACGCTGGACGGCGTGCCCGAGCCGGCCGAAACGCCTCGCCTGGTCGGGCACGGACAGGCCGCCGAGATGCTTGCCGCCGCCTATCGATCCGGAAAGCTGCCACATGCGCTGATCTTCGCGGGGCCGGTCGGCATCGGCAAGGCGACGCTGGCCTTCCATCTTGCGCATCACCTGTTGAAGCACCCAGACTTCGCACAGGCGCCGGAAAGCCTTGCCGTTCCCGATCCGGCCTCGTCGCTGTTTCGCCAGATCGCGACCGGAGCGCATCCGGGCGTACTGCATCTGACCCGGCCGCTGAACGACAAGACCAAGAGCTTCAAGACCGTCGTCACGGTCGACGAAATCCGCCGGGTCAGCCGCTTCCTGTCGATGACCTCGCATGACGGCAGCTACCGGGTGGTAATCGTCGATCCAGCCGACGACATGAATGCCAACGCCGCCAATGCCTTGCTCAAAAATCTTGAGGAGCCGCCGGCCCGAACGCTGTTCATTCTCATCGTTCATGCGCCGGGCAGCCTGCTGCCGACGATCCGCTCGCGCTGCCAAGTGGTGCGCCTGACACCGCTCGGCGCCGACGAGTTGCTGGCGGTGCTGGAGACCGCGGAGCCGCCGCCACCGGACGATCCGGCCGCCCGGGCAGCGCTGGTCGAACGGGCAGGGGGCAGTGTGCGCAATGCAATCCTGCTGACGCAATATGGCGGGCTGGAAATCGCCCAGACACTCGATGCGCTGGTGGCGGCCGGAAGGACCGATATCGGCGGAGCCTACAGGTTAGCGGAAGCCGTCGCCGGCCGCGACCAGGCGATTCAGTTCGATATCTTCAACCGCCGCGCGCTCGACCTGTTGTCGGATGCCGCAAGCCAGGCAGCGCTGTCAGGCGACCTCGCACGGGCGAAAACGCTGTCGGACACTTGGCATGAGGCGCTGGACGCGATATCTGAGACCGACACCTACAATCTCGACAAGAAGCAGCACGCCTTGACCATGATCGACCGCCTGAATTCTGCGATGCGAATGTGACGGCCTTTTGGTGCATGCCGTTGGCCCAAAACCGGGGCCACTTTTGGGCGGCATGCATCGGCACCGGGATGGCAATCGCCATTCCGATGCGATATCCACCGCCACGGCTTCCATTCAGACATTCATGACGGTTCATTCATGTCACGCGACACATTCTACATCACGACCGCGATTTCCTATCCGAACGGCAAGCCGCATATCGGCCATGCCTACGAACTGATCGCCACCGACGCGCTGGCGCGCTTCCAGCGGCTCGACGGCAAGCAGGTCTTCTTCCTCACCGGGACTGACGAGCACGGCATCAAGATGCTGCAGACGGCGAAGCGCGAAGGCATTTCGGCGCGCGAACTGGCCGATCGCAACGCGGCCGATTTCAAGCGCATGGCGATCGCGCTCAACGCCTCTAATGACGATTTCATCCGCACCACGGAAGAACGGCACTACGCGTCCTCGCAGGCGATCTGGAAGGCGATGGATGCCAATGGCGATATCTACAAGGGCGGCTATGCCGGCTGGTACTCGGTGCGCGACGAAGCCTATTACGGCGAGGAGGAGACGGAGGTCCGTCCCGACAATGTCCGGTACGGGCCGCAAGGAACGCCGGTCGAATGGGTCGAGGAAGAGAGTTACTTCTTCCGTCTTTCGGCCTACCAGGACAAGCTCATTGCCCTTTACGAAACTCAGCCCGATTTCATCGGCCCGGCGGAGCGACGTAACGAGGTGATGAGCTTCGTCAAGTCGGGGCTGAAGGACCTGTCGATCTCGCGCACCACCTTTGACTGGGGCGTGCCGGTTCCGGGCGACGAGAAGCACGTCATGTATGTCTGGGTCGACGCCCTGACAAACTACATCACCGGCGTCGGTTATCCCGATGAAAATGATGGGAAATGGCGTTTCTGGCCGGCCGACGCCCACATCATCGGCAAGGACATTGTGCGCTTCCATGCGGTTTACTGGCCGGCCTTTCTGATGTCGGCCGGCATCCCGCTGCCGAAGCGCGTCTTCGGCCATGGCTTCCTGTTCAACCGCGGCGAGAAGATGTCGAAATCAGTCGGCAACGTCATCGACCCGTTCACCATGGTCGAGCATTACGGTCTCGACCAGGTGCGCTATTTCTTCCTGCGCGAAGTGCCGTTCGGCCAGGACGGCAGCTACAGCCATGAAGCGATCGTCAACCGCACCAACGCCGACCTCGCCAACGGCCTCGGCAATCTGGCGCAGCGCTCGCTGTCGATGATCGCCAAGAACTGTGGCGGCGTGGTGCCGAAGCGCGGAGACCTGACCGATGCCGATAGCACGATCCTGGATCAGGCGGTGGCCGCTCTGGCCACCGCGCGCAAGGCCATGGCCGAGCAAGGCATCCATCTGGCGCTGGCGGCGATCTTCGCCGTGGTGTCGGAAGCTGATCGCTATTTCGCCGGGCAGGAGCCATGGGCCCTGAAGAAGACCAATCCGGAACGTATGGAAACGGTGCTGTGGACGACAGCCGAAGTGGTGCGGCGCGTGGCGGTGATGTGCCAGCCCTACATTCCAGGTTCGGCGACGAAGCTGCTCGACCTGCTGGCGGTGCCGGCGGACCAGCGTAACTTCGAGCATGTCCACGCCGACTATGCGCTTGTGCCCAGCACGGCACTACCCATGCCGGAAGGCGTATTTCCGCGTTACGTCGAACAGCCAGGCGCGAACGCCTGATGCTCGTTGACAGCCATTGCCACCTGGACTTTCCAGATTTCGCCGAGGAGCGGGCGGCCATTGTCGCCCGCGCCAAAGCGGCCGGTATCGGCCGCATGGTGACGATCTCGACGCGCGTAAAGCGGTTTCAGCAAATCCTTGAAATCGCTGAAACTTTTGATGAGGTTTACTGCTCGGTCGGCACCCATCCGCATAATGCCGCCGAAGAACTCGATGTCACCGCATCGGACCTTGTTCGTCTTGCCGATCACCCGAAGGTGGTGGCGATCGGCGAGGCGGGGCTCGATTACTTCTACGACAAGGCGCCGCGCGATGCGCAGGCGCAGGGCTTTCGCAATCACATCGCGGCGGCTCGCGAGACCGGGCTGCCGCTGGTCATCCATTCGCGCGATGCCGATGACGACATGGCGGCCATTCTCGAGGACGAAACAGGGAAGGGCGTCTTCCCCTTCATCCTGCACTGTTTTTCCTCCGGACGCCGGCTGGCCGAGGTGGGCGTCTCGCTCGGCGGCTATGTGTCGTTCTCGGGCATCCTGACCTTCAAGAACTCTGCCGAATTGCGCGCCGTCGCCGCCGACGTGCCGCATGACCGGCTGCTCGTCGAAACCGACGCGCCATACCTGGCGCCGATCCCATTCCGCGGCAAGCGTAATGAGCCGGCCTATGTCGCGCACACCGCCAAGGTGCTGGCGGAGACGATTGGTGTCAGCGAAGCTGAAATCGCCGATCTGACGACGAACAATTTCTTCCGGCTGTTCGGCAAGATGCCGCGACCTGCCGATCTGAGCGCCTGATCGATGACTGACCGGCTGCGCCTGACCATCCTTGGCTGCGGCTCGTCGCCAGGTACGCCGCGCATCACCGGCGACTGGGGCAATTGCGACCCGGACAACCCGAAGAACCGGCGCATGCGTACGGCCGTTCTGGTTGAACGGATCGCATCGAATGGCAACCGCACGACCGTCGTCATCGACACTGGGCCCGACTTCCGCCAGCAGATGCTGATGGCCTCTGTCAGGCGCATTAGCGCGGCCGTCTACACGCATCCGCACGCCGATCACATCCACGGCATCGACGACCTGCGCGGCTTCGTCCTCGATCAGCGCCAGCGGATCGATATTCACGCCGACGAGCCGACAATGCTGCGGCTGCGCCAGGCGTTCGGCTACTGCTTCGAGACACCACCCGGCAGTTCCTATCCGCCGATCGTCAATGCCCATATCATCGACCACGCAAAGCCTGTGGTGATCGAAGGAGAGGGGGGTGCCCTCACCCTTGAACCATTGCCGCAGGTCCATGGCGACATCATCTCGCTCGGGTTTCGCATTGGAGCCCTGGCCTATTGCCCTGACATCAGCGACTTTCCCGACGCCACCGCCGAGCGGCTGTGCGGCCTGGAGATGCTGGTCATCGACGCGTTGCAGTACAAAACCCACCCCAGCCATCTGTCACTCGGCCAGGCGCTCGGCTGGATCGAGAAGCTGGCGCCGAGGAATGCCGTGCTGACCCACATGCACGTGCCGCTCGACTATGCCACCGTAATGGCCGAGACGCCGGCCAACGTAGCGCCTGCCTATGACGGCATGATGATCGAAATCCCTTATGAATCAGCACGATAGATCGGTTCTCTCGCGAACCGCAAGTCATGAAATCGTTCAAGCTGGGTAGAAGCCGGAAAGCCTGGACCTTTCGGGCATGGAGGTTCCGTGGCCGCGCTGATTTCCTGCGGCAAACCGACCTGGCGCCATCAGCGTCGTATCCAGCCGGATTCCGGCCTGCGGTCCTCATTGTCGCGCTGCTCACGTCCGTAAGTTCCATAATCTATCTTATGCGACTTTTGTACGCGCACGCTTCGCCCCTGAGCGGCCTCGGACAGCGTGTAAGTTTCAGCCGAATATGGAGTCTGTTGCGGCGGAGACGAAGCGAGAAAATTGCGGCCGCTATGGTGCGGGCTTCCTTTGTCGCCCCCGAGCCTGTCGTACACCGACGACGAAGCCCTTCTGTGCGCACAGGCGAACTGCTGCCGCAAGCGCCGCATCGGCTTCTTCCGGGAGACCGGCGATGTGGAGAACCTCTCCAAGACCGTCGAGAACAAACGACTGGAGGAACAGAAAGTCCGTCGGCTCGGCGATCGCGACAGCCTTCCGTGCCATGCGGAGAGCTCCCTCCACATCGCCCAGACGGACCGAGATCTTTGACCGAACACATCGCAGCAGGCCTTGCGAATACGTGTCGTCACTGCCGGCGATCCCCTCGCCCAACCGAACGAACGCTTCGGCCTCCTCGTACCGGCCTTGGACATAGATGGCTTGGGCGAGGATGCCGGCAATCGTAGGCAGCCATGCGAACTCGCCCGTGCGTTGAAGTGTCTTTACACCCCAGCGAAGCTCCCGCTCGGCGGCTGCCGCGTCGCCCGCCCAGAGCTCGGCCAAGGCACTCATTTCTGTAAGAGGTCCCGCGCTCCACACGGTCAGTGCGACTTCCTCGACCGTTGACCTGGCCTGCGCTATCAACTGCCGCGCCTCGCCAAATCGGCCGCGCATCGCCTCGAGATTCCCCCAGCTGAAGAGCGCCGCCGACATCGCCTTGCGATCACCCTGCGCCCTGGCGAGCACGTCCTTGCACCGGCCGATCGCCGCCTTGACCGGCATACGGCCAGCCCACACGACAAGCGGCACCCATGAGAGCGACTCTAGCCATTCTCTGTCGTTGCCCGCTGCAAACGCATGCGCCGCCGCGCTCTCCCACGCCTCTTCAGAGGCGCCGAAATTACACTTTGTCAGGTGAAACAGGCCAAGCAAGGACCAACCCTTGGCCAAGCCGTGCTCGTCGTTCTCCTGCTCGAACATCGATATGGCCTGCCGTGCCTCTCGGTACGCCTCGTCCGCCCACCCCTCCGGCTCCGACAGGAAGCGCACCCACAGATCGAGAATGAGCGCATGCGCTTGCAGTCGACGATCGGCGGAGGCGGTCGCTGCCTCACGCATCTGGGCGATCGCGCCACGCGTGCGCTCGAGGTCGCCGGTCTCCAGCAGTGCAAATGCGAGCTCTGGCAAGAGTGCCAGTCGCCCAGGATCGTCGCGAGGGCCGAGCGAGATGGCGCGCGACAGCATGTTGACCGCGGCGGGCATGTCGCCCCGCGCGAAGGCGCGCTGCCCGGCAGAAGCCAGCGGCACGCTCGCACGTCGCGCCAGCGACTCGACGCGCTCGTTCGATAGACCGAGCTCCGCGAGAGACTTGTAGGCCCGCTCGAGGTGGTAGCCGACGATCTCTTCGTACTCCCGGGCCCGCTCACGCATCCTTGCCTCCAGCCATGAGGCGAAGCGCTCATGCATGTGTGCTCGCACGCCCTTCGGGATGCCATTGTAGGCCGCGTCCCCGACGAGGCTGTGAGTGAAGCGAAAAGCATCCTCCTCCTCCAGGTCCGAACGATCCGGGCGGATCAGCTGCTTTCTCGCCAGCGACTGAAGCTGGCCGCCCACGCGGGGCCGCTGCTCTTCCGGCGACATCTCCTCGACGGCCCCCCACCAGAAAATGCGCCCGATCACGGATGCTCGCTCGATCACAGAGCGCTCCTCACCGCCGAGCCGATCCAGGCGTGCGTTGATAAGGGCGTTGATCGTGGGTGGAATCGTGAGCCTCGACAGGTGGTCAGCCGCCGTCCACGTGCCGTCGACGGCTATAAGCAAACCGTCGTCGATCAGCATCCGCAGCGTCTCCTCCACGAAGAGAGGGTTTCCCTCGGCGGCATCGGCGATCCGCGCGCGGGCCTCGTTCGCGAGCTCCGCGCCTCTGAGCAAGTTCCGGATCAAGCCATCTGTATGAGCGTCGCTCAGCGAGCGCAGGGTGATGACGGACGCGTTCGCCTTCGACGTCATCCAGCCGGCGCGGACCTCGAGCAGCTCAGGGCGAGCCAGGCAGAGGAACAAGGCCGGGACGCCGTCCAGCGAATCGACGAGATACTCGAGGAGATCGAGGAACGTCGGCTCGGCCCAGTGGATGTCGTCGAACACGACGACCAATGGCTGATGCGTTGCCAGCTTGCCGAACAGCTTGCGCACGGCCCAGAACGTCTCTTGAACGCCGGGTGTCGCGCGGGTGAGGCCCATGAGTGCGGACAGGCGTTCGACGACCAGCGCGGCATCGGGGCCTTCCAGCAACATGCCAATCTTTGCGCGAGCATCGTCGGGCGAGTGACTGTCCGTTATGCCCGCCGCGGCCTTGAGCACCTCGATGATGGGCCAAAACGTAATCCCCTCGCCGTATGGCAGGCATCGCCCCGCCAAGACCGTCGTTATCCTTTCAAGTCGGGGAAGAAATTCACGCGTCAGCCGGGACTTGCCGATTCCCGCCGGGCCCATCACCGTTACGATCTCGCATGATCGAGACTTGACCGTCCTTTCGAACATCTCTCCGATTGCGGCGACTTCCTTGTCGCGACCGATCAGAGGGGATTCAAGACCACGGGCAGCGGGGGCCGCGGGTGCGACATCCATGAGGTTCCACGCGGCGACGAGCTCTGACTTCCCCTTCACGCGAAGCGGCTCTATCGGCGACGTCATCGCGACATCGCGGACCAGCCGATACGTCGCGTCCCCAATCAGGACCTGCCCTGGCTCGGCAGCCTGTTCGAGCCGGGCAGCAATGTTGACCGCGTCTCCGACCGCGAAAGTTTCGCCCTGGCCCGGATCCCCGGCGAGCACCTCACCAGTGGTTATACCTATCCGGATCACGATCCTGGTGCCCCAACGCGCCTCGAACTCATCGTTCAGCCGATGAAGCGCATGAAGCATTGCAACCGCGGCTCGAACCGCACGCACCGCGTCGTCCTCATGGAGGAGCGGGATGCCGAACACCGCCATGATCGCATCCCCGATGAACTTCTCGGTTGTCCCCCCGTGGCCACGAATTACTGCGGCCATCTCCCGAAAGTACTGGGTCATGAGATTACGAAGCGACTCGGGATCGAGCTCATCTCCCAACGCTGTCGAGCCGACAATATCAGCAAAGAGGACCGTGACCACCTTGCGCGTATCGGCGGCACCGGAAGCTCGTTGGGTCAGCGGCGATTCACAGGACGCACAGAACTGCAATTCGGCTGCATTGGCAGATCCGCATGTCGAACAGATCGAGCTCCCAGGAGCATATCTCATTGTGCTCATGGACTGTACGGCCAGGCCTTGCGGAGGGCAAGTCCGCCCTCTTGACAGGCCCATATTAGTCTAAGATAGTTTAGGGTGGCCTAAGATAACTGGAGGGTGGGCTATGGCAGTAGAATTGCCAGCACACGTCAAAAAGTATCTCGACGACATGGAGGTCTCGGCGGATGCCCTCCCAGAGGACGCGTGGGAGACGTTTGCCAGTCTCTCAGGGGGCGAGATAGCCCTTCTGAGGAAGCTGGGGAAGGACCTGGAGAAAGCAGATACCGGCATCGTCATCAAGGTTCACTAGCCAAGCTTCTTAATCACCGGGCTACTTCTTAACCACCGGGATACCGCATGAACGGGATCGAGGTTGGGGCCGTTGCCACGCCGAGCGTTCGTCTCCGGCGGAAGATCGATCTTGTGGTCCAACCATACGCAAAGTCATGTCGCACCCTTGTGACGCACCCGAGGCTTGCTGACTTCTGGCCGCAGTTCCTGCTCACCCAGCACCAAATCATCCGTGCAACGGTGCCCTTGACGGAAGCAGCAGCGGAGCGAGCCGAGAAAATGGTGGCTGTTGACCCTATCGCGCCCGGTCTGGCCCGATATCTGGAGGAGCACATCAAGGAGGAGTTGGGGCATGATGACTTGCTGCTCGACGACCTTGAACTGCTGGGTGTGAAGCGGGCGGCGGCGCTGAGCCGCATACCATCTCCCTCGGTCGCGAGCCTGGTGGGAGCGCAGTATTACTGGATCCATCACCATCACCCTGTCGCGTTCCTTGGTTTCGTCGCGTTGATGGAGGGACACCCGCCGACACCGACGTTGATCCAGACGCTGATCTCCGCGACGGGGTTTCCGCATGCGGCTTTCCAGACGCTCGCCGAGCACGGCGAGCTTGATCCCGGACACCGCGACCGGCTCTACCGCACGATCGACGCCCTGCCCCTGACAGCCGAGCACGAAACCCTCATGGGCATCTCCGCAATGCATGGCGCCACGCTTCTTCCACCCACGATCGAGGAGATCCTCGAACAGGGGTAGCGAGGCGGTAATCGGGAAATCAACATGGCCTCCGGCAGCGCGAACGATGGAAATGATCTGCCGCGCCTTGCACGGATTGACCCACGCCTGTTCGATCTTCTCTTCAGCGGCTGCAAAGTCGAACGCTACGCGGCCGGCCAGCATCTCTTCGTTCAGGAAGATCCATCCGATCGCATTTACGGGGTGATGAGCGGGACGGTGGAGATCTCGATCTATTCGCAGGGAGGCCAGAGGCTGGTGGCCAATATCGAGCTTGCGCACAGCTTGGTCGGAGAGGTTGGCGCGCTCGACGGGCGCCCGCGCACCGCAACTGCCATCTGCCTCACCGCTTGCGATCTGGCCTCGCTCGGTCGGACGCAACTCTTCGATCGCATTGAAAGAAACCCATCGCTGGCTCGTGCCATGATTGAGCTGTTGTGCGCACGGCTGCGTTGGATCAGCAGCGAACTTGGGGATCATGCCTTCTTCGGCATTGAGGCGAGGCTGGCAAAGCGATTGGTCTTCCTGGCTGGCGTAATGGCGGATGGGGCAGGCTGGATACCGATTTCCCAGTCCGAACTGGCGGAATTCCTCGGCGCCACGCGCGAGTCCGTCAACAAGACGCTCAACAATTGGCGCGCCCGCTCGATCATCGCAATCAAGCGTGGTGGCCTGCGAGTAACCAATTTTGGCGCTCTTCGTCATCTGGCCGAGACACAGAACGACAACTGAAGCCGCCAGTTCACAAGGGTTGTAATGAGTGCCGCCAAATCGGATCCTGACAGTCCGTGGAAATGCCGCCTGAGGCGGGAGAGCGGTGGCGCTGACCACCGCTCTCCACTTGTATCTCAGTTGCGGCAATTGGGGCCGACAGGGTCATACTGGTGCGGGCTGACCCCCATGCAACTGGAGTTCGAAACGCCACCAGCCAACCCGATCGATCCGGTCGATCCTGTCTGGAACCCATACACCGCCTCTTCCGAAGCCAATGGATGTTGGCCCTTGACCTCTCCCGGGGCCTCGAAGTCGCCATTGTCGGCACGAAGGCTGTGGACGAAGGTCGAGTCGATCGCGAATGAAGGCGCCGTGAGCATAAGCAACGCTGATGCAGCTGTAATGATCTTGTACATTTTGATCTCCTTTGTTTGGTTCCACCACAATTATTTTTACTAGAACGAAAACTCATCCTATTTGCAAAAGACCATATCTCTCGTTTGATCTAATCTTTTTGTTCTGAGTTCTATTTGCAAAGGCGGATAAATTTCTGTTCTGGCATATCCTGTACGCCGCGCACGAATTTGTATGTGAAGGAGTTCACAACAGGCCGACAATATGACGTAGGTCGCCTTTCGAGAGGCGTCTGGAGCAGATCCGTCGCGAGATCGACGACACGACAATCGACCGCAATCGCAAAATCTCATGGGGGTGATCGAAGGCGTCGAGCCTCCCGATCCACAAAGACGGCCTACTTTGCCGCAACCGCTGTTCCGCGATACCCTCACAGTCCGTGCCATCAGGACCATCAAGAAAATGTCGCCATCATTCCTCGGCCTTGCCGATCGTCTCGCCGATGGCCGCACGCCCCGTGCGGTGGTCTTCGGAGCTGGTCATGGCAGCACCTATCCCGGCAAGGACAGCAGCGGCCATGCCTTGGCCGCCGACGCCATACGCGTGGCCAGCCAGGGTGATGCTCCGCTCATCGAGCACTGGGATTTCGATCTCGGCGGTCCGTTGTTCGACGGCAAGCCGGTCTGCTGCGTCGACGCCGGCGACATCTCGACCATCCTGCACGACAATGCCGAAAACAGGGTCCGGATCGAAGCCAAGACGCGTGAGGTCCTGGCCTTGCCGGCCGTTCCAATCCTGCTTGGCGGTGACGATTCCGTCGTCACGCCGTTCCTTGCCGGTTTTGCCGATCACGGACCGGTCTGGATCCTGCAGATCGATGCCCATATCGACTGGCGCGACGAGGTGCATGGCGAACGCTACGGTTATTCGAGCCCGATGCGGCGGGCGAGCGAGATGGCGCATGTCGCGGGCATGGTGCAGGTCGGCCTGCGCAGCGTCGGCAGTGCGCGCCTCGCTGAAATCGAAGCGGCGCGACACTATGGCAGCCGTTTCGTGACCGCCCGCGAAATTCATGCTCAAGGCGTGGAAGCAGCGCTCAGGCATATTCCGGAAGGCGCGAGAGTCGTCGTCACCTTCGACTGCGATAGCCTTGATCCCGGCATCATGCCGGGCGTGGCGGCGCGTACGCCGGGCGGCCTCACCTACACGCAGGCGATCGACCTGATCGCGGACCTCGGCAAGCGGGCCAGGATCGCGGGATTCGACCTTGTCGAACTCTATCCGCCCGCCGATGTCGACGGAATGTCGGCCCTGACCGCCGCGCGCCTTCTCGTCAATGTGATCGGCGCAATCGTCCGGCAGGTTTGAGAACCGGCTTTCCTCTGATCACCGCCGCCCCTGCTCCAGGCTGATCCGGTAGCCCAGAGAACGCTTCGCTCCCGGCTCGATCAGCATCACGCCAGGTTTCTCGCTGAACTCGCCGTCGAAATCGGCCGGGCTTGCAATGCCGTGCCAAGGTTCGATGCACAGGAACGGCGCGCCGCCCGGCTTGGACCAGATTCCCAGTTCCTCTGCACCCTGCCATGACATTTCGATCGCAGGACCATGGTCGGCGGCGTAGCGCACCCTGGTGCTGGCGGGGCTGTCCAGAATGACGGCGTCGTCATCGAACAGGCGTTCGGACAGCGGAAGCGTCTTGCCTTCGATGGGTGTCGGCCGCGCTACCGGGAGCAAAAGGCCATCCTTCAGCCGACGGATCGGCGCTGGCTCGGCCTCCGCAAAGGTCAGCCGATAGGCCTCCTTGGGCAAATCCGGCAGCAATGGCCAGTTGAATGCCGGATGCGCGCCGATCGAAGCCGGCAATGGCTCGTCGCCGGTGTTGGTGATCTCGAAGGTCACGCCAAGCTGCTGGCGGTCGAGCGTGTAGGTCACGGCGAGGCGGAAGGCGAAAGGGTAGCGCGCGCGCGTGTCGGCGTCGTCGGTGAGGACCAGCGTGCAGGACCGAGGCCCCCTCTCCTCCCAGGTGAACGGCTTGTCGCGGGCGAAGCCGTGCTGCGTCATCGGATAGGTGCGGCCGCGATGGCGCAGTTGGTCGCCCTTCAGGCGCCCGACGATCGGGAACAGCACCGGCGAATGGCGCCGCCACTCTGGTCCGGCCTGCCACAGGAACTCAAACCCTTGCGCATCCCGCAGCGAAACCAGTTCGGCGCCCTGCCCGACTATGACAGCCGAGATGCCGTCGCCACGAAGCGTTTGGCTGTCCTGTGCCATATGTCCTCGCGGGCCGGCGTTGAAGCTGGCGGCAGACTAGCAAAAGCTCCCGGGGACTCAAGGCGGGTCTTGCCGGAGCGGATTGGGCCGGAGCGGATTGGGCCGGAATGAATTGTGGCCGGAGGATCTCTCCTCCGGCCACCTCTCCGCATCAAGGGCGAGAACCCCACCCTTGCCCACAGCGGACAGTCGTTACTCCCGTTCGCCGGTGAAATTCAGCAGCAGCTGGAAGATGTTGATGAAGTTCAGGTAGAGCGAGAAGGCGCCGAAGACGGCGAGCTTCTGGCGCGATTCCGCGTCGAAATTCTCGGCATACTGCTCCTTGATCGTCTGCGTGTCCCAGGCGGTCAGGCCGATGAAGACGGCGATGCCGATCACCGAGATGGCAAACTGCAGCGCGGTCGAGCCAAGGAAGATGTTGACGATGCTGGCGATCACCACGCCGATAAGGCCCATGATCAGGAACGACGAGAACTGCGTCAGGTCGCGCCTGGTCGTGTAGCCATAGAGGCTGGTGGCGCCGAACATGGTGGCGGCGATGAAGAAGGTGCGCGCGATACTGGTTCCAGTGAAGACCAAGAACACGGAGGCGAGCGACAGGCCCATCACCGCGCAGAAGGCCCAGAACATCATCTGGGCGCTGGCCGCCGACATGGTCTGCATCTTGAACGAAAACAGCATGACGAAGGCGAGCGGCGCCAGCATCACCACCCACTTCAGCGGGCTGGAGAAGATCGGCACGTAGAGTGCCGGCGTCGACGACACCAGGAAGGCGACAAGGCCGGTGACCACAAGGCCAAGGCCCATATAATTGTAGACGCGCAGCATGTGCTGGCGCAGGCCCTCGTCAAAGACAGCACCGGTTTGGGCGCCGGTGCCAACGCGATATCCCAGATTGGGCGTGTTCATCTGCAGTCTCCTTTGGATCGGTCAGTAAAGTGTTCTGGCGAGCGTCTCGGCGGCGCGGTCGAGGTCATGAACTCCACTCTTCGCGACCACCGCGTAGGCAACCTCGCCGATCTGAAAATAGGCCGAGGAAATATCGCCCGAGGGCGCGACGGTCGGCTTGACCACGTCGAAGGTTCCCGGCCGGATGGCAAACAGCGACACCAGGCCCATATCCTTGGTGTCGACAGCCATCTCGACGCTCGGGCCGAAGCGCGACGGATAGATCTGCACGTCGCGCACCTTCCAGTCCTTTGGCAGCGACGGCATGACGATCGCCGTGGCGGCGCGGATCTCTCCGGCGTTGTAATTGGGCGCTTCCGGCTGCGAGGGCATGGCTTCGCGCACCAGCGTCGTCCTGTGCGCCCGCACCGCCTCGTCGACATAAGCGGGCGGCTGCGGCGAAGCGACGACCTTGGTCACGGACATCGGGCCAATGATACCGTTCGCCAGCCAGCCGGCGGCAACGAAGGCGGCAACGGCGGCAGCGCGCTGCAACACGCCGAAGATGCGGCCGCGGGCAAGCCCCCTCTCCAGACGCCGCGCCGCGTCAGCGGTCGCCGGCCGCGCCATGCCCTTGGAGCCGGCGAGCGCCACGCGCAGTTCGTCGCGGGTCCGCAGATCCGACATCACGCGTGCGGCAGCCTCCGGACGCGTGGACAGGAAGGCTTCCACCTCGATGCGGCGGGCGACGTCCAGCTGCTCGTCGACATAGGCGTCGAGGTCGGTGTCCGTAACGGGGTCGACAAGAGCGGTCATTGCTCACCTCCCACGATCCTGAGATGATTCTTGCCGCGCCCCGGGGCGGCATCTTCCATCTGGCGCAAGGCGGCGCGCGCCCTGCCGATGCGCGACATCAGTGTGCCCAGCGGCACGCCCGTGGCATTGGCCGCCTGCTGATAGGAAAGCCCTTCGATGGCGACCAGATGCAGCGCCGAACGCTGCTCTTCCGGCAGGTTGAAAAAGGCTTCCCGCACCTGCGCCAGGCGTACCGAATGCTCCTGCGGCGCTGGCGTGGCGGCGTCGGCGAGGTATCCTGCCTGTTCGATGCGCGCCGCTTCCGAGCGGCGCGAGCGCATGCGGTCGACAAAGGCGTTGTGGACGATCGAGAGCAGCCACGCCCGCAGGTTTCCGCCGGAGCGGAAAGTGCCGCGTCGCTCATAGGCGCGCACCAGCGCATCATGCACAAGATCCTCGGCATCCACACTGTCGCGCGTCAGCGACTGCGCGTAGCGCCGCAGTGATCCGAGCTGTCCTATGATGTCAAAGCGTGGCATCGACCGTTTCATGCCCTGTTTACGGAGCATGTGGGGATTTTAATCCCGACCTGGCCATTTTTCTTCGATGGGCTCTTCGGAGGTCCGCATTTGCGCCCCTTCGCCCGCCCGGCTCTCAGGGGCGAAGTGGTTTTGCCGGTTTGGGCATGGTCACGCCGCAGGCGCGCAACACCCATCTGCGGCCGTCGCTGCGAAAATCGGTGATGCTCAGCGGCTCGATGTCGATCTTCCAGCTGGCGGCAAGCGGGGCACCAAGAACATGCAGGATCGCTGTGCGAATGACGCTGGCATGGGTCAGCGCGATCGTATGGCCACGCTCGGCGATTAGCCGGTTCATCAAGTCGGAGGCCCGATGGGCAACGTCGGCCAGCGACTCGCCGCCGTGCGGCGCTGCATTTGGGTCTGCGAGCCAAGCAGCGATATCCTCTGGCTGCTCCGCCTGCACCTCCTCAAATCTCTTGCCGGCCCAGCTTCCATGATCCTGGTCCGCCAAAAGCGGTTCGGCCGATACCTCCAACCCCAGCGCCTCGGCGGTCTGCCGAGCGCGAAGCGCGGGCGCCGTCCACACGCGGTCGGCACGGCGCAAGGTCCCGCGCATGGCCTTCGCCAGCGTCAGCGATCGCGGCTCCAGCGGCTCGTCCGATGGGAACGCCCCCAGGCGTGTCGCGGCCGTGGCGCCGTTGCAGATCATCGTCAGCCTTACGAGCATGAAACCAGTCATCCCTAAGCCGCTTTCGAAGCGGCGCATACGCAGCGATTAGAATAGCGGCTATCGTTTCGATCGAAAGGCCACACTCTTGGGTGCCTCCCTCTGTTTCGCATAACTAAAACCGCTGGTGCATCACGCTCGATTTGCGTATCACTCCGCCGCGCCAACGGAACCATAGTGATGTTTGAAGACCTGCAGCCAGCTCCCGCCGACAAGATCCTGGCCCTGATCGGCCTTTATCGCGCCGACCCACGCCCCAACAAGGTCGACCTCGGCGTTGGCGTCTACAAGGATCGCGACGGCAAGACGTCGGTGATGCGCGCCGTGCGCGAGGCCGAAAAGCGGCTGCTGAACAGCCAGGACACCAAGACCTATCTTGGGTTGGCCGGTGATGTCGGCTTCAACGCGGTGATGGCGAAGCTCGCCTTCGGCCAAGGCGCGGACATGACGCGCATCCGGGCGGCACAGGCGCCTGGTGGCTCCGGCGCCCTGCGCCTGGTGGCGGAGTTGCTGAAGCGGACGCGTTCGGATGCCACCGTCTGGCTGTCGGACCCGACCTGGCCGAACCACATGCCGGTGATGCGTGCCGCCGGCCTGCAGATCCGTGAATACCCCTATTTCGATGCGGCCTCGGGCGCGGTTCGTTTCGACGACATGCTGGCGGCGTTGCGCACGGCCAAGAGCGGCGACGTGGTGCTGCTGCATGGCTGCTGCCACAACCCGACCGGCGCCAACCTCGATGCGTCGCAGTGGGAGGCCGTCACCGCTCTCGTCGTCGAGCGCGGTCTGCTGCCGTTCGTCGACATCGCCTATCAGGGCTTTGGCGACGGCCTCGAGGCCGATGCCCTCGGCTTGCGCCTGCTGGCGGCGAAAGTGCCGGAAATGGTCGTCGCCTCCAGCTGCTCGAAGAATTTCGCCGTCTACCGCGACCGTGTCGGCGCGGCGATGGTCTTGGCCAGGGATGGCGCGCAGGCCGATGTGGCGATGAGCCAGATGCTGTCGGCGGCGCGCGCCATGTATTCGATGCCGCCGGACCATGGTGCGGCGGCCGTGCGTATCGTCCTGGAAGACGCCACCTTGCGTGCCGACTGGGAAGCCGAGCTGGAAGAGATGCGCCTGCGCATGCTTCGGCTTCGCGTGCAGTTCGCCGAGGCATTGCGCCGGCAATCCAACTCCGACCGCTTCGACTTCGTTGCCAGCCATCGCGGCATGTTCTCGCGACTTGGCCTCACGGAGGAGCAGGTCGAGCGGCTGCGCACCGAACATGGCGTCTACATGGTCGGCGACAGCCGCATCAATGTCGCGGGTTTACCCGAGGACGGCATGGATGACCTAGCCAAGGCCATCGTCTCCGTACTCGACTGAAGCGGCTCAGCTGTGGACAAGGCGCTCTCGCCGGCTGACAACATTGGCCGCGCGTCGGGCCGCAGGATAGCATCGCGGCATGACGCCATCGAAAGACATTTCGCGCCTGATCGAGATCATGGCGGCGCTGCGCGCGCCGAAGACAGGCTGTCCATGGGACATCGAGCAGGATTTCTCGACTATCGCCCCCTACACGATCGAGGAAGCCTATGAGGTGGCGGATGCCATCGCCCGTGGTGATCTCGATGACCTGCGCGACGAGCTCGGCGATCTCCTGCTGCAGGTCGTTTATCATGCGCAAATGGCCGAGGAAGCCGGTGAATTCGCCTTCCCGGATGTGGTCCAGGCGATCACGACGAAAATGATCCGTCGCCACCCGCATGTCTTCGGCGACGAGAAGGCCCGCAGCGCCGGCATGGCCAAGGGCATGTGGGAAAAGATCAAGGCACAGGAGAAGGCGGAGAAGCGACAAGCACGCCTCGCGCGCGGCCTCGACCCGGAGGACAATGGCAAGGGGTTCCTGGACAGCGTTCCGGTCGCCCTGCCCGCTTTGACGCGGGCGTTGAAACTCCAGGAGAAAGCTGCCCGTGTCGGCTTCGACTGGAGCGAGGCGGCACCCATCCTAGACAAGATCGAGGAAGAGATCGGCGAGTTGCGCGAGGCGCTGGCCAAGGGCGAGGTGGCCGCGATCCAGGACGAGTTCGGCGACATGCTGTTCGCCGTCGTCAATCTCGGACGGCATCTCAAGCTCGATTCGGAAGCGGCGCTGAGCGGCACGAATGAAAAATTCCGCTCACGCTTCCATTATGTCGAGCAGGCCCTGGAAAAGTCGGGCAATACGCTTGAAAGGGCCACCCTGGCCGAGATGGAAGCGCTCTGGCAGGAAGCGAAGCGCGCGAAGTAGGCCTGTCAACCGGCAACCCCGGACGGAAAGCGCTGCATGCTTTCCTGGAATTTCTCTGGGCTACCCGTTGTTTTTACGACGCAATCGGCTCTCGATCTCTTCGCGCGCGCTTTGGGTGGCCTTGAGCGAGATGGTGGCGCTCCCGTCGTCATTGTCGGTACGCGAAACGACATCGCCATTGCGGTAAAGCCAATCGACAAGACCGAACTGCGCCGGCTCGATCGTCACCGTCAGGTCTTCGAGCTCTCCCGCCATTCGCGTCTCGATGAGCGCCTTCAGCGCGTCGATGCCCTCGCCGGTCACCGCTGACACGGCGATTGGCGGCCCCTTGCCGCCGCCGGCGGCATCGGCGAGCAGCCGGCTCCTGTTGCCTTCGTCCAGCAGATCGACCTTGTTCCAGACCTCGATCACACGCTTGGTATCACTGGCGTCGACGCCGAGGTCGGCCAGGATGCGCTCTACATCCTCTGCCTGTGCGGCCGTGTCGGGATCGGAGATATCGCGCAGATGGATGACGAGATCGGCCTCGACCACCTCTTCCAGCGTCGCGCGAAAAGCCGCGATCAGATGCGTCGGCAGGTCCGAGATGAAACCGACCGTGTCCGACAGGATAATCGGCGTGCCATGCGGCAGGCGAACGCGGCGCAGCGTCGGGTCGAGCGTGGCGAACAGCATGTCCTGCGCCAGTACATCCGCTCCGGTCAGCCTGTTGAACAGTGTCGACTTGCCGGCATTGGTGTAGCCGACGATCGCCACCACCGGGAAAGGCACCTTCTTGCGCTTGGCGCGGTGCAGGTCGCGGGTACGACGAACCGTTTCCAGCTCGTGCTTCAGCTTGATGATCTTTTCCTGCAACTGCCGCCGGTCTGATTCGATCTGGGTTTCGCCGGGGCCGCCGAGGAAGCCGGCACCGCCGCGCTGACGTTCAAGGTGGGTCCAGCTGCGGACAAGGCGGCCTTTCTGGTAGTTGAGATGGGCAAGTTCGACCTGCAGCGTGCCTTCCTTGGTGCGGGCGCGCTCGCCGAAGATCTCGAGGATCAACCCGGTGCGGTCGAGCACCTTGGCATGCAGCTCTTTCTCAAGATTGCGCTGCTGCACCGGGGTCAGGGGATGGTCGACGATGACCAGCTCCGCGTCCTTCTCCTTGACGATCTCGGCGAACTCTTCGACCTTGCCGCTGCCGAGCAAGGTCGCGGGGCGTGGGTCGTTGACGGTCACGACAGCCGTATGGACGGGGTCGAGATTGATGGCCCGGGCAAGGCCGACCGCCTCGTCGTGGCGGGCTTCAGCCGACCGCGTCAACCGAGGACGGTTGGTATCGTCGTCGCCGCGCGGCTGGCGGGTAAGCACAGGTACAATGACGACAGCCCGGGTCGGCCCCTTGGCTTCCGTCCCGGGATGATGCGCTGGTTTTCCGCGAACCGTAGCGTCCGCGTCTTTCTCACGTGCCAATCAGGCGCCCTGGCTTTCCTCGCCATCGAACATCTGAACCGGCTGGCTCGGCATGATCGTGGAAATAGCGTGCTTGTAGACGAGCTGGGAGTGACCGTCGCGGCGCAGCAGCACACAAAAATTGTCGAACGAAGTGACCACGCCGGTCAGCTTCACGCCGTTGATGAGGAAGATGGTGAGCGGGTTCTTGCTCTTGCGAACTGAATTCAGGAACAGGTCCTGAAGGTTTTGCGATCGTTCCGCCATTGTTCTTGTCTTTCGCCGATCCCCTTCGGTTTGCTAGCCAATGCGCCAAATTGTCGGGCACATGTCAAGCGCGCAAACACCGTCTTGTCGTCAGTAACGACAAGCAGAACGAGATATATTGATGTTCATTCCACCTGTGCGGTTATCAGGCTGGACTTTTTTCCGCAACGTCAAAAAAGGCTTGCCGCAACGAAAGTGTTATTGAGCCGGGATGTCCATTGGCGACCGGATCGCCGTCGATCGATACGACCGGCATGGCAATCGTGGTCGCGGAACTGATGAAAGCCTCGCGCGCCGTCTTGGCCTCGGCAACGGAAAAACCGCGCTCCTCGATCTTCAGGCCGAGCTTTGCCGCCACCTCAAGCATGGTCGTGCGGGTGATGCCGCGCAGGATGCCATGATCGGCCGGCCTGGTGACCAGGACGCCGTCCCTGGTCACGATCCAGGCATTCGACGACCCGCCTTCCTTGACGTTGCCGTCGGTGTCGACGAACCATGCCTCCTGGGCCCCCGCTTCCTTGGCCTTCTGCTTGGCCAATACGTTGGGCAGCAGTCCGACGCTCTTGATGTCAACCCGGTCCCAGCGGTTCTCGGGCACGGTGATGACCGCGATACCTGTTTCGGCTCGCTTTGTGCCGGCGGCGGGGTCGGCCTTCTTGGCTGTCACGACCAGGGACGGCTTGGTGTCCGCCGACGGGAAGACAAAGTCACGGCTTGCGACACCGCGCGTCACCTGGACATAGACCAGACCGTTGGCGACATGGTTGCGGTTGACCACTTCGCGCAGGATGAGCGGCAGCACGTTGCGCGCGACCGGCCAGGCGATCGAGAGTTCGGTCAGCGAGCGGTTCAGCCGAGCGAGGTGGCGCGGCATGTCGACGATGAAGCCGCGCGCCACTTCGCAGACCTCATAGACACCGTCGGCGAATTGATAGCCGCGATCCTCGATATGCACGGAAGCATCCGCGTGAGCGACGTAGCGCCCGTTGACATAGGCAATGCGCGGCATTGGCGACCCCTGGAGAACTCTCGGGCTTTCTTATGCGATTCCGCCTTGACCGTAACCGGCAAATGCTTGGCCCAGGCGTGGCTGAACAGACATCGCGCCTGTCAGACGCCCAGCGACTTCAGCTTGCGGTGCAGGGCCGAGCGTTCCATGCCGATGAACTCGGCCGTCTTCGAGATGTTGCCGCCAAAGCGGTTGATCTGGGCGATGAGATAGTCCTTCTCGAACTGTTCACGCGCCTCGCGCAGCGGCAGCGCCATGATGTGCTGGTCGGACTGATTCGGCGTGCGCGGCATGACATCGCCGATCTCGGACGGCAGAAGATCCGCGGTGATCGGCGCATCGACGTCGTCGCCCCGCGCCAGGATCATCAGGCGCTCGACATTGTTGCGCAGCTGGCGCACGTTCCCCGGCCAGTTGTGCGCCTGCAGCACGGCCAGCGCGTCGTCGCCGATGCGACGCGGCTTGATACCGGCCTGGCGGGCGATCTGCTTCATGAAATTGTCGACGAGATAGGGAATATCCTCGCGCCGCTCGGCCAGTCCCGGCACCATCACGGGAACCACCGCCAGGCGATGATAGAGATCCTCGCGGAAACGGCCGTCGGCGATCATGGCTTCCAGGTTCTGCGAGGTCGAGGAGATAATGCGGACGTCGACCTTGACCCGTTTGGTGCCCCCAACCCGCTCGAACTGCTGCTCGACCAGAACGCGCAGGATCTTGTTCTGCGTCTCGCGCGGCATGTCGGCCACTTCATCGATGTAGAGGATGCCGCGATGGGCCTCCTCCAGCGCGCCGACCTTACGCTCGACACCGTTCGATTCGGTGCCGAACAGTTCGATCTCCATGCGCTCCGGCGTTATGTTGGCGGCGCTCAGCGTCACGAACGGCGCGCCCTTGCGCGCCGACAGCGTGTGGATGGCGCGCGCCGCCAGTTCCTTGCCCGAGCCGGACGGACCGATGATCATGACACGGCTGTTGGTCGGCGCGACGCGCTCGATGGTCTGGCGCAGCTGGCTCATCGCCGACGACATGCCGATCAGGTCGAAGGTCTCGCCGCTGCGCTGCTTGAGGTCGGAGACCTCGCGCCGCAGTTTCGAGGTTTCCAGCGCCCGCTCGGCAATGAGGATCAGCCTGTCGGCCTTGAAAGGCTTCTCGATGAAATCGTAGGCGCCGCGACGGATGGCGGAGACCGCCGTTTCGATGTTTCCGTGGCCGGAGATCATCACCACCGGCAAGGTGGGGTGCATGGTCTTGATCTCGTCCAGCAGCGCCAACCCGTCCAGACGCGAGCCCTGCAGCCAGATGTCGAGGAAAATCAACCTCGGCGCACGATCGGCTATGGCAGCCAGCGCGCTGTCGGCGTCGAACGCCGTGCGGGTTTCGTGACCTTCGTCGCTCAGGATGCCTGCGACGAGCTCGCGGATGTCTTCCTCGTCATCGACGATGAGAATATCAGACGCCATTACCGACCTTTTCAGTTTCTCTTTCGTGTTCCGTTTTGGCCTCACCGCGCGGCGGCGTGGCGGCCGCGGGCGGCAGAATGATGCTGATCATCGCGCCGCGCCCGCCATGGAAGTCCGCAGGTGCATCATGAAGTTCCAGCCTGCCGCCATGGTCCTCCACGATCTTCTTGACGATAGCGAGACCAAGCCCGGTGCCCTTCTCTCGTGTGGTCATATAGGGCTCGAGCAGCCGTTGGCGATTCTCCCGCGGCAGGCCTTTGCCATTGTCGATGACGTCGATTCGAATCGCGCCATTCTGACGTCCGGCTTGAATCCGGATTATGCCGTGCGAACCATCCTTCTGTTCCAGTCCATCGATCGCTTCGGCGGCGTTCTTGATCACATTGCCGAAAGCCTGCGCCAGAAGGCGGCTGTCGAACGTACCCTTGAGCGGTTCGTTGCCAAATATCCGCTCGAAGGTGATGTCGGCGCGGCTGACTTCGACCAGGAACGAAGCCTCGCGCAGCGATTCGCGCAGATCGATGGCCTTCATCTCCGGCTTGGGCATGCGCGCGAAGGCGGAGAATTCGTCGACCATGCGGCCAATATCCTCGACCTGCCGTATGATGGTGTCGGTGCATTGGTCGAAAACCTCGCGGTCCTCGGTGATGACCTTGCCGTAACGGCGCTTGATGCGTTCGGCCGAAAGCTGGATCGGCGTCAGCGGGTTCTTGATCTCGTGGGCGATGCGGCGCGCCACGTCGGCCCAGGCGGAAGAACGCTGTGCCTGGACCAGATCGGTAATATCGTCGACCGTCACGACGTAGGATTTCTCCTCCGAGCCGTCGTCACCGGCCTCGATGGTGATCTGCACGTTGAAGGTGCGCTCGGTGCCGGCGCGGAAGAACGTCACCTGCTCGCGGTAGACAGGCTTGCCCGACTGGCGGCCGATCTCGAAGACGCGGCCGACATGCGGCAGGATGGCGGAAAGGTTCTGCCCGAGCGCGGCATTGGCGGAAATGGCCAGCATCGATTCGGCCGAACGGTTGACGATGGTGATGATGCCATAGGGATCGACGCCGATGACGCCGGCGGTGACACCGGCAAGCACGGCTTCGGAAAAGCGCCGCCGCTCGTCGATCAGGTCCTTTGCCGACAGGATCTCGTTGCGTTGCGATTTGAGCTCGAGCAGCATCTTGTTGAAGGTGTCGCCGAGCGAGGCGACATCGCCATCGGAAGGCCTGACGGGGACAGCGACGTCGAGATTGCCTGTGGCTACCTCGTCGGCGGCACCGATGAGCTGGCGAATCGGCCGCACAAGACGGTCGGCGACGGCAATGCCGGTCCAGATCGCCGACAGGATGATGATCAGGGTCAGCGACAGATAGGGCAACGCGAAGGCCACTTGCGAGGTGCGCCTGTTGTCTTCGAGATTGCGGTACTCGTCCGTGTTGGACCTGACGATCTGCCGCGCCTTGATCACCTCGGGATCGACCAATCGGATGGTGTAGAGATAGAGGCCCTCGATCTCACGCAGCTTGACGATGGCGCCCATGATGTTGCGGGTGCGCGGTTCTATCAGCACCGGTCTGCCGTCGGTGGCGCTGCTGACTGAGCCTTCAGGCGGTTCCGGCATGGCGAAATCGGCATCGGTCTGGGCGCTCATGACGAATGAGCCGTCGGGCTTGATCAGCGCCGCGTGGGCCAGCGACCGGCCTACCGCCTCCTTGTTGAGGAGGTCGAGAAAGCCTGTCCGGTCAAGGCCGTAGAGCGTGCGCGACGCATCGAGATCATAGGCCATCGACAGCGTGGTGCCTTGCAGATTGCGGGCGTTTTCCTGGACATAGGCATCGGCGATCGACAGCGAGGAATTGACGATCGTCTTTGTGCGAATCTCGAACCAGCGGTCGAGGCCGATATCGAGCGTGATCGAGGCGATGATCGCCACCATGATGGCGGGAATGGCGGCAACCAGCGCGAACATCGCAACGATGCGCACATGCAGCCGCGAGGCCGCCTTGCCGTGCCGGCGCGCCATCACGATGCGATGCACCTCGCGTCCGACCAGGGCACTGAGGAAGAGCACGAAAGCGGCGTTGAGCGCGATCAGCGCCCAGGTCGTCCTGGCGTCAGGCGCGATCGGCGTCGCGCCGACCAGGATGGTGAAGGAGATGGCCGCCATGACCAGCGCGCCGACAACCGCCACCACGCCGGGCAGCGCCAGCAAGCGGCGCCTATCGCGCGCGCCGGGTTCGCTGAAGAGCGGTTGGTTGAGTACAGGTGCCTGCGGAGCCATGTCGCCGTCTTGGAGCCAATGATTGCGTCCGATCTATGCAACGCATTGTGGCGATTATGCAACAAGTGTGACAATGGCGGAAATCTTTCGCCTCGCGGTCCCCTGAAAAGAGCGGGATCGGATCAGCGCTCAGGCTGGCCGCGACGATTTATAGACATTGACGCCGAGTTCGCGAATCTTCTTGCGCAGCGTGTTACGGTTCAGGCCCAGCAGCTCCGCCGCCTTGATCTGGTTGCCGCGAGTCGCCGTCATCGAGGCCAGGACCAGCGGATATTCGACTTCGGACAGGATGCGCTGATAGAGCCCGGCAGGCGGCAATTCGCCGGCAAACGAGGCGAAATAGCGCTGCAGGAAATGCTCAACCGCCTGGCCGATGGAGAGGTCGTCGGGGATGAGGTTTCCACCGCCGGGGACCACGGGCCGTTCCCCGGTCTTGAGCTCCGCCTCGATGATCTCGGCGGAAATCTCGTCCTGCGAATAGAGGGCGGCCAGCCGGCGAACGAGGTTTTCCAGTTCGCGCACGTTGCCTGGCCATGGGTAACGCTTCATCAGTTCAATGCCGCCGGAGGAGATGCGCTTGGTCTGCAGCCCCTCCATCTCGCCAAGCTTGAAGAAGTGGCGCACGAGGTCTGGCACGTCCTCCGACCGCTCGCGCAATGCCGGCAGTCTCAGCGGCACGACGTTGAGGCGGTAGAACAGATCCTCGCGGAACAGTCCCTGGTTGATCAGGGTGCGCAGATCCTTGTTGGTGGCCGCGACAATGCGCACGTCGGTCTTGATCGGCGTACGGCCGCCGACCGTTGTGTATTCGCCCTGCTGGAGGACGCGCAGCAGGCGCGTCTGCGCCTCCATCGGCATGTCGCCGATCTCGTCGAGGAACAGCGTGCCGCCCTCGGCTTGCTCGAAACGGCCGGTGGAGCGGTTCTGGGCGCCGGTGAAAGCGCCCTTCTCGTGCCCGAACAGCTCCGATTCGATCAGGTCGCGCGGGATCGCCGCCATGTTGATGGCAACGAACGGGCCGCCGCGACGGCGGCCATACTCATGCAGCGCACGCGCCACCAGTTCCTTGCCGGTGCCGGACTCACCCGAGATCATCACCGTCAGGTCGGTCTGCATCATGCGCGCCAGCATGCGGTAGATGTCCTGCATGGCCGCCGAACGGCCGACCAGCGGCATCGTTTCAGGCTGCTCATCCGGCCGCGCATCGATCTTCGGCCGTCTTGGCTCCGACAGCGCCCGGTTGACGATGTTGAGGAGCTCGGTCAGGTCGAACGGCTTTGGCAGATATTCGTAGGCGCCGGTTTCGGATGCGCGAATCGCCGTCATGAACGTGTTCTGGGCGCTCATGACGATGACGGGCAGCTCCGGCCGCGCCTTCTTGATGCGCGGCAGCATGTCGAACGCGTTTTCGTCCGGCATCACCACGTCGGTGATGACGAGGTCGCCCTCACCCGCCGCCACCCAGCGCCACAAGGTCGAGGCGTTGGAGGTCACGCGCACCTCATGGCCGACGCGAGAGAGGGCCTGATTGAGCACGGTGCGGATCGCCGCATCGTCATCGGCGACGAGAATATTGCCGCGGGCGGTCATTTGCGGTCTCCTTCGCCGTCTTCATCGGCACCGAATGGCGTTTCCTTCCAGGCCGGCATCAGGATGCGGAAGGTGGTTCCGCGCGGGGTCGAGTCGCATTCGATGATGCCGCCATGCTCGCCGACGATCTTGGCGACGAGCGCCAGCCCCAGCCCCGAGCCGTTCGGCTTGGTGGTGATGAAGGGATCGAACAGGATCGGCAGGATGTCCTCCGATACGCCGGAGCCATTGTCGCGCACGCAGAATTCCAGCGGCAGCGATACGCGGTCCTGCGTGCCCGGAACCGAAACGCGGATGCCCGGCCGGAAGGCGGTGGACAGCACGATCTCCCCATGCGGGTCGCTGCCGATCGCCTCAGCGGCGTTCTTGACCAGGTTCAGGAACACCTGGATCAGCTGGTCGCGGTTGGCGAATACCGGAGGCAATGATGGATCATAGTCCTCCAATATCCTGATTTTCTTTGCAAAACCGTTCTTGGCGATCGCCTTGACGTGGTCGAGCACGACATGGATGTTGACGGGGTAACGGTCGATCGGCCGCTCGTCGGAAAACACCTCCATGCGATCGACCAGCGACACGATACGGTCCGTCTCGTCGGTGATCAGCCGGGTCAGCGCGCGATCTTCATCGGAGGCGGACAGTTCGAGTAACTGGGCGGCACCGCGGATGCCGGAGAGCGGGTTTTTGATCTCATGGGCAAGCATCGCCGCCAGGCCGGTCACCGAGCGCGCCGCACCACGATGCGTCATCTGCCGGTCGATCTTGTCGGCCATCGAGCGTTCCTGGAACATGACCACGACGGAGCCCGGGAATTCCGGCACCGGCGCGACATAGAGATCGACGACCTTCTCGATGCCGAGGCGTGGCGACGACACATCGACGCGATACTCGTTGACCGGAGCCCGGCGCTCGCGCACCTGATCGACAAGGGTCAGCAGCGGACTGCCGAAGGGGATCAGCTTGGACAGCGTGTTGCGCGACAGCATGGTCGCGCTGGAGCGAAAGAAGTCCTCGGCATCGGCGTTGGCGAAGGTGATAAACCCCTCCTCGCTGATCATGATCACCGGACGCCGGATGGTGTTGAGAACGATCTGGGCGGCATCCGCCATTTCAGCGACCTGGCCTGCGGTGGCGTTCATGCGGCGCTCCTCAGGATCAAGGGTTGCGGATCGCGCGAGAAGACATTTCGCAGCAAGGCAATGACGCGGGCCGGCTCGAACGTGGTCAGGATGGCTTTCCGGTCGTCGTCGGCAACGCCAACGGCATGGCGATCGAGATACCAGCCCAGATGCTTGCGCGCCTGCCGCAAGCCGCTCTCGACACCATAAAGCGTCAGCATGTCCTCGTAGTGGGCGACGATATAGTCGGCCAATGCCGCGGGGTCCTGCGGTACGTTGACCGCCGTTTCACCTGCCGCCGCGGCTGCGATGCCACCGGCGGTCCAGGGCGCGCCGTAATGCGCGCGGCCGACCATCACAGCATCGGCGCCGGATTGCTCGAGAATGGTGGCCGCTTCGGCCGGGGAGCAGACGTCACCGTTGGCAACCACGGGAATCGACACCGCTTCCTTGACGCGGGCGATGGCACGCCAGTCGGCCTTGCCCTGATAGAACTGGCAGCGCGTGCGACCGTGCACCGTCACCATGCTGACGCCCGCCTCCTCGGCACGGCGCGCAAGGACGGGCGCATTGAGCGCACCTTCGTCCCAGCCCAGCCGCATCTTGACGGTCACCGGCACCTTGACCGCGCCGACCACGGCCTCGATCAGCGACAGCGCATGATCAAGGTCGAGCATCAATGCCGAACCGGCATAGCCGCCGGTAACCTTCTTGGCCGGGCAGCCCATGTTGATGTCGATGATGTCGGCGCCCTCGCCGGCGGCGATCCGCGCGCCTTCGGCCATATGGACCGCCTCGCGGCCCGCAAGCTGCACCATATGGACGGGCAGGCCGGAATGTCGTATGCGCAGGTCGAAGCCGGCCCTGCCCTTGGCAAGTTCGCCACTTGCCACCATTTCGGACACGACAAGGCCGGCGCCATGGCCATGGGCGCGCTGCCGGAAAGGCTCGTCTGTAATGCCCGACATCGGCGCGAGGAACACGCGATTGCGGATTTCCACGCCGCCGACGTCGAGAGGCGCGGCCAATTTGGTCAGGTTAACCATGCACAAAAACCAAGCACATCCATTCGTTGCACATTCTCTAGCCAGAACCGCCGCAATGTGCAACGCGGAATGACGCCACATTAAGGCGCAATTGGGAAAATGCCGGCCTTCGGTTTTGTCGCTACCCCAGGCGCCCTGCGTCCTTGAGGATGCGTCGGGGGACACTTTGGAATTCATATTTGACGCACGATCTTTTCGGAAAACCAATTACACTTTTGGGGATCGTGCGCTAAGCCAATCGCCATGACTGACGGAAGTGAGAACTCGGGCGCGACAGGTGGGGTTGCGGTGGTGATCGTCGCCGCCGGCCGCGGCGCTCGTGCCGGGCAGGCCAACGGACCCAAGCAGTACCAGAACATCGGCGACCGCGCCGTCATTGCGCATACGCTGGAGATGTTTCTTGCCCATCCACGAACCGGTCAGATCGTCGTCGCCATCCACGCCGACGATCACGAACTGTTCCGGCAAGCGGCGGGCGCCCAGGCCCAGCGTGTCATCGCCGTCATTGGCGGGCCGACCAGGCAGGAGTCCGTTCGGCTCGGGCTGCTGGCGCTGAAGGGCCACGCGCCGGACCATGTCCTGATTCACGATGCGGTCCGCCCTTTCGTCGACGCGGACTTGATCGACCGCACCATCGCCGCCATCGGCGAATACGAGGGGGCGTTGCCTGCCCTGCCCGTCGCCGACACGCTGAAGCGCGAGTCGACATCCGGCGTCGTCGCGGAAACCGTTTCCCGCAGCGGGCTGCACGCGGCGCAAACACCGCAAGGTTTTCCCTACGGGCCGATCCTTGCCGCGCACGACAAGGCCCATCAGCTGGGCAAGCTCGATTTCACCGATGACGCGGCCATCGCCGAATGGGCGCATATTCCGGTCAAGCTCGTTCCGGGCTCGCCGGACAATGTCAAACTCACCTGGGCACGGGACATCGCCATGGCGCACCAGCGACTTTCCAGCGAACGAACGCACTTCCCCGACATCCGCACCGGCAACGGCTATGATGTCCATGCCTTCGAGCCTGGCGATCACGTGACCCTGTGCGGCGTCGCCATTCCGCACGACAAGAAATTGTCCGGCCATTCCGACGCCGATGTCGGCCTGCACGCCTTGACCGATGCGCTGCTGGCGACCTGCGGCGCCGGCGACATCGGCACGCATTTTCCGCCGTCCGATCCTCAGTGGAAGGGTGCCGCGTCCCGGATATTCGTCGAACATGCGGCGAAAGTGGTGCGCGAGCGCGGCGGACGCATCGCCAATGCCGATATCACGCTGATCTGCGAAGCGCCGCGCGTTGGCCCGCACCGCGAGACGATGACATCGGCCCTTTCGCGGATGCTGGGGATTTCCGCCGACCGCATCTCGATCAAGGCGACGACCAACGAAAAACTCGGCTTCGTCGGCCGCGAGGAAGGCATTGCGGCGATTGCCACCGCCAGCGTGGTCTTTCCCGGCGAGGTGCCGGAATGAACAACGGTGAGCTGGCAATTGCCCTGTTCGAGGCCTGCCGCGAGCGCGGCATCATGGTGGCGACGGCGGAAAGCTGCACCGGCGGCATGATCATTGCCGCGCTGACCGACATTGCAGGCTCCTCCGCCGTGGTCGATCGCGGCTTCATCACCTATTCCAACGAAGCCAAGATGGACATGCTTGGCGTTTCCGCCGCCACGCTCGACGCGCATGGCGCGGTTTCCCGCGAGACAGCGATCGAGATGGCGGCCGGTGCGCTTTCCCGCTCGCGCGCAGGGTTGACCCTGGCGGTTACCGGGATCGCCGGGCCCGGCGGCGGTTCGGCGGAAAAACCCGTCGGCCTGGTCTGGTTTAGCGTCGGCCTTGCTGGCCAAACGGTGACCGCCGAACGCCAGCTGTTCGCCGACAAGGGCCGTGCTTTCATCCGCCGCGAAACGGTCAGGCACGCCTTGGAGTTGGGTCTGCGAGCGCTTGGCCAGCATCAGGCCGACGGCGCAACCCCATAGACGGCGTCGGCGCGCTTTTCGAAAGCCTCGGCGAACATGCGAAAGGCGCGGTCGAACATGGTGCCCATCACCGCGCCCAGGATGCGGCTCTTGAACTCATAGTCGATGAAGAAGCGGACGGCACAGCCGGCTCCATCGGGCTCGAAGCGCCAGACATTGCTCAGATATTTGAACGGGCCGTCGATGTACTTCACGTCGATGGCGTTCTCGTCGGGCTTCAGCAGCACCTGCGTCGTGAAGGTTTCGCGGATGGCCTTGTAGCCGATGCTCATGTCGGCGACGAGAACGGTACGCCCATCACGCTCCTTGCGCGAGCGCACCGTCAGCGCTTCGCAAAGCGGCAGGAATTGCGGATAGGCCTCGACATCGGCAACCAGCGCGAACATCTGCTGCGGCGTATGGGTAACGCGGCGGGTGGCTTCGAATTTCGGCATGAACGGCTCTAGAGCGGGTCGCGTCGAAACGGATTCATGCGACACGCTTCAGAATCTTCGTTTTTATGCATGTCGTTCTCCCAAACCGAGGTCACTTTGGGCGACATGCATCAGAGCGATTTCTGGAGCTGCGCTTCCCGCGCCGCGCGCAGCCGGGCGAAATCGTCGCCGGCGTGGTGCGATGAACGCGTCAGCGGGCTCGATGCCACCAGCAGAAAACCCTTGGTCCGGCCGATCGTCTCAAAGGATTTGAATTCCTCCGGGGTGACGAAGCGGATTACCGGGTGGTGCTTTTTCGACGGCTGCAGATATTGGCCGATGGTCATGAAGTCGACATTGGCCGAACGCAGATCGTCCATCAGCTGCAGGATTTCATTCCGCTCCTCGCCCAGCCCGACCATGATGCCGGACTTGGTGAAGATCGACGGATCGAGTTCCTTGACCCGCTGCAACAGCCTGATCGAGTGGAAATAGCGCGCGCCCGGCCGGACCTTCAGATAGTTGGACGGCACGGTTTCAAGATTGTGGTTGAAAACGTCGGGCCTGGCCGCCACGACGATCTCGAGCGCACCGTCCTTGCGCAGGAAATCGGGCGTCAGGATTTCGATCGTGGTCGACGGCGTCGCCGCGCGGATGGCCCGGATAACGTCGGCGAAGTGCTGCGCGCCGCCATCGGCGAGATCGTCACGGTCGACCGAGGTGATGACGACGTGGCTGAGCCCCATCTGCTTGACGGCATGCGCGACGCGGGCAGGCTCATCCGGGTCGAGCGCGGTTGGAATGCCGGTGGCGACATTGCAGAAGGCACAGGCGCGGGTGCAGATCTCGCCCATGATCATGAAGGTGGCGTGCTTCTTTTCCCAGCATTCGCCAATGTTGGGGCACCCAGCCTCTTCGCAGACCGTCACCAGCTTGTGGGATTTGACGATCTCGCGCGTCTCGGCATAGCCCTTCGAGACCGGCGCCTTGACGCGGATCCAATCCGGCTTGCGCAAAACTTCCTGGTCGGGCTTGTGCGCCTTCTCGGGGTGCCGCAACCGCGGCGCGTTGGCGATCGTGTCGAGGACAGTGACCATCTGAACCCTGGCTTTTCTCGCGATCGCCCGTCGGCGATCGTCACTTTTACGTCATCTAGGACTTTTCGGCACAAAGAAAAAGGCTGCAGCGGCGCATGCCGCTACAACCGTTTTCGCATAGCCGCAACGATATGCCTTTAACGGCGCACCAGGCGTCCGACCCAGATCAGCAGGCAGGCACCGATGAAGCCGGTGATCAGATAGGCGGTCCAGCCGACGCCGAACACGCCGATATTGAGAGCCTGCAGGATTGCGTTCAGCACCACCGCGCCGACGATGCCCATGATAATGTTCATGAAAATGCCGGTGTTGCTCTTCATGACCATTTCGGCGAGCCAGCCTGCCAGGCCGCCGATGATGATGGCTGCGATCCAACCCACGCCGTTCAAGTGCATTTGCCTTCTCCTTGCGCACGTAAAAATGCATCCGGAAACGAACTACGCTGCCGAAGAGATCCTGCGGCTTTCGCGGCTGAGTCTCTTGTGGCGAATCTATCATGCGTTCAATGCGCGGCCATAGGCGTCGAGCACGCTTTCCTTCATCATCTCCGACAGCGTCGGATGCGGGAAGATGGTGTGCATCAGTTCTTCCTCGGTCGTTTCGAGGTTCATAGCCACGACAAACCCCTGGATCAGTTCGGTCACTTCGGCGCCGACCATATGGGCGCCGAGCAGCTGACCGGTCTTCTTGTCGAAGATGGTCTTGATGAAGCCCTGGTCCTCGCCCAGCGCGATCGCCTTGCCGTTGGCGGCGAACTGGAAGCGGCCGACGCGGATATCCTTGCCTTCGGCCTTGGCCTTGGCTTCCGTCAATCCGACGGAAGCGACCTGCGGATTGCAGTAGGTGCAGCCGGGGATCTTGAGCTTGTCGATGGCATGCACGCCAGGGAAATTGGCGATCTTCTCGACACATACGACGCCTTCATGCTCGGCCTTGTGGGCAAGCATGGGCGGGCCGGCGACATCGCCGATGGCGTAGATGCCGGGTACATTGGTCTTGCCGTAGCCGTCGACGACGACGCAGCCGCGATCGGTCTTCACCCCAAGGGCTTCAAGGCCGAGATTCTCGATGTTGCCTTGCACGCCGACGGCCGAAATCATGCGGTCGGCGGTGATCTTCTCGACCTTGCCGTCCTTCATCTCGACATGCGCGGTGACCGAGTTGGCACCCTTCTCGACCTTGGTCACCTTGGCCTCGAGGATGATCTTCATGCCTTGCTTCTCGAACTGCTTTTGCGCGAATTTCGAGACTTCGGCATCCTCGACCGGCATCACCGCCGGCAACAATTCGACGACCGTCACGTCGGCACCCATGGTGCGGTAGAAGGAAGCGAATTCGATGCCGATGGCGCCCGAGCCCATCACCAGCAGCGATTTCGGCATCTCCTTCGGCACCATGGCTTCAAAATAGGTCCAGATCAGCTTGCCGTCCGGCTCGATGCCAGGCAGTGCGCGCGGCCGCGCACCGGTCGCCAGGATGATGTGCTTGGCGGTGTAGGTGCCCTCGCCCTTGACGCCCTTCGGCACAGGCGGCTGCGGCTCCATCGGCTTCTTGGCGGTCTTGGAGACGACGACCTCACCGGGCTTCGACAGCTTGGCTTCGCCCCAGATGACGTCGACCTTGTTCTTCTTCATCAGGAAGGCAACGCCGCCATTGAGCCGCAGCGAGACTTTGCGCGACCGGTCGACAACGGCCGATGTGTCGACGCTGACCTTGCCGTCGAGCTTCAGGCCGTAATCCTTCAGATGATCGGAATAGTGCATGATCTCGGCCGAGCGCAGCAGCGCCTTGGTCGGAATGCAGCCCCAGTTGAGGCAGATGCCGCCGAGATGCTCGCGCTCGACGATCGCCGTCTTGAAACCAAGCTGGGCGGAACGCACCGCCGTGACATAGCCGCCCGGGCCGGAGCCGATGATGATGACGTCGTAGTTCTCAGCCACGATTTTTCTCCTTCAATCACAATTCCAGCATGACGCGCACGACCGGTGTCAGCGCCTTGCCGATGTTTCGCGTGTTTTCGGCGTCGAGATGGACGCCATCGAGCGGTGTGGTTTGCGCCACCGTGCCGGCATCGAAGAAGCCGCAGCCAACCTCGTCGGCGAGCGCCCCATATTGTGGGGCGAGCTGCTTCGATGCCTCATCGCCGCCGGCAAACATTTCCTTGAAGTCGGCATTTTCGGTGCGGCTTACAACGGGTGGCGACATAATGAGTATCTGCGGCGCCGGCCAATCGAACGGATAGTCATGGCCGCGCACGATGTCGATCAGCCGCTGGATGCCTTGCTTGGCCGCGACCGGATTGCCGTGGATCCACGGCTTCATGTCGTTGGCACCGAGCATGATGACGATCAGGTCGATCGGCGCGTGTGTCGTCAGCACCGTCGGCAGCAGCCGCGCGCCGTTGCGATCGGCTCCAGCCAGATGATCGTCGAAGGCCGTGGTGCGGCCATTGAGGCCATCGGCGATGACCTGGACGCCACCGCCAAGCCCGGCCTGCAGCACGCTTGGCCAGCGATCCTGCAGCGCATGGCGGCCACCCTCGGCATCGTAACCCCAGGTCAGCGAATCGCCGTAGCAAAGCACCGTCTTCATCCGTTCACCCCGTCCTTGCTTCAATCAAACCGTGCCCTGCTCGCCAGTGCACAACGAAAAGACGAGGGTGAAGACAACCGTTGCCAACGCTGAGAGCAAGAACACCAGGATGTATTCTCCCTGTGCGTTGGCGAGGATAGCCGGTTGCCGTCCCCGCCAACGCCGCCGGCGAATCCGGAATGGATGAAGACGAAAAGGCTGGTGAAGAATTTCCGCACCGCCTCTCCCCTTGCCTAGACCAACAGCCCCATCGGATTCTCGATCAGCCGCTTGAAGGCGACGAGCAGTTCGGCGCCAAGTGCCCCGTCGACGGCACGATGGTCCGTCGACAGCGTCACCGACATCACGGTGGCTATTTTGATCTCGCCGTTCTTGACCACGGCCCGCTCCTCGCCGGCCCCGACCGCCAGAATCGTCGCATGCGGCGGGTTGATGACGGCGGCGAAGTCCTTGATGCCGAACATGCCGAGGTTCGACACCGCCGTGGTGCCGCCCTGATACTCTTCCGGCTTCAGCTTGCGGCTGCGTGCACGGCTCGCCAGATCCTTCATCTCGTTGGAGATGGTGGACAGCGACTTTTCGTCGGCATGCCGGATGATCGGCGTGATCAGCCCACCGGGGATCGAGACGGCGACGCCGACATCGGCATGCTTGTGCTTGACCATGGCGCTTTCGGTCCATGAGGCATTGGCATCCGGCACCGCCTTCAGTGCCATGGCCATCGCCTTGATGACCATGTCGTTGACCGACAGCTTGTAGGCGGGAGCCTCGCCCTTGTCGGTCTTCTTTATCGGTGCGGCGGCATTGATCTGCGTGCGCAGCGCCAGCAGCGCATCGAGCTCGCAGTCGAGCGTCAGGTAGAAATGCGGAATGGTGGTCTTGGCCTCGACCAGGCGGCGCGCGATGGTCTTGCGCATATTGTCGTGCGGGACCAGCTCGTAGGAGCTTTCCTCGAACAGCTTCAGCACCTGGTCGTCCGACATCGCCTTCACGGCAGGAGCGGAAGCAGCAGCCGGTGCGCCGGCTGGAGCCTTCGCAGCGGGCGCTGCCTTGGCGCCGCCGCCGGCAATCGCCGCGTCGACGTCGGCCTTCACCACCCGCCCATGCGGGCCGGTGCCGGTCACGCCAGACACATCGACGCCGGCTTCCTTGGCGATGCGGCGCGCGAGCGGCGAGGCGAAAGTGCGTCCTTCACCCTCCCCCTTGTGGGGAGGGTCGGCCGGCCTTCCGGCCGGGGTGGGGGGCGCGGCGGTGGGTTCACCTCCACCCGCGCCTGCGGCGCGACCTCCCCCATCAGAGGGGGAGGTGGGAGCTTCCGCTTTCGGCGCCTCAATCTTTGCCGGCGCAGCACCACCACCGCTTTTCGCGGCGGTGCTTGCGTCCTCGCCTTCGGCGGCAAGCACCGCAATCAGCGCATTGACCTTGACGCCTTCGGTGCCGGCGGGAACGACGAGCTTGGCGACCGTGCCCTCATCGACGGCTTCGACTTCCATCGTCGCCTTGTCGGTCTCGATCTCGGCGATGACATCGCCCGGCGAAACCTTATCGCCTTCCTTGACCAGCCACTTCGACAGATTTCCCTCTTCCATCGTGGGGGAGAGCGCCGGCATGGTGATGTTGATTGGCATGTTGTCCTCCCGCCCGGTTCAGCGATACGTGACGGCTTTGACCGCCTCGATGACCTCGCCGACATTCGGCAATGCCAGTTTTTCGAGGTTGGCCGCATAAGGCATCGGCACATCCTTGCCGGCAATGGTGATGACCGGCGCGTCGAGGAAATCGAAGGCGCGCTGCGAGACCTGGTTGGCGATGTGGTCGCCGACCGAGTTCTGCGGGAAACCCTCTTCCACCACGACCAGCCGGTTGGTCTTCTTGACCGAGGCGATGATCGTGTCGAGGTCGAGCGGGCGGATGGTCCTGAGATCGATGATCTCGGCGTCGATGCCCATGCCGCGCAATTCCGCCTCCGCCTTCACCGCATAGGTCATGCCGATACCGAACGAGACGATGGTGACGTCCTTGCCTTGCTTGTGGATGCGCGCCTTGCCGATCGGCAGCACGAAATCATCGAGCTTCGGCACGTCGAAAGACTGGCCGTAGAGGATTTCGTTCTCAAGGAAGATGATCGGGTTGGGGTCGCGGATCGCAGCCTTCAGCAAGCCCTTGGCGTCGGCGGCCGTATACGGCATCACAACCTTCAGGCCCGGAATGTGGCTGTACCAGGCGGCGTAGCACTGCGAGTGCTGGGCAGCGACACGGGCGGCAGCGCCGTTCGGCCCGCGAAACACGATCGGCGCCCCCATCTGGCCGCCCGACATATAGAGCGTCTTGGCTGCCGAATTGATGATCTGGTCGATCGCCTGCATGGCGAAGTTGAAAGTCATGAACTCGACGATCGGCTTCAGCCCGGCCATCGCCGCACCGACGCCGACGCCGGCAAAACCGTGCTCGGTGATCGGCGTGTCGACGACGCGGCGCGGTCCGAACTCCTGCAGCAACCCTTGCGTGATCTTGTAGGCGCCCTGGTATTCGGCGACCTCCTCGCCCATGACGAAGACATCGCCGTCGCGGCGCATTTCCTCGGCCATGGCATCGCGCAGCGCTTCGCGCACCGTGGTCGAGACCATCTCGGTGCCGGCAGGGATATCCGGATCGGCGGCGATCTCGGTCTTCGGCGCCGCCGCGACCGGTGCCGCGGCCTCGCTCTTGGCCGCAACCGGTGCCGGTGCAGCCGCTTCAGCCTTGGCAGGCTCTTCGCCGATGCCTTCGCCGGCCTTGTCGGTGTCTTCGCCTTCAACCGCAAGCACGGCGATCACCGCGTTGACCTTGACGCCTTCGGTGCCGGCTGGAACCACGATCTTGGCCAGAGTGCCTTCATCGACGGCTTCGACTTCCATCGTCGCCTTGTCGGTTTCGATCTCGGCGATAACATCGCCGGCGACGACCTTGTCGCCCTCGTTCTTCAACCACTTGGAAAGATTGCCCTCTTCCATGGTCGGCGAGAGAGCGGGCATGAGAATTTCGATCGGCATGTCCTGGCCCTCCCTTACAATACGATATCGGTCCAGAGCTCGGACGGATCCGGCTCCGCATCGTTCTGGGCAAACTCGGCGGCGTCGGCGACGATGTCGCGAACTTCCTTGTCGATGGTCTTCAACTCGTCCTCGGTCGCCCACTTCTTCTCGATCAGCCGCGCCTTGACCTGCTCGATCGGATCATGCTCGGAGCGCATCTTCTGCACTTCTTCCTTCGAGCGGTATTTCGCCGGATCCGACATCGAGTGGCCGCGATAGCGATAGGTCTGCATTTCGAGGATCAGCGGGCCATTGCCGGCACGGCACCATTCGGTGGCGAGCTCGCCGGCGGCCTTGACCGCGCGCACATCCATGCCGTCGACCTGGATACCTGGAATTTTGAAGGACGCACCCCGGTGCGAGAAATCCGTCTCCGCGGAAGAGCGCGAAACCGACGTGCCCATGGCGTAGCGGTTGTTCTCGATGATGTAGATCACCGGCAGCTTCCACAGCGAGGCCATGTTGAAGCTTTCATAGACCTGGCCCTGGTTGGCGGCGCCATCGCCAAAATAGGTTAGCGAGACATTGTTGTTGTCGCGGTAGCGGTTGGCGAAGGCCAGCCCGGTGCCGAGCGACACCTGCGCGCCGACAATGCCATGGCCACCGTAAAAATGCTTCTCCTTGGAGAACATATGCATGGAGCCGCCCTTGCCCCGTGACAGGCCGCCACGGCGCCCGGTCAGCTCGGCCATGACGCCGCGCGGAGAAAGCTCCATCGCCAGCATGTGGCCGTGGTCGCGATAGGCTGTGATCATCTGATCGCCGTCGATCAGCGCCATCTTCATGCCGGTGACGACCGCTTCCTGGCCGATATAGAGATGGCAGAAGCCGCCGATGAAGCCCATGCCGTAGAGCTGGCCGGCTTTTTCCTCGAAGCGGCGGATGAGCAGCATATGCCGGTAGGCGGCAAGCTCTTCGTCCTTGGTGAATTCCGCGGGCTTGGGCGCGGAAAGACCCGATTTGCCGTCGGATTTCGATTTGGCAGGCGCTTTTCTGGCTGCGGTGGCCATGCATCACTCCCTGTTGGCGTCTCTTTGCGGACATTAGGGCAGGATGAAATCCGCCCTGGGAAGATCAGCTCTCCCCACCGATTTATGCAAGGCTAACACGCGTTAAAGCGTTGCGCCATGACGAATTTGCATAGCTGGCATGCGCCTAAGCGATTAAAATCATTGAAAATATTGGTGATTAACTGAAATACAGTTATTTCGACGAAGCCGGCAACATGATGGTGATCTCATCAGCCTGGGAAAGATTAAGCGCCCTGCGCGCCTGCTCGTCGAGCATGTCCTTCTCCAGCGTGCCGTCATGCATGAGCCGAACGCGCCGCTCAAGTTCCATCCGGCGTGCCTTGACGGCATCGAGCTGCGCTTGCAGCGCGACAGTCTGGGCTTCCAGCTGATACTTCGAATTGATGCCGAATTCGCCGTGATAGGCATGGAAGCCGAAATAGGCCAGGAACACGACGCAAAGCGAAGGGATGATCAGCCGGCCGGTATTTCTCTGCTTGTGCTGACGCGTCCACATCGCCCGTTCCCTCGCGGCCGCGAACTCAGGCGGCTCACGATCTTTTTCACCCGATTGTGCTTAACGGACGGTTACGGAGCCCTGCCCGGTGACAGCGAAATGAAAAAGGGCGGGAATGACCCCGCCCTTCGTTCAACATCCGCGTTCAATGGCTTCGGATCAGCCCTTGATCACCGACTTGCCGGCGTAGCGCGCCTGCTTGCCGAGTTCTTCCTCGATACGGATCAACTGGTTGTACTTGGCCATGCGGTCGGAGCGCGACAGCGAACCGGTCTTGATCTGCCCGCAATTGGTGGCGACGGCGAGATCAGCGATGGTCGAATCCTCGGTCTCGCCGGAACGATGCGACATGACGGCGGTGTAGCCAGCCTTGTGGGCGGTCTCGACCGCGTCGAGCGTTTCGGTCAGCGAGCCGATCTGGTTGACCTTGACCAGTATCGAATTGGCAACGCCCATGCGGATGCCGTCGCGCAGGCGCGCCGTGTTGGTGACGAAAAGGTCGTCGCCGACCAGCTGCGTTTTCTTGCCGATCAGGTCGGTCAGGTACTTCCAGCCTTCCCAATCATCCTCGGCCAAGCCGTCCTCGATCGAGATGATCGGATAGTCAGCGGCAAGCTTGGCGAGATACTTGGCCTGCGCCTTGGGGTCACGCGTCTTCTTCTCGCCCTCATAGACGTAGTTGCCGTCCTTGAAGAATTCGGTGGCGGCGCAATCGAGGCCGAGCGCGATCTCCTCGCCCGGCTTGAAGCCGGCCTTCTCGATCGACTCCATGATGAAATCGAGCGCCACCGGCGCGCTCTTCAGGTTCGGGGCAAAGCCGCCCTCGTCGCCGACATTTGTATTGTGGCCGGCATCCTTCAGCTTCTTTCGCAGCGTGTGGAAGATTTCAGAGCCCCAGCGCACGCCTTCGCGCAGCGTCGGCGCGCCGACCGGCAGGATCATGAATTCCTGGAAATCGATCGGGTTGTCGGCATGCGCGCCGCCATTGATGATGTTCATCATCGGCACAGGCAGGATGTGCGCCTTGGTGCCGCCGACATAACGGTAGAGCGGCAGGCCGGCGGCATCGGCCGCGGCCTTGGCCACCGCCAGCGAAACGCCCAGAATGGCGTTGGCGCCGAGCCGGCTCTTGTTGGGCGTGCCGTCGAGTTCGATCATCGTCTGGTCGATGTGGATCTGGTTTTCGGCTTCCATGCCGCCGATCGCCTCGAACAGTTCGCCGTTGACCGCCTCCACGGCCTTCAGCACGCCCTTGCCGAGATAGCGGGCCCCGCCGTCGCGAAGCTCGACGGCCTCATGGGCTCCGGTCGAGGCGCCTGACGGCACCGCGGCGCGGCCCATCGAACCGTCTTCGAGTACGACATCGACCTCGACGGTCGGGTTTCCACGGCTGTCCAGGATTTCACGTCCGACAATGTCGATGATGGCGGTCATTGCGATGTCCCCGATTGATCTGACGAAAGGTCGCGCCCGTCTTAGCCAAAGCGACGCAAAAGGCAATCCAGCCATGGCCGAATAGTGCCGCCAGCCCGATTCACGAAGCGCAAATTTCTGTCATCATAAGTCATGCGCCCAGACATCAATTTCGGGTTATGGCTATTGTCGCGCGGGGCGAAACAGGAGGAGTTTCGCCATGTCCGAGTTGAGCGGTATTGTCAGTCTGTTTCTGATCGCGGCCGCGTTGCTGACATCATGCGATAATCAGCAGTCGCCGCCAAAGGCCATCGTTACCTTGCCGGCCTTGAGCATCAGTGAGTGACGTTGGTGCGGAATCAAAAAGGGCCCCGTCGAAACGGGGCCCTTTTTGCATGTGGGGTCAATGCCAGTAGGGCGTGACCTTGTAATACTCATAGGACGCATCGCGCGCCCTCTCACCGTCCGCGCCGGCCAGTTCATTGATCGAATAGGCGGGCGCCGCCTTCAACTGCTCCTTCGAGAACGGCACGACGTAGCCGCCCTTGTCTTCATCATAGTCGAGAGTCGCCCAAGGAATGGCGTGGTACTTCTCGCCGATGCCGAGAAAGCCGCCAAACCCGATCACCGCGAACATGATGCCGTTCGACGTCTTGTCGAGCATGATGTCCTCGATGCTGCCGATGCTCTTGCCCTCGGTGTTGTAGACGGATGTGCCGATGACTCGCGAAGCGGCAATGGCTTCGGTGTGGCCTGTCTGTGTTGTCATGATCTGCTCCTCGTTGTCGTTGAACACTGCTTTGACAATGAGGCGGACGGGCGAAGGTTCCCGACTTTTTAAGCGTCGGACGGTCACTCAGCGAGAATGAAAGTCACCTTCATGTTGACGCGGTAGGCTGAAATCTTGCCGTCCTCGACGACGATTTTCTGATCCTGGATCCAGGCGCCTTCCACGTTCTTCAGGGTTTTCGACGCGCGGGCAATTCCCTTCTCGATGGCGTCCTGAAAACTCTTCTTCGACGACGAGGTAATTTCGGTGACGCGGGCAACAGACATGGCTTTCCTCCTGCCAAGACGCTCATTTGCCGGCCAAGCGTACAACCGGCCCCTGTCCACCACAAGCGGAGGCAGGGGAGCGCCCGCTCAGAGGCCCTTGGCTATCCGGTCGAAGGCCATCAGCCTTTCGAGAAGCGCCGGCATGTCCTTCAGCGGCACCATGTTCGGTCCGTCGGAAGAGGTCGAATTGTCGGGATCCTGATGGGTCTCGATGAAGACGCCGGCAACGCCGACGGCTACGGCCGCGCGAGCCAAGGTTTCGACAAATCGACGCTCGCCGCCTGACGAACCGCCCTGCCCGCCCGGCTGCTGGACCGAATGCGTAGCGTCGAAAATCACCGGAGCGCCGATTTCGGCCATGATCGGCAAGGCCCGCATGTCGGATACCAGCGTGTTGTAGCCGAAGGACGCGCCGCGCTCGGTGGTCAGGACATTGGCATTGCCGGAACCCGTGATCTTGGCGACCACGTTCTTCATGTCCCAGGGCGCAAGGAATTGCCCCTTCTTGACATTGATGACCTTGCCGGTCCTTGCCGCTGCGACCAGCATGTCGGTCTGGCGCGACAGGAAGGCAGGTATCTGCAGCACATCGACATGCGGAGCGACGATCGCGCACTGCTCCTCGGTGTGGACATCGGTCAGCACGGGAAGCGAAAACGCCTTGCGCAGTTCGTCGAAGACGGGAAGCGCGGCATCCATGCCCGCGCCGCGTGTTGCCGACAGCGAGGTGCGGTTGGCCTTGTCGTAACTCGTCTTGTAGACGAGGCCGATGCCGAGCCTGCCGGTCAGTTCCTTCAGCGCGCCGGCCATGTCGAAGGCGTGCTGGCGCGATTCGAACTGACACGGGCCGGCGATCAGCGCCAAGGCCGCATTGTTGTCGAAGACGACATTGCCGACCGTTACCGACGAATTGGGCGTCGTCGAAGTGGACGCTTGGGGCTTGCTCATGGGATCTCCCGGAAGATGAAAGCCGCGCCCTGTCCGGATGCGGGCTGCACGACAATGTCAGTGCCCGCTATATCGTGCTGGATGGCATTGGCTGCAAGCAGGCTTGATGTGGCATCGGCGCTGCGGACCCCGAAGACGACCGCCGCGAAGCGGAGCTTCGTCGGTGAACCGGCCGAAACACCAAAGCGCGCGGTGAAAGACACGGGATCGAGCACGCTCAGCGTTGCATTTGGCAAATGAAACGCTGAGCCCACGCCGGCAGCGGGATTCCCCAACGCCACGGAAATCAGCCGCGACTGTTCGGCAGGGTGGTCGCTGATCGCCACCACTTCCATGATGCCTGTGGCGCCATTGGCGTGGGCCTGCAAAGCCGCGCGGTCCACATCAGGCGCATTGATGCGCTGGCAGGCAAAAAGAAACGCATCGGTTGTGTCATTGGCCGAGGCGAAGGCCAGCTTGAATGACGCCTCGTCGCTTTTGCCCGATGTATCGGTGAAAGCGCGTGAAAAGCTCAGCGTGCCTCCCGCCGACAGGCCGGCCTCGACATAGCGCGCATGGTCGGCATCGGCGTTATCGGTTCCCAGCACCACCGCGGAAAATCCCTCATCGCCGCGGCTTTCGCGGTAGAGGCGGTCGCGCGCGACGAAGACATTGCCCTCGACAGCGGCCTTGATCGTGGCCTGTTCGCTGCCAATCGCGAGCGGCTCCAGATAGGTGCCGTCGGCGAGGAAAACGCAGCAGTTTTCCGTTCCAAAGGGATGGATGCCGGTCGGGGCGACGACGAAGCCGAGCGAAGTGAGCCGGGAACGCGCCACATCGAGGTTCTGCGTCGGCAGCACCAGATGATCGAGCGGATGAATGCCGGCTGCTGTTGTTCGGGTCATGCAGGCGGGCATGTGCATCATTCCGCAAAACGGTTCAAGGTCTTCTTCTCATCCGCCGCCGCGGGATCTGACGCAGCGGCATCCCCCGCGCGGGGACATAACCCGCTGGCTTGAGTGCATGGCGTTGAGGTCGGCAAATCAAGTCGTCGTCCTGACCGAGACATTTGGCAGGGACGTGTACGGCTATCTGATAGGGCATCGACAACGGCGCCCCGCTGGAGCAGGCGCTGGATCAGCTGCCGGCCACGACATCGGCGGAATAGCGCAGCTCGCGCAAGGGTTTGACCTTGCTGGTGGTCCGCGCATAGAGCGGATGCGCCTTGTAAGCGGCCAGCGCCGCGTCATTGGCGAACTCGGCGTAGACGACGACATCGACTTCATCCGACAACGGGTCGACCTTGGTGTTCAAAGTGACCTCGAAGAGGCTGGAATGAGGAATGTCGCCAAGCGCCAAAAGCCCGCTGCGCACAGCCTCCACATCCTCCTTGCGCCTGGCGCTGAAGAAAACGATATGCCGGATCAATTCCGCCTCCTCGATCTGAATGCCGGGTCTTTAGTGACGGCGGTCCCCTCGCGTCAACCGTTCATGACGCCACGCGTCCTTGCGACGCGCCCGCTCGGCGCCGTACCGCATCTCGCGATGACCAACGCCTAGGATCTTCGGAAGGGACGTCCAGGTCGGGAGGGGCTGCTCAGGCCTTGCCGGTGACGTAACGAACGATATGGGAGAGTTCCCTGACCGACATGTCGAGATACCGGCCCTGATTGTACAGGCCATCCCAGATCAGGAAGAATGCGACGGCGGCAATGACGATTACATAGCGCATGGCTAAAGCTATCGCACAGGCATGGCGGCGGCCATAGCCGTTTTTGAATTCGGGCAGCAACTCGACGCGAGGGAGCAGATACCAAGCGCCACGTGGCACAGCCCAGCCAATGGCCTGCCTCTTGAAGTTCCCCCTCATGACGTGGAAGATTGTGACAGGCATTCGCTGGGAAGCGCTGAAGCTTTGGCTAACAGGCGCGCGCTTTCGTTCGAGCCCGCCTCGCGCCGAACCCATGAGATACCGGGACCAGGCAAGGGCGTTCGAACCTGGCGAATGATCCAAGAGAATCGTGGCCCGGCAATTTGCGCCAGAACCACGGAAATCCAGGGGTGTGAAATGGCACATGGGGAACATCACAGCGCAGCGCTGAGCGAAGCGGTCAGGCTCGACGAATTCAATTTCGCCGAGATCGTCAAGGGCCTGCCGGCCAAGGCGCGCATGGTGCTGTCGGCGGCGATGAACCTGCCGCGCGGTTCCCTCAAGGTCAGGATGCCGGACGGCCGCGCCGTTCTGGTCGGCGGCAAGGCGCCCGGCCCCGACGCCGAGCTGGTGCTGAAGAATTGGCGGCTGCCAGGCCGCGCCTTTTCCGGCGGCACGATCGGTGTTGCCGAATCCTATATGGACGGCGATTGGGAAAGCCCGGACGTGACCAGCTTCCTGGAATTGTTCGTGGTCAATTCGGTGATCGGCGAACGCGTCGCCGGCGGCGCCAGCTGGCTCATCAACACCGTCCAGCGCATCCGCCACTGGTTCAACGAGAACACGCACACCGGTTCTAAGCGCAATATCTCGGCGCATTATGATCTCGGCAACGCCTTCTACAAGGAGTGGCTCGATCCGAGCATGACCTATTCCTCGGCGCTCTACGCCAACGGTGCCAATGATCTGGAAAGCGCCCAGGCCGCCAAATACCGGGCACTGGCCAGGGATACGGGTATCGGCGGAAAGGATCATGTGCTGGAGATCGGCTGCGGCTGGGGCGGCTTTGCCGAATTCGCGGCACGCGAAATCGGCTGCCGCGTTACGGGACTGACGATCAGCCGCGAACAGCACGACTTCGCCAAGGCACGCATCGCCAAGGCCGGGCTCGCCGACAAGGTCGACATCAAGCTGCAGGATTACCGGGACGAAACGGGAACTTACGACCGCATCGCGTCTATCGAGATGTTCGAGGCGGTCGGCGAAAAATACTGGCCGGTGTTCTTCTCGAAGATGAAAGCTTGCCTGAAGCCCGGCGGCACCGCGGGTCTGCAGATCATCACCATCAACGAAGCCGCCTACGACACCTATCGCGCCAGGCCGGATTTCATCCAGCGCTACGTATTTCCCGGCGGCATGCTGCCGACACCGTCGATCCTGAAGGCGCTCGGCAAGGATCATGGCCTTGCGCATCTGCGTGAGCGCGTTTTCCCAGACGACTATGCGCGCACGCTCGCCGAATGGCGACATCGTTTCTGGGCGTCGTGGGAGAAGATCGTACCGCTCGGCTTCGACGATCGCTTCAAGAAGCTTTGGGAGTTCTACCTGCACTATTGCGAAGCCGGCTTCCGCGCCAGCTACATCGACGTGCGCCAGGTGGTCTACAAGGCCTAGGTCGATCTGCCTGTGGGCCGCCTTTGGTGAGCGTCCCCGCGTCGAACTCGCGGGTTAAGCCAAAGCGCCAATCGCGGCGTCTTGATGCGACGTGATGAAACCGCGATCGCGCGTCGGCCGTTCTCACTCATCCGACGCCCCGCGCCAAGATTACGCCGAGCGCCTCTGACCATTGGAGGCTTCCATGAAGCGAACACTTACCGCCATTGCCATCCTGCTTGCCCCAATGTCCGCTGCCGATGCACGGCGCATAACCCCACCGACTGTCATGAACGATCCGCTGGGTGTCAGCATCAGCCCGACCATAACGCCTGGTGCCGGCGATCTCATCGACAACACACCAACCTCGACTATCCACGAGGTGCATGCTCCGGCCGGGATGACGCCCTTGACCGTGCCCAGTGATCCGACCGGCACGTCGCTCGAGCCGACGCAGCCAGTCAGCCCGCAAGCCCCCGCGACGGCACTGCCGCTGACGCCCGAAAACTGAGGGCCGCGCTATGCGCACCAGCCGGGGCAATCGCAGGAAACGAGGCAAATCCGGAACCGATGAAAAAGATCCGGAATTGCCTTCAATCGAGGAGATGGAGCGGTTCGGCTTTTCCGTGAACCGAACCGCTCTGGACGACCCGGATCATAGCAGGATGCGGTATTTCGCAAAACCGGCTTCGCCCTCGCCCGCCGGTTCGATCTTCAGCGCCTTCACTTGGGCGATGAAGTCCTTTGCCTTGACGCCCGTCTCGAACACGACGCTGGTTCCCGGCAGCGGCGCGAACGACCAGTTGCCGTCGGCCGACGGGTTGATCGTGCCCTGGCTCACAATGTAGCGAACGATGACATCGCGGTTGGTGTCCGGCGCCTCGTAGATGATCTTCGAGGCATTGATGTCGGGAAAATTACCACCGCCGCCGGCGCGGTAATTGTTGGTCGCGACGACGAATTTCTGATTGGGATCAATCGGTTTTCCGTCGAACATCAAGTCGACGATGCGATTGGCGCCGGCATTCGCCACGCCGCCCTTGACATCATATTTCGGCGGCCGCGACAGATCGATCTTGTAGGAGACGCCATCGATGACGTCGAAATTGTAGGACGGGAAATCGGTGTTGATGAGCGTCTGGTCGGGCTTCCCTGCCTCGATCCTGTTGAAGATGCCGGCCGACATTTCCAGCCATTCCTTGACCTGCGCGCCGGTGATTTGGACGGCGCGCACGGTGTTGGGATAGAGATAAAGGTCGGCGACGTTCTTGATGGCGATATCGCCGGCAGGCACGTCGGTGTAGTAGTCGGCGCCATTGCGCCCGCCCGCCTTGAAGGGAGCGGCGGCCGACAGCAGCGGCACATCCTTCCACTGCGTGCTCTTGAGTATGTCCTTCAAGTACCAGGTCTGCGCCTGGCTGACGACCTGCACCGACGGATCGTCGGCGACCAGCGCGAAATAGGAATAGAGCGGCGCTGAGGTCTTGCCGACCGGACGGCGCACATAGGCCAGGGTCGCCTGGTGGTCCTGCTCGAGCGCGGCGATGATGCGCTTGTCGTCGGGGACAGTCGGCTTGTTCTTGTTGTCGACACGCTCGAAGATCGGCCGCGCCTCGGAGGTCGCGGACACGACCTTCCATTTCGATCCGTCACGCTCCAGCATGAGGTCGATCAGACCCATATGCGAGCCCCAGAAACCGCCCATCACGGCCGGCTTGCCCCGCAGGGTGCCTTTTTGCGTATCGACGCCTTCGAGCGACTGGAAATCCTTCTTGCCGGGGAACACCAGATGCTGGTGACCGGTGAACACGGCATCGACGCCATCGACGCCGGCGACGAAGAAGGAGGCGTTCTCCATCATGTCGCCCTGCTTCACATCGATGCCGGAATGCGAGAGCGCGATGACGATGTCGGCGCCCTCTTCCTTCATCTGCGGCACCCAGGCCATGGCTGCCTCGACGATGTCGCGCGTCTTGACGTTGCCTTCGAGATTCTTGAGGTCCCAGACCATGATCTGCGGCGGCACGAAACCGATAATGCCGATCCTGATCGGCTGTTCGGCGCCCGACCCGTCCCTGATCTTCTTGTCGAGGATCACATAGGGCTTGAGGTAGAGCTTGTCGTCACGCGGGTTGGCCGCAAGCTCGGTGCCGCGGATCAGATTGGCGCAGACGAAGGGAAAATTGGCGCCGGCCAGCACCTTGTCCAGGAAAGACAGGCCGTAGTTGAACTCGTGGTTGCCGAGCGTCGAGCATTCGTAGCCGAGCAGGTTCATGCCTTTCATGATCGGATGCAGGTCGCCGTCCTTGAGGCCCTTCTCGTAGGCGATGTAGTCGCCCATCGGGTTGCCCTGCAGCAGGTCGCCATTGTCGATCAGCATCGAGTTGACGGCCTCCTTGCGCACCGCGTCGATCAGGGATGCCGTACGCGACAGGCCCATCGTGTCGTTGGCTTTGTCGGCGTAGTAATCATAGGGCAGCACGTTCACATGGATGTCGGTGGTTTCCATGATCCGAAGATGCGCCTGGTTACCTTGAGCGCGGGCGGAGAAGGGATGAAGCACGATCAGCGCCCCTGTGGCTGCGGCGCCAGCGAGAAAACCGCGGCGGGAGACGGGATGGAGCAGTTGCGACATGTCTTCTCCTGTTCGACTAACTGACGCCCTGCCCCGGAGCGAACTTCGCGCCGAAATAGGCTCAAGTCCACTCAAGAAGTCGCGTGCGTCCGGACATCAGTCCATCAGCTGGAGATGACGCGCGGATGAAAGGAACCTTGAAGAAAAGTCAGGTCTTGTCGTCGTCGCCCTGGGTGATCAGCCGGGCGCTGCGCTGGCCCGTGACGTAGATCCATAGCCAGCTCAGGGAAACCGCAAGCCGGTTGCGGAAACCGATCAGGAAATAGATGTGCGCGATGCCCCACAGCCACCAGGCGAGCCAGCCCGTGAGCTTGATCCAGCCGAAATCGATCGCGGCGGCGCGTTTGCCGATCGTCGCTAGGTCGCCGGCGTGCTTGTAATGGAAGGGACGTGCCGTCGTATCGCCGGCAAGCCTGGCCTTGACGGTGGCCGCGACATGTCGGCCCTCCTGCTTGGCGGAAGGCGCCACGCCAGGCACCGGCCGTCCATCTGGCCTCAGCACAAGGGCGGCATCGCCGATGACAAAAATCTCCGGGCTGCCGGGAACGCTGAGGTCAGGCTCGACGAGCACCCTGCCCGCGCGGTCCGCCTTCGCGCCCAGCCATTCGGCGGCGGGTGAAGCGGCAACGCCGGCCGCCCACAGGATCGTTCGGGCTGCCAGCTGCTTGTCGCCAAACACAACGCTCTCGGCGTCGCAGCGCGTGACGGCGCGGCCGAGCTCAACCGTCACACCAAGACGTTCCAGCGCCTTGCTGGCGTAACCGGACAGTTTCGGCGCGAAATTGGCAAGGATGCGGTCGCCGGCCTCGATCAGCACCACGCGGGTTTGCCGCGTATCGATATCGCGGAATTCGCCGCGCAGCGTGTCTTGCGCCAGTTCGGCGATGGTACCGGCCAGTTCCACGCCGGTCGGGCCCCCGCCGACGATGGCGATCGTCAGCAGCGCCTGGCGCTTGGCGGGATCGGTTTCGCGTTCGGCCTGCTCGAAGGCCAGGAGAATGCGCCGCCGAATGGTGGTCGCATCCTCCAGCGTCTTCAAACCCGGCGCAAAAGGCTCCCATTCGTCATGGCCGAAATAGGCGTGCCGCGCGCCGGTGGCCAGCACCAGCGTGTCGTAGGCGACCGCGCTGCCGTCATCGAGCAGCACGCGTTTGCCGGCACGGTCGACGCCGGTGACATTGGCCAGCAGCGTCGTCACGTCCTTGCGCTTGCGCAGGAGGTGGCGGATCGGCCACGCAACCTCGGAGGTTGCCAGCGCGGTCGTCGCGACCTGGTAGAGCAGCGGCTGGAAAAGATGATGGTTGCGCTTGTCGATCATGGTGATGCGCACCGATGCGCCGGCGAGCGCACGGGTGAATTCGAGGCCGCCGAAACCCGCGCCGACGACGACGACATGATGGCTGGGTCGGGTCATCTCGTTCACCCCTGACGGCAGGATCGCCTGCGCTAGATGTAGGTATTTTTGTGCAATGCAGCAACAGAAGGGTGGTGCCCGGGACTCGTCGTCCCATGTCGTGAATGCACAAGATGTATCGTGTCGCGAGGTATAGCGTCATCGAACACGCGATGAGGTGACGCATGGCTAACGATCATGACGACCAGGGTCCGGCACAATATGCCTCGCCGCCCTGCTTCATGCATGAACTCGATCCCGCATTCCAGGCGCCGCTATCCGACTGGGCCGATGTGAGACGCTGGCGCAAAGCCGAGCGCGAGCGTCTCATCGCAGCGCGGCTGGCAGTTTCGGCCGACGCGCGAACGGGAATGTCCCATCGCATCGCCGAAGGGCTCGACGCGATCATCGGCGATATCGCCGGCCGCATGGTCAGCCTTTACTGGCCGTTTCGCGGCGAACCGGACCTGCGGCCGTGGATGGCGGCGATCAATGAACGAGGCGGCCGCACCGCGCTGCCCATCGTGGTGGAGAAAGCGCAACCGCTGATCTTCCGCGCCTACAAACCAGGCGACCGGCTGGAGAAAGGCGTCTGGAACATCCCGATCCCGGCCGAGGGCGATCCCGTGCTGCCGGACATCGTCATCTCGCCGATCGTCGGCATCGATCCGACGAACTATCGCCTGGGCTATGGCGGCGGCTTCTTCGACCGCACGCTGGCCGCCATGCCGTTCAAGCCACTGGTCATCGGAGTCGGCTACGAACTGCAGCGCATCGCGACCATCTATCCGCAGCCGCACGACATTCCGATGGACCGGATTGTCACGGAAGCCAGCCAGATGTGTTGAGATTCAGGTCAGCCGCGCCGAGAATGGCTGAGGGTCCGAGAACCGGAACGGAGCGGACATTTTGGTTCGTGGATGCCGGAAGCGCGGGACCTTGCCGTTCGCAGGCCGGCGTCACCTGAATATCAATGCCATCTAAGCCATTTCCGGCTTCATCCCCATGGCGGTGCGGTCGACGATCTCACGCAAGGCAAAGGACGAGTTGATCTTGGTGACATGCGGCATGGCCGACAGCCATTCCTTGTGGATGCGCTCATAATCGACAAGGTCCTTTGCCGCGATGCGCAGGATGTAATCGTATTCGCCCGACATCAGGTGGCATGACAGCACGTTGGGGCACCGCTTGATCGCCGCCTCGAAATCCGACAGCGTTTTCTCGAACTGGCCCGATAGCGATATATGCACTATCGCCGTCATCTGGTGACCGAGTGCCGCATTGGAAAGCCGGGCGTGGTAGCCGCGGATGGTGCCGGATTTTTCCAGGTTGTCGAGCCGGCGCGAGCAGGCCGATTGCGACAGGCCAACCTTCTCGGCGAGCGCCGCGTTGGGTATCCTGCCATCCTTCTGCAATGTCTCGAGAATGGCGATATCGATCCTGTCGAGCGGCATTTTTCGTGAATCCTGCGAATATCCTGCCATTTTGCGCAACAATTATCGAAACCTGCCTGTCCGCGCAAGCGCATTCGCAAACACTTGCGCGCCGATTCGTGGTTCACTCAGACGATACAGGGAGTGAGCCCAAAAGGGCCCGGATCAGGAGAAGACAATGCGCGTCGGCTGCCCCAAGGAAATCAAGAACCACGAATACCGTGTCGGCCTCACGCCCGGCTCGGTCCGCGAATATGTGGCGCACGGCCACGAAGTGCTGGTCGAGGCCGGTGCCGGTGCCGGCATTGGCGCCGATGACAACGCCTATCGCGCCGCCGGCGCCACCATCGCCAAGACCGCAGCCGACGTGTTCGCAAAGTCGGACATGATCGTCAAGGTCAAGGAGCCGCAGCCCAATGAATGGGTGCAGCTGCGCGACGGCCAGATCCTGTACACCTATCTTCACCTGGCTCCGGATCCGGAGCAGACCAAGGGCCTGCTCGCTTCCGGCGTCACGGCGATAGCCTACGAAACCGTGACCGACGATCGTGGCGGCCTGCCGCTGCTCGCGCCGATGTCCGAAGTCGCCGGTCGCCTGTCGATCCAGGCCGGCGCCACGGCGCTGCAGAAGGCCAATGGCGGCCGTGGCATACTGCTTGGCGGCGTGCCCGGCGTGCTGCCCGGCAAGGTCACCGTGCTCGGCGGTGGCGTCGTCGGCCTGCATGCCGCCCGCATGGCTGCCGGCCTTGGCGCCGACGTCACCATCATCGACCGGTCGATCCCGCGGCTACGCCAGCTCGACGACCTTTTCGCCGGCCGCGTGCACACCCGCTATTCGACCGTCGAGGCGCTCGAGGAAGAATGCTTCTCGGCCGACATCGTCGTCGGCGCCGTGCTGATCCCGGGCGCCGCGGCACCAAAGCTCGTCACCCGCGAAATGCTGTCGGGCATGAAGAAGGGCTCGGTGCTGGTCGACGTCGCCATCGACCAGGGCGGCTGCTTCGAGACCTCGCATGCGACGACTCACGCCGAGCCAACCTACGAGGTTGACGGCGTTATCCATTACTGCGTCGCCAACATGCCAGGTGCCGTGCCGGTCACCTCGGCCCATGCGCTGAACAATGCGACGCTGCACTACGGCCTGCAGCTCGCCGACAAGGGCCTGAAGGCGCTGGTCGACGACCATCATTTGCGCAACGGCCTCAACGTCCACAAGGGCAAGATCACCAACCGGGCGGTCGCCGAGGCGCTCGGCTACGAACTGGCCGAGCCGAAGGCCGTTCTGGCCGCCTGATACACCCAGAAAAAGTCAACTTACGGATTTTTGCCCGCCGGTTCTCTCCGGCGGGCTTTTTGCTGGCCCATCCAGGCCGATGCCCGATTACCCGGCAGATCGGTGTCCGCTGCAGAGGCAGGTTGCCCGAGACTGTTGCATTTTTGTCATACCCAAATTGACAGACTCCCTGTTAGGAACAGCCCGGGTTTATTATTAGGGGTACGGGCTATGCTTACTCGCGTTTCCGCGAAATCTTTTCTCCTCGGTGCTGTTTCTGTCGTGGCGCTAATGTCCGCGGCCCACGCGGCAGACGTCGTACAGCCGATCGAGGCAAGCGGCTTCAACTGGAGCGGCGCCTATATCGGCATCGGCGGGGGCTTTGGCGCGACCGTGCACAAGGTCAGCGCTCCGGGTGCAAGCTTCAACGGCATCGGTGGGAACGGCGTGTTCGGCGAACTGACCGCCGGCTATGACTACATGGTCAACGAGCGTTTCCTGCTCGGCGGTTTCATCGATGCCAACTACGGCAATATCGGCCCTTCGCTGAGCGTTCCAGGTGCCGATATCGACCTCACGAATTCCTACGGCTTCGACGTCGGCCTGCGCGCCGGCTATCTCCTCAATCCGAGCACGCTCGGCTATGTGCTCGGCGGCTACAGCTGGCAGCATTTCAAGCTGGACGGGTCTGGCGACGCCGATGGGCTCGATTTCACCGAGAATCGCGGCGGCTATGTTCTTGGCGTCGGCATGGAAACCGTGCTGCGCGGCAACTGGACGCTCAAGACCGAATATCGTTATGCCGACTACGGCGACAAGTCGGTTCTTGACTTCGGCGCCGGCTCGCTGAACGTGGAGCCGTCAACGCACACGTTCCATGTTGCTGCCAACTATCGCTTTGGCGCTCAGAATGGCGGCGGCGCTTCTTTCGTGGCTCCAGCCTACAACTGGACCGGCTTCTACGTTGGTGGCGCGCTTGGCGCCGGCACAATGGTGCATGATCTGACTCTCGGCGGCGCACTTGAGCTGAATGGCATCGGGGGCGAAGGTGTCTTCGGTGAAGGCAGCATCGGCTACGACCATGATTTCGGCACCTGGGTCGCGGGTGTCCAGCTTGACGGTCGCTACTCAGGCATCCGGACCAAGCTCGATATTTTTGGCGGATCGATCAAGGGTGACGCCGACTATGGATTCGATGCGCTCGCCCGAGTCGGCGCCAAGGTCAATGAGTCGACGCTTGCCTATGTGATCGGGGGCTATAGCTGGCAGCACTTCAACCTCCATGCATCTGCACCTGGCGGCCCCAGCGGCGATATCTATGACTGGGGTTCCAGTGGCTTCTCGGTTGGCGGTGGTCTTGAAACGGCCGTTTCCAACAATATGACCGTTGGCCTCGAATACCGCTATTCGCACTATGCGAAGGAAGATTTCGGCTCCGACGGCATCTTGGAAGATACCCCTTCGTTCCAGACCGTGCGTCTGGGCTTGAAGTACAAGTTCAACTAAAAGGCCCTCCAGGCAATAGTTGCAGCCCGTCGGCCCAGCCGGCGGGCTTTTTCTTTGCGTTGAAGACTTTCGTGCTGAACAGCAACAAAAAAGCGGAGCCAAAGCCCCGCTTCCTCGATATCGGGATTGCCGCCGGTTCATCCGCGGTCGGCCAATCCATCGACAATCGCTTTCTATCGTATCTATGCGACGGGAGTACGACAGAGCTTTCTGCCGGTCCGCGCGGTTCAGGCCCGTTCGATCCGGCATTGATAGCAGTTGTTGCGCGCCGAGCGGACATGCACATAGGCAATATCGTCGCGCTCGAACAAGATCTCGGCCCTTGCGGCAATCGCCCCGGTCGGGGTCACAGCGCCGCTGCCGTAGACGATACGGTCGTCCCTACCATAGCCGCGCACGATGTAGTCCGGACTTTCGAGGATTTCGGGTAGCGCATTTGTCTCGGCCGCGCGCTCGCACTCTTCCGCATGCAGGAAGATCGGGCCGGTCTCGGCATAGGGTTGAAGACGCGGGAAAGGCCGGAAAGCCAGGACAAGATAGGCGTCGCCGGCTGCGATGTTCTTGAGACAGTGCCTGCAAGGCACGCCATCGCCGTCGGAGATGTTCCGCTCTGGCGTGTGGCCGTAAGCATCGGGTCCACCACGCTGCAGGGCTCTGACATGTTCGGTGGATAGTGCCTTGAACTGAATGGTCATCATGTAAATCTCCGGCTCGTCGACCGGAAATTATGAGCTCTGGCCGATGCGTCCCACCCGATTCTTGCCAAGGATCGAGGGACCGATCCGATGTCTGCGATCGATCCCTCATGCCAACAACACTGATCGCGCCAGATCCATGAGATAAGCCGGCCAGATAAAGCCAGCGAAACCCCGAATCAGCGGATGAAATCGTCGAAGCGCCGCAACGTCACCCTGCGATTCTGCCAGTTTTCGTTCTGCGTCGGCACGAGCAGGAACTCCTCGCCGTAGCCGACGGTCTCGAGGGCATAGCCGGGCACGCCGAATTCGCGCACCAGCGTGCGCTTCAGCGAGGCGGCGCGCTGTTCGGACAGTACCTGGTTCGACTGAAAGGATCCGACGGCATCGGTATGCCCCTCGATCAGCACGCGCGCACCGGGATCGCGGCGCAGGATGCGCCGGAGCGCATTGGCGATAGTCTCGATCTTGTCGTATTGCGAGCTGGAAATCGCTGCCGAGCCGAATGCGAAATTGATCGACTGGATGTCGATCGAGCGCGCCATGCGGCGCAGATCCGGCCGGCGCTTGAATTCGCGGATGGTGACGCGCTCGTTCGGCCGCAGCTTCACCCGGGGCGCCGCCTCCAGCTTGCGCTCGATCGTGGCGGCGGAAGGCGTCGTCGCCTGGGCGGCGGCAAGGCTCGGCATGGCAATCGCAGCGATCAGCGCGGCGGCCAGTGTACGGCGTGTCAGCATATCTTTTCTCCTTCGGCATCTGCCGCATTGACGATGCGGGCAACATGCCAAAGGCAGGCTGAAGCGCCGATGAACGAAAGGTTCAGATTCCCGGTGGCGTTACGGCCGCATGACGCTGGCCGAACGCTCGGCGAAAGGCAGCGGGTGCACGACCTCTTTCTTCTGCGCGACCGGCCTGAAACCGAGCTTCTGGTAAAGTGGGAGTGCCGCCGGGTGGTCAAGCGTACAGGTTTGCACCGTCACCCGTTTCGGGCCATATGCCCACGCGGCCGCAATAGCCGAACCCAGGAACCAGCGGCCGAGGCCCTGCCCGGTGGCATGTTCCATCATGCCGAAATAGGCAAGTTCGACTTCCTCCGGCAAATGCGGCTTGATGTCGAAGAAACCCGCCGGCGCGCCGTCGAGATAAAGCACCCTGATGTCGCGATCCTCACGGTGGATGCCGGCCGAAAGTTCATCGTCATTCAGCCTGAGAACATTCACCCAGTGCCATTTGCGTCCAACCCGGTCCATCAGGTAGCGATAAAAATGCAAGGGAATGTCCCTGGTCTTCAACAGCGCAACCTGCCGGTTGTAGGGCACTGGCGGCGAGACGGCGGGAGGGGCATGCATTTCTAGAAAAGTCACCGTGACTTCAATATCCTGCAGCACGCCGTTTTCCATCGCGTTCATTCCTTGCCAGTTTTCGCTGGGCCGGTCTTCGCGGGGCCAGTTGCGACAGGTGTGTCGGAGAGCCCGCCCCACTCGGTCCACGAGCCGTCATAGAGCCTGTTGTCGGTGTGGCCAAGCGTCTCCAGGGCGAGCGTAATCACCGCTGCGGTGACACCGGAGCCGCAAGACGTGACGATGGGCTTCGACAGGTCAATGCCGGCATCCTCGATCACCTTGCGCAAACGGTCCTTCGACAGCAGCGAACCATTCTCCGACAGTGCGGAATACGGCACATTGCGCGCACCCGGCATATGGCCTGAACGGACGCCGGCACGGGGTTCGGGCTCCGCACCGGTGAAGCGGCCGGGTCCACGGGCATCGGCAATCTGGCTGGCGCCGGTTTCGACGATCCGGCGCATGTCGGCGAGGCTGGCGACGCGACCGGGGTCGAAATCGGCGTGGAACACACTCGGCGCGATCCTTGTCGGCTCGGCCGTGACGGGCCGCCCGGCCGCCTTCCAACCGTCGAAGCCGCCGTCGAGAATGTAGACCTGGAAAACACCCATGATGCGGAACATCCACCATGCCCGGGGTGCCGAGAAGAACCCCGGACCGTCATAAATGACGATGGTGTCGTCGGCCGAGACGCCCATCGCTCCGACATATTGCGCGAAATGCCGAGGCGACGGCAGCGTATGCGGCAAGGCGGCGTCAGGATCCGAAACCGCATCCTGGTCCAGAAAGCGGGCGCCGGGGATGTGGGCGGCTTCATACTCGGCACGCGCGTCACGCTTCTGCGCCGGCAAGTACCAGGATGCGTCCACGATTGTCAGGCCGGGCTCGCCCAGGCGTCCCTGCAGCCAGTCCGCATCGACGATAAAAGGACTGTCTTCTGCCATTTTTGGTTCTCCCGGGTAAGGCAAAGGGTTACGTGTCAGGCGGCCGGCATCGGGCCGAAGCGGATGCGGAAGCGCCTGTTCTCACGGCCTTTCTTTTCGATCTTGCCAATGTGGATTTCGCCGATTTCGCGCGTGCTTTTCACATGCGTGCCGCCGCAGGGCTGGCTGTCGACCGTGCCATTCTCACCGATGCAGACCAGGCGGATCTTGCCGGTGCCGACCGGCGGCCGGACGTTCTTGGACTTCACCAGGCCGGGATTCGCGGCGAGTTCCTCGTCGCTGATCAGCCTGGTGAAAATCGGATGATCGGCCCGCACCAGATCCATCAGCCTCGCGGTCACCTCTTCCCTGGTGAAGCTGGCGTCCGGAATGTCGAAATCGACGCGGCTGTCGTCCTCGGAAACCGCGGCACCCGTAATCGGGAACGGGCAAACGACTGTGAGCAGGTGACAGGCCGCGTGCATGCGCATCAACAGGTGCCGGCGTTCCCAGTCGATGGCGAGTTTGACCTTTTCGCCAGCCGCCGGGGCCGACTGCTCGGGCGCCGGCACATGGATGATCTCGTCCTTGGTCTCACCCGTGATGGTGGCTGCAATGGCGATGCGGCTGCCGTCGGCGCGTTCGAGATAACCGGTGTCTCCCGGCTGCCCACCCGAGGTGGCGTAGAAGATCGTCCGATCGAGAACGATGCCGCCACGATCGTTGACGGCAACAACCGTCGCATCCGCCGTACGCAGGTAGGCATCGTCGCGAAACAGCGCTTCCGTTTTGTGCGCCATCACGAGACCTTTTCGAACGGCACCGAAATCTTGCTCTGCAGTTCCATCCAGCCCGGCACGGGAAGGTTCTTCTCGCGCAGGAATTCCGGGTTGAACAGCTTCGACTGGTAGCGCGTGCCGTAATCGCAAAGAATGGTCACGATGGTATGGCCGGGGCCTAATTCCCTGGCCAGCCGGATCGCGCCGGCAATGTTGATGCCGGTCGAGCCACCGACGCAAAGACCTTCTTCCTGAATGAGATCGAAGACGATCGGCAGTGCGTCCTCGTCCTTGACCTGAAAGGAGAAGTCCGGCGTGAACCCTTCGAGATTGGCGGTAATGCGCCCCTGCCCGATGCCCTCGGTGATCGAGCTGCCCTCCGATTTCAATTCGCCGCTGGTGTAGAAACTGTAGAGCGCGGCGCCCAGTGGATCAGCGAGCGCGATCTTCACATCCTTGCTCTTGGCCTTCAGCCCGAAGGCAACACCGGCAAGCGTTCCACCGGAGCCCACCGCCGAGACGAAACCATCGACCTTGCCGCCGGTCTGGGCCCAGATTTCCTGCGCCGTGGTGCGGATATGGCCGTCGCGGTTGGCGACATTGTCGAACTGGTTGGCCCATATGGCGCCGTTCGGCTCGCTCCTGGCCATCTGCTCGGCCAGCCGTCCCGACAGTTTCACGTAGTTGTTGGGGTTCTTGTAGGGCACGGCCGGCACCTCGATCAGCTCGGCGCCGAGCAAGCGGATCGTGTCCTTCTTTTCCTGGCTCTGCGTATCCGGGATGACGATGACGGTGCGATAGCCAAGCGCCTTGGCGACCAGCGTCAGGCCGATGCCGGTATTGCCGGCCGTGCCCTCGACGATGACACCGCCCGGCTTCAACAGGCCGCGCTGTTCGGCGTCATGGATGATGAACAGGCCGGCGCGATCCTTGACCGATTGCCCAGGATTCATGAATTCGGCCTTGCCCAGGATTTCGCAGCCGGTTTCTTCGGAAGCCTTGTTGAGGCGGATCAGAGGCGTGTTGCCGATCGCGTCGATCACAGAACGGGGCATTCAGGATTCCTTGTGTGCGTGCGCCGAAACCCTAGAAACCCGAAGCTTCGGTTTCAAGGCAAGAATTTGCCTGGTCCAGTCGCATTTCCGGCTCTGCGGTGTATCTGCATCCCCTAGACCGGGCTCGATGTCGTACAGTTCATTTGCACCCGACGTCGAGAAGCACTCTTTTCATTCGATTTCCTGACCGCTAGAGCAAGGCACCAACAAACTCGGCAGGGCGCAGCATGACACTCTATCGGGCCGATCCGAAACATGGCGTTGCCTGGGTCACGGGCGGCTCGAGCGGCATTGGCCGCTCGCTGGCCAGGGATCTGGCGTCCCAGGGCTACGCGGTGGCGGTAACCGCGCTGGACGACGATCCGATCGACACGCTCATTGTCGAGACAGCGCAGATGCCGGGCAGCGTCACCGCTTTTCCCTGTGACGTGACCGACGAACCGCGCATGGCAAGGACGGTCGCCGCGATCGAGAAGGAGCTCGGGCCGATCGTGCTCGCCGTCTTCAATGCCGGAAACTACATCGCGACGCCCGGAGAGGCTCTTGTCGTCAAGGACTTTCGCAAGTCCTTCGAGGTCAATTATTTCGGCATCATCAACGGGCTGGTGCCGGTCGTGGAACATATGCGCGTGCGATCACGCGGCCATGTCGTGCTGGTTGGATCTGTCACCGCCTATTTCGGCTGGCCGACCACCGCCGCCTATGGCGGCACCAAGGCGGCGATCAACATCCTGGCAGAGTCCCTGAAGTACGATTTCGACAAGATGAACATCCGCGTCCAGGTGATAAACCCCGGTTTTGTCGACACGCCGCTGACTGAAAAGAACATGTTGCCAATGCCGGGCCTGATGCCAGTCAGCCGAGCGACGCGCCGCATGGTGAAGGCAATCAAATCCGGTGGCTTCGAAGTCACCTTTCCGTACCGCACGAGCTGGCCGCTGAAGTTTCTTGCCCTGTTGCCCCGACCCGTGTGCCGATGGGTGATCAGCTTGACGACAAGCTGGAAGGCAAGGCCACTGAACTACGACCGCAAACCGCAGAACGAATAGGATGCCCACAGGATTGGTGGTTTGGCTGCCTGGGCGGCCGTTGCCTGTTCAGGGCCACCGCCATAGGCTTGTTGTTGTTGCGTGGAGTCTGCAATGGGGCGACGGATCGTGCTTGCTGTGCTGGGCCTGATCGCCGTCCTTGCACTGGCCATCGTCCTTGGCCCACGCGTTCCCGTAGACACCACGATCCGCTTCGATCCTTCCGCCATCGGCGACGATCCGCAGGCCTATGTGGCGAAGGTGGAAGCCGCCGTGCCCGGTGTACGCGACGGGCTGGAGAAGGAGATCGTCTGGGCCAACCCGATGGTGCATGCCAAGACGCCGCTGTCGATCGTCTATATCCACGGGTTTTCCGCTTCCAAAGGCGAAGTCCGCCCCCTGCCCGACGAGGTGGCGGACCAGCTCGACGCCAACCTCTTCTACACCCGCCTTACCGGTCACGGGCAGGACGGCGCGGCGATGACGCAGGGCAGTGTCAATGCCTGGATCAACGACTATGAGGAGGCGCTCGCCATCGGCCGGGCGATCGGCGACAAGGTGATCGTCATCTCGACCTCGACCGGCGGCTCGCTGGCGGCGTGGGCGGCAACACAGCCCGGTGCGTCGGATGGCGTGGCGGCCATTGCATTCATCTCGCCCAATTTCGGCGTGAAGGCATCAGGCGCCGAGCTCCTGACCATGCCTTGGGGAAAGCAGATCGCCGAACTCGTCATCGGCAAGGAACGCAGTTTCGTGCCGCGCAACGCTCTGCACGAGAAATTCTGGACCACCAAATATCCGGTTGCCGCGACGCTGCCGATGCAGGCGCTGACTGAACTCGCCTATGGAGCGCCGGTGGAGAAAGCTGACATCCCTGCCCTGTTCATCTTCTCGGATTCGGACAGGGTGGTGCGGCCTGACCGCACCCGCGAAATCGCCGGCCGCTGGGGCGCGCCGCACGAGCTGGTTCCGCTCGACGATACCGGCGACCCAGATAACCATGTCATCGCCGGCGACGCGCTGTCGCCATCGACCACGGCCTTCCTGGCGCAACGGATTACCGTCTGGGTCGAGGCGGTGGCGAAGTAAGGTTCAAAAAACAAGAGGCGGCCGAAGCATCGCTTCAACCGCCCTCTTGTCTATCAGGCAGGCAACCAGCGAACCACCAAGGTTTGACCGGTTACCGCGAGGCGTCGTCAGGCAGCCCGCGCTGCCGGCCGCTTGCCCCCGAAGCGGCGCTTGTTGTTGCCCTTGAAGGGTTTCGCGCCTTCGGGCTTGCGCTCGCCGGCAAACGCCGGCTTGTCGCCGAAGCGCTTCTTGCCGAAGCCGTTGCCCTTGTTCTCGCCGCCCGGCCGCCTGCCGTCGCGGCGACCATTGCGGTCGTTGCGATCATTGGCGGGCTCGAAGCGCTCGTTCTTTTCAGCCGGATTGCGCTGCGGATCGGGGCTGCCGAGATGGTCGGCAACGATCGGCAGCTTGGTGCGGATGATGCGTTCGACCTGGCGCAGCTTGCTGTTTTCCGAAGGATCGCAAAGCGTGATCGCGATGCCATCCATGCCGTTGCGGCCGGTACGGCCGATGCGGTGGACGTAGCTTTCGGCCTCGTCGGGCAGGTCGAAATTCACGACATGGCTGATGCCGGGTACATCGATGCCACGCGCGGCGATGTCGGTCGCGACCAGAATGCGCACCGATCCGTCACGAAAATCGTTCAGCGCCTTCTGACGGGCATTTTGCGACTTGTTGCCATGGATGACGGCGGCCTTGAAGCCATCGCGCTCGAGGTCCTTGGTCACCCGGTCGGCGCCATGCTTGGTGCGCGAAAAGATGATGACGGACCTCATCGCCTCATCGGCGAGCATGGTCGACAGCACCTGGCGCTTCTGCTTGGTGCGGGCGAAGACGACGCCCTGCACGATCTCGGCCGCCGCCGTGCTTTGCGGCGAGACTTCGATGCGGACCGGGTTCTTCAACAGGCCCTTGGCCAGTTCGGCGATCTCGTCCGGCATGGTGGCCGAGAACAGCGCCGTCTGGCGGTCAGGCGCGGTCGCCTTGGCGATGCGCTTGACGTCGTTGATGAAGCCCATGTCGAGCATGCGGTCGCCCTCGTCCAGCACCAGCCATTTGGTGTCGGACAGGATGAGGTCGCCCTCACGCACCAGGTCGGTCAACCGGCCCGGCGTGGCAATGAGGATGTCGACGCCGGGAGCAACCTTCTTCACCTGGCTGAAGCGGGAAACGCCGCCCAACACGAGGGCCGTGGAGACATGCGCGCCCTTGGCGAGGATCTTGATGGTGTCCTCGATCTGCACCGCAAGCTCGCGGGTCGGTGCCAGGATGAGCGCGCGGGTCGTCTTGGCGCGCCGCTTGGTGCCGAGCGCGATGATCTTCGACAGGATCGGCAGCGCAAAGGCCGCGGTCTTGCCGGAGCCTGTCTGCGCGATGCCGAAAATGTCACGGCCTTCCATCTGCGGCGGGATGGCCTGCATCTGGATCGGCTTCGGTTCGGTGAAGCCGGCATTGTGGGTGGCCTTGAGCAGCGCACCGGTAATTCCCAGCGCCGCGAAACCGGAGAGTTCCGCGGATACGTTGCCGGGCAATGTGTTTTCGTTGGTCAAAATAATCTTCTTTCAAGCGGCTTCTCGGCCGCAAACATCAATGGCGGCAGGGCGCAACCTGCCGTCGAAAAATTTGATATGAAACGACAAGGCGGGCGGACGGTGTCGTCCACTCGGCTGCGCTGTCGTGCCCGCAGGCATCATGCCACGGGGCTTTTTCGCCACTTTATGATGTACCGGAAAAAGGGCCGATATACCGGAAAGAGGGAAAACAGACGCAACCAGTCTCATTTGTCGAGAAGGCCGGAATCTCCCGGCCCAAGCGCCTATGGGCTGCATATGGCTGAGTTCGCCCCAGAATGCAAGGGGCGCAATGTTGCAGCGCAGCAAAAACCGACTAGAGAGCGATCGGAAATGTCCGCTCAAACTTCATCCGGCCATTTCCTGGCGCCGTGTTGCACAAATAGAATTTCGATCTGAGTGTCCGCGACCCGATACGCGACGATGTAGGGCGTTCCGGGAATCACCAGTTCACGCGCGCCTTTGATCTCGCCAACCCGTCCGATGAAGGGGTTAGCGGACAACAGCCGGGCGGTCTTTGGATGGATATCATTGACAATCCGGGCAGCGGCCCGCGGGTTATGTTGGTTGATGTAGTCGCCGATTGACGCAAGCTCGATCGGATAGTGTCGGGTCCAGACAATTCGCACAGAGGCTCATGCCTAACTGTACTTGTTGAGAACCGTCGCGATTTCTTCCTCATTGGCAAAGTCGCCACGGTCGGCGGCCTCTATTCCCCCCTGAACGCCTGCGACCCACTTTTCCTGCCACGCCAGCGAACGTCCGTGGGAAAGGGCATTCTCGGTGATCTGATCGCGTGTCAGCGTCGAGCGCGACGTGAGCATGTCAATCCGGCGGCTCAAATCCTCGGATATTTCTACGTTGTTCTTCATAGGCTTATTCTGCCATATCTGGCGAATGCCTGCCAAGAAGTATGTCGCATGGGGGACCGAGTGATGAAGGATGTGCTGAAGGAACTCGAGCGTCGGCGCGAGATCGCCCGCATGGGCGGTGGCCAGGCCCGCATCGATGCCCAGCACAAGAAGGGCAAGCTGACCGCACGCGAACGCATCGAGGTGTTTCTCGACGAGGGTTCGTTCGAGGAGTTCGACATGTATGTCGAGCATCGCTCGACCGATTTCGGCATGGAGAAGACCAAGATCGCCGGCGACGGCGTCGTCACCGGTTGGGGCACGGTCAACGGCCGTCCGGTCTATCTCTTCGCCAAGGACTTCACCGTGTTCGGCGGCTCGCTGTCGGAAGCCCATGCCGAGAAGGTCATCAAGGTGCAGGAGATGGCGCTGCGCAACCGCGCGCCGATCATTGGTCTCTACGATGCCGGCGGCGCCCGCATCCAGGAGGGTGTGGCAGCCCTCGGCGGCTATGCCGAGATTTTTCAGCGCAACGTGCTGGCCTCCGGCGTCATTCCGCAGATTTCCGTGATCATGGGCCCATGCGCCGGCGGCGACGTCTATTCGCCGGCCATGACCGACTTCATCTTCATGGTGCGCGACACCTCCTACATGTTCGTCACCGGCCCGGATGTGGTGAAGACCGTCACCAACGAGACGGTGACGGCCGAAAGCCTCGGCGGCGCCTCGGTCCACACCACGAAATCCTCGATCGCCGACGGCGCCTATGACAATGATGTCGAGGCACTGCTGCAGATGCGCCGGCTGGTCGATCTTTTGCCCGCTTCGAACACGTCGGAGATTCCCGAGATCGAATGCTACCAGTCGGTGACCGACCACGACCTGTCGCTCGATCGGCTGATCCCCGACAATGCCAACAAGCCCTACGACATCAAGGAACTGATCCTGAAGGTCGCCGATGAGGGCGACTTCTTCGAGATCCAGCAGAATTTCGCCAAGAACATCGTCACCGGCTTCGGCCGTGTCGAGGGCCGCACGGTCGGCTTCGTCGCCAACCAGCCGATGGTGCTGGCGGGCGTGCTCGATTCCGACGCCAGCCGCAAGGCGGCGCGCTTCGTGCGCTTCTGCGATTGTTTTTCGATCCCGATCGTCACCTTCGTCGACGTTCCAGGCTTCCTGCCGGGTACCGCGCAGGAGTATGGCGGGCTGATCAAGCACGGCGCCAAGTTGCTCTTCGCCTATGCCGAGGCGACCGTGCCGAAGATCACCGTCATCACCCGAAAAGCCTATGGCGGCGCCTATGACGTGATGGCCTCAAAACATCTGCGCGGCGACATGAACTATGCCTGGCCAACGGCGCAGATCGCTGTGATGGGCGCCAGGGGCGCGGTGGAAATCATCTACCGCAAGGACATTGGCGACGCCGAAAAGATCGCGGCCCATACAAAGATTTACGAGGATCGCTTCCTGTCGCCCTTCGTCGCCGCCGAGCGCGGTTATGTCGACGAGGTGATCATGCCGCACTCGACCCGCCGCCGTATCGCGCGCGCGCTCAGGATGCTGCGCAACAAGGACATGCAGAACCCCTGGAAGAAGCACGACAACATCCCGCTGTGAAACGGTCTACGGAGGTAGCTGTCGAACAGCTCACTCCTCCTCCGCCGCGCCGAACCCCGCCCCCATCGTGGCGCTGGTAGCGCTTGCCCAAGGCGTCGCATGGTTGTCGATGCGCATCTGGAAGATGAAATAGGTCGGCGAACAGAAGCCGATGCCTTTGACTTTGGGGGCGCCCGGCGTGTCCGGCGGCAGCGACTGGCACATATAATCCTCGCGGCAGAAATGATCGGCCGAACACGCCGGCCGGTTGCCGCGATTGACCGCGCCGCCGAGGCACTGGTCGAAATTGTTGGTCGCCACGCAAGTGTCGAATTTCTTGCCGCCGACCAGCCCACAGATTTCATTCGGCATCGGCTTGCCCTTCTTGAAGGCGGCAAAGTCGCGATCCTTGTCGTCGCAAGCGCGGTAGGCGATGCCGGCCGGCACGCCGATCTTCGGCGGCCGGCAGGTATAGGCGGTGCGCGAAATCCCCGGTGCGAACGCGGCGAACCGGCCTGATATCGTGTAGCGGTCGTTGAAAGGCCGCGACTGGTTGCTGGCGATCGACCCGGTCAGGCAGGGATGGCCGGAGAACATATTTTCGCTCCCCTTGGGCAACAGGCATTGCGCCAGCGTAGTGTGCACGCCAGACGCGGTCGCCAGCGGCGTGCAGACAGTGCCGCCGCCACATTGCCAGGTCGCGCCGAAACGCTTGGCATCCTCGGGCATCAGGCACGGCATCGCCATTTCGGCTGGTGCGTAGTCGACGTCGCCGGTATCAGCCCAGGTGGCTGGCGGCGCAAAGGACAGCGGCCGATAACGGTTCGGCTCCTTGCCTTCCTGCGTTGCGCGCAGCCAGGCCTGACGCCGGGGAATCTCGGCATGGAGATGCGGCGAGATGCCGACCTCGATGCGGTTGAGCGGCGACGTCGTCTTGTCGTCGACGCCGATCAGGTGGAAGCCGGCCGTGGAACCCGCCTGGTGGCAGCCCTGGCAGGCGCCATTGTCCAGCCGCTCGACCAGCGCCTCCGGCGTGCGCACCAGCTTCATGGAGGAATAGTCGAGCGATACGAATTCCTTGGGTTGGAATATTTGCGTAAACGGATGGTTGGCCTGCCGCGCGCTGCCGAAGGTCGACCACGAGACGACCTTTTTGGCCAGGAATTCGTCGGGGATTTCGTAGACGCCGAGATCGACCGCCGCAACATTGGCGCTGACATAATGGGCAAGCTCTTTCTTCAGCGCCGCATCTTGCGAGAGCCGCACGGTATCAGGTGTGTTTTCCAGCGGCTTCTCGCTGACGGTAGCGCCATCGATGCCGAATATCCGCATGAGGTAGGCGGCCTGCCCGCCAAATTCGGTCTCCTGACCGGAGGGAAAGCGCACGACTTGCGCATTGAGTTCGAGCTGCTTGAAGGTGAGCCCGGCCCGCTCCAGCGGCCCGCCGTTCAGCCAGCCAGCGTCGATGCTCTCATCCAGTTGCGGCGTCCAGCGTCCGGCAACACCGACGCAGCCGCCATCGGCATCCGGTGCCGCACTGTAGACCGCGTTGAAATTGAGCGGCAGCCGCGAAGCCAGGACCTTGCCGTCCTTCTTGAAGCTGTAGGCGAGGCGATAGATGAAACGCACCTCGCCGCAGCTCTTGTCGCCTTCCAAGGCAGCGAAATCACGCCGGTCGAGCCGGTTGACGACGCCGACCAGACGGAAGCGTGCCGCCTCCGTCTTCAGCCAGCGCATGTCCATGATCCGGCCGACATTGCCGTCGGTGACCTCGTAGAGCGTGCGCCCGCCGGCCTTCATCTCGGCCCGCAGCGTGGCAATGTCTGATGCCACCGTATCGACGATCGCATGATAGGCCGGCGCCTTGTCATAGAGCGTCTTCAAATCGCCCGCGCCATCGACGGCAAAAATGCCGGCGAAGCCAAAGCCCTTGGCATCGAGTGTAGCGAGAACCGCCGCATCGTCGACGATGGTCACCGGCTGCTCGGCGCGCACGCCATGCGAGATGAGCAGCGTGATGAAGGCCGCAACGGTGAGCGCGAAACGCTTCATCCGTTGGGCACCTTGCGCCGTGCCTCGACCAGTTCGCGCAAAACCGGCACCAGCGCCAGCGGCAGATCCTCGGCAATCAGCCCCGGTCCAAACCGGCTGCCGGCCTCGGCATGGATCCAGACCGCCGCACAGGCTGCTTCGAACGCCGGCATGGCTTGCGCCATCAGGCCGGCTGATATGCCCGACAGCACGTCGCCCGACCCGGCGGTGGCAAGCCAGGCCGCGCCGTTGGCATTGATTGCCGCCCGGCCATCAGGCGCGGCGATCACCGTGTCGGCGCCCTTGTAGACGATAATGGCATTGGCGCGTGCAGCCGCCGCGCGCGCCTTGTCCAGCTTGGACGAGGCGTCATCGCCGGCTATGTCGGGAAACAGCCTGGCAAACTCCCCTTCGTGTGGTGTCATCACCAGCGCCGGCGCATTCTGCCTGCGCGCCGCTTCGAACAAGACGTCCTGCGCCTCACGAAACGAGGTGATCGCGTCGGCATCGAACACAAGGCCGTCGACCTGTGCGGCGGCATTCCGTGGCTGGCCGGCGGCGAGGAGTGCCAGCCCAAAGGTCCGCGTTTTTTCGCCGACGCCAAAGCCGGGCCCAAGCACGAAAGCCGAAGGACGGCGTTCGCCGGCAAATTCCTCGATGTCCGCGACATCGTCTGCCTTGCGCAGCATGATCGAGGTCAGATGGGCGGCATTGACCTGCATGGCGTTGCCCGGCGACAGCACGGTCACCGCCCCTGCCCCGCTTCGGGCCGCGGCCAGCGCCGACAGCCGCGCCGCGCCGGTGGCGCTCGGTCCGCCTGAAAAGACGCCGACATGGCCGCGTTTGTATTTGTGCGCGTCGACGGCCGGTACCGGAAAATCGCGCAGCCAGCGCGCCGGCCTGTTCTCGAACGCCCGGGACCGGAGCCGTGCAATGATGTCGTCGCCGATGCCGATATCGGCAAGCACGATCTCACCGCATCGCTCGCGGCCCGGCAGCAGCAGATGGCCGGGTTTCTTGCGCGCGAAGGTCACGGTGACGGCCGCGGTGAATGCGATGCCCAGAACCTTGCCGCTGTCGCCGGAGACGCCCGAAGGCAGATCGACCGCGATAACCGGCAAACGTCGGTTGGAGGCGATATCGGCCGCCCTTGCGGCGTCGCCCGATAGCGGCTTGGACAGCCCCGCCCCATAAAGCGCGTCGACCACGATCGAGCCGGGCTCGGCTTCAAAGCCAGACAGTGGCCGAGGCGCGATCGGGCATTCCGCGGCGGCGAGCGCCGCATCGCTTTCCGGCCTCGGCGCTGCGGACGCCCAGATCGTCGTGGCGACGCCGCTGTCGGCCAGGATGCGGGCGACGACATAGCCATCGCCGCCATTGTTGCCCGGCCCGCAAAGCACATGGACATAGGTCGCTTCGGGATAGCGGTTGAAAACCTCGGCCGCGACCGCTTCCCCGGCGCGCCGCATCAAGCCGATGCCGGCGACTGGACCGGAGGCAATCGCCATTCGGTCCGCCTCGCCCATTTCGACGGAAGTAAGAAGTTCATCGCTCATGGATTGCCGATCCGCATTCGATCAAGCATTGTCCAGTTTTCGATCCGAAGCAAACCAAGAGGAGTTGGCGCGATTGCGGCCATAGTGTTCGGATGGGAGGCATTGCAGACGGCAAATGCCTGCTATTTAGGCGACATGCCCAATTATTGTGCCGCAATACCCCTTGGCACTGTGGAGACTCAAGGGACCGGTGCCGCATCCGATGCAGTGAATGACGTGAATTTGCATCCCGGCGCGGTACGGCTTTGAAATCGTATGAGACCGCTTCTGCTCCGCTGAATTGGCACAGTTCGTGCTTGATGGAGGCGCAAGCGGGGCTCACAACCCGTTTTTTTGGCAGTGGAGGCCACTTTTTACATGAAAAAGATCGAAGCGATCATCAAGCCATTCAAGCTGGACGAAGTGAAGGAAGCGCTTCAGGAGGCCGGACTGCAAGGCATCACCGTCACCGAGGCCAAGGGCTTCGGACGCCAGAAAGGCCACACCGAGCTCTACCGTGGCGCCGAATATGTCGTCGACTTCCTGCCCAAGGTGAAGATCGAGGTCGTGCTCGGCGACGATGCGGTCGAAGGCGCCATAGAGGCCATCCGCAAGGCGGCGCAGACAGGCCGTATCGGCGACGGCAAGATCTTCGTCTCCAACATCGAGGAAGTCGTGCGCATCCGCACCGGCGAAACCGGAATGGACGCGGTCTGATCGGACCCGGCCACCGTTCGAAACGTCATCCATCAAAAAACGTCATCACACAGGGATACATGACATGACGACAGCCAAAGACATCATGAAGCAGATCAAGGACAACGACGTGAAATTCGTCGACCTGCGCTTCACTGACCCGAAGGGCAAGCTGCAGCACGTGACGATGGATGTCGTCGAGGTCGAGGAAGACATGTTCGCCGATGGTGTCATGTTCGACGGCTCGTCGATTGCCGGCTGGAAGGCCATCAACGAGTCCGACATGGTGTTGATGCCCGATCCGGACACGGTCCACATGGACCCGTTCTTCGCGCAGTCGACCATGGTCATCCTGTGCGACATCCTAGATCCGGTCTCGGGCGAATCCTATAACCGCGATCCGCGCGGCACGGCCAAGAAGGCCGAGGCCTATATGAAGTCGGAAGGCATCGGCGACACCATCTATGTCGGTCCGGAAGCCGAATTCTTCGTGTTCGATGACGTCAAGTACAAGGCCGATCCCTACAACACCGGCTTCAGGCTCGATTCCACCGAGTTGCCGTCCAATGACGACACCGATTACGAAACCGGCAACCTTGGCCACCGCCCGCGCGTCAAGGGAGGCTATTTCCCGGTACCGCCGATCGATTCCGCGCAGGACATGCGCTCCGAGATGCTGACCGTGCTCGCCGAAATGGGCGTCCGCGTCGAAAAGCATCACCATGAGGTCGCCGCCGCGCAGCACGAACTCGGCATCAAGTTCGACACGCTGGTCCGCAACGCCGACAAGATGCTGATCTACAAGTACGTCGTGCACCAGGTCGCCAACGCCTACGGCAAGACGGCCACCTTCATGCCGAAGCCGATATTCGGCGACAACGGCTCAGGCATGCACGTTCACCAGTCGATCTGGAAGGGCGGCAAGCCGACCTTCGCCGGCAATGAGTATGCAGGCCTCTCCGAAGCCTGCCTGTTCTACATCGGCGGCATCATCAAGCATGCCAAGGCGATCAACGCCTTCACCAACCCGCTGACCAATTCCTACAAGCGCCTGGTGCCTGGCTACGAAGCGCCGGTTCTGCTCGCCTATTCGGCGCGCAACCGCTCGGCCTCCTGCCGCATCCCATTCGGTTCGTCGCCGAAGTCGAAGCGCGTCGAGGTCCGTTTCCCGGATCCGGGCGCGAACCCCTACCTCGCCTTCGCCGCCATGCTGATGGCCGGTCTCGATGGCATCAAGAACAAGATCCACCCTGGCCAGCCGATGGACAAGGATCTCTACGACCTGCCGCCGAAGGAGTTGAAGAAGATCCCGACGGTCTGCGGCTCGCTGCGTGAGGCACTCCAGAGCCTCGACAAGGACCGCGGCTTCCTGAAGGCCGGCGGCGTCTTCGACGACGACCAGATCGACAGCTACATCGAACTGAAAATGGCCGAGGTGATGCGCTTCGAGATGACCCCGCATCCGGTCGAATACGACATGTACTACTCGGTCTAAGAACCCGTTCGGATAGCTTGCGAAGCCCTTGAAGGATCTCCCCTTCAAGGGCTTTTTGCCGCGCTCAACACTCACTGATGGATGTGTGTGGTCAGTCAGATCAGTGAATTGCTTTTGGGTGTTGGGATCGTATGGCCTTGCCCGCTTGTGCCCGCCGGCGAAACACACGGCTTCATGATCGCACTATAAAACCATGGCAGGGCGTTGGCGGATGGCTCCAGGGCGTAGCAAGCCGCCAGGAGCGAGCGGCGCACTGCCTCAGGCTGCAATGCCCGCTCGTCCGGCGCCCCCGCCAATGCCGTCGTTCAAGAAACCCCGCCCCGTTCGAACAGCATCGCTTTGGCGTAACCCCAAAGGCACGATACGCATGCCGCGGCGCGATCTGTCAACGTTGCCAGCCACCGGGGCAGACGGTCGATCCTGGTGTTTTAACAGAGACTTATATAAGAGCCTTTGAGTGCAAAAACACGCTCGAACCGGCGGTTTTCCGGGCTTTTCAGGCAATTTCCGCGCCTACGACGCGGGGGTATGGTTGACCAAACGTCAGCCGGGGCTGACTGGTGCCGCGGTTTTGGCCGCCCCTTTTCAACCTGACTTTTTTTGGGGGAATTCATTCCACCCGGCCGGCGCCGCCCAAAACGGCCCTGGCAAGGACCAAGGTTCTCACGGAACAGGATGGCGCAGGGAGGCATCTTATCGGCATGGCGGTCGGTGCCGTCGGCTGCGTCCAGAACAAACATCAAGCGGATAGCCGTCGACGCCCTGAATCCCCGTCATGGCGGATTCGTGCGCTGCCCGCCCCAAAAGCACAAAAGCCCCGGCGTTTTCCCGCCGGGGCTCTTGTCACTGCAATTGCGGCGCGGGTCATCTCATGGCCCGCGCCGCGAAAACAATCAGGCGGCGGCCGAAACCGACGCGTCGGTCGCAACCTGCGAAATCGTCTTCAGAACCTGCGAGGCGATCTGGTAGGGGTCGCCCTGGGAATTCGGACGGCGGTCTTCGAGATAGCCCTTGTAGTCATTCTTGACGAAGGAATGCGGTACGCGGATAGAAGCCCCGCGGTCGGCGACGCCGTAGCTGAACTTGTTCCACGGCGCGGTTTCGTGCTTGCCGGTCAGGCGCTTGTCATTGTCCGGACCGTAGACGGCGATGTGGTCCATGAGGTTCTTGTCGAACTGTGCCATCAGGGCCTCGAAGTAGGCCTTGCCGCCGACTTCGCGCATGAACTTGGTCGAGAAGTTGCAGTGCATGCCCGAGCCGTTCCAGTCAGTGTCGCCAAGCGGCTTGCAGTGGAACTCGATGTCGATGCCGTAAGTCTCGGTCAGACGCAGAAGCAGATAGCGCGCCATCCAGATCTGGTCGGCGGCCTTCTTGGAGCCCTTGCCGAAGATCTGGAATTCCCACTGGCCTTTGGCCACCTCGGCGTTGATGCCTTCATGGTTGATGCCGGCCGCAAGGCACTGGTCAAGATGCTCTTCGACGATCTTGCGCGCGACGTCGCCGACGTTCTTGTAGCCGACGCCGGTATAGTACGGGCCCTGCGGCGCCGGGTAGCCGCTCTCGGGGAAGCCGAGCGGACGGCCGTCCTTGTAGAAGAAATACTCCTGCTCGAAGCCGAACCACGCATCCTCGTCGTCGAGGATGGTCGCGCGGCTGTTCGATTCATGCGGGGTGACGCCATCGGGCATCATGACTTCGCACATGACCAGAATGCCGTTGGTGCGGGCCGGATCCGGGTAGAGCGCCACCGGCTTCAACACGCAGTCGGAGCTGCGGCCCTCGGCCTGCATGGTCGAGGAACCGTCGAACCCCCACAGCGGCAGCTGTTCGAGCGTCGGGAATTCGGCGAATTCCTTGATCTGCGTCTTGCCGCGAAGGTTGGGGACCGGGGTGTATCCATCGAGCCAAATGTACTCGAGCTTGTATTTCGTCATTCTAGCCTCTCGTTGCTTGATCACCGAACACCAAACGGCGTCAACATGCGTTCGCCGTCGGCAGCCGGCGCTGCCGATCACTAAAATGCAATTCGTGTGCCACTCCGGCATTGGCGGGTGCGGCAAAATGGCTGCGATATCGCGGCGAATTTGCTGTGCCGCCTCATCACTGGGTCCCGATCGATCATACGGGCAGATCGCACAAATATTAGGCAAATAATGATCTTTTCGTAGGCATATTGCCTAAAGGAATCGCAGGACCTATCTTCTGGGAAAGCTGAATCGACAAGCTCCTGAAGAAGAAAGGAGACGGCCCATGGAAATCGCTCCCACCCGTCCGTCGGCGAAAATTCTGATGTTCCCTCTGGCAGCAAGCAAATCTGCCTCAAATTTAGGCGCGAAGGCGAAATTCGCGGCAGAGCTCGCTTCGTTGCGTACCACGTACGCCGATTTTGACGGCTGGTATCACGAAGCAGCCGTCGAGGAAGAAAATCATCGGAAAAGCTGATCCGCTTCTTTCGGCCACTGACATGAAAAGCCCGGCGTGATTGCTCACGCCGGGCTTTTTCGTTGGCACATGGATCCGATCGGCTAATCCTTGGCGTGCAAGTTGGTGCCGAGCGTGTCCTTGACGAAGAGCATGCCGATGACGAGCGTGATCGCCGCGATCACCACCGGATACCAAAGGCCGTAGTAGATGTCGCCCCTATAGGCGCTGAGCGCGAACACCGTCGCAGGCAGCAAGCCACCGAACCAGCCATTGCCGATGTGATAGGGCAGCGACATGCCGGTGTAGCGGATGCGGGTCGGGAACATCTCGACCAGGATCGCCGCGATCGGGCCGTAGACCATGGTAACGAGCAGCACCAGGAGGAACAGGATGCCGATCGTCATCGGCCAGTTCACGGCCGCCGGATCGGCGAACATGGCGAAGGCGCCGCCGCCGGGGATATTATAGACGGTGACCTCTGGCGCGCCCGCCGCCTCATCCGTGGTCAAGAGCTTGTCCTTGACCGCCTGATCGGTCGGCATTGCTGCCTTTTCGCCGCCGCGGATGGCGGCGGCATCAAGTTTCAGCTCAGGGTTGGCCGCGATGAAAGCGTCGAGCTTCTGGTCAGCGACCTTGATCGCTGACCGCTTCAACGGATAACCGCCGTCCTGCAGCGACATGTTGACGGCCTTGACGAAGGCAGCGTCCTTGGCCTTGGCCTGATCGCCGGCGGCAACCGCGTCGTAGGATGTCACCGTCTCGTTACCGATCTTGACCGACGCAGCCGTCCCGGGCGCGGCCGTCGACACCACGTCATAGGGAACCGAGTTCTTGGTCAGGAACGAAGTCGCGATGTCGCAGGACGTCGTGAACTTGGCTGTACCGACCGGATTGAACTGGAACCTGCAGTCTCCGGGTGCCGCCGTCACCGTTGCCCGCGTGCTCTGCTGCGCCTTCGCAAGCGCCGGATTGGCGGCCCAGGTCAATGCCTTGAACAGCGGGAAGGTGCTGACAATGGCAAGCGCAAGGCCAGCCATGATAATCGGCTTGCGGCCGATCTTGTCGGACAGCCAGCCGAAGACGACGAAGAAGATCGAGCCAAGCGCCAGCGCAACGGCGATCATGATGTTGACCGACTGCGCGTCGACCTTGAGCACGTTCTGCAGAAAGAACAGCGCATAGAACTGACCATTATACCAGACCACGGCCTGGCCGGCGGTAAGGCCGAACAACGCCAGCAGCGCGATCTTGGCATTCTTCCACTGGCCGAAGGCTTCCGAAAGCGGCGCCTTGGATCCCCTTCCTTCGTCCTTCATCTTCTGGAAGGTCGGCGATTCCGAAAGCGACAGCCGAATCCAGATCGAAACGGCGAGCAGCACGAAGGAAACGATGAACGGAATGCGCCAACCCCAGGCAGCGTAGGTTTCCTTGCTCAGTGATCCCTGGACGATGAGGATAACGATCAGCGACAGAAACAGCCCGAGCGTCGCCGTCGTCTGAATCCAGGACGTGTAGAAGCCACGGCGATCATCCGGCGAGTGCTCGGCAACGTAGGTCGCCGCCCCACCATATTCGCCGCCGAGCGCCAGACCCTGCAGCATGCGCAGGAATATCAGGATCACCGGAGCGGCGATGCCCAAAGTCGCATAGCCGGGCAGCAAGCCAACCAGGAAGGTCGACAGGCCCATGATCGTCATTGTGACGAGGAATGTGTATTTGCGGCCGACAAGGTCACCAAGGCGGCCGAACACCAGCGCGCCGAACGGGCGCACGAGGAAACCGGCGGCGAAGGCCAGCAGCGCGAAGATGTTGCGTGTCGCCTCGGGAATGGTCGGGCTGAAAAAGGTCGAGCCGATAAAGGCCGCCAGTGAGCCATAGAGATAGAAATCGTACCATTCGAAAACAGTGCCGAGCGAGGAAGCGAAGATGACCTTCTTCTCCTCTCGCGTCATGCCGCGGCTCGTTCCGCCGGCGGTCGATGCCATTGCCATTGATATGTCCTCCCGTGAGACCCTTGCCCTCGATGCCACGCCAACGCCCGCGTTCTCCTCCGAACGCAGACTCAAAAAAGCGGAGCCATCAGGCAAAAAATGGCAGAAAGCACCCGCCGACGGCAGAGCGACGATGGGATTATGACTTTGGTATTAGGTGCGGTGCGGTAACGGTCCGGGCTCAGGCCTTGAGCGCCTCGAGGAGGCCGACCGCGGCCATCATGTCGCGCTTGCGGGCGGCACGGCGCGCGACCGCCTCGGCGTCCTGCCCCCATTGCTCGATCTGCCAGTCCTCGTCGACATGGCCGGCGGCCCAGGCGGCCTCCGCGTCGAGTTCACCGAAATCGACGGCCAGCGCCAGCAGCGCCGAACCGGTCAGCGAGGTCATGAGGTGGATGGCGGCCAGCCGCAGCGGCTCGGCGCGCTGATTGAGATGACTGCCCAGAACGGCGATCGTCTCGCGCGGCTGCTCGACATGGATGACCCCTTCGGCAAGGTTGAATCGAGCCCCCAATGTAGCGCGCGCCCAATCGATGACGGGATCCCACTGCTCGTTCTGCCGGTCAACCAGCCCCTGCGGCGCGTCGGCGCGGTAGCAAAGCAGGTCCGATGAGGCAAAACGCAGTATGTCTTCCAGCACCGCCTGCGGGTCACTGGCGACGCCATCGATGGCGGTGTTGACCAGTCGCATTACCGGCATCGCCACCGGATTGATCGTCTCGCCCTGTTCAGCGAATTCGTCGGCAACCAGCACTGCCGTCGCCTCGGTCGGCAGCGCCAGCAGCGCCTTGCCCGGCGTGCGCACCGGCTTGCCATCGAGATGCACGGCGAAACCTTCCTCTACCGGCGCAACCGAAACGGTCTTGTAGAAGCGCTTGGGCAGCGGTGTCTTCATCTGGATCTGGGCGCGCCGCACCGGATCCGGATCGGAAAGATACTTACCCGCTTCGAGGTCGTTGAGGATGTCACGCATGAAAAATCTCTCTCACACCGGTGTCAGCTTGCGCGCCGGCCGGTTGACGATGATCAGGCCCGCCGCAATCAGGCCAAGCGCCAGAAAAATGCGAATGGTCAGCGGTTCGTTCAAGATGATTGCACCGCACAAAACACCAAAAACCGGCGACAGGAACGTGAAGCTGGACAGGCTCGACGCGGGATAGCGACGCAGCAGCCAGAACCAAAGGACATAGGTGAAAGCGACAATGTAGATCGCCTGGAAAAGCAGCGCCAATGTCGGCAACAAGGAGGCATCGCGCACTGGCGGACCAGCGAGAGGCAACACCAGTATGCCGACGACCGCCGCGCCGGCGAGTTGATAGAGCAGCAGCTTCTCGGCGCTGGCTTCAACCAGTTTCGAGCGTTTGATGAGAATATTGGTCAAGGCCCAGAAAAATCCGGAGCCGAGACTGAGGAGATCGCCGAACAGCATGTCCCCGCCGCCGCCAAGCTTGTCTGAAAAGACGGCGGCAAGGCCGGCGAAGGCCAGCAGCAGGCCAAGGAACTTGCGCATGGTGATCTGTTCGCCAAGCAGGAGGTGACCGCCAATCAGCATCCAGAACGGCATTGTGTTGACCAGCAGCGTGTTGCGGGCAACCGTCGTATGCTCCAGGCCGACATAGAGGCAGAGGAACTCGACGCCGAAAAGCGCACCCACGACAAGGCCGGCAAGCAATGTGCCATCGCGGGTGAACAGAGCGATGCCACGCCATCGGCACCAGAGGAAGACGCAGAAACCGCCAATGATCGAGCGTGCGATCGACAGGAAGACGGGATCGTAGCCGGCATAGGAGATCTTGGCGGCGACGTAGTTCAGGCCCCAGGAAAAGGTCAGGCCGACCATGATGGCGGCGGCGGCCATGTCGACTGTGTCGCGCCGATCGAGCGCGTCGGTGGCGCCGCTCAAGGTCAGTCCTCCGCGCTGGCGTCGTCGAAGCCGATCAGGTTCCAACTCTGGCGCATATGCGGCGGCATCGGCGCGGTCACATCGATGACGCCCTTGTCCGGGTGCGGAATGATGATGCGGCGCGCATGAAGATGCAGTCGGTTTTGAATACCGCCCGGAAAGTCCCAGTTGGTGTCGGCCTCGAAATATTTCGGGTCGCCGATGATAGGGCAGCCGATATAGGCGGCGTGGACACGGAGCTGATGGGTGCGGCCGGTATAAGGCTCCATCTCCAGCCAGGTCATGGTCTGCGCCGCCTGCTCGATGATGCGGTAGTAGGATACGGCGTGATCGGCGCCCTTTTCACCATGAGCAGCGACCCGGACACGGTCGCCGTCCTCAGTCGGCTCCTTGATCAGCCAGGTCGAGATCTTGTCCTCGCGTTTCGGCGGCACGCCCTTGACCAGCGCCCAGTAGGTCTTCTTGGTTTCGCGGGCGCGGAACGATTCTGACAGCTTCATGGCGGCCAGCCTCGTGCGGGCCACGACCAGCACGCCCGACGTGTCGCGGTCGAGCCGGTGAACCAGCCGCGGCTTTTCGCCTTTCTGGTTGCGCCAGGCTTCCAGCATGTCGTCGACATTGCGGGTGACGCCCGAACCGCCCTGCACCGCAAGGCCCGCCGGCTTGTTGAAGACGAAAACCTTCGGGTCCTCATGGATAAGCATTTTCGCCAGGACGTCGGCATCGCCTTGGTTGCGGATCGAATGGCCGGTCAGCGCGCTTTCGCCCTTCTTGTCGACCTCGAGTGGCGGGATGCGCACGACCTGGCCAGGCTCGACACGGCTGTCAGCCTTGACGCGGCCGCCATCGACGCGGATCTGGCCGGAGCGCAGCAGCTTCTGCAAATGGCCGAAACCAAGGCCCGGGAAATGGGTCTTGAACCAGCGATCGAGCCGCATGCCCGCCTCGCCGGCCTCCACCGTGATCTGTTCAACGCCTGCCATTTTTTCTTCGCTTACCCATTTCCAAAAGCAGGGCTCGGCCTGCGCTTGGCGCGGCAATAGCACTAAGGCAGGCTTCTTGCGAGCCAAAGACCCAAAAACAGGGCGATGATGGCGCCAACGACGCTGGTCAGTGCATATCCAAACGACGGCAACGTGGCTCCTCGTTCCCACAGCGTGGCGAAATCGAGCGAAAAGGCGGAAAAAGTGGTGAAGCCGCCCAAGATACCAGTGGCGACAAACAGCCTGACTTCGTTCGGCCCGCCGCGACGCGCCATGGTGGCGATGAACAGGCCCATGGCAAAGGAGCCGAGGATGTTGATCGCCATGGTGCCCCAGGGATAGTTGGGGCCGACAAGGCGCAGCGCGCCCATGTTGGCGAGATGGCGGATGCCGGCGCCGATACCGCCGCCGAGGACAACAAGAAGCAGATTGAACATCGCCGTTTACTGCCCTTGCAAGGGCGGCGGCGTCAACCCGTCCCGTCAAGCCGCCGGCGTCTCCGGAACGGCACAGATGGCCGAACGCGTCAGGAACCGTCTCTCGCGCCCATTGTCGAGCGAGAACATGCCACCCCTGCCCGGCACCACATCGATGGTAAGGTCGGTGTGCTTCCACGCTTCATATTGCGAAGCGCTGATGTAGACCGGCGTTCCGCCGATCTCGCCCAGCATGACGTCATTGTCGCCGACGATGAAGTCACCGCGGGGATAGCACATTGGCGAGGAGCCGTCGCAACAGCCGCCCGATTGATGAAACAGCACCGGGCCGTGGTCGGCGACGATCTCCGCCAGGAAAGCAATGGCTTCCGGCGTGGCCGAGACTTTTCCGAGCGAAACCTTGTCGGACATGCCTTTCTCCTTCTTCATCCCCAAACCATCCAAGGCGCGGCTGATGGAGCCGCGCCTTGGATCACGCATGATACCCGGGGGATCATGCGCCGCCTCGGGAGGCAATCAGAAGAAACCCAGCTTTTTCGGGCTGTAGCTGACCAGCATGTTCTTGGTTTGCTGATAGTGGTCGAGCATCATCTTGTGGTTTTCCCGTCCGATGCCGGACTGCTTGTAGCCGCCGAAAGCCGCGTGCGCGGGATAGGCGTGGTAGCAGTTGGTCCAGACACGACCGGCCTGGATGGCGCGGCCGAAGCGGTAGCAGCGGTTCGCGTCACGGCTCCAGATACCGGCACCAAGGCCATAGAGCGTGTCATTGGCGATCGACAATGCCTCGTCATCATCCTTGAAGGTCGTCACCGAGACCACCGGCCCGAAGATCTCCTCCTGGAAGATACGCATCTTGTTGTGACCCTTGAACACGGTCGGCTTGACGTAATAGCCGCCGGCCAGATCGCCCGGCAGATGGTTCTGTTCGCCGCCGGCCAGCACTTCGGCGCCTTCCTTGCGGCCGATGTCGAAGTAGCTCAGGATCTTTTCCAGCTGTTCGCTCGATGCCTGTGCGCCGATCATGGTTGCCGGATCGAGCGGGTCGCCCTGGACGATCGCCTCGACGCGCTTCAATGCCTTTTCCATGAACCTGTCGTAGATCTTCTCATGAACCAGTGCCCGGCTGGGACAGGTGCAGACCTCGCCCTGGTTCAGCGCGAACATGACGAAGCCTTCGAGGGCCTTGTCGAAGAAGTCGTCATCTTCCGCGGTCACGTCCTGGAAGAAGATGTTGGGTGACTTGCCGCCGAGTTCGAGCGTCACCGGGATGAGGTTCTGGCTGGCATATTGAGAGATCAGCCGGCCCGTCGTGGTCTCTCCGGTGAAGGCGATCTTGGCGATGCGGTTCGATGAAGCGAGCGGCTTGCCGGCCTCGAGTCCAAAGCCGTTGACGATGTTGAGCACACCATCCGGCAACAGGTCGCCGACCAGGTCCGCCCACAGCATGATGGTGGCGGGTGTCTGTTCGGCGGGCTTCAGCACCACGCAGTTGCCGGCGGCAAGTGCCGGCGCCAGTTTCCACACCGCCATCAACAGCGGGAAGTTCCAGGGAATGATCTGACCAACGACGCCAAGCGGCTCATGGAAATGATAGGCGACGGTGTCGTGGTCGATCTCCGAGATGCCGCCTTCCTGGCTGCGTACGGCACCGGCAAAATAGCGGAAATGGTCGATCGCCAGCGGCAAGTCGGCCGCGGTCGTCTCGCGGATCGGCTTGCCATTGTCCCAGGTTTCGGCAAGCGCCAGGAGGTCGAGATTGTCTTCCATGCGATCGGCGATGCGGTTGAGGATCAGCGCGCGGGCGGCGGCGCTGGTCCTGCCCCACGCATCCTTGGCCTTATGCGCGGCATCGAGTGCCGCCTCGATGTCCCTGGCGTCCGAGCGAGCGATTTCGCCCAGCGGCCGGCCGGTCACCGGCGATATGTTCTCGAAATATTTTCCGGAAAGCGGGGCAACCCATTTGCCGCCGATATAATTGTCATAGCGCTTGGCGAAGGGAACCTTGGCCGTGCGGGAAAATTCCACCTTGTTCATCGTCTTCCTCCCAAGTGGCAGCGTCACGGGATGTGGCGCCTCGTTGGGAAGAGTTGCGGACGGGGTCAGCTTTGTCAGCCCCGGCTCCGGCATCCGCCAGCGCGGACTGTCGCAGATCTGCGACAGTCACCGGCTCAAAGCTCAGTGCGGACGACGGATGCCGAAGCGGGCAAGCTTGCGGTGCAGGGTCGCCCGCGAAATGCCGAGGCTGCTGGCAGCCGCCGACACGTTGCCCTCGGCGCGCGCCATGGCCCTCTGGACCACGCCACGCTCGGCTTCGTCCAGATCTTCCGCCGCCCTGGCCAGGTTGCCCAGAATGTCCGCGGCGGGGAGACCCCTTGCCAGGATCTGCTGGGTGATGCCGAGGCCAAGACGCGCCGAGCGTGTTGCGCCGATCACCAAATCATCGCCATTGACGGCGATCAATGCGCTGGCGCTGCGCTCGGCGACCGGTGCCAGCAGGATGCGGGCATCTGAAAACACCAGGCGGAAATTCTCGGCCTCGATGCGACGCGCGGCGTCCCCCACCGCGATGGCGATCAGGTTGACGAAGCCTTCGGTCAGGTCCGACCGGCAAGATGAAACATCGAGGGCGGCCGCCAGATTGCCTTCATGATCAAAGATCGGCGCCGTGGTGCAACTGAGCAATGTGTTGCGCGAAAAGAAATGCTGGTCGCGGTGAATGGTGAGCGCACGCTGATCGGCAAGGCAGGTGCCGATGCCATTGGTACCCTCGGAATCCTCGCTCCATACCGTGCCCGTCCACAACCCCCACTCGTCAAACGTATCGTCATCCGCAACGGCGCCGCGGCGCTCGACAGGAATGCCGTCACGGTCCGCAAGCAGCACACAGCAGCCAACGCCGCCCACGGCGAGGTAGAGACGATCGAGGCTCGCATCCGCGGCGCGCAGCAGCGGCTCTATGCGTTGCCGGGCCTCGCTCAACTCGCTTTTGGTGAGACGCTGCGGCGCCTTTCGTTCGGCTGGATCAAGGCCGTGCAATGTGAGCGATCGCCGCCAGGACGCAACCAGCGCCGAACGCGCGGCATCGCTGCCGGCGATGGCTGACTGGATGAAATCCGCATGATGAACCGTAGGCTGCCGTCCGCTCACCTTATCCTCCAAAGGCGATTGTCGCTTCCAACCCGAGCTGCGTTATATCCACTCAGACATATCCGCAGTATGGAGTTGTAGGCACGGAAGCGCGGCGGCGCTATTGGACGATGGTGCAACAGGTGAGAAGGAGGGCGTGATCGTAGTCTGCCCGAAACCGCCAACATGACCGTGACCAGTCAGGCGTTGCCCAGCCCGGATACTTTTTCCTGAACTCGCTGTACAGGGCATCGACTTCGGTTCTGCTGACCGGGGGCCACGAAGCGTTGGTGCCCAGAATGGCGTGTAGAGGATGGCCGCGATCCAGACCGCAAAAGCGGGCCGCGCACGAGCGGCCTTCAGGCCCAGCCACATAGCCGCCGGCGAAGCCGGCAGCGTCAGCGAATTTCAGTTCAGGTGGTTTCGACCTTCTTCGGCTTGGTCGAGCCGATCATTTTCCAGTTCTTGTAGAACATCGAATTGATGCGTTCGACGCTGACCGACACGACAGCGAGCATGCCGGCGATGAGTCTTGGGAACGGGGACGGCCTGATAATGTCCATGAACACGCAGTAACGGCGGCCGTCATACTCGTTGACCGAACGGTGCAACAGCGTGTCGTCGAAAATGAACTGCGGATTGTCGTACCAGTAGTTCTTGACGTTGCCGCATTCGACGAAGATTTCCGCCTTCACCGGGATCAGATTGTAGAGGATGCGCAGGCTGAGCCGCAGCGGCCCGAAGTGCCAGGAGGTCGATTCGCGCTTGCTGAAAACCGAAACGGCGATGGTCTTGATGTATTTGAAATCCTTGTTGAATTCGGCGACGTTGTCTATTCTGTGCTTGCCGTACCATTGATAGACATACATGCCGCGCCGACCGGCACCGAAATTGGCGTCGATGTCGGCGATGATCTCGTCCTTGCGCGCCTTGAAGATGTCCAGGACCTCATTGACCTCGCGCTGATAGTCCTCCGGAAACTGCTCCAGCTTCCACACGCCGGGGTTCCTGTAGCACAGGAGATCAACCAGTAGGTTGAACGGCGAAAGCAGCCAGGTGAAGAGGCCGTTGCCAAGAAAATAGCCGCTGAACAGCGCCAGATCCTTCCGGTCGTTGCGCAGCACGTCAATCAGCCCGCAAACGATGAAGATCGTCGTGAGGATGGGGATGAAGTAAAAGCCAAGGGCGAGAAGTGGGATGGCGATGGCGAATTTGCGAAGGGATTTGCGAAGGGTTTTTGTCATTTTTCCACGCGCGAAGCGCGATCCTGTTGCGAATGAGTGTGCCAAATCTCGACAACGGCCACCGCCCGGCCGTGCGCCTTGATAAGATTTTTTGGGTCGCCGCACAACGCCACGACTGCGTGGCTTGGCAGCTGCCTGGTGGAATTTGCCAGACTTCGGTCAATGAACCACTGGGGTCAATGCACCGCCGGCAAGCCGAGCTCGTCCCATTTCTCCCTGGCCACGGGATCGCCGACCAGGAACTCAAAGCCGATGACGCTTTCGCCGTCTTGCGCGAGCTGGCATTTGAACTTGAGATTATACCAGTTTTTGCGACTGCGGAAAGCCGCGCCATCCGCGGCGATCGTGGTGCTGCGGACCTTCTCTTCGGCCGTTGCGTAAGCCACGACGCGCTCCGGCTGAAAGTCCGCGCGCCATCGCCGGATCTGGTCCATGGCTTCGAGATTGCACAACTGCACCATGCGCTCATCGGAAGCGAAGGTCGCAAGATCGGCACGCGCCTGCCGGCTGCGCGGATCGGCGAGCGTCTTGCCCGACAGCATGTCGGTCGGCCGGACCATGGCCGGCGCGGTGGGTGATTGAGATCGAGGAGCACTCGGCGGTGGTGACGGCGCTGGCGCCTCTGGTGCCGAAGGTCGTGCTGGCGCTGGCGGCGGCCTTGTCGACGCCTCGAACTGCTGGGGCGTCAGAATGCCGACCGACACCCGCTCCTCTTCCAGCCGCTTCGGCAGCTTCGGCAGCGGCATGAGAGCCAGCGTCGCGGCAAGCAGAGCGTGGAGAACGACGGAGGTCGAGATACCCCATGGCGAGGCCTCGCTTCGAAGCGTGACGACCACCGGGCCGCGCAAGTCAGCTAGTCCCGTTCCTTGCGCAGCTTCGCCCAGTAGTCGAGCCGCTTCCTGATGTCGCGCTCGAAACCACGCTCGGGTGGATCGTAGAAGGTCTGGCGGCCCATCTTCTCCGGGAAATAGTCCTGGCCCGAAAAAGCGTCCGGCTCATCGTGATCGTAGCGATAGCCCGCGCCGTAATCCTCTTCCTTCATCAGCTTGGTCGGGGCGTTGAGGATGTGCTTTGGCGGCAGCAGCGAGCCATGCTCCTTGGCAGCGCGCGTGGCCGCCTTGAAGGCGGTGTAGACGGCGTTGGATTTGGGCGCTGTTGCGAGATAGACAGTGGCCTCGGCAAAGGCCAGTTCGCCCTCCGGCGAGCCCAGATAGTCATAGGCGTCCTTGGCGGCATTGGCGACGACCAGCGCCTGCGGGTCGGCAAGGCCGATGTCCTCCATCGCCATGCGCACCAGCCGGCGGCCGAGATAGAGCGGATCCTCGCCGGCATCGAACATGCGCGCGAGATAGTAGAGCGCGGCGTCCGGGTCCGAGCCGCGCACCGACTTGTGCAGCGCCGAGATCAGATTGTAATGGCCGTCCTGGCCCTTGTCGTAGATCGGCGCGCGGCGCTGGACGATGCGCTGCAGGCCTTCGGGATCGAATATCTCGCCAGGCTTGGCCGCGCGCCAGACCTCCTCGGCGAGTGTCAGCGATGCACGTCCGTCGCCATCGCTCATGCGGATCAGCATCGCCCGCGCCTCGTCGTCGAGCGGAAGCGCCCTGCCCTCCGTGGCCTCCGCGCGCATCATCAGCTTGGCGATGCTCTCCTCGCCGAGTGAATGAAAGACCATGACGCGCGCGCGCGACAGCAACGCGGCGTTCAATTCGAAGGACGGGTTCTCGGTTGTGGCGCCGACCAGGACGACCGTCCCATCCTCCATGACAGGGAGAAACGAATCCTGCTGGGCGCGGTTGAAGCGGTGGATCTCGTCGACGAAAAGCAGGGTCTGGCGGCCTTTGGCGCGGCGCAGCTTCGCCGCCTCGAACACTTTCTTCAGGTCGGCGACGCCGGAAAAGACCGCCGATATCTGTTCGAAGGCCAGGCTGGTCTCGCCGGCAAGCAGCCTTGCCACCGTGGTCTTGCCGGTGCCCGGCGGGCCCCAGAAGATCATCGAGCCCAGCGAGCCGGAGCCGATCAGCCGGGTCAGCGCGCCATCGGGGCCGGTCAGATGCTCCTGGCCGACCACCTCGCCAAGGTTTCTGGGCCGCAGCCTGTCGGCCAGCGGCCGTCCGGGCGGCGCCTTTTCCGGTTCATCGACGCTGAACAGATCGGCCATTTATGTCTTCAGGTTGGAGCACGACCGCTCGGGCCGAACTCAGTAACGCAACACCTGGCGCAGTATCTGCCCGCCGCGCTCGACGGTAAAGCGCCACCAGCGCGTATCCTGCTGGGCTACCTGCGCCAGCGTCGCGGCGGTGTCGATGGTGGTGCCGTTGACCTCGCGCACGATATCGCCCGGCTGGAAGCCGAAATCCGCGGCCGGCGAATCGCGGTTGATATCGATCACCGTGACACCTTTGAGATCCGTACGCAGGCCAAGCTTCTGGGCAAGCCTTGGCGACAGTTCCGCGACCTTGGCGCCCGAAAACGGGCTGCGGCCATGCAGCGTCACTTCCGAGGCTTTTGCACCCTCCGGCGCGCGCTCCAGCGCAATGTCCATGGCTGCTTGCTGGCCCTTGGTCAGGATCGCGAAATTCGCCTTGGTGCCGATCGACAGCGTCGCCATGCGATAGTCCAGCGCCTCGATGCTCTCGACGGGCTTGCCGTTGATCTGCAGCACGACATCGCCCGCCTTCAGCCCAGCCTTACCCGCCGGTCCGGTCGCTTCGACGGAAGAGACAAGAGCTCCTGCCGGTTTCTCCATGCCAAGCGATTCGGCGATCTGCGGCGTCACCGCTTCGAACTCGGCGCCGATATAGGGCCGTTCGAAGAAGTCGAGGCCGGCCTTGGCGGCATCGGCAAAAGCCCGCACCATATTGGCGGGGATGGCAAAGCCGATGCCGATCGAACCGCCGCTGCGGCTGTAGATGGCGGTGTTGATGCCAACCAGTTGGCCACCCATGTTGATCAGCGCGCCGCCGGAATTGCCGGGATTGATGGCGGCGTCGGTCTGGATAAAGTAGCCCGAATCCGAGACGCCGATATGGCTGCGGGCAAGGGCCGAAACGATGCCGCTGGTGGTGGTTTGGCCGACGCCGAACGGGTTGCCGATAGCCAACACAAGATCGCCGACCTCGAGCGCGTCGGAATCGCCGATGGCGATGACCGGGAACGGCTTGTCGGACTCGATCTTGAGCACTGCGAGATCGAGCGTCTCGTCCTTCAGCATCACCTTGCTGGTGAATTCCCGCCCGTCGGCCGTCGCCACCTTGACCTCGTCGGCATCCTTGATGACGTGGAAATTGGTGACGATGACACCGCTCGGATCGACAAGCACGCCCGAGCCGAGTGAGGACTGCGCGCGCGGCTGCGCGCGGCCGAAAAACTCCTCGAAGAACGGATCGCCTTCAAAAGGCGACGTGACCTTGGCCGTCTGCGAAGCATAGACGTTGACCACGGCGGGCGCGGTTTGCTTGACCAGCGGCGCGAACGAAAGCTGCACCTCCTCGCGGCCGAACGGCACGCGCTTGTCGGGCCCAGAGGTGGCATTCTCGCCTTCAACGCCATGCAACAGATCGGTCAGCACGTCCGACAGGCCCGGATCGGCTGGCTTGGCGACGTCCTCGGCCAGCGCCTGCCGGACTGCCGGTGCGGCTGCGACCACCATGAAGGCGCAGAGCAGAACAAAGGACAGTCTTTTGGCGCGCATTCGCGAATCCTCCAAGGCAAGTTCGGGCGCATTGTCCCGACGATTGTGCAAAATGAAAGGCTAAGCCGCTGAAATCCGATTATTTTCACGCCAGAACATGGTGATGGGCGCGCCCCGACGCATGCAGAACATGAAAAAGGGGCCCGCAGGCCCCTTCAATTCATTCCGGAACGACGGGGCCTTATGCGGCCGCGGCTTCCGCGTCAGTGCCTTCGGCTTCGAGGCGGGCGCGGTCGCCGGCGCCCTTGGCCGAGGTGTCGCGATCGACGAACTCGATGACAGCCATCGCGGCATTGTCGCCGTGACGGAAGCCCGCCTTCATGATGCGCAGATAGCCGCCGTTGCGGTTGGCGTAGCGCGGGGCGATGGTGTCGAACAGGCGCTTGACGACGCCTTCATTGCCGATCTGCGCGATCACCTGACGGCGGGCATGCAGGTCGCCGCGCTTGCCGAGCGTCACCAGCTTCTCGACGATCGGACGCAGGTCCTTCGCCTTCGGCAGGGTAGTGACGATCTGCTCGTGCTCGAGCAGCGACACGGCGAGGTTGGCGAACATCGACTTGCGATGGCTAATGCTTCGGGCGAAGCGGCGGCCTTTGAAACCGTGGCGCATGGCTCTTTTCCTTCTTCAGTTGTTCAAGAGGCCAAGGCCTCTGATGGTTTTCCGCATGACCGTCGGATCGGGCGGCCCACGCCGCCGATCCTTGGAATTCATGCTCAATATTGATCTTCGTAACGCTTGGCGAGGTCTTCGATGTTCTCCGGCGGCCAGTCCGGCACTTCCATGCCGAGGTGCAGGCCCATCGCCGCCAGGACTTCCTTGATCTCGTTCAGCGACTTGCGGCCGAAGTTCGGGGTGCGCAGCATCTCGGCTTCGGTCTTCTGGATGAGATCGCCGATGTAGACGATGTTGTCGTTCTTCAGGCAGTTGGCCGAACGCACCGAAAGCTCGAGTTCGTCGACCTTCTTGAGCAGCGCCGGGTTGAAGGCGAGCTCGGTGACGGCTTCCGCCGCGACTTCCTTCTGCGGCTCGTCGAAGTTGACGAACAGGCCAAGCTGGTCCTGCAGGATGCGGGCGGCGAATGCCACCGCGTCCTCGCCCGAGATCGAACCGTCAGTCTCGATGGTCATGGTCAGCTTGTCGTAGTCGAGAACCTGGCCCTCGCGGGTGTTCTCGACCTTGTACGAAACCTTCTTGACCGGCGAATAGAGGCTGTCGACTGGGATCAGGCCGATCGGCGCGTCCTCGGCGCGGTTGCGCTCGGCCGGCACGTAGCCCTTGCCAGTGTCGACGGTGAATTCCATGCGGATTTCAGCGCCTTCGTCCAGCGTGCAGATGACGTGGTCGGGATTGAGGATCTCGACATCGCCGACCGTCTGGATGTCGCCGGCGAGAACCGCACCCGGGCCCTGCTTGCGAACGACCATGCGCTTGGGGCCGTCGCCTTCCATGCGGATGGCGATTTCCTTGATGTTCAAGACGATGTCGGTCACGTCCTCGCGCACACCGGCGATGGACGAGAATTCATGCAGAACGCCGTCGATCTGCACGGCGGTAACGGCCGCTCCTCGCAGCGAAGACAGAAGCACGCGGCGCAGCGCGTTGCCGAGAGTGAGGCCGAAGCCACGCTCGAGCGGTTCGGCGACCAGCGTGGTCAGCGTCTTCTTCTTCGACGAGAACTCGATCTTGTTCGGCTTGATCAGTTCCTGCCAATTTTTCTGGATCATGATGCTTTCCTTCCGTTGACCCGCCACCATCCAATCGTGGCGGGCGACCTGGAATGCCGCGGAGGAGCGCCCCGAGGGCGCTCACGCGACGTTCGATAAATTGCTTAGACGCGGCGCTTCTTGCGCGGGCGGCAGCCATTGTGCGGAATCGGCGTCACGTCACGGATGGAAGTGATGGTGAAGCCGGCCGCCTGCAGGGCGCGCAGTGCCGATTCACGACCGGAGCCAGGTCCGCAGACCTCGACCTCGAGCATGCGCATGCCGTGTTCCTGGGCCTTCTTGGCAACGTCCTCGGCAGCCATCTGGGCAGCGAACGGGGTCGACTTGCGCGAACCCTTGAAGCCCTGGGCACCGGCCGACGACCAGGCAATCGAGTTGCCCTGCGCGTCGGTGATGGTGATCATCGTGTTGTTGAAGGTCGAATTGACGTGGGCAACGCCCGACGAGATATTCTTGCGTTCGCGACGGCGAACACGAGCGGCTTCCTTGGCCATGATAGTCCTTTCAGTTGATCTCTACACCGCCGTAATGCCAGCGGCTCCACCTGGAAAGTGAGTAGCGAATTAGTAAGCAGTGACGAGATGCGGCCGTTGACGCTGCTTCTCACTACTCACTAACGGCTACTCACTCCAAATTACTTCTTCTTGCCGGCGATCGACTTGGCCGGGCCCTTGCGGGTACGCGCATTGGTGTGCGTGCGCTGGCCGCGAACCGGCAGCGAGCGGCGGTGACGCAGGCCGCGGTAGCAGCCGAGGTCCATGAGCCGCTTGATGTTCATCGACACTTCGCGGCGCAGGTCGCCCTCGACCTGATAGTCGCGGTCGATGGTCTCGCGGATCTGCAGCACTTCCGCGTCGGTCAGCTGGTTGACGCGGCGCTCGGCCGGGATGCCGACCTTGTCGACGATCTCCTGGGCGAACTTCTTGCCAATGCCGTGAATGTACTGAAGCGCGATGACGACGCGCTTGTTGGTCGGAATGTTGACGCCGGCTATACGAGCCATGTTCTTCTCTTCTCCATCTGGGCCGGCCAACCTTCAAAACAAGGAAGACCCGGCGCTGTAAAAGTTGCCCCGCGTCCGGTGGAGGCCGGCCCTTGCGGGAGTTTCCAGTTCAAAGCGACTGCCTTGCCCTTGCGGACAAGCAAAGTTCGCACCTGATAGGAAGACGGGCCGCCATACCGCAGCGGACCGCCCCCGTCAAGCTTAATCTTTAAATTCCCTTACCGCGCCTTGGTGGCCGCCGCCAGCACAGCTTCGATCTCGGCGGTCACCGCATCGATACTGGCCATCCCGTCAACGGTCTTCAGCTTGCCTTTGGCGTAATAATAGCCGGTCAGCGGAGCGGTCTTCTTGTAGTACTCGCGCAGACGCTCTTCGAACACCGCCGGGTTGTCATCCTTGCGCACCGGCTGGCCGGCGGCCTTGGCATCCTCGGCACGCTTGACGATGCGGCCGACCAGGGCCCGGTCGTCGACGACCAGCTCGATGACTGTGTCGAGGCTGATGCCACGTTCGGAAAGCATCGATTCAACCGCATCGGCCTGCACCAGCGTGCGCGGATAGCCATCGAGGATGAACCCCTTGGCGCAATCGGCCTGATCGATCCGCTCGGCGACGATCGCGTTGACGATGGCATCGGACACCAGTTCACCGGCATCCATCACCGCCTTGGCACGCTTGCCGACCTCGGTTCCGGCCTGGACGGCGGCACGCAGCATATCCCCCGTCGAGAGCTGGGGTATGCCGTGTTTTTCTACCAGTCTTTGTGCTTGTGTCCCCTTGCCCGCTCCTGGCGGCCCAAGCAAAATCAACCTCATCTGGCTTTCTTCCCCCCGCGCAGCTTCGACTTCTTGATCAGGCCTTCATACTGATGCGCGATCAGGTGACCCTGAATCTGCGCGACCGTATCGAGCGTGACACTGACCACGATCAGAAGCGATGTGCCACCAAGGTAGAATGGTACGCCAGTCGCCGAGATCAGGAACTCCGGCAGCAGGCACACCAGCACCAGGTAGATGGCGCCGACGACGGTGATGCGGGTGAGAACGTAATCGATATAATCGGCGGTGCGTTCGCCCGGACGATAGCCCGGGATGAAGCCCGAATGCTTCTTGAGCTGGTCGGCGGTGTCCTTCGGATTGAAGACAATCGCTGTGTAGAAGAAGGCGAAGAAAACGATCATCGCCGCGTAAAACAGCATGTAGAGTGGCTGGCCGTGGCCAAGCGAAGCCAGGATGGTGCTTGCCCAGGCCGGCATGTTGGTCGTCTGCGAGAAGCCGGCGATGGTGGCAGGCAGCAAGAGCAGCGACGAAGCGAAGATCGGCGGAATGACGCCCGACGTGTTGAGCTTCAGCGGCAAATGCGAGGTGTCCCCCTGGAACATGCGGTTGCCGACCTGCCGCTTCGGATACTGGATCAGCAGGCGGCGCTGGGCGCGCTCGAAGAACACGATGAGCGCGATGACCACGATGGCCAGAACGATGATGGCCAGGATCAGACCGGTCGACAGGGCGCCGGTGCGGCCGAGTTCCAGCGTGCCGGAGATGGCATGCGGCAGGCCCGCGACGATGCCGGAGAAGATGATCAGCGAAATACCGTTGCCGATGCCGCGCGCGGTGATCTGCTCGCCGAGCCACATCAGGAACATGGTGCCGCCGACCAGCGTGACGACGGTCGAGATGCGGAAGAACATGCCGGGATCGCTGACGATGCCGTTACCGCCTTCCAGGCCCACCGAAATGCCATAGGCCTGCACAAGTGCTAGCAGCACCGTGCCGTAGCGCGTGTACTGGTTGATGACCTTGCGGCCCTGTTCGCCTTCCTTCTTCAGCGCTTCCAGCGATGGGATGACCGAGGTCATCAGCTGCATGATGATGGAGGCGGAGATGTAGGGCATGATGCCGAGCGCGAAGATCGCCATGCGCTGCACGGCGCCGCCCGCGAACATGTTGAACATGCCGAGGACGCCCTTGCTTTGCGAGGAGAAGGCCTGGGCGAAGGCGTCGGGGTTGATGCCGGGAAGCGGGATGTAGGTGCCGAGTCGGTAGACGAGCAACGCGCCGATGGTGAACCATATGCGTTTCTTCAGGTCCTCCGCCTTGGCGAAGGCCGAGAAATTCAGATTCGAGGCTAGTTGTTCAGCAGCCGAAGCCATGCCTGATTCTCCGCTTGGTAACGCTTGATGGCCCGTGAGGTCAGGCGGTGCGTTTCACCGAAGCTCACGAGATAAGCTCCGGGCTGTAAACATGCAAGCGGCCGCGTTGACGCGGCCGCCCAATTGATCAGGTCAAAGCGCAATCGTGAGCAAAAACAGGATCCCACTCTTGCCGGTCGCGCTTCAAATCGCCGTTACTCGGCAGCTGCCTTTTCCGGCAACTTGACCGAGCCGCCGGCCTTCTCGATCTTCTCGATCGCGGCCTTGGAGGCGCCGGCCACGTCGAAGGCGAGCTTTGCCTTGAGCTCGCCGTCGGACAGCACGCGTACGCCATCCTTGACGCGGCGGATGACGCCGGCGGCGACAAGCGCCTCGGCCGTCACGGTTGCCTTGGCGTCAAGCTTCTTGGCGTCGACGGCTTCCTGGATACGAGCCAGCGAGACGACAACGAAGCTCTTGGCGAAGAGGTTGTTGAAGCCGCGCTTCGGCAGGCGCCTGTAGAGCGGCATCTGGCCGCCCTCGAAGCCGTTGATGGCGACGCCGGAGCGTGCCTTCTGGCCCTTGACGCCGCGACCGGCGGTCTTGCCCGAGCCGGAACCGATGCCGCGGCCGAGACGCTTCTTGGAGTGCGTCGCGCCGTCCTTGTCACGCAGATCGTTGAGTTTCATCTGGGTTCTCCTGCGCTTTGGCTCAGCCCTCGTCCACGACGCGGACGAGATGCTGAACGGCGGCGATCATGCCGCGCACGGAAGGCGTATCTTCCAGCGTGCGCTGCTTGTGCATCTTGTTGAGGCCGAGGCCGACCAGCGTCGCGCGCTGTTCCTTCGGACGGCGGATCGGCGAACCGATCTGCTCAACGGTGATGGTCTTGGTTGCTTTCTTGGCCATGGTCAAAATCCCTGGTCAGTCGACTATTCTTCAGCCGCAACGGCGGTGCCGCGGCGGGCCTGAAGGGTCGAATACTTGATGCCGCGAGCGGCAGCGACATCCTTGGGATGCATCTGGCTCTTCAGCGCGTCGAAGGTGGCGCGGACCATGTTGTAGGGGTTCGACGACCCCATCGACTTGGCGACCACGTCATGCATGCCGAGCGTCTCGAAGACGGCGCGCATCGGGCCGCCGGCGATGATGCCGGTACCCTGCTTGGCGGCACGCAGCAGAACGCGTCCGGCGCCCCAGCGTCCCTCGACGTCGTGATGCAGCGTGCGGCCCGAGCGCAGCGGCACGAAGATCATGTCGCGCTTCGCGGACTCGGTTGCCTTGCGGATCGCTTCCGGCACTTCGCGCGCCTTGCCGTGACCAAAGCCGACACGGCCCTTCTGGTCGCCGACGACGACGAGTGCGGCGAAGCCGAAGCGACGGCCACCCTTGACGACCTTGGCGACGCGATTGATGTGGACCAGCTTGTCCACCATGCCGTCGTCGCGCTCTTCACGCTCGCGGCCGCGGCCGCCTTCCCTACGTTCCTGTGCCATATCCTGTTCCTTGTTCTTTTCCGGAAGCACGGGTTGATGATTGTCGACGCCACTTTGGGTCGCCGACGGTGAAAGAATCAGAAGCTGAGACCGCCCTCGCGAGCAGCTTCAGCCAAGGCCTTGACACGGCCGTGATAGATGTACGGGCCGCGGTCGAAGACGACTTCCTTGACGCCGGCCTTGGTCGCGCGCTCGGCGATCAGCTTGCCGATCGCGGCGGCGGCAGCGGTGTCGGCACCGGTCTTGAGCGAACCCTTGAGGTCCTTCTCCAGCGTCGAGGCAGCGGCGATAGTGTGGCCCTTGGCATCGTCGATCACCTGCACATAGATGTTCTTCGAGGTGCGGTGGACCGACAGACGCGGACGCTCGCCGGCGACCTTCCTGATCTGACGACGGACGCGCTGCGCACGACGCTGCGTGGATTCCTTGGTACCCATTGTGGTCTTCCTTGCCTTCAAAAAACGGGGGCCGCCATGTGCGGTAGGCGAAAGCGCCTCCCGCGACCGCTCCCCGCGGCGTTACACTTCCTTGGCTTGGCCCTTTTCGAAAAGTCCGAGACTTTTCGGGGCCAGGCCCACTACTTCTTCTTGCCTTCCTTGCGGACGATCTTCTCGCCAGCGTAGCGGACACCCTTGCCCTTGTAGGGCTCGGGACCGCGGTATTCGCGGATCTCGGCAGCCACCTGACCAACCTGCTGCTTGTCGATGCCGGCCACGGTGATCTCGGTCGGCTTCGGCACGGTGATGGTGATGCCGGCCGGCGTCTCGTAGACGACGTCATGGCTGAAGCCAAGTGCCAGCTGCAGGTTTTTGCCCTGAAGTGCGGCGCGGTAGCCGACGCCGGTGATCTCGAGCTTCTTCTCGAAGCCGTCCTTCACGCCCTGCAGGATGTTGACGATCTGCGTGCGCGACATGCCCCACTTGGAGCGGGCGGTCTTGGTCTGGTCGCGCGGCTGGACAGCGATCTCGCTGCCTTCCATCTTGACCAGGACTTCGTCGTTCACCACGAACTTCAGCTCGCCCTTGGGGCCCTTCGCCGTAACGGTCTGGCCGTTGACGGTCGCGGTCACGCCCTGCGGCAGCGAAACGGGTTTCTTTCCAATACGAGACATTTTGTTGTCCTCGTCACTTCTCTTGTTTCAGGTCTCTGTCTTCGGAACGATCCGAAGACCGGATTCCACTTTGCGCTCAGCTGCCGGATCAGAAGATCTGGCAGAGAATCTCGCCGCCGACGTTCTGTTCGCGTGCTTCGTGATCGGCCATCACGCCCTTCGGTGTCGAAAGGATGGCGATGCCGAGGCCGTTGGCGACGTGCGGGATCGACTTGGCCGAGACGTAAACGCGGCGGCCCGGCTTCGAGACGCGGGCGATTTCGCGCACGACCGGCGCGCCGTCGAAATACTTCAGCTCGATTTCGATTTCGGACTTGCCGTTGTCGAAGTCGGTCTGGCTGTAGTCGCGGATATAGCCTTCAGCCTTCAGCACGTCGAGGACGCGGGTGCGCAGACGCGAGGCCGGCGTCGAGACACTCGACTTCTTGCGGCCGTAGGCGTTGCGGATGCGGGTCAGCATATCGCCGAGAGGATCGCTCAATGACATGTTATGTCCTCCTTACCAGCTCGACTTGACCAGGCCCGGGATCTGGCCGTTGTTGCCGAGATCACGAAGCGCGATGCGCGATACTTTGAGCTTGCGATAGTAGGCACGCGGACGGCCGGTGACTTCGCAGCGGTTGCGGATGCGGATCTTGGCCGAGTTGCGCGGCATGGCAGCAAGCTTGAGCTGAGCGCGGAAGCGCTCTTCCATCGGCTTGGACTGATCCATGATGATCGCCTTCAGGGCAGCGCGCTTGGGACCGTACTGGTCGGCAAGCTTGCGGCGCCTGTTGTTCTTCTCGACTGAGCTGGTCTTTGCCATTTCAGATTTTTCCTTTTCTCGCTGCCGTTACTGGCGGAAGGGGAAGTTGAAGGCCTTGAGCAATGCCCTGGCTTCGTCGTCCGTCTTCGCAGTCGTACAAACGATGACGTCCATGCCCCAGATCTGATCAACCTTGTCGTAGTTGATCTCCGGGAACACGATGTGCTCCTTGATGCCCATGGCGTAGTTGCCACGGCCATCGAAGCTCTTGGGGTTCAGTCCGCGGAAGTCGCGGACGCGCGGCAGCGCGATGTTCACGAGGCGGTCGAGGAACTCGTACATACGTTCCTTGCGCAGCGTGACCTTGGCGCCGATCGGCATGTTCTCGCGGACCTTGAAGCCAGCGATCGAATTGCGGGCGCGGGTGACGACGGCCTTCTGGCCGGCGATCAGCGCCAGGTCTTCGGCCGCAACCGACGGCTTCTTGGAATCGGCGGTCGCTTCGCCAACACCCATGTTCAGCACGATCTTGTCGAGGCGCGGAACCTGCATGTCGTTGTCGTAGCCGAACTGCTCCTGCAGCGCCTTGCGGATGGTCTCGTTGTAGACCTGCTTGAGGCGCGGCGTGTTGGTCGCGGTCGCCTGCTTGGTTTGAGCCTTAGCCATTGATGACTTCTCCCGAGCGCTTGGCGACGCGCACCTTCTTGCCGTCCTTCTGGAAGATGAAACCGACGCGGGTCGGCTTGCCATCCTTGGGGTCGGCCAGCGCGATGTTCGACAGCTGGATCGGCGCTTCCTTAGTGATGATCCCGCCCTCCTGGGACTGGGACTGCTTCTGGTGACGACGGATCATGTTGACGCCGCGCACCAGCGCGGTGTCATCCTTCGGCTGAACCGAGAGGACTTCGCCCGAACGGCCCTTGTCCTTGCCGGCCAGCACGACGACCTTGTCGCCTTTTCTAATCTTTTGCATTGGTCCGGCTCCTTACAGCACTTCAGGCGCGAGCGAGATGATCTTCATGTGGTTCTTGGCGCGGAGTTCGCGCGGAACCGGCCCGAAGATACGCGTGCCGATCGGCTCTTTCTTGTTGTCGACGAGAACGGCCGCGTTCTTGTCGAAACGGATCACGCTGCCGTCCGGACGGCGGATGTCCTTGGCCGTGCGAACCACGACCGCCTTCATCACATCGCCCTTCTTAACGCGGCCGCGCGGAATGGCTTCCTTGATGGACACCACGATGATGTCGCCCACGGAAGCGTATTTCCGCTTCGAGCCGCCCAGCACCTTGATGCACATGACACGACGCGCGCCGGAATTATCCGCCACGTCGAGGTTTGTTTGCATCTGAATCATGACTGGCCGCCTTCTTCTTTTCTAACGGGACGGGTTTTTCACCCCTCCCCGGTCTGTCCAAAATTCGTTTGTTTACGCCTGGTCCGAAGACACAACGATCCAGCGCTTATCCTTGGAAATCGGCTTCGATTCCTGGATGAACACCTGGTCGCCAACCTTGTGGGCGTTGTTCTCGTCGTGCGCCTTGTACTTCTTGGTCATGCGCACGGTCTTCTTCATCACGGGATGCGTGAAGCGCCGTTCGACCTTGACGACAACCGTCTTCTCGTTCTTGTCGCTGACGACGGTGCCCTGCAGAATGCGCTTTGGCATGGTTTTCGTCCTTAAGCCTTCTTGGCCGCGGACTTTTCCGCAGCGATGGTCTTGATACGCGCAATGTCCTTGCGGACCTGCCTCACGCGCGCGGTCTTCTCGAGCTGGCCGGTGGCCTTCTGGAAGCGCAGGTTGAACTGCTCCTTCTTCAGGCTGGCCAAATCGTCGGTCAGCTGGTCCTGGGTCTTGGTCCGGATGTCTTCGGCTTTCATGATCAGCCCGTCCTTATTCTGCGATGCGCTGTACGAAGCGCGTCTTGACCGAGAGCTTGGCCGCGCCGAGACGCAGCGCCTCACGGGCGGTTTCTTCACTGACGCCGTCGATCTCGAACATGATGCGGCCCGGCTTGACGCGCGCCGCCCAGTAGTCGACGGCGCCCTTGCCCTTGCCCATGCGGACTTCGGTCGGCTTCGACGTGACCGGCAGATCCGGGAAAATACGGATCCAGACGCGGCCAGCGCGCTTCATTTCACGAGTGATCGCGCGGCGGGCCGCCTCGATCTCACGCGCGGTGACGCGGTTCGGCTCAAGCGCCTTCAGTCCGAAACCACCGAAATCCAGGTTGGTGCCGCCCTTTGCGGTACCATGGATACGGCCCTTGAACTGCTTGCGGAACTTTGTGCGCTTTGGCTGCAGCATCGTTCTAACTCCAAATTCCTAAATGTCTCAGGCGTTTTCGCGACGACGACCGCGTTCGCGATCACCACCACCGCCATGCGCGGCATCACCCTCGGTCGCGCGACGTTCCGAAGCCATCGGATCGTGCTCGAGGATCTCGCCCTTGAATACCCAGACCTTGACGCCGCAGATACCGTAGGCCGTATTCGCCTCGGCCGTGCCGTAGTCGACATCGGCGCGCAGCGTGTGCAGCGGCACGCGGCCTTCGCGGTACCACTCCATGCGTGCGATTTCGGCGCCGCCGAGACGGCCGGAGCAGTTGATGCGGATGCCTTCGGCACCGAGACGCATCGCCGACTGCACCGCGCGCTTCATGGCGCGGCGGAACGCGATACGGCGCTCGAGCTGCTGGGCGATCGACTGGGCGACCAGGGTCGCGTCGATTTCCGGCTTGCGCACTTCGACGATGTTGAGGTGCGTCTCGGACTTCGTCATCTCCATCAGCTTCTTGCGAAGCTTCTCGATGTCGGCGCCCTTCTTGCCGATGATCAGGCCCGGGCGCGCGGCATGGATGGTGACGCGGCACTTCTTGTGCGGACGCTCGATCACGACCTTGGAGATCGCGGCCTGCTTGAGTTCCTTCTCAAGATACTTGCGGATCTTGATGTCCTCATGCAGCAGCTTGCCGTACTCGCCGGTGTTCGCGAACCAGCGCGAATCCCAGGTGCGGTTGATGCCGAGGCGAAGACCGATCGGATTGACTTTCTGGCCCATTATGCGGCCTCCCCTTTTTCTTCGACTTCACGAACGACGATCGTGAGGTGCGAGAACGGCTTCTCGATACGGCTGGCGCGACCACGGCCACGAGCGTGGAACCGCTTCATGACAATCGACTTGCCGACATAGGCTTCCGCCACCACCAGCGCATCGACATCGAGGTCGTGGTTGTTTTCCGCGTTGGCGATCGCCGATTCCAGCGTCTTCTTGACCGTGCCGGAAATCCGCTTGGCCGAGAATTCGAGGTCGGAAAGCGCTGTCGCGACCTTCTTGCCGCGGATCAGCGCGGCAACGAGGTTCAGCTTCTGCGGGCTGATACGGATCGTGCGCAACACGGCGCGCGCTTCGTTATCAGCAAGCCTGCGCGGAGCTTTGGCCTTGCCCATGATTATTTCCTCTTCGCCTTCTTATCCGCGCCGTGACCGTAATAGGTCCGCGTCGGAGCGAATTCACCGAACTTATGACCGACCATGTCCTCGTTCACCGAAACGGGAACATGCTTCTGGCCGTTGTAGACACCGAAGGTGAAGCCGACGAACTGCGGCAGGATGGTGGAGCGACGGCTCCACATCTTGATCACCTCATTGCGACCACCTTCACGAACCTTGTCCACCTTCTTGAGAAGGTAGCCGTCGATGAAGGGGCCTTTCCAAATAGAACGAGTCACTTGGCGTTACCTCTTCTTAGCTCTTGCGCTGATGGCGCGAGCGCAGGATGAACTTGTCGGTCGCCTTGTTGGACCGCGTCTTCTTGCCCTTGGTCGGCTTGCCCCACGGGCTGACCGGATGACGGCCACCGGAGGTGCGGCCCTCACCACCGCCGTGCGGGTGGTCGACCGGGTTCATGGTCACGCCGCGATTGTGCGGGCGCTTGCCGCGCCAGACCGTGCGGCCGGCCTTGCCGTCGTTGATGTTGCCGTGGTCGGGGTTCGACACTGCACCGACGGTGGCCATGCAGGAGCCGTGAACGACACGCTGCTCGCCCGAGTTGAGGCGCAGGATCGCCATGCCCTGGTCGCGACCCACGAGCTGGGCGTAACCGCCCGCCGAGCGGGCAACCTGGCCGCCCTTGCCCGGCTTCAGCTCGATGTTGTGGACGATGGTGCCGACCGGCATCGATGCCAGCGGCATCGCATTGCCCGGCTTCACGTCGACCGCTTCGCCAGCCACGATCTTGTCGCCGGCGGCAAGGCGCTGAGGGGCGATGATGTAGGACAGCTCGCCGTCATCATACTTGATCAGCGCGATGAAGGCGGTGCGGTTCGGATCGTATTCAATGCGCTCGACCGTGCCGACGACGTCGAACTTGCGGCGCTTGAAGTCGATGATGCGGTACGAACGCTTGTGACCGCCGCCGATGAAGCGGGCGGTGATGCGGCCGTAATTGTTGCGGCCGCCCGACTTGGTCAGGCCCTCGGTCAGGCCCTTGACGGGCTTGCCCTTGTAGAGGCCCGAGCGGTCGACAATGACCAGCTGGCGGGTGCTCGGCGTTACCGGGTTGAATTTTTTCAGTGCCATTGTTCTGTCCTCGCGGCCTTGCTCAGAGACCCGTCGCGACGTCGATCGACTGGCCGTCGGCCAGCGTCACGATCGCCTTCTTGACGTCGCTCTGGCGGCCGATCGTGCCGCGGAAGCGCTTGATCTTGCCCTTGCGGACAAGCGTGTTCACGGCCATCACCTTGACGCCGAACAGCGCTTCGACGGCGGCCTTGATTTCCGGCTTCGACGCCTTCTTGGCGACGTTGAAGACGACCTGGTTCTGCTCGGAAGCCATGGTCGACTTTTCGGTGATCGCCGGGCTGACGATCACGTCGTAGTGACGAAGGTCGGTCATTTAAAGCGCTCCTCGAGAGCCTCGACGGCGGCCTTGGAAAGGACCAGCGTGCCGCGGCGCAGAATGTCGTAGACGTTGATGCCCTGGATGGGCAGCACGTCGATGTTGGGGATGTTGGTCGCGGCCAGCTTGAAGTTCTTGTCAAGCTCGGCACCACCGATCACCAGGGCATTGCTCAGGCCCAGCGTCGCGAAATTCGCGATCAGCGCCTTGGTCTTGGCCTCGGTCAGCTTCAGCTCGTCGATGACGATGATCGACGCGCTCTTGGCCTTGGCCGAGAGAGCATGCTTCAGGCCCAGAGCGCGCACCTTCTTCGGCAAATCGTGCTCGTGGCTGCGAACGACCGGGCCGTGGGCCTTGCCGCCGCCGCGGAACTGCGGAGCGCGTGCCGAATGGTGACGGGCGCGGCCCGTACCCTTCTGCTTGTACATCTTGGCGCCGGTGCGCGCGATTTCGGCGCGGCCCTTGGCCTTGTGCGTGCCCTGCTGCTTCTTGGCGAGCTGCCAGCGCACGACGCGCTGCAGGATGTCCTCGCGCGGATCAAGGCCGAAAATCTCCTCGGAGAGTTTCACCTTGCCGGCGTCCTTGCCGCCAAGCGTTGTGATCTTGAGATCCATTATTCCGCTCCCTCTGTGGCCGGAGCCTCGTTCTTAGCAACAGCGCGGATCGCGGCGGGCTTCGGCGCATTGGCCGGCAGTGCCACCTTGGCCGCATCGCGGACCAGGATCCAGGCGCCCTTCGATCCGGGAACCGCTCCGCGGATCAGGATCAGGCCGCGGTCGGCGTCGGTCGAGACGATCTCGACGTTCTGCGTGGTGACGCGGGTGTCGCCCATATGGCCAGCCATCTTCTTGCCCTTGAACACCTTGCCGGGGTCCTGGCGCTGGCCGGTCGAACCGTGCGTACGGTGCGAGACCGAGTTACCGTGCGTCGCGCGGCCACCACCCATATGGTGGCGCTTGATGACGCCCTGGAAACCCTTGCCGATCGTCGTGCCCGTCACATCGACCTTCTGGCCGGCGACGAAGTGCTCGACGGTGATCTCGGCACCGACATCGATCATGTTGTCGGCGGAGACGCGGAACTCGGCGACCTTCGCCTTGGGCTCGACGGAAGCGGTTGCGAAATGGCCGCGCATCGCCTTCGACGTGTTCTTCACCTTGGCGAGGCCAACGCCGAGCTGAACGGCGGTGTAGCCATTCTTCTCCTGCGTGCGCTGCGCCACGACCTGGCAGTTCTCCATCTGGAGAACAGTGACGGGAACATGTTCCCCGGCATCGTTGTAGATGCGGGTCATTCCCACCTTCTTTGCAATCACACCTGAACGCATCGGTTCAATTCCTTTAGAGTTCCGGGCCAGGGGCACCGCCCCTTACCGCGCTCTCATTCCCTTAGAGCTTGATCTCGACGTCGACGCCGGCGGCCAGATCGAGCTTCATCAAAGCATCGACGGTCTGCGGGGTCGGATCGACGATGTCGAGCAGACGCTTGTGCGTGCGCATCTCGAACTGCTCGCGGCTCTTCTTGTCGACGTGAGGCGACCGGTTGACCGTGAACTTTTCGATCCGCGTCGGCAGCGGAATGGGGCCGCGGACGTTTGCGCCGGTGCGCTTGGCCGTCGACACGATTTCCTTCGTCGAGGCGTCGAGCACGCGGTGATCAAACGCCTTCAGGCGGATGCGGATATTCTGTCCGTTCATGCGTCACTTCCTTGTTCTGGCGCGGCGCGGGCAACTTCCGCGCCCGCGACAGATCGGTTTAAGTCCAAATTACTCTTTGATGGTGACGACGATGCCGGCACCGACGGTGCGGCCGCCTTCACGGATGGCGAAGCGCAGCTTCTCTTCCATGGCGATCGGCACGATCAGCTCGACATCGACCGTGATGTTGTCGCCAGGCATCACCATCTCGGTGCCGGCCGGCAGCGACACGATGCCGGTCACGTCGGTCGTGCGGAAGTAGAACTGCGGGCGGTAGTTGGTGAAGAACGGCGTGTGACGGCCACCTTCGTCCTTGGTCAGGATGTAGGCTTCGGCCACGAACTTCTTGTGCGGCTTCACCGTGCCCGGCTTGGCCAGAACCTGGCCGCGCTCGACACCTTCACGATCAACGCCGCGCAGCAGCGCGCCGATGTTGTCGCCAGCCTGGCCCTGATCGAGCAGCTTGCGGAACATTTCCACGCCCGTGCAGGTCGTCTTGGTCGTCGGACGGATGCC
>NZ_JBWKRC010000012.1:0-200002 GCF_059419085.1 Mesorhizobium sp. GW821-FHT07A06
GCCGAGCGCAACCTCTTTGCCATAGATCTTCCATGGCTTGGCAGCCTCGTTCTCACCCATGAGCTTGACGGCGAGGTTAAGGGCCTCAAGGACTTTCCGGCCGATCAGCGTCCCCCCGTCGCGATCCCCTTCTTCGCCTTCCGGGTCATGGTCGGCTGCGGCATCGTTATGCTTGGCCTCGTCCTTGTCGGCGGATGGCTTCGCTGGCGCGGCCGGCTGGACGCCTCGCCGGCCTTTCTCGCGATCACCCAGATCGCGGCGCCCATCGGCTTCGTGGCGGTCATCGCAGGTTGGATCACCACCGAGGTCGGACGTCAGCCCTGGACAGTATACGGCCTTCTGCGCACGGCGGACTCAGTGACACCTTCATTGACGGGCTTTGATGTGATGCTCTCGCTGATCGGCTACGCAGCGGTCTATCTCATCATCTATCCTGCAGGCCTCTTTCTCATGCTGCGTATTGTGCGCAAAGGCCCGGCAATTGCTGCCGAGATAGATGTGGAGATCGAGGGAGGACGGCCCGGGGCGCCGGTCCGCGCCGGAGCCGTCGAACTTCGAGAGGGAGAAGTGCGATGAGCCAAGTCCTCGATTTCGTGCCAATCTGGACGCTGATCCTCGGCATGGCGGTGTTCTTCTACGTGCTGCTGGATGGCTTCGATCTTGGCGTCGGCATGCTTTACGGCTTCGCGCCCGACACTGCATCCCGCAACACGATCATGAACTCGATCGCACCGATCTGGGACGGCAACGAGACCTGGCTGGTGCTGGGCGGCCTCGGGCTTCTGGCGGCGTTTCCGCTTGCCTTCGCCATCATCATCCCGGCGGTGTATTTTCCGGTCCTGGTCATGCTGCTGGCGCTGGTGTTCCGCGGGGTGGCGTTCGAATTTCGGTTCCGCGACGCTGAACACAAGACATTCTGGGATCATGGTTTCTGCTATGGCTCGGCTGTCGCCACCTTTGCTCAAGGGGTCGTGCTAGGCGCCTTCATCCAAGGTTTTGAGGTCACCGGCAGGCAGTTTTCCGGCGGTTCCTTCGATTTTCTGACACCATTCTCGCTATTGACAGGTTTCGCCCTGTTGTTCGGCTACGGCCTTCTGGGCGCCGGCTGGCTGATCCTCAAGACCGAGGGGGAGGTGCAGGCGGCGGCGCGCCGCCACGGCCGCATTTGCCTTGTTGGCGTCCTCGTCGGTATTGGCGTGGTCAGCATCTGGACCCCGTTCATGAGCCCGGCCATCGCCGCGCGCTGGTTCGCTTGGCCCAACATTCTGTATTTGGCACCGGTACCCGTTGCGACTGCGGCCGTCGCCTTCCTCACCTGGCGGGTACTGGGCAGTGCAAGTGAGACGAAGCCTTTCGTCGGCGCCATCGGCCTCTTTGTGCTTTCCTATGTTGGGATCGCCATCAGCCTCTTCCCGATGATCGTTCCCTACCATTTCACGCTTTGGGAATCGGCCTCTTCAGAACGCACCCAGGCTTTCCTGCTCGTCGGCACTCTTGTGTTGTTGCCAGTGATCCTGATGTACACCGGCTGGTCGTATTGGGTGTTCCGCGGCAAGGTCCGAGCAGATATCGGATACCATTGAATAGGACCTCGTTCCTGCCCAGATCCACTCAGTCGCTCGCATATTTGCATGCTATCTGACGGGCTCGTGCAGGAGGCTGCGTGTTGCGGCGAGCCAATGTCGGTGAAATAGACCTAGACTATCCGCATTATCCGTCGCCACGATGCAGCAAGCGCCGCAGCATCGGTTCGATGCGTGAAAGCTCGTCGAGATGCGCGGCCGACAGCTCGGCCAGACAATCGTCGGCGCGCTCGGTCAATTGCAGCAGCACACGACGGTGGTCGTCCTTGTCCTGATCCCTTGCGACCAGCCCTGCCTCGCTAAGGCGATTGACCAGCTCGACGGCGCTGTGGTGGCGGATGCGCAGGCGCTCCGCCAGATCGCCAACCGTCACCGGCCCGCCGCCCGGGAAACCCCTAATCGCAAGCAGCGCCTGGTGCTGGCGCGGCGTCAGCCCGGCGTCGTCCGCCTGTAGTTGGCTGAATTCGAGGAAGCGACGGATCAGGTAGCGAAATTCGGACAGCCGCTGGTAGTCGGCTCGGCTGATGGCGGGGCGTGGTTTCTGCGGCTGCGTCATAACAGACATTTGTTCGTTTTCAGGGAAAGCTCAAACGGATTTCGAGCAAAACCAGCTTGAATATTTATATCGTGTTACGATACATATCCAGCCAACAAGCCGGCTGGCCACTTCGACCGCGCCGCCTATCCGAGATACGGCCCGTCGCCAGGAAGCAAAGCCACCATGAAGATCAATCACTCGAATCCCGAGCATCTCCGAGATTTTACGACCGATGCAAGAGTGCTCACTATAGCCACCATTGCTGTAGTGGTTGGGACGGCAGCCGTGGTTGCCGGCATCGGGCTTTTGAATCTGATCCGGCTCGCCACCAACATTGCCTATTTTGGCCAGTTCACGCTTGCTGATCTGAAACTCAAGGACACGCCGCTTGGGCTTGCCTCTGTCGTCGTCCCGGTGATCGGCGCGCTGATCATCGGCCTGATGGCGCGCTTCGGCAGCGAGAAGATTCGCGGTCACGGCATTCCCGAGGCCATCGAGGCGATCCTGCTCGGGCGCTCCAAACTCGACGCCAAGGTTGCGATCCTGAAGCCGCTGTCCTCGGCGATCTCGATCGGCTCCGGCGGACCATTCGGCGCCGAGGGCCCGATCATCATGACGGGCGGTGCGATCGGCTCGCTGATCGCGCAAATGCTGCCGGTCAGCGATAATGAACGCAAGACGCTGCTGGTGGCGGGCGCGGCGGCCGGCATGACCACCGTGTTTGGAACACCGATCGCCGCCATCATGCTGGCGGTGGAACTGCTGCTCTTCGAATGGACCCCGCGCAGCTTCATCCCCGTGGCGGTCGCTGCGATCATTGCCGAGGTGGAACGCACCATGCTGCATCTGCCCGGGCCGCTCTTTCCATTTCAGGGCGGTATGGAAGTGTCCTTTGTCGGCCTTGCCGGGTGGGTCGCGATCGGTGTTTGTGCAGGGCTGTTGTCAGGGCTGCTGACGCAGATGGTCTATGCCTGCGAGGACGCGTTCCAGAAGCTGCCCATTCACTGGATGTGGTGGCCGATGCTCGGTGGTCTGGTGGTCGGCATAGGTGGGCTGATAGAGCCACAGGCGCTCGGCGTAGGCTATGACAACATCGCCGACATGCTGGATGGCCGCACGCTTGCCACCGCCGCACTTCTCCTGCTCGTGGTCAAGGCCATCATCTGGTCGGTTGCGCTCGGATCGGGAACGTCCGGAGGCGTGCTGGCGCCGCTGCTGATCATGGGCGGGGCGATGGGCGCGGTGCTTGCTGGCGTTCTGCCCGCGGCAGACCCTGGCTTTTGGGCGCTGCTGGCAATGGCCGCCACCATGGGTGGCACGATGCGCGCGCCGCTAACGGCAACCTTCTTCGCTGTCGAACTGACCGGCAACACCCATGTGCTGGTGCCGCTGATCGCGGCCTGTGCTGCAGCGCACGCCGTCACCGTGCTCTTGATGAAGCGTTCGATCCTGACCGAGAAGATCGCCAGGAGGGGACACCATCTGGTTCGCGAATATCGCGTCGATCCCTTTGCCTTGACCAGGGTGCGCGAGGTCATGACCTCAGAGGTCGAGAGTGTGCCGGCGACGATGACGCTGCATGGCGCCGCGGCATTCCTGACCGCCCCCGAGACACAGCATCCGAGCTTCCCAGTGGTGAACGAAGACGGGCATGTACTTGGCCTCATCGACCCCCCGGCAATCCTGCGTTGGAGACGTGCCGGCACGCACCGCACGACGACACTTGGCGAACTGCTGGCCGGCAGCAAGGTCACGCTTGCCTATCCGGACGAGTATCTGGAAGGCCTCTCCGACAAATTGCTGATCGCCAACGTTTCCCATCTGCCTGTCGTCACTCGTGAAGGATTGCTGCTGGTCGGTTATGTCGGCTGGAAGGATCTGATGCGCGTGCGGTCGAGGAAACAGGCCGAGGAACGCGATCGTTCGGCATTGCTGGGCTTCAGCACCCGCCGTAGAAAACAGGATGGCGCTGAACAAGACCGCGTTGGTTGAACACGCACCAGATGCAAGCCTTCTCGAAACGCGATCGATCTACCTCGCCAGCAATTACGCGGCTCTCAATCGCGATACGGTATTGTGTATCCTTTTGAGGGACTTTCAAACGGCCGACTGACCGGAAACCTTCCGATCGACGAATGGAGGACCTTGGAGGCCGAACGAGGAGCCCGCCGCACAATCTGTGATCTCATTCAACCAAAATATGCGCCTCACGGGCGGCTTCGACAAAAACTTCTCTTGCAACATCGGCGGAAACGCCACCGTTTATGGCCTGTCGGCAAGCTCTCAACGCGGACCGATGTTTTTGACTTCCTGCATCGCGCCAATTGCCTCCAAGCAAATCTATCGCTTGTTGAGCGTTCAAGAGATTGCGAATGTCTCCGCCTATGCCGGTGGTGACTGACACCGGCTTGGAAAACCATGCTTCGTACATGATGGAACCTCAGATAAATCGTACTGAACAAAACGCACGCGTCGACGAACGGTTTCGTTGAACAGCTATCACCGTTGCGTGAGTAGGTGCGAACGGGATCGCCCGCGACAAATTGCATTGTCCACCGAACGTCTCATGCCGATCATGTCGGAACCATACTCAAACGGCGATCTCGGCCGCTCTTCCTAAATGGCGCCAACGACGTTCTCGATGCGCCACGCGGGACGTGACACCGATCACGCCCGCGCCCATAGCAATACGTCGTTAGCCTGCTTAAGCAGCCGACGGTCCGGGGTCGTCGAATCCGCTTGAATCGGTCATGAACATCGTCTTGGCTGCCCGTATGAGAATGTTTCCGGAACCATGCACGGCTCCGAGAGCGGGTTGGGCTGTCGCTTGCCCGCCTGCCGCCACTTGAGCGAGCTTGGCCTTTTCTCGAAGGGAGGCCTCGGGCTGATAAGCCACATTTTCTACCGATACCGTTTCTTCGCGTCCGTCCGCCCTCGCGAACGTCATCTGCTCGCCTTCGGCCAATCCCAGAAGAGCGAGCCCGCGCGGATTGGTGATCGACAGAACCGACCCGACTAGGCCGCGCATCTCGTCATGGGCAACGATGCGCGTTTCAGCCGGGGCATCGTTCACCCTGTAAGTGACCCGGCTGCTAAGTGTCACAATGTTTGCCGGGATATCCTCTCGGAACGTCACGATGGCGGTCGACAGCTTGCGCTGGAGGATCGGGACCAAAGGATCGTCACGCCCAAGGACGGTGGAGTCTTTTGTCGTGAGGCGAAAGATCTGATCGTTGGACATGCATATCTCCAGGTCGGCCGCTGGGACCGACAAAAAAGGCGTTCTCCGTTCTAAGATTTGTTTACGAGTTGCCCCTGACACGTGCACCGCGAGCGGCCACGGGAGGGGCTACTCTCCCGCGATCGAGCTGCCTGCCTGGTTCAGCCGATAGAAGAGATACGGAAGGGTTACGCCAACGTTTACGACTAAGCTTCGTCGGCCATCGCCGCTTTGCGTTGGCCGCTGGCTTCGCCGACGCCGTTCTATATGGCTTTCATCACCACCAACGGTTGGCTGCGTCCATCGACGTGTTGCTTGAGCTGCAGGAAACCTGGAATGGCACGCAGCGCTAATGACGAGCCTTGACTTGCTCTTGGATTCAATTTTTTTGGCCATCTCAAACTCGCAAAGCCGGGCCGTGCGTCCCTCTGGAAGCAGGCACTCAGGTCGATGCCGGGTCTCACGGCATTAATCTCGGCAGGCTAAGCCGACCGGATTTGTTTGGAGAAGAACGCTCGCCCCTCGACTCAAAGAAAAGCCGAGCCGAGGGTTAGGATCCCGCAATGGGGCAATCCCGGAAGTAAAAGAGCAATTTCACAGCGCCATTCAGGGTTGCATCCTTCCCGAGATACTTACGGAAGTCAAGAGGTCTCCAGAAAACAAAAATGACGCCGTCTTGTTTGAGATCGTGATTCGCCAGTTTCCATATAGGGCGATCTTTGAAGAACGCCCTATATGGATGCTAGGAATCGAGGTTATTTCTTGCCTGCGCGTTGCCCGACTTTGAGAGAGTGTTGAGAGATCGCGGATATCTCCGCTGGCTGTTCCCTTATCTTCTTTGGTTTGCGTATTTCTCGATTGCCATTTTTCTTTGACATTGGATTCCTGTCTTGAAGCTAAGGTCACACATCAACCTCCTCCTGCGCGGTCTCGCGCGGGCACAAGCCGTGTGACATTCGCAATCAGATTCCGTCTGAACGTGTGTTGCAGTCAGCGAAACCAGTTGGGTTGTTGATACCAAAGGAAGGACTCCCTGGCCCAGTTGTCGCTTCGGCGACAATCTGGACCAGGGCTAATGGCCTACGAGAAGGCCCAGCCGAAAAGTCGGCAAATAGGGGATCGAACTTTGCATGCCTCCATCTTGGTCATGGAATGTTCAAAGTCAAATGCGGTTTTGCAAAGAACACTTTTTGTCGCAGGGTAGTTTCTACCCTTGCTTTGGTCGCCCTAACGTCTAGATTCGTTGGCATGTGCATGAAAACATTCATCATGATTTCGAGGCTCGCCGGGGATGCATATGCTTATCCCCGGGGCAGCTTGATGATTAACTGACAGCCGCACAGTACTCCGCTCCGGGAACACTCACCAAAATCATCGCGGTGCAGTTCTATTTGCGTATCGCTTGGCGAGCGCCCCTCGGAGCCCATCATGTTCACCCCGTTTTTGGCCGTCATGTGCCAGACCTGTCAACGCAATTTGCCGAAGGCCGCACGCCGCTGTCCATGGTGTGCCAGCCGGGGCCTTCTTCAATATAGCTGCCACACGCGCCCTCAGAAGGGTTTTCGACGGCGTCGATGCGTCGCTCTCGAAAAGACCGGGGTGTAGACCATGTCAGCGATTGAAAAAGCTGCCAGCCGTGGAGAGCTGGAGTCGTTCCAGGGTTCAGGCATTCGCCGTCAGTACGGTGCCATCGCATGGCGCCGGTCCAGGAGTGGTGAGCTCAAGATTCTCCTGATCACATCGCGAGAGAGGGGGCGGTGGATCGTACCCAAAGGCTGGCCCATCAAAGGCGAGACCCCGGCAAAGGTCGCCGCACTGGAGGCATTCGAAGAAGGAGGAGTATTCGGAGATGTTCGCTCGGAGCCGATGGCGACCTACGACTACCTGAAAATCCTTCGCGACGGTTCGACAGCCTTATGCCGTGTTGTTCTGTTCGGCATCGAAGTCCGGGGCACGCTCGTCAACTGGCCCGAGCGGTCTCAACGCAAGCGGAGTTGGTTCACGGTCTCCGAGGCGGGATGGACTGTTTCGGACTCCCAACTCGCGCGAGTTCTAAGGTCTTTGGAGGCGAACTGCACTGTTTGCGTCGACGATTGCAAATGCGGACGTCTCCCTTGGCCGACGCGACTCGCGAAAAAGAAGACGGTCCCCGCAGATCCAAGCCTTGAATCCTTTCCAGTCACGTTTCCCACGTGACGCCAACCATCATGGACAAGCATATGAAAATCGAATCCTGGCCTGTGCACGCACGAATTTCCGGTCCTATCGTAATGATTGGCTTCGGCTCCATCGGCAAAGGAATGCTGCCGTTGATCGAGCGCCATTTTGAGTTTGATCGGGCCCGCCTTGTGGTTGTCGATCCCGACGACACTGACCGCCGCCTCCTCGATGAGCGGGGGATTAAATTTGTTCATGCGGCCGTCACACCAGGTGGCTACCGCGAGCTTCTCACACCTCTTCTAACAGCCGGCGGTGGCCAAGGATTCTGCGTCAACGTCTCGGTCGATATATCGTCGCGCGACATCATGGAGCTCTGCAGGGAGATCGGTGCGCTCTATATCGACACCGTTGCTGACCCTTGGGCAGGCTTCTACCTCGACAACAGTGTGGGGCCTGAGGCTCGCACCAACTACGCCCTACGCGAAGTCATCCTCGAAGCACAACGTCGGAACCCGGGTGGCACGACTGCCGTGTCGTGCTGCGGGGCCAATCCCGGAATGGTCTCGTGGCTTGTGAAGCAAGCATTGCTCACCCTCGGCAGCGACATCGGAATAGGACATGAAGAGCCGAAATCCCGAGAGGAATGGGCGATCTTGATGCGGCGCGTCGGCGTCACGGGCATGCATATTGCCGAGCGGGATACGCAGCGCGCTCTGTCGCCAAAGCCTGTCGGGGTGTTCGTCAACACCTGGTCTGTAGAAGGCTTCGTGTCCGAGGGCCTGCAACCCGCGGAACTTGGTTGGGGTACCCATGAAAGATGGATGCCAGCCAACGGCCGGACACATGACAAAGGCTCTCAGGCTGCGATCTATTTGCTTCAGCCGGGCGCCAACACGCGCGTCCGCTCGTGGACGCCTACAGCACAGGCACAGCACGCCTTCCTGGTCACCCACAACGAGTCCATCACGATTGCCGACTACTTTACCGTTCACGGCGATGACGGAAAGGTCGCCTATCGGCCGACCTGCCACTACGCCTATCATCCTTGCGACGATGCGGTGCTTTCGTTGCACGAAATGTTCGGCAAAGCTGGCAAGGCTCAGGACAAGTTCCACATCCTTGGCGAGAACGACATCGTCGACGGCATAGATGAACTTGGCGTGCTTCTTTACGGGCATTCAAGAAACGCGTTTTGGTACGGTTCGCAGCTCTCGATTGAAGAGACGCGCCAGCTTGTGCCCCATCACAATGCCACTGGGCTTCAGGTCACGTCGGCAGTGCTCGCAGGCATGGTCTGGGCGCTTGAAAACCCCGAGGCTGGCATCGTGGAGGTTGAAGACCTGGACTTCCGGCGCTGCCTGGAGATCCAGAAGCCCTATCTTGGCTCACTCGTGGGTGTCTATACGGACTGGACGCCTCTGGATGGCCGGCCTGGGCTCTTCCCGGAAGAGATCGACACATCCGATCCATGGCAGTTCCGGAATGTGCTGGTTTCATAACTGAATGGCGGCGGGCAGGGCGACGCACGGCGTTTCTGCTCCCGGGTTCTCTCCCGGCGTGGAAGCAATTCGACGATTCCGTGCGGACGGTCTCTTCCAACTCGAAACGCCAGACATGGCAATAAGGAAATTGACCCGATGGATCTCACCACACGGCTCATAATCGCGATCGGGCTCGGCGCGCGTCTCATCGGCGCGTTCATCCTCATTTAGCCGATTGTCGGCGCTTCAGATCACAGCCACTTCGGTTCGTCCACCTGGTTCCACTACCGGCCGCCAGCACTTCAAACGCGCGACCGATGCCGAGAGAGAAACGATAAGGCAAGCACCGAAGTCGGCTGCTGGAAACACTTGAATGCCCGGCAAAGAATTTGTGCCGGACCTCCCGACTATGCAATCATTCAGGGGGACATCCAAAGCAAGCCGGGGGCGACAATGGTGTGGGTGCTTGCGGGCGCGGCATTGGCCGCCTGGTTCATTTATCGCGCCATTAAGAATAAGAAACGCAACGTTCAGCCACCCCCGCTGCGCGACGTCGCTCAAACGCGTAGCAACGTCATAGAAACTCTGTCCGAGGTCTCAGCTCGGAAAGCATGGGTTGATCCTCGAAACAACCCGGATCCAAGATTCACTGAAGGCCCAGACCAACGGGACCGGGGGTTGCTAACGCCATCGCCGCCAAATCGCGACAGGCTCTCTACGACAAAGCGTAGCAGCGTCGTCGAAGATTTATCTGAGGTTCCATCTCGGAAAGCGTGGATCGATCCTCGAAACAATCCCGACCCAAGATTTACTGAAGGCTCGGATCAATGGGACCGGCAGCGGGCAGCGCCGTCGCCGCCAATTAGCGGCAGGTTCTCTCCGGTCGAAAGTCTTGCCCGATGGATTCCGCGCGGAGAGAGCGTGCGGGTGAGTGGGATCTCCATCGACGCGGGCATGTTCTACCTCGGCGGAGCCTTTGCCGGATCGAGTTCGGGCCGCGGCGACAATTGCCTGGTGGATCCGTCGTGCACGGTTGCGCCATCTGGCAGCGATTTGTCGGGCGGCCTTCTGCCATATTGGCCTTCCTATTCGAACATTCCTCCCATCGCCCGGCGGACGTATCTCGACTGGCTTGCGGGCGGAAGGAACGATCCGAGGATCGGCATTGGGTATGTCTTCCTGTTTTTCTACGGCCTTGAACGTCGCCTGTTCGTAGATGCCGCCAAAGAGGAGGCGCCTGCCTTGATCGCGGAGGTCAGGCGCCTTCTTACGCTCCATGGCGACAGTCACTCTTTCAAGAATTACGCATTGAAACTTCTCGACGTCGCGGAGCTGGTCAAAGGTCCGGAAATCTCTCGCCCGGCACTCTCGCCCGATCTCAGGAACGGATACGAAATGCCGTTGTCCGTCAGGCTCCATCTAGGACGCAAACTCAGCTCCGCAGCTTCTTTCGACGGCACTGACGCACTCCTCTGGGTGTTGTCGCTTCCGGATAATTATCTCCGAACGCCTGCGACGAGATGTTTCGAGGAACTTGTCGAGCTCTGGCAAATGCGGTTCGCATCCCGCTACCCACAAGGACTCAAGGTCAATCCGCCGAAAACCAAGCTCAAGATCGAATATCATGGGGCGAGCGGCGGCTTCGACTGCAGGCTCGACTTGTCCGACAGCGAGACCGGGCCACTCCCCGACATTGCCGCGATTTCCGCACCCCTCGAAGGCCTGCGGGATCTCCTTAACGCGTGCACTGATGAACTCGCCTCGTACAGCCGCCTGCTGGGGAAAAGTCCAGAAGCGAAGGGCACGATCGAGGCCGCCTTCCTGTTGCCGAAGGAGATGTTGACGTCGCCTTCGGTAATGGGAAGTGCCGTGCTCGAGCGCGTCGAACACCTTTTCGGAGGCCGTAACATTGCGGGGGTCAGAGTAGGTCAACTGGCCAAGGCATTGGGAGTGGAGACCCCACCGAAAGGCAAACTTCCCTCCGGGTTCTGCAATCAAGTCGGAGCCTTTATGGATAAGCTTGACGTAGGGCTGGAGCCGGATCGGAGATATGGCGCCCGGAATCTCGATGCCGACGGTTACGTTCTACTGTTCAAGGCGAAAGACGGGGCGCCGGTAGATAGCGAGGCTCCAAGCTATGCTTCTGCCAGAGCGATGGTCGAAGTCGCTGCGCTTGCAGCCGCCTCAGACGGGAAAATCGAGACCAGTGAATTCGAATCCATCAAGAGTGACATCCGGGCTGTTCCCGGCCTCGGCGGAATTGAGCGCGCCCGGCTGATGGCTTATGCGAGTACGCTGCTGAAGGATGCTCCCGCCCGGCAATCCGCTATGCAGAGGCTGCGCAGTGTCAGGGCCGAGGCGCGCGACAGCGCGATCCGATCGGCCACGTCGGCGGTGCTCGCGGACGGACATGCCGCTCCGGACGAAGTGAAGTTTCTTGAGCGCTTGTACAAAACGCTTGGGTATCCAGTGGAGGACCTGTACTCCGCACTTCATCGCGGTTCGGTAGTCCTGGACGAGCCCATAGTCGTTACACCGGAAATACGGACGGGCAGTGTTCCCATTCCTGCCGAAGCCTCGGAACCCAAGGCATCCGGCATACGGATCGACCGTGCTCGGCTCGAACGGATAAAGTCGGAGACGTCAGCGGTTTCCCAACTTCTGGCAGGCATCTTTGTCGAAGACGAGCTGCTTTCTTCGCCACCGGCCCCGATGGAGGCGACCCTGCGAAGAGACTCCAGGTTTGAAGGACTTGATGCGGCTCATGCCGAACTGCTTTCCTGCCTTCTTGGAGCCGGAGAGCTTGACCGTGACGCATTCGAAGATATGGCGCGGAAACTTCGGCTGTTGCCGGACGGCGCGATCGAAACGATAAATGAATGGGGCTTCGACAAGTTCGACGAACCGATCCTCGACGGAGAGGAGCACATTGTGGTCGTTGAGCATGTTCGGATGGAGCTGCAGAGGGCGGGAGCGGAAAGATGACGACAGGAACAACCATCAAGTCGCGCGACCGCGACGTCATCCTCCAGGCGTTGGCCGCCGGCGTCGTCCCAAAGACGGGACTTCGCCACGTGCAGGTCGGAAGGGCCGCGGAAGTGGGAGCCCTGGTCCGCGATATTGACCGCCTGTCAGATGGCGGTGCGACGATCCGCTTCGTCATCGGCGAGTACGGGGCGGGGAAGACATTCTTCCTGAACCTCGTCCGCTTGATAGCGCTCGAACGGAAATGCGTGACCATCCATGCCGACCTTGGTCCCGACCGCAGGATTCATGCGTCCGCCGGCCAAGCGAGGGGACTCTATGCCGAGGCTGTCCGGAACATGGCCACCAGGACGAAGCCCGAGGGAGGCGCGCTTCCGAGTGTTGTCGAGCGTTTCGTGACCGACTGCATGAACGAGGCGGGAAGGAAAGGGGTGCCTGTCGAGCGCGTCATAGACGAACGCCTGGCCCATCTTCAGGAGGAGGTCGGCGGCTATGACTATGCGACCGTGTTGAAAGCCTACTGGCGCGGCAGCGAGGAGGGCGACGAGGTCCTCAAGACATCAGCGCTACGGTGGCTGCGCGGGGAATATTCGACGAAGACAGAAGCAAGGCAGGCGCTGGGCGTCAGGAGCATCATCGATGACAATGACATCTATGACGCGCTGAAATTGCTCGCAGCATTCGTCAAACTCGCCGGCTACGCCGGCCTACTCGTTGTCTTCGATGAAATGGTGAACCTGTACAAGCTCCAGAGCGCGCAGGCACGCAACCAGAACTTTGAGCAAATTCTGCGCATGCTTAACGACGTTCTTCAGGGGAATTTCGGTGGCTTCGGCTTCGTGTTCGGTGGCACCCCCGAATTCCTTATGGACACTCGCCGCGGCCTTTACAGTTACGCCGCGCTGCAGTCGCGTCTCGCCGAGAACGCCTTCGCGACGAACGGCCTCGTCGACCTGTCCGGCCCCGTGCTTCGCCTGCAGAGCCTTACGCCCGAAGACCTCCTTATTCTCTTGTCCAACATCCGGTCTGTGTTCGCACATGGCGATCCGGCGAAGCATCTGGTTCCGGATGAGGCGCTTCCCGCGTTCATGGAACATTGCAGCAAGCACGTGGGAGAGGCTTATTTCAGGACGCCTCGCAACACCATCAAGGCGTTCGTCCAGTTCTTGGCGATTCTTGATCAGAACCCTGGAACGGGATGGGAAAGCCTTCTCGGGCGAGTTGACGTCGCGCCCGACGTAGAGAACCCGTCAGTCAACGAAAGCGAAGGCGACGCAGAGGGCGGGGACGAGAATCTTGCCAGCATCAGTATCTGAGGAATGTTCCGGCTTCGACAAGCTCCACGAGACGATCCGGCGCTGGATTTGGGAACAGAAGTGGGAGGAACTGCGTGACGTTCAGGACAAGGCGATCGCCGCTATCCTGAACGGTGAGAACGACATCCTGGTCGCTGCCGCTACCGCAGCCGGAAAAACAGAAGCGGCTTTCCTGCCGATCCTCACGAAAGTTGCCGAGCGGAAAGAACGTGGCTTTTCAGTCCTGTATGTCAGCCCGCTGAAGGCCCTCATCAACGATCAGTTTCGCCGTCTCGATGACTTATGCGAGCGGATGGAGATCGACGTAGTCCGCTGGCATGGAGACGCTCCGCAGTCTGCGAAGCAGAGAGCGAGGCGCGATCCGCGCGGACTCGTCCTGATCACACCGGAATCCATTGAGGCAATGCTGCTCCGTCGCCCGGGCGACGCGAAGGCGATGCTGGCTTCGCTGGACTTCATTGTCATCGATGAATTGCATGCTTTCCTCAACGGACCTCGGGGGCTGCACCTCGCGAGCCTTCTACGTCGGCTGGATGATTTGGCCGCGAAGCCGGCGAGGCGTGTCGGCCTGTCGGCAACGATCGGCGACCTTTCCGTCGCCGCGCGCTGGCTCCGGCCTGAGCACCCGTCTTCGGTAGCGATCGTCGAATCCGCAGCCGATTCACCGGAGCTCCGTCTTCAGGTTAGGGCATACACCGATTCCGAGGAGGTCGAAGACGCCGACGGCCTGGAGAGCGACGAAGGTCCGCCAACTGCACTGGATCTGATTGCCGACCATGTCTTCGCGAACTTGCGGGGGTCCAACAACCTTGCTTTCGCCGGATCGAGAAAGCGAGTCGAGGCATTGGCGGACCGACTCCGCACGCGGTCCGACAGAGCGGCAGTGCCGAACGAATTCTTCCCGCATCACGGGAGCTTGTCGAAAGAACTTCGAGAGGAGCTTGAGGATCGGCTGAAGAAAGGTGATGTTCCCACCACAGGCGTGGCGACGACGACGCTCGAACTCGGTATCGACATCGGTTCGGTCAAATCGGTGGCACAAATCGGCGCGCCGCGGTCGTTGGCGTCATTGCGCCAGAGGCTTGGACGCAGCGGACGCCGGCGTGGCATCCCGGCCGTTCTCCGGATCTATGTGCGCGAGCGAAGCCTCGCCGCGGATTCCGATCCTCTAGATCGGCTGAGGTTGGAGACGGCGCGGGCAACTGCCTCGGTCCATTTGCTGATTGAAAGGTTCGTCGAGCCTCCATCCATGAACAGCGCCGTCGCGACGGTAGCGCTTCACCAGACGCTTTCGGTGATTGTTCAGGAAGGCGGCGCGCGTGCGGACCGGTTGTACCGATTGCTATGCGGTGCCGGACCGTTGTCCGCACTCGACAAGTCGGACTACGTGGAGCTTCTCCGATCGATGGCATCGCCGGAACAAAGGCTGATCGAGCAGGCGCCAGACGGGACGATCATGCTTGGCGAGATCGGCGAACGGCTCACGAGCGCGCGTGATTTCTACGCCATTTTCTCCACGGACGAGGAATGGCGGTTGGTCTCCGGAGGGCGCACGTTAGGGACGATCCCTGTCTCCAATCCAGTTGGAGTCGGCGCAGTAATCTCGTTCGCGGGCCAGCGGTGGCGCATCGTGGGGGTGGACGATCGGGGAAAAGTGATTGAAGTCGAAAGGCACCGATCCGGAAAGATCCCGAAATTCGACGCCGTAATGAACGAACCGATTCACGATCGGCTTGCGACCGAGATGCAGACGGTTCTGGCGTCGACGGAAATCCCTGCCTATCTTGATGGAGCCGCAACCGGTTTCCTTGAGCAGGGAAGGGCGGCTTACAAACTGTTGAGGTTGAATGAATCTCGGTTTCTGCGAGCAGGCAAGGACACCCATATCCTCACCTGGAGAGGTACGGACGCTAATTCGGTCTTGGCATTCGCTCTGGTTTCTGCTGGCCTGGAATGTGTGGTTCTCGACGTCGGGGTCACGGTCCTCGAGACGACGCCAGATGAAGCTGCCGCAATACTTCGGCAGGTTGCCGAGCGGCCGCCGGACATTCAATCGATCGCGGGCTTCGTAGAGAACCTTCGGACAGCCAAATTCGACGAGATGGTGCCGGAAACCTTGCTGCGGCGGCTGTGGGCGAGGGCGCATTCAAGAATCGGAGAAGACCTAGGGATGATGGCTTGGGAAGTTCTCGCGTCCAAGATTTGAAGCTCACAACCTATTGCAGGCATGCAAAGAAAACGTGCCCACGCACCCGTGCTCAACTACCAATCACGTATCTGCTTGCTGAGGCTGCGTGCATGCTCGCGGGCCGCTGTATCGTTGATCGCGAAGCCAGGCATTGTCCTAAGCCCGTCGGGCGAATGGACGTACCGAGAGCCCTGCGATTCTGTTGGCGTTGAGCAACACCTCAGCCTCTCCCCGATGCGACGAAACTGCAAGAATATCGCCTTTGTAAATGAGCGCCTTCGCCAGCACGGGCTGGGGCACTTGTATCCCACGATGACCCCGCGCAAAATCTTCCGCCACAGCCATGTCTGTTGTCCAAGAGATTCCCTTGACGCGGGGCCGCGAACAGCCTCGGTAGACCCTTACCTGCTCCGGTAGGGCGGAATAGAATTGCTTATCCTCGCATCCTAGGAACTCTCCACAATGGCCAGCCCTCTCCAATAGCTGGATGGCCCTTTTCCCGTGTTCCCACGTGACATCGCAGCTTGACCATACTTGATGAAAAACCGACCAGAAAACCGCCGGCTCTTCAAGATAGCCCAGCAGATCGAGCAGGCCAGTTAGACGGGTAGTCGATGAGTACCGCCGGAAGAGGTGCCGTACTTGGCAGTCTACCGCCTGCGAACACGTCGCGTCCATGTCGTCATGCTGTTGCACCACTTCCCCTCGTCCCAAGCAAGCACCCTCTCAAAGCAAATCTGATACAATGATGCGGGAGGATTCATTCGACGCAAAGGGGTAAGGTGCAATTCGGAGGGATAAGCTGCAATTCGGATCGCTGATGCCCAAGTTTCGACGCCTGGCCCGCAGAGATCACTGATAGCATGCCGCTGCGTTACGCAGGTAAAGCCGGCCTGTAGTCTGTGGTCCGACGCACGAGTCGCCGGATAGCGACGGGTTTCGCCGAGTCTAGGATCGGCCCGGCGGTCCGAATTCCGCGGCAGTCGCCGTCAAAGTTGGCGTTAGGTCCGGCTTTCCGCCGCAGCGAAGCGCGGGAAAAGAATGTTGTTCTCCAAGTGGATGTGCTTGATCAGATCTTCAGCGAACTGGGCCGTGCCCACATAGAGCGCTTGCCATGAGCGGCAAGCCCCTTCGGGCGTGGTGAAGTTGTCGGTGAGGCTTTCAAGCCGCCCAAGCGAAATGCCCTGGTCGTCGTGCTCGTGCCGCAGTTCCGAAATGGGGATATCAAACTTGCCTTCAGTCCACTGCAGCATCGCCGGAAACAAGATGGCCTCTTCCTTGGCCATATGCGGTTCCAGGTCTCTTTGCAGTTGCCGCAACGCTTCGGAAAGCCCGGCCGGCACCTTCGGATGTTCGTGATGCACCGCCTCCACCTTTCGCGACAGCGCTATAAGCTCCTGCAACGCACGCCGGTGCGCCTCGTGGTAGCAGGCCTGAATATGGTCGATCAGAACGTCGTTGCTCATTGCGGTAGGCACCGCGCTAGCGCCATCGGGGGTGCCGAGCGCTGCCAGCGCCCGCTCAAGCTCGCCTCTATCGACCCCTCGTCGGTGAGCGGCACTATCGAGAGTGAGATCGCCGTTGCAGCAGAAATCGATCTTGTAGTTCCGGAGAACCGCAGTGGCGCCGGGTAGCGTGGCGACTATGTCGCCGACAGTGCGCTGCCAGAGTTCTGGACCAGGGAATTGGGTGTTCATCACGAAGATCCTTGCAGTCGAGTAGGGGCCCTGAAGTTCAGAGCGATTCATCCGACATAACGCACCGTCGCGCAGCGGCGGTGTGGCGTAGGCGGGGCTGTTTCACCGATCGACGATATTCAAGTGGGCGTCTTTGCGCTGGAACAACAAAAACCCAAACCGCTGGCAGACACGCCTCGGTGCGGGCGAACCCGGGTCCGCTATAAAACCGGAAGACGGACAGATCGCTTGCGTTGGGCTGGAGCAGGATCTTTCCATTGTTGTCGCGGACCACGTGGGTGAAGAGCTCATCGTGGCTGCGGATCGCGCCAAGCCGCTGGCTGAAGCGTGAATGTGCATTTTTCTGAAGCATGTTTGTCCTAGCGCAAAGTACGGGTCGCATGCAGCCGATAGACAGGCGGCCACACGCAAAATCCGTGATTTACACCAAGAAGGAAATTGGAAGAAATGCGCTCGATCAGACTTGTGCCTCTCCTTACCGCCGCCGTTCTAACCTGGGCCGGCGCCGCCAGCGCCGCCGAATTCGAGGTATCCATGTTGAACATGGGCAAGCACGGCATGTTTCAGCTCGAACCATCGTTTCTCAAGGTAGCGCCCGGCGACACGGTTCATTTTGTTGCCAAGGACAAGGGCCACGATGTCGAGTCGATCCCCGGCATGCTGCCGGACGGTGCGGAGCCGTTCAAAGGTCAGATGAACAAGGACGTGACCGTCACGTTTACCAAGCCCGGTGTGTACGGTATCAAGTGCAATCCCCATTACGGCATGGGCATGGTCGCCCTTGTCGTGGTGGGCGATCCGAGCAGTAACCTCAAGGCAGCGGAATCGGCCAATCAGCCCGGTAAGGCCAAGAAGGCTTTCGAGGAACTGTTCAAACAGATTGGCCAATAGTACGCCCGTAAAACAAATAGTTAAGCCGCCAGCGATGCTACCAAATCGCTGGCTGCTTTAAGACTGGCGCTGGCTGCTGTGACCGTGCACGTGCAACCGCGCTGCGATAGCAGCGCTCCCCATCGCTCGATCCACTTCCTGTTGGCCGAGCCGGTACAACCTCGCGGCTGTTTTCGACAGCGCCTCATCGCCCAAGACGGCAAGCCGTGAACCAATCCGTCGGTGGAAGCGGCACGCAACTCCAGCCGTCGGCTTTGTCGCACGAAGGCCGGCATTGATGAGGCATCCAGCATGAAGCTCTCGTCCGCACCTGCCTTCGCACCAACAGAGGCTACGCCGCTCTTCGCATGGCGCTGCAGCGTGGTCGCGGCCACTGCCCCTTCGCCCGGACTGTCGCATCGTTGCCATGTGCTCCGACGTACGAATGGAAGGCGAAAGCCAGCGTTTATTTGTTCATCGCAACGCTAAGGGCTCGGCGAGGTGAACAGCGCACTGGCCTCTGCCTCGTCCCACGATCGAGCGCTTTTGGAAGGCAGCCCACGCGGATCGGCAAGTGCCGGCGACGCGCCCGTCGGCTGATCAGCTAATTGGAACGGCAGACGATCTCTTCGACAAGGTCGCGCTGCTCTTCGACAGGCCCGTCAAATGTTCTGGCAACCTCATACTCGTTCAGCCTCTCCATATGTGACGCGGGCCTTTAGCAGCGCTGTGCAGCGGTCTCTTCCATAGCCGTCGCCAAGCCAATTAGCTGCGGAACATCGCGCAACTGTGCCTCGGGTTCTTTACTCAACCGCTTCATGCGAACGCGCGTCGTGGAGGAGTGATCGTCAATCTGACATCCGCTGACGTCATTTGAGTTTGTGCTAGATCAAAGAGCCGCCAGCGCGATCGTCTAACGGTAGCGCGCCTTCGATCAAGCAAGCGATCGGGCTTTGGTGCAGAAAGCAAGCGGCAGAAATGAAATCAGATTTCGAATTCGGATGGAGATCGGCGGGCCTGGGTTTCCTGGCTTCTTTCGTCCTCCTGCTTGTCCTCCTGCTGCCGCAGGCCGAGGCCAACGCGTCTGGGCGGCTAGGCGAGTTTCTCGGCCGGATCAAAGCATCTGACGTCGATCCGGCAGCCGACAGCTTCGGTGAGATCGACGGCAACCCGCCTGCGGCGAAGCTCCTCAAGGGCGGTCAACTCGTTGGCTACGCCTTCCTCACGGGCGACGTCGTAGACTCGACCGGCTACTCAGGCAAACCGATCAACATCGTTGTCGGCATCGACCTGGACGGCAAGATCACTGGAGCAAAGCTCGTCGAGCATCACGAGCCGATCGTTCTGGTCGGCATCCCTCAAGCCAAGATCGATCATTATATCAACGGTTTCGCAGGTCGGCGTGTACTCGATCCGAGCGAGGCGAGCCGCATGCCCGTCGACATCGTCAGCGGCGCGACGGTCACAATGATGGTGATCGCCGACAGCATGACACAGTCGGCTGTCAAGATCGCGCGGTCGCGCAGCCTGGGCGCGGGCGCTGTGAATGTCGCTTCTCAGCCGGTCCACCGCACGATCGATCAGACTGGCAGCGCCGTTGAAACCTGGCAAGCCTTGCTGGGCGAGGGATCGGTCCGCAGGCTTGCGATCACCAACAAGGAACTCGATGACCTATTTCAGCGGACGGGCAATGCTGCGGCCATCGCCCGCCCGCAGGCAGGGGACCCGAATGCCCCCTTCGTCGACGTCTACATTGCGCTGGCAAGCGTGCCGTCAGTCGGGCGATCTTTGCTCGGCGACGCCGAATATGATCGCCTTCGCCAGGATCTGAAACCCGGCCAGCAGGCGATCCTCGTGGCCGGCGACGGGACGTATTCCTTTCGTGGCTCCGGTTATGTGCGCGGCGGCATTTTCGATCGCATCGAGCTGATCCAGAGCGAGAGCACCATACGGTTCCGCGATCGCAACTATCGGCGGGTGGGGGCGGTCGTTGCCGAAGGCGCGCCGGACTTTCCCGAAATTGGCGTCTTCGTCACGCCAGACGGTTCGAATCTCGATCCCGGCACGCCATGGCGATTCCAGCTCCTCGTGCAGCGGGCTACCGGTGCGCTCGACAAGGCATTCGTCACAACGGGGCTCGACTACTTGACCCCCGACAAGTTCCTGACCGCGCCTATTGCACCGCCAGTGGCGGTCACCCCGGCGCAGGTAGCCACGCAACTGGCAGCAGCAGCGGACGACGAGCCGCCGCTCTGGCAGCGGATGTGGCGGGCGCGCATGTTCGACATTGCCATCATGCTCGTCGCGATCGGCGTGCTCACCATCCTCTTCTTCTTCCAGGATTTCCTCGTGAAATGGCCGCGTGCCTACGAACGCATCCGGCTGGGTTACCTTGCCTTCACGCTTCTCTGGCTCGGCTGGTACGAGCACGCGCAACTGTCGGTCGTGAATATCCTCACATTCTTCAACTCGCTGCGCGGCGACTTCCGGTGGGACTATTTCCTGCGCGATCCGCTGATCTTCATATTGTGGTCCGCGATCGCCGCTGCGCTGCTGTTCTGGGGCCGCGGCGCCTATTGCGGCTGGCTTTGCCCGTTCGGCGCGCTTCAGGAGTGGACGAACCGGCTGGCACGCTGGGCTCACATTCCGCAAGTCCGCGTGCCGTTCTGGCTCAATCAGCGCCTGTGGGCGTTCAAATACATTATCTTCCTTGCCTTGTTCGGCCTTTCCTTCGGTTCGCTCGGCCTCGCCGAGGAAGCGGCCGAGGTGGAGCCCTTCAAGACCGCGATCGTCCTGCATTTCGCGCGCGAGTGGTGGTTCGTCCTATTCGCCGTCGGCTGCCTTGCGCCTGGCCTATTCATCGAGCGCTTCTACTGCCGCTATCTTTGCCCACTCGGCGGCGCGTTGGCTATTCCCGCCCGTGTGCGCATGTTCGATTGGTTGAAGCGTTACAAGGAATGCGGGTCGCCTTGCCAGCGCTGCGCCAATGACTGTCCCGTCCAGGCGATCCATCCGGAAGGGACAATCAATCCCAACGAATGCATCCAGTGCCTCAACTGCCAGGTGCTCTATCACGACGACCAGCGCTGCCCTGTGGTGATCCAAAAGCGCATCAAGCGCGAAAAGTGGCTGGCCCTCCAGTCCCCGTCGATGCAGCCGGAGCCTAAGCGCAAGCCGAGGGTTCTGGTGACCGTCAACGGTCGCGAACCATCCGTGGAACGGAAACCTGCGGCCAGCCTGGCCGCGTCAATAGAAGGAGACGACCAATGAAAGACGATGACAGGCCGACGGAAGCCGGAGTAAGCCGTCGCAGGCTTCTGACTGGAAGCGGCAAAGCCGCCATATTGGCAGGCCTGGCCAGCGCAGCTGCCGGCGGCGCCGTTGGCGTCGTCGGACTCCCCAAGCCCGCTCAGGCAAAGGAGGCGACCAGCGAAATCCGGCCGGGCGATCTGGATGAATACTATGGCTTCAGCTCAAGCGGCCAGTCCGGCGAGGTGCGTATCATCGGGCTGCCCTCAATGCGCGAACTCACGCGCATTCCTGTTTTCAACCGCTGCAGCGCCACTGGCTGGGGGATCACGAACGAGAGCCGGAAGATCATGACGGAGGGCCTGATGCCGACCACGCAGGCGTTCCTCGCCAAGCGCGGCGGCGTTTACCCCAATGGCGACCTGCATCACCCGCACATGTCGTTCACCGACGGCACCTATGACGGACGCTATCTGTTCGTCAACGACAAAGCCAATTGCCGCGTCGGGCGCATCCGTTGCGACGTGATGAAGTGCGACAAGATCGTCGAGGTTCCGAACGCATCCGACATTCACGGACTGCGTGTTCAGAAGTTTCCACGGACCGGTTACGTGTTCGCCAACAGCGAGCACATCATCCCGATCCCGAACGATGGCAAGATTCTTGATGATCCCAAGCAGTACTGGTCGGTCTTCACGGCGATCGACGGCGACACAATGAAGGTCGCTTGGCAGGTGCTGGTCGACGGCAATCTGGACAATACTGACGCCGACTACCAGGGCAAGTACGCATTCTCGACCTGCTACAACTCGGAACGGGGCGTGACGCTCGCCGACATGACCTCCGCGGACCGCGACTGGGTGGTGCTCTTCAACCTCAGCCGCATCGAGGATGCGGTCAAGAAAGGCGACTACAAGGAGATCAATGGCGTCCCAGTTGTCGACGGGCGGCACGGCTCACGCTACACGCGCTATGTCCCGGCCGGCAACAATCCCCACGGCTGCAACACGGCGCCTGACGGCATCCATGTCGCTATCGCCGGCAAGCTTTCGCCGACCGTGACGCTTCTCGACGTGCGCCGCTTCGACGACCTGTTCGACGACAAGATCAAGCCTCGCGACGTCGTCGTTGCCGAGCCGGAGCTGGGTCTCGGGCCGCTCCACACAGCATTCGACGGAAAGGGCAACGCTTACACCACGCTGTTCCTCGACAGTCAGGTCGTCAAGTGGAACCTCGACAAGGCGATTCAGGCTTACGGCGGCGCTAAGGTCGACCCGATCGTCCAGAAGCTCGACGTGCACTATCAGCCGGGCCACAATCATACCTCGATGGGCGAAACCAAGGAGGCTGACGGCAAGTGGCTGGTGTCGCTCAACAAATTCTCAAAGGATCGCTTCCTGCCGGTCGGGCCGCTGCATCCGGAGAATGATCAGTTGATCGACATCTCTGGCGACGAGATGCGCCTTGTCCATGACGGGCCGAGCTTCGCGGAGCCGCACGACATCTGCCTGGTCCACCGCTCGAAGGTAAGGCCGGAGACGGTGTGGAAGCGCGACGACCCGATGTGGGAGGAGGCTCGGCAGCAGGCGGCGAAGGACGGCGTCAAGCTCGAGGAAGCCGCCGATGTCATTCGCGATGGCAACAAGGTGCGCGTCTACATGCACTCCGTCGCGCCGGCCTATAGCCTCGACAAGTTCACGGTCAAGCAGGGTGACGAGGTCACCATCACCGTAACGAATATGGATGACGTCGAGGACTTGACCCACGGCTTCACCTTGGTGCGGCACGGGATCGCGATGGAAATCGGGCCGCAGGCGACCGCGTCCGTGACGTTCATCGCCGACCGGCCCGGTGTCCACTGGTACTATTGTCAGTGGTTCTGCCACGCGCTGCACATGGAAATGGCGGGGCGCATGATAGTGGAGCCGCAACCGGCATGAGTCGGCACCGGCACATCAGGAGCGCAGTTGCGGCGGCCTTCGTCGTCGCCTGCGCCTTCCTCCTCCCAGGGGCGGGGCGGGCAGAAACCGTCGCCGTTCCTTCGGGGGGCGACGGCCTTCGACAGGCGATTGCCGGCTCACACTCCGGCGATACGCTCAGACTCGCCGTCGGCGTGCATCAGGGCCCCATCCGGATCGATCGGGCCCTCACCATTGAGGCCGAGCCCGGTGCTGTACTCGATGGGCACGGTCAGGGCCGCACCATCGAGGTGGCTGCTCCTAACGTGGTCGTGCATGGCCTCACGATACGCAATTCGGGGATCGACGATCCAGCGGACGCGGCGGTCTTCCTCGAGGACAGCGCCGTGGGCGCAATTGTTGAGGACAACCGGATCGAGAGCAGCCTGGTCGGTGTCTATGTTCATGGCGCCGCCAACGCAGTTGTGCGGAACAATCGCATCGTCGGGCGGACTGACCTCAGGATAAACGAGCGCGGCAACGGCGTCTACGTCTGGAACGCGCCGGGTGCGCAGGTGATCGGCAACTACATCACGGGCGGACGCGACGGCATCTTCACCAATGCAAGCCGTAACAACGTTTTCCGCGGCAACCGCATCGAAGACGTCCGCTTCGCCGTCCACTACATGTACACGAATGACAGCGAGGTCAGTGACAACGTCTCGCGCAATAACCACGACGGCTACGTTATCATGTATTCGAGCCGCCTGGTGATCCGCCGCAACCTGTCGGAAGACGATCGCGATCACGGCCTTCTGCTCAACTACGCCAATGATGCAGACATCGAAGACAATATGGTGCGGCGGAGCGATCAGTGCGTCTTCATCTACAACGCCAACAAGAACCTGTTTGCCGACAACTGGTTTGAGGATTGCGCGGTCGGCATCCATTTCACTGCGGGTTCGGAGCGCAACCGGATGACGGGCAATGCCTTCGTCCGTAACCGCTCGCAGGTCGTGTACGTAGGGACACGGTCTCTCGACTGGTCCGCGGACGGGCACGGCAACTACTGGAGCGACAATCCGGCGTTCGACCTGAATGGCGACGGCATCGCCGACACCGCCTACCGGCCGAACGACATCTTCGACAAGGTCGTATGGACTTATCCGACGGCCAAACTTCTCATCAACAGCCCGGCCGTGCAGGTCATCCGCTGGGCTCAAGCGGAATTCCCCGCGCTCCATCCTGGCGGCGTCATCGATAGCGCGCCACTGATGGCGCCCATCCCGCCTGCGCTGGAGGTAAAGCCATGACCACGTCGCCGACGATACTCATGGAAGGCGTATCGAAGCGATACGGGGAAACCTACGTCGTGCGCGACGTGGACCTCTCTGTCGCGCCCGGCGAGTGCGTTGCCATAGTTGGGCACAACGGAGCCGGCAAGAGCACGTTGGTGAAAATGGCCCTCGGCCTGCTCACCCCGACCACGGGACGCGTCACGCTGTTTGGCGAGAACCCAGCTGGGCGCCAGGTCATGGCATTCCGGCGCAGGATCGGCTTCCTGCCCGAGAACGTTGCCTTCTCTCCGGCCATGACCGGCCGCGAGGTGCTGCGTTTCTACGCCCGTCTCAAGCAAGTACCGTTTGCGGTCGCCGACCAGCTCCTGGAGCGCGTGGGGCTCGCTGCCGCTGCGCTGCGCCGCGTCGGCACCTATTCTAAAGGCATGCGCCAGCGTCTTGGATTGGCGCAGATGCTCCTCGGCGCGCCGCGCGTCCTCTTTCTCGACGAGCCGACGACCGGTCTCGACATCGAGTCGCGGCAGATGTTCTACGATGTCATGGCGGAGTTGCGCGACGCCGGTGCCACACTGCTGCTTTCCTCGCACGCACTCAGCGACATCGAACAGGCCGACCGGATCGCGGTCATGAAGTCCGGCCGCATGGTCGCAGCGGGAGCGCTTCCGGAGCTCCGTCGCCTGGCGGATCTGCCGCTTCGGATACGGGTGCACGTCGCCGACGGGAATGTGGCGCGGGAATTCGCCGCGCGGCGCACTGTGCAGTGGCTCGATGATGTTCGCTTCGAATTCACGTGCGCCGACGATGGCAAGATCGAGGCAATCCGCAGCGTGTCGCTGCTCGAGGGCGTCTGCGACATCGAAGTGATGCCACCCACATTGGTCGATCTTTGCGACGAGCTTACACGGGAGGCTGCGGAATGAATGCCATAGCGACAATTGCCGCCCGCGAGATACGCGACGGCCTCCGCAACCGCTGGGCCCTTGGCGCCGTTCTGCTGATGGCCGGTCTGGCGCTGACCCTCGCGTTTCTCGGCAGCGCTCCCACGGGTGTGGTCGGCGCAAGCCCGCTCGAAGTCACGGTCGTCAGCCTGTCAAGCCTGACGATTTTCCTGGTCCCGCTGATCGCGCTTCTCCTTTCCCATGACGCAATCGTGGGCGAACGAGATCGCGGCACGCTGCTTCTCCTCCTTTCCTATCCGCTTTCGCGCTGGCAGATCCTTTTCGGCAAGTTCCTCGGGCACCTTTCGATCCTGACGGTGGCAACCGTGCTCGGCTACGGTGCCGCCGGAGCTGCTCTGGCCCTCGCGGCCGGCGAGTTCGATGCCGAAAGCCTGGGCAGCTTCGCGCGGATGGTCGGTTCATCTGTTCTGCTCGGCGCGGTCTTCATCGCGCTCGGATACCTCATCAGTGCGACCGTGCGCGAGCGTGCGACCGCGGCGGGCCTCGCCATCGGCATCTGGCTAGTTCTGGTCCTGCTCTACGATATGGCGCTCCTTGGCTTGCTTGTCGCGGATCAGGGGAGGACGATCAGCAGCGTCGCATTTAACTGGCTGCTCCTTCTCGACCCTGCAGACATCTTCCGACTCCTCAATCTTGCCGGGCTATCGAAAACCAGCTTGTTCGCCGGGATGGCCGGCGTTGCCGAGCAGATGCAGTTCGGTCGCACCGTGCTGCTAACGGCGCTGGCTGCATGGGTGGCGGCTCCGCTCGCCCTCGCTGTCTTTGTCTTTTCGAGGAAAGAACTATGATGCGTGCGACGGTTCTCGGCGTGCTTGTCGCCACCGCCTTGGCCATCCTGCTGGCCGGCTGCAGCCAGGATGTCGCTAGCCTTCCCAAGCCGCCACCGCAGGAGCCGACGGTCGCGTCGGTTGCTTACTTCTGTTCGATGGGGCTGCTTGAGCATGGCGGCCCGAAGGGGCAGGCGTTCTTTGCAGGCAAATCCGAGCCGGTTTGGTTCGCGTCCGTGCGCGACGCCATTGCCTTTTCGATGCTCCCCGGGAAGCCGCAGGATGTCGTCGCCATCTATGTCAATGATATGGCGAAGGCCAGAAACTGGGATCGCCCCGAGGCGGGAGCTTGGGTCGAGGCGCACGACGCCTGGTATGCGATCGGCAGTGACTACAACGCCGGCATGGGTGGCAAAGAAGCCGTGCCCTTCTCCGATGAGAAGGCCGCCCGGTCGTTCACGGCGTCGCGCGGCGGAACGGTCGTCCGCTTCGATGAGATCCCGGAGAAATACATCCTTGAAAGTGACGATGACGTCGCCGAAGTTTCGGCCGGCCAAGCCCTGACGTCCAAGACCGCGGTGAAGCAATGACAGAGCCTTCGACAATCCTGCGCAACGGAATCAAACCGGACGGCGAACTGGCTGGCCCGATAACCCGACGTCGCTTCATCCGTATCGGCGGGGCGGTTGCAGGCTTGAGCCTTGCTGCGCTTGGGGCGGGCTTTGTCCCATCTGGCCGGGCCTCACCATTGTTCCACGAATGGCGCGGTGTCGCGCTCGGCGCCGATGCCTCACTGCGGATATACCATCCCGATGCCGCCGAAGCCGAGCGCCTGATCGCAGATTCACTTGCCGAGGTGCATAGATTGGAGCGTGTGTTCAGCCTCTACGACGGGACCTCCGCGCTTTCCCGGTTGAACCGCGAGGGCGAGCTGGCCGATCCGCCCCAGGAACTCATCGAGCTTCTGGCGACAAGCGAGCACTATGCTCGCGCAACCGGCGGCGCCTTCGATCCGACCGTGCAGCCGCTCTGGGCCCTCTATGCGAAGCACTTCAGCGCAATCGGCGCCGACCCGAATGGTCCGGCACCATCCGACATCAGAAGTGCGTTGGCCAAGTGCGGCTACCCGCGGGTGACCGTCGACTCGGGAAAAGTGGCGTTCGAGCAATCCGACATGGCGATGACCCTGAACGGCATCGCGCAAGGCTACATTACCGATCGCGTCGCCGAGCTTCTGCGCGCTCGTGGGGTCACGCACACTTTAGTCGATATGGGGGAGACCCGTGCGCTCGATGCTCATCCAGCGGGGCGGCCCTGGTTGATCGGGATAAAGGACCCCCGAGCCGAGGAGCGCCTCTTTGCGACGCTTGCCGTCGACAACCAGGCCATCTCCACGTCAGGCGGCTACGGCACAGAATTCGACCCAGCAGGGAGATTCAATCACATCTTCGATCCCGCGACGGGTCTGTGCGCGAACCGCTATCTCAGCGTCTCGGTTATTGCACCGACCGCTACCTGCGCGGACGCGCTTTCGACCGCCTTTTCCGTTATGCCCGTAGACCGCGCAGTTTCCGCTCTCAAGGCTCTCGGAGCAACGAGGGCCTGTTTTGTTTTGGCGGACGGGTCGATGGTAGACCACAGCGCCTGACATTTGCCACGTAGGGCTGGGCTATGCGCATGCGCGTTCCCGCCTTTGCTGGTTGCGGTGCACGGAAGTTTTGAGGGAATTGCTATGAACTCGACGCCAGACAAGCCACAACCGGATTGGGATCCCCGATCCGATCAGGTCCTTTCCAACCAGATCAAAGCCTATGACGCCATGCGTCGCCGCTGCCCGGTGGCGTATAGCGACTATCTCGGCTGGTCGCTGTTCCGACACGAGGACGTGGTGCAGGCACTGGATGACTACCGTACGTTCAGCAGCGTCGTTTCCAGTCATCTATCGGTGCCAAGCGGCATGGACCCGCCCCAGCACGCGGCATACCGCCCGCTAATCGAGCGCCATTTCGAGTCCGAGCGCGTGGCAGGTTTCGAACCGCTTTGCCGGACGATCTCAGCCAATCTCGTCTCCGGCCTGCAAAGGGGCATGGAAATCGATCTGGTGACGCAGCTTGCCCAGCTATTCGCAGTGCATATCCAGTGCGCCTTTCTCGGCTGGCCTGCGAGTCTGCATGAGCCGTTGCTTCTGTGGGTCCGCAAGAACCATGAGGCCACCTTGGCCAGAGACTCGAATGCAATGTCCGACATCGCGCTCGAGTTCGACGGCTATATCAGCGAATTATTGGAAGCGCGGCGTGAGGCCGGTGCGGACGCGCCAGATGACATCACGACGAGTCTGCTCCGGCAAAAAATCGGGAACAGGCCGCTGAACCACGAGGAGATCGTAAGCATCCTGCGTAATTGGACGGTCGGCGAACTGGGCACAATAACCGCCTGCGTGGGGATTCTGGGCCACTATGTTGCGGAAAACCTGCAGGTTCAGCAACAGCTTCGAGAGAATTTGCACGTGCTGCCCGCCGCCATCGACGAGATATTGCGGATACACGCACCGCTCATTTCCAACCGGCGGGTGACGACCAGGCCGGTGGAAATCGGAGGACGCTGGATTGCAGCCGGTGAGCGGGTCACTCTCATGTGGGCGTCTGCCGATCGCGACGAAGCGGTCTTTGGCAACTCCGACGAATTCCGCCTCGATCGTGATGCTACGCAAAACCTCCTCTACGGCGGCGGCATCCATGTCTGTCCGGGCGCGCTTCTGGCCCGACTGGAACTACGCGTCGTCATGGAGGAACTGCTGAGACCGACCCAGCAAATCGCGCTGGTGCCCGGTCGGCAGCCCGCAATCGCGACCTATCCGGCCAGCGGGTATTCCATGCTGCCCGTGCAAATATCGTAGTTCCAATTCGCCGAGCTTTGCAAACAGGCCCACCGCGAAACCCGAGGCCGAAAGCCCTTTGATGGCGCATCGGCGTATCTGGTGTGATTCGCGTCCGCCGCTGACATCCCTCCGCTTCTGGCCATTCGCTCTCCTCTCAAGCCATTTGATTATAAGTTGGTCTGAAACGACCAGATCCCAACAGCGCGGCTCGCCTCGCGACGGACGACCGCTCGTCCAGCCTCACTCCAAAGGCGAAGGATAGATCCGTCGGATTGTCCGGGCAGCTTGCGGTCCTCGCTCGGCCACTTGGAGCAGGCCCGTCCGCCTAGCCAGCGATTGCAGCGGCAATGTCAGTAGCCGAGTTGAGGGGACAAAAAATGGCGGCACAAGGCGCCGTGCAAACGCCAGCAAACTATCTCGTTTTCTACCGCCATCCGAGAGGTGCGAAACGCGTTGGGCGTCGGCTACAGCTGACGCGGCGACGCGACACATCGAGCCGCAGGATCTTCATGGATAGAGTACTACGGGATGCCGAGGAATGGCGATGGCGAATGCGCGAAGCGCCTGCCTTGGATGCGCTTTCCAGCGCGAATGCGGCGATTGGCTGGAGCGCGACAGCGATCTTGCCCGGCTCTCCGAATTCTGCTCGAACGCCGGGTTCTTCAGGGAAAGCATACTAGGCGGGCAGTCGGCCTGACCGCGGTCTTTGCGGCATTCCGCAGCAAAAGCGCTATTTCGCCGGCAATTGGATCACCGAGCATATCTCGAGATATCGGCAGAACGCGTTGGCAAGCTGGATCTGCCGCGGTGTTTTGCACTCGGCCTCGAAAACCTCCGGTGACGCAACGAGGATCGACAGGCATTTGGCCCGTGACGTCGCTACGTTGAAGCGATTCAGGCTGTAGAGGAACTCCATGCCTCGTGGAGCGTCTGCGTGCGATGACGAAGCCATCGAATAAATCGCGATTGGCGCCTCCTGACCCTGAAACTTGTCCACCGTACCGACCCTTGCTCCGGGTAGGCGTTGCTGGATTTCGAAGACCTGCGCGTTGTACGGCGCGATGATCAGGATGTCGTTGAGGGTGATAGCTGCCTCTTTGCCATCCCGGTCGATCCAACGTGTATCCGACTGCAGCACGTGATCGAGGAGGCGATGAATGGCGTCTGCCTCTTCAGGTGAGGAATTCTGATTTCCACTGTGCGTGATAGGTATGTACCTCAGGCCGGAACCGTTTATCGGACCGCTTGAGATAATCTGGCCCTCAAGGCCGGGCCGTGACCTCAGCTTGCCCTCATAGAACAGTTCCGAAGTGAATGCGCAGAGGTCCGGATGGAGTCGCCACGTTTCTTCGAGGAAGAGGCCCTGGTCAGAGGCGATCGTTTTCCCCCCATCAAGGATATGGTTCAGGGCAGACACATCGGTTCCGTCGGGGTGACTTCCCTGCATCGGTTGATCCAGCTGCTGAGGATCGCCAAGCAGCACAATCGTGTGCGCTGCCTGCGAAACCGCCAGGACGTTTGCGAGGGACATCTGTGCCGCTTCGTCTACGACGAGAATGTCGACGGATGCAAACGCATCGGCCCGTGACCAGAGAAAACTCGTCCCTCCGGCGACTTTGCATATGCCGTTCAACGCTCCATACACGTCACCATTGCTCTTCGCGAAAACCAAGCGGTGCTGATTGGATTCCAGCTCTTTCGGCTTCACGATGCAAGTCAGGGCGACGTCTAGTTCGTCGGCCGCCTCAATGACCTTGTCGATCAGGTTCCTGATGACCTTGTGGCTGTTTGCGGTGATTCCGACGGTCTTACCTTCGCGAACAAGCGTGCACACCATCCGCGCGCCAGTGTACGATTTTCCGGTGCCAGGGGGGCCTTGTATCGGGAAGATGCCGCCGTCGAACAGCGTGGCCACCCGCATCGCCGCAGCCAAGGTAGTCTCCCCATCGGTCTTAATCGGCTCACCTCCCAGACGCGGCGCCAGACGCAGCAGCAGATCGCGCGCCGCGCAATATGGACCTTTGCCAGCCAGCCCATGGTCCGCCACGTATTCGCCGATACGCACGAGGGAATTGGCCTGTTCATCAGAACCGAAATTCTTGGAGCCGTAGATCGCCTGGGGATGAACAGCGACGGACTTGCCTGCCTTCTTGATGTCGACCGTACGGTTCTGCTGCGATACCGCAACAGCGGTTCCAATCTTGTCGCCGCCGACGTTGTGCAGGTCGTCCTCGACACGAATGTCTGTTTCCTGCGGGATAAATGAATAGCGGTGCGTCGGCAGCTTTCCGGCCCCAGGGACTTCGCCGAGGAAGGTTAGGCCCGACAGGCCGCTGCGTTCATCCATCAGCTCTTCAGCGGACAGATCGCGAAGACGAAAGAATTCCCACCACGTCGCCTTTGCCTCGCGCCGATGCCAATCGAGAATGTTGGCGAGTATCCAGCGCGCGTGCTGCTCGGCGTCGCGCTCTTCCGGATCGGCTGGAACGTCCGCGGTCAGCCTTTCAATCAGCGGGCCGATCTTTGCGAGCCATGCCGTTACGTTTTCGCTCGCCACTTCGTCGCCGGGCTGGGGCCGGGCAATGATTTCACCATCAGAGATCGCCTGTGAGCGGAGTATTTCCAGCCAGTCGCGAAGAAACTGCGTCGATACGCAGTCGTCGCGATTGTAGCTCTCGACCACCGATCGGTCTTGGTCGCGAATTTTGTCGGGGTGTCCGAGTTCCAGGCTTGACTGGAGACTCAGCAATGCAACGTTTGCCTCCTGAAGCGCTGTTTCCCGCGTGAACCCATAAAACGGTTCCAGTCTTTTGATCGAATAGCTCTCAACGCTGGCGCGAAGGCCGTTGCGGACAACGCTGTAAAGATCGACGAACAGCTTCGACCGCAGCATTTTGTCGAATTCTTCTTCGCGTGTCGCGTAGCGACCCATTAGGCGTTTCAGAGCCCCAGGCTCGTAGGGTGCGTAGTGGTAGACGTGCAGTTCCGGATACGTCTCCCGACGGTTGGTTGTGAAGTCGATGAACGCTTCGAATGCGAGCTTTTCGTCAGCGCGGGAGAAAGCCCAGTGACCTACGTAACTCCATTCGCCTGCTTCATTTCTGAATCGATACCCAAAGAGGTATTCGAGCCCATGCTCGCCCACGAACGGATCGCCTTCCAGGTCAAGGAAGACATCTCCGTCCGAAGGTTCCGGAAGGCAAGACAGTCCGAAGCCTGGTTCGACAGGAAGGAGCTCGAAACCGAGGTTTCCGCTGGCTCTCGCCTCCACCTGCAACCGCGCTTGCTCGCGGACGCGCTCATAGGAATGGGCCGAGCCGCGCTCGGGCTTCCATTGTAGGGGCAGGGGCATATGAGCCAGCGTTTCCATCGCGCCGACGCCGCGGGTTTTCAACTCGTTGATCTGTACCTTGGATATCCCGGCAACGAGACACAGGTGATCGTCAACTCGGCGTTGCTTGTCGCATTGCGTACTCCAGCGACAAACATCGCAGTGACTGTTGGGGTCCGGATAGGTATCGGAGCCGACCGCTGAATCGACGGTCAGCTCAAGCCCGGATTTAGCCCTGCGATAGAATGCGCCGTAATCGGTGAAGCGATACTGCTGTGGCCTAAAATCCGCCCATGGCGGAACCACGTGCATGAGCTCGGGTACCAGACCCTGAGCGCTGGCGAGCAGATCGGAATAGAGGCAAAGCTGGAGGACGGTACCCCCCTTTGTCTCGCGCGCCAACTTGGTGTCGACTGCCTCGTAGGACCAGGGTCCAAGCGCTGACGGTGTCTCAACGCGGAGAAGCACGTCCGTTCGACCGCTCCACCGTCCGCTCAATAGAGCTCCTTGGACGATGGCAGGCGTTCCGGCGCGCATTGCATCCAGTGTCTGTCCGGCGGTCGCCACCGTGATGTCGACGCCTTCAATGCGCACCGCGTCGAGGCCTGAATTCTTCAGATGGTCGATATACGCTTGCTCGTGAAGCGCACCTCGTTCCCGAAGGATTTCAAGAAACGGATCGTAAGAAGCTGGCTTGGCCAGCGTGCCTTGAGCGACTGCCAAGTCTAGGCCAGTGAGATGGCGGCAATTCAGATGGCCGACCAAGTCGGTCGCACTCAATTGGATTCCATGCCCCGACTGTCTCATGAAACGAGCTCAGAGAAATCGGCGCTTCGACGAAATGAAGAGAGCGGCTCGCCGATGATCTTTGTCGCTGTCATGACAAGAACGCCGAGTTCTCGACTGTTGTGCGTAACACTTGGGAAAATAGAAACCGAGAGCACTTCACTGGAAAGTACCTGCGCTGCCGAGGAAGAGGGCGATGGTGCCACCGATGCTGCTCCTTGTCATGTGTCTGGGCCGCCGATGACCTCCGGGCGCTTGCAAGGGGAATATCCCATCTGCCACAGTCGGGGTTAAACAAGCCACGAAGACGAAAATAGCGGTCGATACGGACAAAGTCTTTTGTATTCATGGAGGCGACAACGGCGCGGTGGGCGATCGCTGTCGCTGCGATCGCGAGGTCTTGCCCCGGCTTCTTAGCGTTCCTGCAAGGCACCCAAAGGTCCTGCAAAGCAGGAATCAACGTCATGTCTGCATAGACTTGGGCAACGGCGGCATCCATCGCAAGAAACATCACATCGGACTCCAGCAGTGATTTCAACCATTTCGCAAGGCTGGCAGCCCGTGATTCATCCTTAGACTTGAGCATGGAAATTCCCCTCTGTATTTCAAATACCGCGCTGAAAGGAATGGCGATAGGGGCGCGAAGACTGCCGACCCAGTCAACGACCTTCGGATTGGGCCGCTTGTGGGCCAATGCGCTCAGCACGTTCGTATCGAGCACGTACATTGTCGATCGTGGGCTCACAGGAACTGTCCGTGGTGTTAAAATGACTGGACTCATATTTAAGAGTCACCGGCAATCCGTTAATGGGCCGGACGGCAGGAGGTTTTGCATGGGGCGTGCTCCCCGCGATCAGGCAGTATCGAGCAAGAGAACCAGAGTCTGGAACGTGCGCGAAGCCCGCGAACGGTTCGATGACCTTCTCGCGGCGGCGGCGCAGAACGGACCCCAGACCGTCCGCGACAACCGGCTTGTGTTCAAGGTCACCCTTGAACGTGCTGGATCGTCGCCTGTTGCGAAAGGCCTTCTCACGAAAGGGGGGCCTCTGGAAACTACGGACGTTCTGGAAGAGTGAGTTGCGGGTCAGGTCGTGTCATTGCAGCCGCGTTTTGGAAGCCTTTGCCGAGCTACGGACCCGATTGATTGAGAGAGCGTTTGGTTCCATTTCAATATGAGTCGGGGGCAGTAGTTCGCTTGTCCTGGCAAGACAACATGCATGAGTCCAACTGTAGCCAGTGAGAAACCGGGCCAAGAACGATCTCGGATTACTTGACTGCCCTGACAAAAATCGATCGGTCCTTCAAATTTTATCGACGTTTTTGATGCCGCCGAAGGGGATTGGCATCCACAAGTCCGTTCGCAACCGGAGAGGGGCAACGTGGACTTTAACGAAACTCAGTCATACGAAACCGCGGTCGACCGGCCGGAAGGCACCAGGGCGGCACTAGTTGATACCCAGAGCGAGCGACTACACGCGATCAAGGAGCGTGTACGCGCGCGCCAAAAGGCAATGACTAAAGCGTTTCTCGATATCACGGTGGAGTTCGACGCCGCTCGCAACGAACTGCCGAAATCGAGGCTGAAGGCATTCCTCGTATCCGAGTGCGGCCTGAACAAAAGTGATTTCAGGACCTATCTGAAATTCTCCGAAACCCTGGGCGCTCATCGCGAGACGATCATGAAAGGAGCAGTTTCCTTCGCCGCCGTCAAAGCTCTGGTCGCGGCCCCGACAGCCGTCAGGGAAGAAGTCGTCGAGAGGATCGCGCTGGGAAGTTTCATGCATTCAAGCGACATCGCGGCAATCAAGCGACGCCATGCCGACGATGCAAAGGATCCTCATGTCGAGCAGGAACGCCGACGCCGGAAGGCATTGCGTTCGGCGGCGGAGTTGAAAGCGCAGTCGGAAGTCGAATCCTTCGGGAAGCAGTTTCTGCCGTTCGCGCAATCACTCGTCGATTTCTACAACGACGGTTGTGACGATGCCTGCACACGCGAATCTTTGATCACCAAGCGCTCTTCCTTAATGCAGGGAGCTGGCGATTGCCTTGCGCGCTTCGAGGAGCTTTTCGATGCCGCAGCGCTGCCGGCCCCGTGGGAATACAATTACCAGGGCAATTCCGACGAAGCCGTTTGGCTTGCTCGGGCGCATGACAGCCTGAAGAGCTTGGCCCTGGGAGAATTCCAGTCGGTCGATCCGGACAGCGGCAACCCATACGATACCAGCCACGATTTCCTCGACCGCGCAGTGGCGGAAAGCGTGATTTGGATTTTCAACGACAACGGTATTTCGAAAGAGCAGTTGAAGCATAGGAAATTGCCTGCCGTAGCCGCAAAAACGGTGATCGACCCTCCCTATCGACTCAGCTCGATTGAGATTTGCGCTGGTGCGGGAGGCCAAGCGCTCGGGCTCCACGCCGCGGGTTTCGATGCCGTCTGCATCTACGAGCAAAACAAGAATGCAGTTGCAACGCTGAAAGCCAACCGGGCGCTCGGTCCAGTCCGTCAAGCCGACATTGCGAATGTGGAATTCACGCGCTATCGCGGAAAGGTCGATTTGGTCGCTGGCGGCGTCCCTTGCCAGCCTCACTCGAGCATGGGCTTGCAGAAGGGTCATGCGGATGACCGCGATCTCTTTATGGAAGCGGTGCGAATTGTCGGCGAGGTCGAGCCAAGAGCCTTTTTCTACGAAAATGTCGAAGGGTTCGGCTTCAGGGCGAACTCGAACTACCGTGCGGAACTTCATAGGAAATTCAAGGAGCTTGGTTACGACACGCAGGTATTCAGCTTCGCTGGTAGCGACTACGGATTGGCTCAAAATCGGCCCAGGGTAGCATTTGTCGGATTTCGGGATATCCCGATCGGCCGATTCCGTATGCCGCCCAAAGTTCCGGAATGGAGAACCACAGTCGGCGAAGCTCTGATCGATCTCGTGGCCGCAAACGGATGGGAGGGCGCGGAAGAGTGGGCCAAGAACAAGGCAAACAAGATTGGGCCGACCATTGTCGGAGGGTCCGAACAATCCGGAAGGCTGGCGTTCAGCGCCAATTTACGGAAGCAGGCTTGGCTGGACCTCGGAATCGACCCCTTGGGCCTCGCAAAAAGCGCCCCGTCGGCGGACCATCCGAAAGATTCGCCGTTTCGTTTCACGATGAAAATGGGCGCTCGGCTTCAGGGTTTTCCGGACGACTGGGTGTTTTGCGGCTCGCAACACGCGCAAAAACGTCAGATTGGCAACGCTTTGCCGCCAATCATGGCGCGGGCGGTTGGCCTGGCGATCTACAGTGCGCTTACCGGAGCGACCTTTGACTATGCACAGGCCCTGCAGTCGCCGCTACCTGCCCAGCATCACGGTAGGCTGAAGCTCAACATGCTTGCACGGGTAAGCGACCTACTAGATACCGTTCCAGATCATTGCTGAGAACGTCCTCGCATTAGGGGCATGATGCTGAAGCATTTGGATGGCAGCCTCCATAGCCATCCCAATGTCAACATTGGCCGTCGAGTTGATTGTTGCAGGCTTCCTGGTTCGCTGCTGAGCGGCGAACCATCAGCAAAAAGATTCGCAGGGTATGCCGTCGCTGTCGCGATCGAGCTTGCCACCCCAGGAACAATTTTCCAGATACCACCGGGCCTCATCACAAGAGCTGATTTGCGAACAAGTCAGCCGCGGTTGGCAAGACCAGCTTTGCGCAATTCGTGAGAACGAACTTCCTTTTATTAAAGTCGATCTCAGCAATTGCTTATTTTGCCAGAGTGGCGGAGAGCTACTGCCGGACAAAAGGCACATAGCCACGATGAACCAAATTGCTAATTCCTTCACTGTTCCCCCAAGTAGCTAATAAATCGACGCGCCCATCTGAGCACTCAGTTCCGGCTAACCTCGTCCCAAGTTTGGGTAGAAATCCGATCGCCGCCAACCGGCAGACCAGTTTATGCATTCGTCGTCGATTGCCCCAAATCGCGCCGCGCAGAGTTCAGGTCCGCTTCCACCGAAACTTCGGCGCCGCCATGATCAATTCTTGGCTGATGATTTCGCCTTCGTGACCGACAATCATGGTCAACTCTCGATCATGACAACGGAAGGATAGGCGGTATCTGCCCTCGTCTTCGCCAATGCCACGCTCAACCCGCCCCTTGATGCCACCGCACTGCATCTGCCTCATGAAATACTCGACAGCGAACTTCATCGCTTGAGCAGCCACCGCGGCATCGATCTCAGGCGTGCCATCTGCCCATCTGACCGAAATCATCCAAACCTCCAGAAGGCATCCCGTCAGACCTTGGTCCGGTATGTTGTCGCGAGCCGTCCGATTCGCGCAACTGGTCACCATCAATGGATTTCTGAACCACGCGTTTCACGATTAGCTCAACTTTACTGCTGCAATCGGATGGTTCTTTGCTCTGTCGCAAGCAAAATCCATTTCCAGGCATCGGAACCGCTAGAGCGGGTCCACGGATAGACAATCCAGCAAAGAGGGATACCCCTCCCGCGTGACGCTCACATCCCCATGGTTCTGGGCTCCGCCCTGAGCCCTGACCCCATCGCGGTTCAATTTGCGCGAGCGCAAAGAACAAACATCCCATGTCCCATATCTTCTCTCTCAATCGACGACCACCGAGATTGGAGACTGACATGTCCACGCGACGCGAGGCGCCCTTCGGAGCAGCGATTGGCGCGCCGTTACGATGCCAGCAAGAGAAATGAGGCGAAAATGAAAATAGATTCCGAGAGTAAAGAATTGATCGAAGAATGGCCAACCCTTGTATTCAGCATCGAAGCAGCAAGCGGCGCAAAGGCGGACAATACGTTGCTCCCCATGCTTATCGCCGGGCTCGCCCTAATTGTCCTGGGCGGCGTGGTCGTCATGGCCTTCGTATAGAAAACGACGTCTGATGCTGTCTCTTGGCGATATGCCCGTCGCAGCGATTGCGATAAGTGCTGGTATGTCCGAAATTTGCGGACATCATCATATCGATGACTGGCGATGAACGGCTCAGCCCTGTCTCGCTGGACCATGGCATACTTTGCTGCCGCGCTAGCTTTCCTGATCGCGGCACAAGCGCTAATGATCGCCGGCTTCGGTTTTCCGACCGTTGCCGTGGAGGCTCCAGAAACGCTTGTGATCGTCCACATGATTACAATCGGTTGGCTCAGTCTGTTGATGTGCGGGGCGTTGCTCCAGTTCGTACCGGTGCTCGTTGCGCAGCCCCTTCACGACGATTCACTGGCTTTGCCCGCGTTGACCTGTTTGCTTATTGGACTGTTCTGCTTGCTCACCGGTTTCCTACAGCTTTCAGGCGCGATCGACGTCAATGTCCCCGTTCTCGCATTGGCGGGTCTCTTCCTTCCGGCTGGCTTTTCGTTGATCGTATGGGTGCTCGGGCGGACGTTGTGGAGCGTCCGGCCATCTAGCCTGCAACTGCCCGCACGTTTCGTGGCCGGAGGACTAGCCAGCATAGCAGTCACCGCCACGTTGGGTGCTTCGTTTGCATTTGTGCTTTCAGGCCAGGCGCCTGGATGGGCGGCTTTCGATCTGCGAACACTGGCTCTTCCCATCCATGTGACGGTCGGGCTGGGTGGCTGGCTCGGCCTCACGTCAATCGGCGTCAGCTACCGCTTGCTGCCGATGTTCATGCTTTCCCCGGACAGCGAACGGACCAGCGGGCATTTGGTCTTATGGACTGGTGGGGCGGCCTTGGGTTTGATTGTTCTGGAAGGACCTTTCGAAGCTGTTTCTGGAATAACCGCGTTGCCCACCGTTCTCGCGGGCTTCCTGGGCATCATAGCGACAATCTTGTATGGCGTTGATCTCGTGTTCTTTTATCGCAACCGCAAGCGACGCAAGATCGAGCTGAATAGCAGTTCGGCGATCGGCGCATTCTCTGCCCTCTATCTGTCGATTCTGCTTTTTGCCGCGCTGATGGCAACAGGAACGTTCGCCGAACATCTGAGCGGGATTGTCTATCTCGTAGCTTTCGGTTGGCTGACGGGGCTGGGACTTTCGCAGCTCTACAAGATCGTGCCGTTCCTGACTTGGCTCGAATGCTACGGACCGGTGATGGGCAGGAAGCCGACGCCGCGCGTTCAGGATCTCGTCGTCGAAACCCGCGCCAAGTACTGGTTCTCACTCTATTATGTCGGAGTACTGGCCGGAACTGGCGCGCTTCTGGCCGACGCGCCTGTCCTGTTCCGCATCGCCACAACCGTGACGTTGAGCGCCACCGCAGCAATCGTCGTGGAGCTTGTTCTGGCGCGCTGCCTTGTCAACGTTCCGGCTGCCTTACGCATGCCCGACGGGACGTCGCGCCCACGTCTTTTCCTGCCATCCTGACGCCAAAGAGGAGATTCAAATGAGTCACCCGCATTACGACCTCGATGTCCGGCCGATCCTTCGCGAAGGTGGCGAGCCCTTCACCGCCATCATGGAAGCAGTCGCCGCGCTGGCTCCCGGTCAAAGCCTGCGCTTGCTCGCTTCCTTCAAACCTATTCCTCTGTTCCAGGTGCTTGGTGCAAGAGGGTTCGAGGTTTCGTCCCGCGAGATCGGCAATGGCGATTGGGAAGTGATCTTCGCGCCCGCCAATACATTGTCGCCAGAGCCCGAACAAATCCAACGAACGTCACGCCCCGCCAGCGAAGACGACTGGCCCGAGCCAGTCATGGAACTTGACAACTGCGATCTCGAGCCACCGGAACCCATGGTCAAGGCGTTGGAAGGAGTCGAATCCTTGACGGTCGGCCAAACCATAGCCGTGCTGCTACCACGTGAACCGGTGTTCCTGATCGATGAACTCGAGGCGCGGGGTCATCGCTGGCGAGGTGCTTTTGAACCCGAAGGGCAGTATCGCATCGTCATCCGATCATGTGGACCAGGACTGCGGAAGTCATGACCGACAGGCAAGACGAGACACGGGCGACTGGGGTGCGGGAAGCGCTTCGCATGGTCATCGATCCCGAGCTTGGTGAAAATGTCGTCGATCTCGGACTGATCTACCAGGTTTCGGTGGGACATGACGGGACGGCGCACATCGAAATGACGACCACGACGCGTGCATGTCCGGCCACGGGTTATCTCAAGGACGCCGTACAGTCGGCGGCTTGGAACGTGACCGGAATCCACACCGTCGAGATCCTGCTCACCTACGAACCGCCGTGGACGCCCGAGATGATGAATGGTGGCGCCAGGCGCCGTCTTGGCTTGGTCGAAACAGGAAGCCATGCATGAACGGGAAGCAACGAAACAAGCCAACGATCGTCGTCGACGGCATGCCGCTGTCGAGGGTGCTTGATGAGAAGATGATCCGCTGGGTCGTGCACGGCTTTTACGAGGAAATCCGTCGCGATCACCTCCTCGGTCCGATCTTCAACGCCGCGATCCCACCTGAGGCATGGCCGGGTCATTTGGCGAAGATGTGCGACTTCTGGTCCGCAACGCTGCTGCGAACCTCCCGCTATGAGGGCCGGCCGCTGCCGCCGCACCTGACGATATCGGGCCTTGGCGAGGCGCATTTCCGGCGCTGGCTGGCGCTGTTTCGAGCCACTGTGAAGCGCGTTTGCCCGCCTGAAACCGCAGCGCTGTTCATGGCCCGGGCGCTGCGCATTGCCCACAGCTTCCGCCTTGCAGTCGCTTTCAACCGCGGGGAGGATACCATTCACGTAAAACCAATCCTCGAGGAAAGCCTTTACTCAGACAGAGCTTCAGAGTGATCGCAAAGCCCATTTGACCATCTGGGAGATCGTCCTTCCGGCCACTGACGAGGCTCTCTGCCCGTCATTCGTGCACCAGGCTGCGGGAACTGGTCATCTCCCTCTTTGTTCCAGCGCAACGATCATCTTGCAACGCGGCTGCATGTTGTTCGCATTGCAACGCGGACAAAAGGTATGAAACCTCGATTCAGCGACGATGTCACGATGGACGCAATCATGCGCGAGTGGCCGGCAACCATCCGCGTTGTTCTTCAGCATGGCATGCTTTGCGTCGGTTGTCCGATAGCTGCGTTCCACACCGTTTCCGAAGCGGCGCGGGAGCACGGGCTGAACGAGGAATCACTTCGTTTCGATCTGCATGCCGCTATCAAGCGAACCGAAGCTGATTAGTTTTTCCCAGTCCGCCCTTCAACGAGTACGAGCAGGCGGTGAGGTTCAACAACGGTCACCTTCTCGCGCCCGCTTTTGACGAGCCCTTTTTCCTCCCAAGATGAGAGCAGCCGGCTCACCGTATGCAGCGTCGTTCCTGTCATCTCGGCAATATCCTGCCGTGAGATCGGGAAGTCGATCATGATTCCTTCATCGGTCTTCCGGCCTGTCTGCTTGACCAGCTTAAGCAGCGCGTGGGCGACGCGCTGATCCACCTGCTCGGTGGACATTTCGATGACGCGCGTGTGGGCGTCCTGCAGCCGCGTGCCCACGGTCTTATAGGTGTTAGCACCAAAATTGGGGAAAGCTTCCGCAAATCTTGGCCAAAGGTGGCCTGGCCATGCAAGCACAACGCAGTCGGCGGCGGCGATTGCGCTGGCTGGATACGTGGTGCGGCCTATCGCGTGGGCGATGCCCAGTAGTTCGCCAGGGCTGATATATCGTACCGTCACCTCCTGGCCATCGGGTGTTGTTTTGATGACGCGGACATGTCCGTCGAGCAGCAGGAAAAAAGACTGCGCTTCCTGCTCCTGCTCGAACACGGGTTGGTCCTTGGGTATCCGTAACGACCGGGCTTGGCCGATCATAGAATCGAGCTCGGTGGGGGCGATACCTTCAAAGGCGGATAGCCCGGCAATCAACGAGCGATCGAGGCGGCTCAACTGCAGTGCCTTTTCCAAAGCTTTACTGAGATCATGAAAGGCATTCCGTATCTGTCGAACCGCACAATGTCACAGCCAGCCGACTGGCGGCAAGTGGCGCACACCGCGGCCTTTTTGTTTCTCATTTGTTTGCGCTGCAGCAAACTTCTCAGGTCAAGGTAGCCTACAAGAACGAGAGTGGTGAGTTCCGCCGAGAACTTTAGCAGGGAAGTTAAGATCATGGGACACGCAATCGTAGTGGCCGCCGCGCTCATGGCATCGATGTTGGCCAGAGGTGCACAGGCTGCCGATCACCAAGTCCAGATGCTTAACAGAGGCGCGAAAGGCGTGATGGTCTTTCAGCCTGACTTTGTCCAGGCTGCGCCCGGCGACACCGTCACTTTCGTGCCGACGGACGAGGGTCATAATGCAGAAAGCATCTGGGGCATGATCCCGGACGGTGCAAAGACCTTCAAGGGCAAGGCGAGCGACCAAATCACCGTTACGCTCGACAAGGAAGGTGTCTACGGCGTGAAGTGCGCACCCAACTATGGAATGGGCATGGTAGCGCTGATCGTGGTCGGCAAGCCGGTCAATCTGGCGCGGGCAGCGGGTGTCAAACAGTCGGGCAAGGCGAAGAAAGTGTTCAAGACCCTGTTGGCTCAAGTTCAGGTCGCCAATTAGGTTGTGTAAATCTCATTCTGAAAATCAACAGAGCTCTGCAAGCGGACATTAGACCGCCAGACTTCCTCCTTTTTGAAATGCATTTGATGGCAATTCCTCGCACCCGACCAAGCGCTTATCCGGCGGTTCTGTCTTACGGTTTCCGGCCGTTCTTCCTGCTCGGCTCTCTGTATGCCGGAGCAGCCATCCTTTTCTGGCTGCCGTTGTTTTACGGCCAGATCACAACCTCCAGCGTCTTTCTGCCCGTTGATTGGCATGTCCATGAGATGCTCTTTGGCTATTTCGCGGCAATCATGACGGGATTCCTGCTGACGGCCATCCCGAACTGGACCGGACGTCTGCCTGTGCAAGGCCTGCCCCTGCTAGCGCTCGTCTTGCTGTGGCTTGCAGGTCGGCTTGCGGTGTTCTTTTCAGCTGACACCGGCTGGGTCGTCGGAGCCGTGGTCGACTGCGCATTTCTCCTGGCGGTAGCAGCCGCCGCCTCGACCGAAATCATCGCGGGCCGAAACTGGCGAAATCTGAAGGTGCTGCTGCCGGTTGCCGTGCTTTTGGCGGCCAACGTGATGTTTCATGCCGAAGCGCACTACCACGGCATCTCGGACGTCAGCCGGCGGCTCGGCCTCGGGGCTGCTGTCGTCCTCATAATGATCATAGGGGGACGCGTTGTTCCCAGTTTCACCCGGAATTGGTTGGCGCGCGAAAATCAGGGACGTCTGCCGTCCCCGTTCAGCCATTTCGACGCAGCAACGATCGCATTGTCCGCGACCGCATTGGGGGCCTGGGCCTTCTTTCCTGAAAGCAACGTAACTGGCGCAATGCTGATCTCCGGAGCGGTCCTAAACGTCATGCGGCTTGCGCGCTGGGCTGGTGATCGCACGCTCCGCGATCCGCTGGTGCTGATCCTGCACGTAGCGTTCGTCTTTGTGCCGATCGGTTTTCTGCTGGCCGGACTTGCCGTCGTCCTACCGGAGACCGTTCCTTCCGCGGCGGGCATTCACGCGTTCAGCGTAGGTGCGGTGGCATGCATGACGCTCGCCGTCATGACCCGAGCCACCCTTGGGCATACAGGCCGTGAATTGCGGGCGGGCATTGGCACATGCGCGGTCTTTGTCGCGATCGTGCTCGCGGCCATCCTTCGCATCGGTGCCGCGTTCGTGCCTGCGGAAGAAGTGCTTCTCCATATGTCGGCGACGTTGTGGGTGGTGGCCTTCCTCGGATACGCGGCTCTGTTTGGCGGTATGCTCGTTCAACCCAAATTACGTGCGCGGCAGCCGAACAAAGCGGCTTCATGACGGACGGACCGCATCGTATCCAAAGGAAACGGAATACGGCTGGCATGTTGGGATTGCGAATCCGAAAATCCTGTGATCTTCGAGCAGCGCGATGACGAAGGTCGGAATCGGATACTAATCGTGCGGCGATTCTAGCGGCCGTTCCTCAAGATATCTCAAAGTGGCCAAGCGTTTGATGGCCGTCGCTGCAAGGATTTGAGCTCGGTCGCGGTCGGCCTGAAATGGAAGGCTTTCCCCCGCATTGAGGTAAGATTCAGCCAGGAGTTCGCAGAGCGCATCCAAGGATTCCGGCGATTGGTTGCTAATTGAATTGCTCGATCCAAGCGGACTGCCAGTGAGTTGTTTTGCAAGGTCTTCTGCCTCTGTCGCCAAACAGCTAAGCACGGCCTTGTCATGTTTCCCTCTAAAAGCCGCAAACGCGTTCAGCCGGATCGCGATCTGTTCTTCCATGTTTGCTAGGTCGCCAGAGGTGACAAATGTCGCTTCGGCGTCACGACGGGAAGAGAATGCGCGCCGGCGTTCAATTCGCAGAACGCGAGCATGTTCCAGTTCCTCGCTAGCCATCTCCTCGGAAGCGGACCGGACCTCCATTGAAGTCGCATTCGCAGCGACGTAGGACCAAAAGGCAAAAGCGCGCTCTTCATTTCTCACTGCCATCGCGAACAAATGGTAAGCATCCACAAGTTCCGGCGAGACCACGGCCGCATCCTCGTCGTCGAAAACATCTTTTGGCGCCCATCGGAGCTGCCTCAGATCCGGATCGTTGCCGTCGGATTTTCGGGACCAGCGAACGACGTTTTCGATATGCCCTGTTTCCTCCCTGACTAAGCGCTCGAAAACCTCCGCCACTCTCGCCTGACCGTTATCGCGCATTCGTTTCGCCAGTTCTGCGTACTTCTCCGCAGATTCTGTCTCCATAGCGAATGCGATTGCCATAAGTTCGGCCATCGACCTGACAGCCGCCGCCGGCTCTGCCTTCAAACGGGACATGACTCTTCTCCGATGCCAATTTTTTGACAGTAGGCCAACTGCCTCAAAGTTGTTTGCGCTGCGTCAAAGAACTCTCGTCCAGCAACACCCGACATGTGCGCCAAAGGTCGCTGGCGGACTCGGGAGGACATCTCCCTTCGATCCTGACATCCCTCGCTGTCTAGTCCGCGCCTACCTATGCCGCAGGAAGCCTGTACTGATCGATACGGGGAATTCGAAGGCGTCCGCCGCTAGCACCATCTCCGCGGCACCCCGAACGCTTGGATATGCCTACCTCGGCTCCGATTCTCGATCGCTGTTGGCTATTCGAGAAAACCGATCGGAATTCCTGTGAGCATTGATCCTGTAGGCATTGTCCACGGGATCAAGTTGGTCGAGCACAAGAAACCCGATTGTCTTTGTACGCAAGCCGCAGACGAAGGTCCTCGCGGCACTCAATTCGCTGATCGGCAAAGGACCTCAGTCCTGGTCGGCTGTGCGAGTCTGAGCGTCGTCGCGCGGGAGGCCGCGACGATTGATGCGCCGAAGACCGCGTTCGATTTGATGGGTTTGGACAACATTGTTGGTGCGATTGAATGATTAGATGACGTCGAAGCCATCAGACGCCAGCATGTGGCACATTAACCCTAGCGGGGACTACGGAAACGGACAGCGATGGCGCTTCAGGCGGCCCTGCCATGGGCCCGCGGCGATTGTTCCAGATAGGTGTCGAAAGCGGAAGCGGCGGCACGGACAAAAAACGGGTACTCCCTGCGCACCCGAATGAGGCCTTCCGTCACCTCCAGCACTCCGTCATTTGCCATTGCCTGGAGGCGCCCTCCAGTGTCGAGTATCGGAGTGGGATCGAAGTCGAATTGAGAGCAGATTGCCGGAACGTCGACTTCGAAATCGCACATCAGCCGCTCAATGATCGCGCCACGGATTCGATCTTCAGCGGTGAGCCGATAACCCTTCGAGGTCGCCAGCCGACCGGAAGTTGTGTGCCGCGCGTAAAGACCGAGCGCAACCTCGTTCTGAACGTAGCCATTGTCGGTTCTGCCGATGGCCGAGGCGCCGAGACCGATCAACGTTTGGCAAGTATCAGTCGTATAACCCTGAAAATTCCGGCGGAGTGTTCCGGCTTCCTGCGCTCGCATGAGATCGTCGGTCGGCAAAGCGAAGTGATCAAGGCCGATTTGCCTATAGCCGGCGGCCGTAAGCACATCGGCGATCGCACGTGCCTGATCATTGCGGTCCATGCTGTCCGGCAGAGCCGTCTCATCGATCATGCGCTGGTGCTTTTTGAATGTGGGAACGTGAGCGTAGCCGAATACAGCGAACCGGTCCGGTCGCATGGCGATGGCGGCGATCGCTGTGTCGACGCATGAACGCACCGTCTGGTGCGGGAGACCGTAGATGAGGTCAAAATTAATTTTCTCTACGAGATTTCTGCGGAGATGGTGCACCGCTTCAGCTGTGATCTCTTCACTTTGGATACGATTGACCGCTTTCTGCACCAAAGGATCGAAGCTCTGGACGCCGAGGCTGGCTCGCCCGACGCCTGCATGCCCCAATGTCTGAGCCATGTCAGACGTCAGCGTGCGCGGATCGATCTCGATTGCGATCGCAGAAGTTTCGTTGAATTCAAACCGGTGGCGCAGGAGATCCATTATCGCCACAAACTCTGCCGGCTCCAGGATCGTAGGCGTGCCACCGCCAAAATGCACCTCGTCGATGCAAAGACGTCCGGGCACGTGATCGGCTACCAAGCGAATCTCCTCCCGTAAGACGGCGAGATAGTCGAGAATCGGCTCGTCCTTTTTCGTAATCGTAGTGTGGCAACCGCAGTACCAGCACATCGATCGGCAGAAGGGGATGTGAAGATAAAGCGATACTGGCTCACCTTTAGGAAGGTTCGCCAGCCAGTCGGCATAAGTGCCTGGACCCACGGCGGGCGAGAAACGCGGAGCCGTTGGGTAGCTGGTATAGCGGGGGAGGCGGGCATCGCCATATTTTCTCAGGATGGATGATTGCAACGGAACTTTCCTGCTCAGTGTATGGAAGGCCAGTCATGCTAACCGTTCGCCCGCACGGCTCTTTGCGAAATGGCAACAAGCGGCAATTTCCCGATGTGATCAGGATTCGCGGAGTTGTTTGCGTTTCGACAAATAGGCTGCCTGATCACGGGGGTAAGTTTTCGCGCCGGGATCGATCATCGCCGCCGTCTCTTGGCTCCATCCTTTCAGGCGGCCGGGAATCAATCGACATGGCAGACCCAGAACTCGCATCGACGCCTTTGATCGACGTGCGGACCATCCCTCCGATAGATCGCCACGCGAGAGTTTTCGGGGTCGCGACTGCACTGACAGAGGGGGCTTCTTTCATCATAGTCAACGACCACGACCCGCGGCCTCTGCACTATCAGATCGAGGCCAGATATCCTGGCGTATTTTCCTGGGAGTACCTTGAACGGGGGCCTGACGTCTGGCGCGTCGAAGTCGGCAGACGGCAATCGTCTGGCTGCGATTGTTGCTGCGGCAGCTGATGACCAGCCCAACGTCCGGCAGCACTTTGCAGGCATTCTTGTGCATCGCCGATTGGTCCGGTCGCCGCCGTCCAGTTCAAACCTTCGAAACATCAAAGGCGAGGGGGCCTCGCCGTGAGAATGTCGCTGAAGGTTAACGATCAGCCGATCGAGACGGAAATTTCGCCAATCTCGCGATTGAGCGGGTTTCTTCGCAACATCCTTGGTCTGACAGGTGTCAAGGAAGGCTGTTGCGAAGGCGAGTGTGGCGCCTGCACGGTGCTGCTGGATGGCCAGCCGGTCGATTCCTGCCTGATGCTGGCATTTCAAGCCGCAGGGCGCGAAATCACCACCATCGAGGGACTCTGTCGGAGCGGCATCACCGATCTGCAACAGGCATTCTTGGAGATGGGTGCCGTGCAGTGCGGTTATTGCACGCCGGGGATGGTGCTGGCAGCTGAGGCACTCTTGCGCGCCAATCCCACCCCAGGCGAAGCCGAAATCCGACATGCGTTGGCAGGAAACATCTGCCGATGCACAGGGTTCGAGACGATCGTGCAAGCAGTCGCTACCGCAGCTGCCTCGCGCCAGGGGGCAGGACGATGAACGCGCTCGCGGTCGCCACGCCTGTCGATTTGACCGAGTTGCGGGCGACGCTCGCCGCGGACGCTGGGCCGGTGCGTTTCGTTGCCGGAGGGACCGACATGCTGATCTCGGGTCGGCCGTTGCCGGAAACCGGACTGCTGGTTGATCTGGCGCGCGTAGCGGGCATGGCCTTCATTGACAGCTGCGTTGGGGACGTTCGCATTGGAGCTGCCACCACTGTGGCAGCCCTCGCCGCAGACCAGGGACTGAGAACACGACTCGCCGCGCTGTGCGAGGCTGCCGCTCAATGCGGCTCCGTGCAGATACGCAACCGCGCCACTATCGGCGGCAACATCGCCAATGCCGCTCCTGCCGCCGATTTAATACCCGTGCTGGTCGCCGCAGGGGCGCGGCTGGCGTTGCTCCGGCGCGACGGGACACAGTGCGAGATCGCGCTAGGTGAATATACGCAGATCTCCGGTCAGTTAATCATGGAAGTGATCCTGCCGGAGAGCTGCCTTCTACCGCGAAGTGCCTTCGTAAAGCTCGGATCCCGGCAGGACATGACTATCTCACGCCTCAATCTCGCGTTGCTGGCTGAGTTTCGGAATGATCATTTCGGCCTCGTACGGATGGCAGCTGGCGCGGTCGGTCCCGCCCCTGGCCGACTGCACCTGGCCGAGGCGGCGCTTGCGGGCCGCAAGCTGGAGGCCGCCACGTTGCACAATTTCATTTCGGCATTGGTCGCCGAGGTCGACACGGCCATTCCCGGACGGACCTCGCGGCTCTACAAGCGCCGCGCGATCGCAGGATTGGGGCTTGACCTGATCGCACAGGCCGTGGGGCTGAGCCCGCGTGACCGGCTCTTCGAGGATGCAGCGCAATGAACCAGATATCCCGCCGTGTGCCACTCGTTGACGGCGTGGCCAAGGTCACGGGCGCACTGCAGTTCACGGCGGATTTGAATGTTGAAGAATTGCTGTACAGCGCGCTCGTTTTGAGCCCGCGTCCTCACGCCCGCGTCGCCCATGTCGATGTCACGTCCGCGTTGGCGGTCGAGGGCGTACATGCTGTCTTCTGGCATGAGAATACGCCGCAGCACCACTACAACAGCTCGATCTGGTTCGCCGGGCAGGAGGCGCTGGCGGACGAGCGAATGTTCCCTCCGGTTGTGCGCCACGTAGGCGACCGGGTGGCGGCTGTGGTTGCGGACACGGAGGAGATCGCGCGCCACGCTGGGCGGCTGATCTCAGTCGAATATGTGGATCTCCCTGCAATATTTGATGCTGAAGCCGCGCTCGCTCATGCCGGACCGGTGATGCATGACGACGGCATTCCCACTTTCATGAACCCCGTGGCCGAGGAGAGCTTCACCCACGGCGATCTTGATGCCGGATTTGCCGCCGCCGACCTGATGGTGGAAACACGCGTCACAACTCCGCGCAGCCATCATTGTGCGATCGAACCCCACGCCTGCATCGCCAAGCCCGAACCCGATGGCCGCATCCTGATTCTTTCACCTTGTCAGAGTGTCTTTGCCGTGCAGGCAGTCGTCGTCCAGGCACTGGGAGTGCGGCAAGATAAGATACGCGTGGTGAAGACGCCTATCGGCGGCTCCTTCGGCGGTAAGGCCGAGCCGATTCTCGATCCGTTGTGCGCATTCTTTGCGCAGATGCTGGCGCGGCCGGTGATGATCCGCTACGACCGGCATGAAACCTTCATCGCGACCCGTACGCGGTCAAGCGTCACGGGTTGGATGCGGATCGGGCTCAGCTCCGATGGCCGTATTCTGGCGCGCGAGACCGAGACGCTGGTGGACATAGGCTCCTATTGCACGGGGGGCAACTACCTGCCCAGCTCGATGCTTCAACGGCTGGTCCGGCTCTATGACGTTCCTGCCGAGCGCTTCAGGGGCCGCGCAGTCTACACCAACACTGTCCCCGCGGGCGCTTTTCGCGGCTACGGCTCGCCGCAGATACACACGGTGGCCGAGATCACGTTGGATATAGCAGCGCGGCGGCTTGGCATGGATCCAGTGGCGATCCGCCTGAGGAATCTCATCAACCCCGGCGCGATTGAACCCTGGCAGGGGCTCGACGTCGGTAACGCCCGTGGGAGAGAATGCCTGATGCGTGGAGCCGATGCCTTTGGATGGAAGGCACGCAGACAGCCGGGCGCCGGGCGAGGGCGGTGGCGGAGAGGAGTGGGGGTGGCTTCAGCCACTCATATCAACGGCTGCTATCCAGGTTTTCACGAGGAGACTACGGCGACGCTACGGCTCCTGCCCGACGGCCGAGCGGAACTGGTTTGCGCTCTCCATGATCTCGGCTGCGGGGCGGATACCACTCTCGCGCAGATTGCGGGCGATACGTTGGGTTTGAGGGCATCAGACATCGTCATTGTTCCTGCAGACACCGACAGCTGTCCCTACGATCTCGGCACACGCGCCAGTCGCATGACCTATATTTGCGGGGAAGCGATTCGGCGTGCAGGGATAGCGCTAGCGGAGGCGATCCGGACCGCAGCAGTGCTTGAGTTGAATACAGAAGTCAGAGGTTTGCGGCTGGAGGGGGGCGCAGTACGCCGCCCGGACGGCTCGGGACTGGCGCTCTCCGACCTCGCTGCTCGTCTGGGCGCACGGGGGGAAGAGTTACCCGCGGCGACCGAAATCTATCGCGCCCAGGCCAACCCAGGGTCATACGCCGCGCATTTTGCGGAAGTGGAAGTGGACAGGCTCACAGGCCGCGTGCGAGTCACGGACTATCTTGCCGCCCACGATGTCGGTCGAGCGATCAACCCGATGCTGGTGGAAGGCCAGATCCACGGGGGAATCCAAATTGGTATCGGATATGCCCTTTACGAAGATGTTGCGATTGACCCGGTCACTGGTCGGATGCGTGGCGACAGCTTCAGCCGCTATACCTTGGCCAATGCCTCTGAGATGCCGCCGATGCGTGTGCTGCTGATCGAAGAGGGTGAGCCGACCGGTCCGTTCGGAGCTAAAGCCGTCGGCGAGATCGCGACCATTCCGGTTGCGGCGGCGGTGGTCAACGCCGTCAACGATGCCCTGGGCACCGAACTGACAGATCTGCCGCTTTCGCCAGAACGCGTCCTTGCCTCGGTGGGTTGAGAGGGCGGCAAATGGGAAACACTGCGCAGCGCTGTCGGGTGCAACTCTCGGAAGGTTATCCGTTTCGAGTTGGCCAGACGCAGCCCACTTCCCGTGGCCAACATAGAACATTCGTTGCCAGCATAGCAATTTGAATTGCGTTAAAGTAGCTAGATGAGGATACCGACATGCCCATCAATCAGGCTGTTGTATTGCTAGGATTTCGAGAGGCGAAGGTTTTTTTACTTAAAGGATTTATGAAAAATGACGTCGAGATCAGGTTTATTCACGATCGTAGCCTGATAAGAAGCTGCGATGGTCAGAAAGGGAAGGGCACTGAGAGGCACGATTTCTTTCGCGACGTCGTTCGCTCTCTGGACCGCAGCTTGGAATGGTTAATCTTAGGAAATAGGTCGAGCTGTTTTGGGCTGCTCATGTACATTTGTCATCAGAATTTGGAAAGTCGCGTCGTAGGAGTGGAGCCGATAGATATGCCCACTGACGCGGATGTGCTTTCGCGCGCACGTGACTATTTTGCGAAACACGACGAGGTTGTTGCTTGGCAGCAATTGGCCGAACATGGTTCGGACTGCTGAGAGAAGGTATCGATCGCGAAAATCGCCACTCACCGAAACTGTGCTCCAATTTTCGCCCCCCGCCAATCGCTTCGCCACCTAGCTACGTGCCTCTGAAGGCCCTGTCGCGCGAGATCATCCGAACAACGCTGGATTCGGTATGATTGGCGCTGCTCCAATCAGTTCGAGGCAGTACGGCACTGCAGGAAAGACGGCGTCTAGGCACACATCGATCGAGGCTGGCTTACCTGGCAGATTTATAATCAGCGAACGGCCGCGCACTCCTGCGGTCTGTCGCGAAAGGATTGCGGTGCGCACATGCCGCAAGCTGGCCTGCCTCATGATCTCCCCAAAACCAAGAAGCTCCTTGGTGATGACCTGCTGCATGGCTTCGGGAGTCAGATCCCGAGGAGAAGGACCGGTTCCTCCAGTTGTGAGGACAAGATCGACCCCGTGCTGGTCGCAAAGCTCGATAAGCACATCCCGGACGCTCTCCAGTCCGTCTGGGACAATGCGGCGGACGAAATCACAGGGTGTTGCCAAGACATCGCGAAGCCAGTGCTCGATGGCGGGGCCGCCAAGATCTTCGTAGTCGCCGCGGCTTGCACGGTCCGACACCGTGACGATTGCAATCTGAGGCATTTTTCCGTTCGATCGTCTTCTTCAGATTGAAGCGGTCGCTTGCCATCCCGGCTTGCCATGGGCGTATCCATCGACCAGCGTTCCGGGCAGATCGAGGCACGAAAGGACAAAGCGAGCACCCTCGGGATCGTCTCTGCCGTCGACAAGCGCTCTGTACGTCTTTGCCACCTCGACCATATCGCACTTGTGCGGAGACAGACGGATACGCCGGACGCCTCTGGAGGTGAGATCCGCGGGTGCGGGGCAGAAGGCCTGCACCTGGTTGGAGAGCGTCTGCAAGCCATTGATCGCGAGGAACTGCTGGTCGTCGAGCGTGTCTACGGCAAGACCATCCGGGTCCCGTTCGCAGGTAAACTGACAGGAATCCTTGTGAAGGCCGTGGATGCGTGCGTGATAGCATCGGCCGGAAAGCGCGAGCGGCAGCCGACCGAAGACGAAAATCTCGAATTCCGCCTCCGGACATGCGCCGGCCATGGCGCCGACGGCGGCGAGCGACAATTCCACGGGCGGGCATATCGTTGTGGCACCGCGCTGGATCAGGAACCGCGCGGAAGCCTCATTGTAGACGTTCAGGAACGGACCGGTCACGAAGGGCTTGCCGGCGCGTGATGGCAGGGCGGTGACATCGTTGATCTCCACCAGCCGCTCGTCGGTGCAGAGGTCCGCGATGCTCCTGCGTTCTCGAACGGTTGCCGGTGCCGCAAGCGTGGACAGCACCACTTCCTTTCCCGCGCGCTCGAGACGTTCGATGATCTCGGGCCATGCCGGGTCCGAAAACGACATCCGCTTGCCGCATACGACTTCGCCGACATGGACGCGGTCGATAGGAGCCTCGTCTGCTATCCTGCGGTAGAAGTCCGTGAGGCGGTCGGGCGACCAGTGGAAGAACACCGGCCCAAGCGTCAACGCAATTGCGGACAAGGTTCTATCTCCACTTCTTGCTGTACGCTCCTGCCGTCTGCCGGGAACCCTCCGACTGGCCAGCAAGAATCCGATCGATCTCGATCGCGTCGCCACCTTGCTCGACGGCGTCGACGGCCTTCCGGAAGGCACGGACCACTTCCGTGACGTAACCTTTGCCACGCTGGCGTCCTTCGATCTTCAATGCGGTTACGCCGGCGGCTTTGAGCCCGGCAATCATCCCGCCGGCGTTCAGGCTGACGGGATCCTCGAACAAATAGGAGGTCTTGCCGCCGGCCTTGAATTTGCCCTTGCACAAAGTGGGGTAGCCCACTGGCTCTCCGGGCTCGTAGCGGTCGATCGTGAACCCTGAAAGCCGCGCGGCCGTGCTGTTCGGCTCGTCGTCGTAGCTCACCATTTCGGGTGGCGAACAGACGCCGTTCAGATTCGGCGATTTTCCTGTCGCGTATGAAGAGAGATAGCAGCGACCTTCGATCATCACGCAAAGGCCACCGAACACGAATGCTTCCGTTTCCACTTCGATCGCACGGTTGAGCGCCGCGATCTCCTGAACCGAAAGCACCCGCGGCAGGACGACGCGACGGATGCCGAAACTGGTCGCGTAGAATCCGATTGCTTCTGGCGTCGCGGCCGCTGCCTGTACGGAGAGATGAAGACGAACTTGCTTATGGTTTTTCGCGACGTGATCGAGGACGGCGATGTCCGCCGCGATGATCGCGTTTGCGCCGCATTCGGCCGCCGTGTCCGCTGCCTTCTTCCACAGGTCGACATCATTGACCCGCGCGAACGTGTTGATAGCGACCAGAACCTTGCTCCCGTGGTCATTCGCGAAGCGGACGCCCTCGACCAGTTCTTCCCCAGAGAAGTTGAGTCCCGGGAAATTCCGGGCATTTGTTTCGTCGCGAAATCCGCAATAGACTGCGTCCGCGCCTGCCTGGACGGCTGCCCTCAACGTAGCGGGGGTTCCGGCCGGGCAGACAAGTTCCATGCGTCCGCTTGTCATACTTCTGGTGCCTTGCGTCTCGAGTTGCGATCGGCCATTTGGCGCGCGACACCCAGCGCACCGAGAATTCCCGTATCGGCAAGACGAGCCAGTGCGCCGCGCAAGCCGAGCAGATCCGCCGGGCGAAGCTCGGCGTCCTCGATCGCGTTCCTCAGCGCGAGCACCGCCTCCGTGCGGCCGCTGATCGAGATGATCCGGCTGAAGAAAAGCGCGTCGCCATCAAGCGTTCCGTCGAGTAGGCTCAACAGTGTCAGAATAGGTCCCCTGATCTGGACGCTTGATGTCGCGGCCTCACTTTTCCTGACGACACGAACGATCGAGCGCTCCGCGTCCGGTACGACGGTAAATGCGAAGGCGAGGTCGATCGGGTCGATGAAATAGCAGGCTGAACGGTGTTCGCCTAACCGCTCGAAAAGTCGAGGCTCTCGCCGGGCCAGGGATCGCAAGGACAGCGCCAGCAGCGGCCCAAGCGGCAGAGCGGCAATGGTGGGGAAAAGATGGCGAACCACCGTTGGCAATCTTCCTTCGGTATTTCTCGGCAGCATTTGTACGGCCTGTCTCCTCGGGCCGATCAAGAGAATTTTACGAGAGAGAGGATGGGGCGCCTTTTGCCGAGCAGCTCCGCAAAATTATCCATGTTCGGACAAAAATCCTGGTAATGGCTTTCGAAATCGAAGGCGGCCTTGTGACTATGACACTGGCGGCGATGCGGGCATGTAATGCAAGTCCGTGACATCAAGCGGTCCCGCGCGATTTTCCGCGAGTCAAAGCTGTCCGGATCGATGCCAATTGAGAGCATCGCTGATGTCAGCATGTCTTCCGAGGCATACGGCAGCTGCATGGCTTTGTCGAATTCGCCCTGCGTCAGACCGATGTCATTCAAGATGCCTATGCACTCATCCAAACCCATTGCCCAAAATTCTCTTGTCGCTGCCCTGCTCCGCCGACGGTCCGCAAGAAAGGAAATTGCGGACCGCCAAGCTCCGACAGTTTCGCTGATGAGATTGCCTGCCATGAGAAATCCCCTTTGCCTCGATCGCCTGCCTCCGGAATGAGAGGGGAAAATAGCGGGGGCGGATCGTTCGCTCTTTGCGCTAGCGCAAAGTTCTTCGTCAGCCCCGATGGCAAAATTAATCGCCGACGAACCGGTCGGGCCGGATTCCGCCATGCATCACCGCAGCCTTCCCTTGTTTTCAGATCTCGGCTCATTCCTTTCGTACCTCGATCTGAACGGGCAACTACAGGAGATTGAGGCTCCTGTTTCGACACTGCTCGAACTGACCGAGATCCACAGGCGGGTGATCGCCGCGAAAGGCCCGGCGCTGCGCCTGACCGCGCCCGTCGACGATCGTGGCGTCGGGTCTGCCTTTCCGGTCGTCACAAATCTCTTCGGCACCCGGGAGCGCGTCGCCTGGGGTCTAGGTACCGACCTTCACGGGCTAGAAACCCTCGGCGCGCTCCTTGCATGGATGAGGTCGCCTCAGGCCCCGCAGAACCTTCGGCAAGCCCGACAGATGCTGCCTGCGGCGCGGGGCGCACTCGTGGCGCGGCCGAAGATCGTCTCCCCGCCCAGCGAGTGGCGGGACGCCGATCCCGATTTTTCGCTTCTTCCTGTCCAGACATGTTGGCCGGGAGACGCCGGCCCCCTAATAACATGGCCAGTGGTCATTACTCGCCCGCCTGGCGAGGACGACCCGAGCACATACAATCTGGGCATATACCGGATGCAGGTGCTAGCCCGTGATCGTGCGATCATCAGATGGCTTCCCATGCGAGGCGGAGCAGCCCACCATCGTATATGGCAGGCGAGGGGTCTTGAGATGCCGGTGGCGGTCGTCATCGGGGCAGATCCCGCCACGTTGATTGCCTCGGTGATGCCGGCGCCTGAAGGCGTGTCGGAACTGGCACTGTCCGGGATGATCAACAATCGCCGAGTCGGATTGGCGCCATGCAAAAGCATTATGCTTCACGTGCCTGCCAGTGCGGAAATCGTGCTTGAAGGTGTCGTCTCTCCAACAGAGACAGCGCTGGAGGGACCCTTCGGCGACCACACCGGATATTATAACGCGCCAGAACGATACCCCGTATTCAACCTCAAGCGCGTTCGCGTCCGTGACGGGGCAAATTACCTGACCACGTTCACCGGTCGCGCGCCCGACGAGCCCTCGGTCCTCGGCGACGCCCTGCTCGATGTCTACAAGCCGCTCCTGCGCCAACAAATACCTGAAATCGTGGACGTGTGGCTTCCGCCGGAAGCCTGCTCCTACAGGATTGCCGTTATCTCGATCGCCAAGAAATATGCCGGGCAGGCCAGGCGCGTGATGATGGGGTTCTGGTCCCTGCTGCCGCAGTTCTCGATGACCAAGATGATTGTCGTGGTGGATGACGACATCGACATTCGATCATGGCCAGACGTGATGTGGGCGGTCGCCACCCGCATGGATCCCTCGCGCGATCTGATGCAGGTGGACCGGACCCCTATCGACCAGCTCGATTTCGCGTCACCGCTCGAGGGGCTTGGAGGAAAGATCGGACTCGATGCGACTCGCAAGATTGGATCGGAGACCTCCCGGGAATGGGGAAAGGAGCTGACCATGTCAGCCGAGATCGAGGAGCAGGTATCCCATCGATGGAACGAGCTTTTTTTGCAAACGATCGCTCAGAGGCAACAATGACCAAACGGTTGATAGTCGGCGTCACAGGTGCATCCGGCGCAGTGCTTGCGCTGGAGACCATACGTCAGTTGGTCAGGGCCGGGGTGGAGACGCATCTCGTCGTCTCCAAGGGCGCGCGATTGGCCATCCCCCATGAACTCGGCTCCGACGGTCTTGCCCAACTGATGTCTGTCGCCAACCACGCATATTCCTATCAGGACCTAGCCGCTCCCATTGCCAGCGGCTCTTTCAGAACGGATGGCATGATCGTCGTTCCCTGTTCAATGCGGACCCTGGCGGCGATGGCGCATGGCCTGGGCGACAATCTTCTCACCAGGGCCGCCGATGTCGTCCTGAAGGAAAAGCGCCGGCTGGTCATCGTGCCGCGCGAGGCGCCGCTCCACGAAGGGCACCTCGACGCGATGCTGAGACTAGCACGGATGGGCGCAGTCATCGCACCGCCAGTACCGCCGTTCTACGTCAAGCTGGCTTCGATTGAGGAAATGGTGGTCGAAATGGCTGCCCGGCTGGTTGGCTGGGCGGGCGTCGACCCGGGCGACAAGCTCACGCGTTGGGGCGAAAAGAAAGTCGCCGCCGCGTGATCGTCCTGATGGATTAGCTCAACGGGCAAGGATTGCGATGAATTTCCTGCAGCCGAAAGGCGCGACATATGACGTACGGAAACTTCCACCTGAAAGGAAGCAGTCCGCTGTATTGTCAATGTTCGACGGACTCAGACCCGGTCAGACATTCGTGGTCGTTCTCGATTTTGATCCTGATAAACTTAGGCGTCAGTTCGAAGCGTTCTTTGCTGGCGAACACATCTGGGTTTGCCTTAGACCGGGGCCACCAGAATGGCTGATCGAGATAGGAAGACCTCAACCTGCGCAGTGATGTCGAGCTCTACGAAATGGGGTCGCACACGACGATCAACCGATCTGCTCACCTCAAGACTCAGTTGGCAGTGACCGCGAGGGCCCCCTTCATTCCAAGCTCAAAATGACCCGGTATGGCAAGCGCCGGGGCGGCGAAGAGGACCATGGCGACTGTTGGCGTCATGCATTTCTTCACGCGATTTGTCCTTTGTGAAATGTGTTGATTTTTCACCCATGCCGGAGGTGGCCGCGGGCACTGTTCGGACTGCGATCGGCGGAACCGGGTAGACAGGGCCGCCTGAAGCCTTCACCAGCTCGTGCGGCTGATCACCTATGGCCCCGTCTGCACTGGGGACAAACTGAGTTGCCGCATCGAAAATGCACCCTCCTTTGCGGTGCTCGCGACATCGTCAAACAGGAGTGCGAGATCCATGTAGACGCTACGATCCCGCTCGGCTGCGCCCATTTCATCGAGATCCTGCAGGAAGAAGAGAATGGCTTCGATGCGCTCGCGTTGACTGCGGGCGTTGGCAAGATGTTCGCGTGCCGCGCGCCGGACTTCCAGAGCCGTAAATCGCGCCAGCGTCTCGTCGAGCCTGGAACGGCACTCACAATCAAGCCGGGCGTCCTTGATCAAATTTGCCAGCCTGCCGACAACGGCCATGTCAGCAAAGCGCCGGGAACTGTCGTCAATACTACTCAATGGAACGTTTTGTTTCATCTTCTTCGCTCCTAGGGGCAGACGTTTCGCAGCCGGTCGCAACGCGAACAGATGCCGCGCGCCTTACCAGTCGGCAGACGCGTTCTCGAAAATTGTTTTGATTATAATCGGCCATTTTGCAGCCTGTTTGCGCTGGAGCAAACACGCAGATCGATCATCGACAGTATTGCCTTCGGATTGAGTTTTTTCCGACCGCCGATCTTGCGAGTTGAGAAGCGGCACGAGGACGTCGTGTCAGTCATCCCCGTGGAGGAATTGTTGCATGGCTGCCGACGTGAGTGTGCTTGCTTTCGACGCGAAGCAGATGTCAGCGCCGTTTCGGCCTTTTTTTCTGATCGCGGGGCTGGACGCGATTGTAGGCGCGGCGGTCTGGCTGCCGTCAACGTTCGGAATACAGGCCATCGGCCCGACCGGGATATCCCCCGGCGATTGGCATCGCGACGTGCTTCTGTTCGGGATGGTTCCAGCCATTTTGACTGGCTTTCTGTTGACGGCGCTGCCCCGATGGACAGGACGACGCGCGGTTTCGCCGCTCACCACGCGTCTGCTGGTTGCTCTATGGCTGTGCAGCCGGGGGACCTTCCTGTTTCTGTCGCATTCGGCCGGGCTTGCCCTGTCTGCGCTTTTGGTGCTGACGCTCCTCTTGATCGCGGCGGGACGGATGATCGCGAGCCGCGACCGCCGCAACCTGAAGATACTGTTTCTGCTGCTTGTCTTTTGCGGTGGCAACATGCTCGCAGCAGCGTCCTATCAAGTAGAATTCGCACTGCGGCTGGCCTTGGCTTCGATCATCGCCCTCATCATGATCATCGGAGGACGGGTCGTGCCGGCTTTGACGGTGGCCTATTTCGAGAGCGCCGGCGGTCGGATATTCATCGATCGGTCCGCCGTCTTGGAGTGCGCGGCGGCGGTTGTGGCAGCGTGCGCCTTGGGTTTGTGGGTTGTTGCGCCGCAGGCACAACTCACCGGCGTTGCCTGCGCGCTTGCCGCCTGCGGTCAGACCATGCGAGCCGCCCAATGGAACGGCTGGCGAAGCGCGGCCTCGGCGACGGTTCTTGCCCTTCACATAGGATATGGCTGGATCATCGTGGGTTTCGGACTTCTGGCGATCCACATTCTAGCACCGGAATGGCTGGGACAGGCGGCCGCGGTTCATGCATGGACGATCGGTGCCATCGGCACGATGGCTCTCGCCATCATGGCGAGCATGATCCGCAAGCATAGCCGCCGCGCCTTCGCGTCTTCGGCTCCGGCGACCGGTGCGTTCGTGGCGATGACGATTTGCTGCCTGTCGCGCCTCCTGGTCGAATTGTTGCCCGGCTACGGCGGTCCCCTAACGAGTCTTTCAAGCACCTTATGGGTTGTCGCCTTCGGTCTGTTTCTGATTGCTTTCCGTAAGATGCTCATACCGCACATGTGAGATCATGCCGGCTTACCAGACCGAGAAAAACCGAAGCCAGCCGGCTCATTTGATCGAGGTCAATGCGGGCGGCCGATATCAAAGTGTCTTTGAAGATTCAGCAGTTTATCGAAGAGGTCGCCTCCCAATGGTTGATGTTGTTTCCAGGCTTGTCAGGGAGTGCAATTTGACGCGCAGCAAGGGTGCGGACTTTCCCACCATCTGGCAGACGACGTTGAAGATGCATCCGTACGTTGCGGGACCGCCGGTGCAGGACTGGGATGAGCAAGGACCTATCCTCAAGGTTCCCCTGATAACAGGTCGCCATCTCATGTTTGGCGCTTCAGGCTTTCGGCTTGATTGAATTTTGGCGAGGTTTCTCGTCCGTTTTGATCAGCGCGCGGTGCTGTTTGCGTGACCTATGACGCGATTCGAACGACGCGTAGGCCAGTACAGCGAAGAAGGCAAAGACATCCAACACTAAGACAGTGACCGTCGAGCTTTCCGTTGGCACATTCGTTCTCCCCTTCCTCGACTGGCTGAAGAGACTGCAGGAATGACGGACAGACGTTGACTTGGATCAACCAAAAACAACCATTGTCGCGACTTCGGTCAATCAGACCACGAGATCATCGGTATCTGCCCCGTCGATAAGCGGGTCAGGATTGCATTCGGCAACAAGGCGGGGAGCGTCAAGGATCGCTATCGTCTGCCCGTTTACCCTAATGCTCGATCTCCCGAGCTTAGACAGCGCACGCGAAAAGGATTCGCGGGTTATGCCGAGCTCCGAAGCGATGAGCGTCTTCTCAAATGGCAGAACGGCTCGATCCGGCGTGCCCTGCCGCTTCGAAAGGGCCAGGACATAGCATCCGACACGCTGGGTCGAGGATCTCAGCTTGAGGTTCTTGACCTGGCGGACCATGCGTCGGAATTGTTGCGCGAGGCTTCCGATTACCGCATGCGCCAACAACGGATCTGTCTCCACGGCCGCACGAAACACCGCCGCATTAATCAGCAGAAAGCGTGAAGGCTCTGGCACCCGAGCCTGCATGAGATAGGGTGCTCCGGTTACGACGGCTGCAGGAATGATGAGGTCCGGAGGCCGAACGGCCTCGATCAGCACTTCACGACCTTCAGTGGATCGTCCAAACAATTGGGCTGATCCCGACAGCACGATGAGTTGGAAGTTCGGCACGTCACCTTGCTCGAACAGGACGGTGCCCGAGGCCACGCCATGGACGATGGCGTTTCGCAGCAGATCGGTTCGCTTGGACGCGGATAGCGCTCGAAACAGCGGTAGCGCCTCCGGGGCCACTTCCCTGTCCGGCATTCCCTGCATCAGATCGTCTCCTTGATCGAGGCTCCATAATTATTGCTGCATCATTCGTGACAAAAGTCACATGGGTCTTTGATCTGAATCAATGCCGCGCGGGGCCAGTTCGGCCATTTTGGCTTCGGGCGGACATGATTCCGCTTCCGGGACAAACTGTCGAAGGGGCCGTCGACGATGCAAACGACCGTGTATCCGAAGTCCAGTCAAATCCTGGGTGCGAGCACGGCAGCGTTCACGGTCTGCTTCGCCGTCTGGACCATCTTCTCCATTATCGGCATTCGCATGCGCCAGGAACTTGGCCTCAGCGAAACACAATTCGGCTTGCTTGTCGGCACACCGATTCTTACGGGTTCCCTGATAAGGGTCGCGCTGGGTATCTGGACGGACCGCTATGGCGGCCGGATTGTCTTCACGGCGAACATGCTCGCCGCCGCCGTCGCGACCTTTCTGCTGTCCTATGCTCACACTTATCCGCAAATGCTGGCGGCTGCCCTCGGCGTCGGCATAGCTGGCGGCTCCTTTGCAGTTGGTGTTGCATATGTGTCGCGCTGGTTCCCGCCGGAAAGACAAGGTACGGCGCTTGGTATCTTTGGCGCCGGCAATGTCGGTGCCGCGGTCACCAAGTTCCTTGCTCCTTTCGTGCTCGTCGCCTTTGGATGGCAGGTCGTCGCACAAGTCTGGGCAGCAGCCCTCGTAGTCATGGCCGTCATCTTCTGGCTAACAACGGAGGACGACCCCGTTATCGTCGAACGTCGGCGATCCGGTATAAAGCCGAAAAGTGCATGGCTCGAACTCGAGCCGCTCAAGAACGTGCAGATCTGGCGCTTCGCGCTTTATTATTTTTTCGTCTTCGGCGCCTTCGTCGCGCTTGCGCTCTGGCTGCCGCAATATCTCATCAACGTCTACGGCCTCGACATCAAGACAGCCGGCATGATCGCGGCCTTCTTCTCGGTGCCGGCGAGCCTCTTTCGAGCCTATGGCGGACACCTGTCTGACAGCTTTGGCGCGCGCCGCGTGCTCTACTGGACGTTCCTGGTTTCGGCCATAGCGACCTTCATCCTGGCATACCCACCGACCGACTACGTGGTCCACGGCATCAACGGCGCGACCTCCTTCCACCTGGAGATGAGTCTCGTCGGCTTCGTCATCACGATATTTGTGCTCGGCTTCTTCATGGCTCTCGGCAAGGCTGCGGTCTACAAGCACATCCCCGTCTACTATCCCGACCATGTTGGCTCGGTCGGCGGTCTCGTCGGGATGATCGGCGGCCTGGGCGGCTTCCTGCTGCCGATCCTGTTCGGCTTGCTGCTTGACCTCACCGGCCTGTGGACAAGCTGCTTCATGGCGCTCTTTGTCCTGGTCACTGGTGCGCTGCTGTGGATGCACGTCGCCATCCGCCAGATGGAACGCGGGGTCGCTGGCGAAGCCCTCGCCAAGCTCCCGCCGTTCCCCGAAATGCAGGGCATGCCCAAGCCAGTGACAGCAGCCCGATCGGGCGGTGCTCTCACCGATTGGCGTCCCGAGGATCAAGCCTTCTGGGCTAAAAGCGGCCGCCAGATCGCTAGGCGTAACCTATGGCTTTCGATCCCGGCGCTTCTCCTTTCGTTTGCCATCTGGCAGGTGTGGTCCGTCGTCGTCGCCAAGCTCCCGCTCGTCGGCTTCACCTTCACCACAGATCAGCTCTTCTGGCTCGCCGCTCTGCCCGGAATCTCGGGCGCGACACTGCGTATTTTCTATTCCTTCATGGTGCCGATTTTCGGCGGCAGGCTCTGGACGACCCTCACGACCTGGTCGCTCCTCATCCCGGCGGTCGGGATCGGCTATGCGGTGCAGAATCCTGACACCCCCTATATCGTGCTGTTGATGCTGGCGTTGCTCTGCGGCCTGGGCGGCGGCAACTTTGCCTCTTCCATGGCCAACATCTCATTCTTCTTCCCGAAGGCGGAAAAGGGCAACGCGCTCGCGCTCAACGCCGGCCTTGGCAATCTTGGCGTCAGCGTTGTCCAGTTCGTCGTACCGCTCGCGATAACCGCTGGAATCTTCGGCTGGCTCGGCGGCGATCCGGCGATCGTCAATGGGTCGGCGGGCGATGCGCCCCTGTGGCTGCAGAATGCCGGCTTCGTATTCGTGCCGTTTATCGCCATCTCGGCTTTTGCGACGTGGTTCGGCATGAACGACATCGCTTCGGCCAAGGCATCCTTCACTGAGCAGGCCGTCATCTTCCAGCGCCGGCACAATTGGATCATGTGCTGGCTCTACACTGGAACTTTTGGGTCTTTCATTGGCTATTCGGCCGGATTCCCGCTGCTCACGAAAATGTTGTTCCCGGACGTCAACGCTCTTCAGTTCGCCTTTCTCGGCCCGCTTGTCGGCGCCCTGTCGCGCTCAGGCACCGGGTGGCTGGCGGACAAATATGGCGGCGCGCGCGTCACCTTCTGGGTCTTCGTCCTAATGATCGCGGGTGCAGCAGGGGTTTTGTGGTTCATCGGCATCAAGGATCAACCTGGTGCGTTCCTTGGCTTCTTCGCGGCGTTCCTGCTGCTGTTCTTCGCCACCGGTGTCGGCAATGCCTCCACCTTCCAGATGATCCCGGTGATCATGGCCAAGGAGATGGGCCGCTTGATGCCCAAAGCAGATGCAGAGACGCGCCGTCGGCAGGCGGAGAAGGAGTCCGCCGCCATCACCGGCTTCACCTCGGCTATTGCTGCCTTCGGCGCCTTCTTCATCCCGAAGAGCTACGGCAGTTCGATCGCCTTGACGGGCGGGCCGAGCGCCGCGCTCTGGGGGTTCTTGATATTCTACGTCAGCTGCCTCGTCATCACTTGGGCCGTCTACACTCGCAAGGGCGGCCTTCTTCACGACATCGAGCGCGCCAAGCGTGGTGCGTCCGTCCATCCGGCCGTAGCCGAATAATCAGAGGCAAAAGCAATGTCGCATTTTCTCGACCGGCTAACCTTCTTCCGCAAGACCGTCGACAGTTTCTCCGACGGCCACGGAATCGTCACCAATGAGGATCGCTCTTGGGAGGACGGCTACCGCAAGCGCTGGCAGCACGACAAGATCGTGCGCTCCACCCATGGCGTGAATTGTACAGGCTCCTGCTCGTGGAAGATCTACGTCAAGGGCGGCATCGTCACCTGGGAGACGCAACAGACAGACTATCCACGCACACGGCCCGATCTGCCGAACCACGAGCCGCGCGGTTGCGCGCGCGGCGCCTCCTATAGCTGGTATCTCTATTCCGGAGCGCGGGTGAAATACCCGATGATCCGCGGGCGCCTGCTGAAGCTTTGGCGCGCCGCGCGCGCCACTATGCCTCCCGTCGCGGCCTGGGCCTCGATCGTCAAGGATGCTGATAAACGGCAATCCTACATCTCGGTTCGCGGCCACGGAGGCTTCGTGCGTGCTACCTGGGACGAGGTGAACGAACTCATCGCGGCGGCCAATGCCTATACGGTAAAGGCACATGGTCCCGACCGTGTCATCGGCTTCTCGCCGATACCGGCCATGTCGATGGTCTCCTACGCAGCGGGCTCGCGCTACCTGTCGCTGATGGGCGGCGTGTGCATGTCATTCTACGACTGGTATTGCGACTTGCCGCCCGCAAGCCCCCAGACCTGGGGCGAGCAGACCGACGTTCCCGAAAGCGCCGACTGGTACAATGCCGGCTTCATCATCGTCTGGGGTTCCAACGTGCCGCAGACGCGCACGCCCGATGCGCATTTTTATACCGAGGTTCGCTACAAGGGCACCAAGAGCGCAGTCGTCAGCCCCGACTATGCCGAGGCGACCAAGTTCGCCGACATCTGGCTAAACCCGAAGCAGGGGACCGACGCTGCACTGGCATTGGCCATGGGCCACGTCATTCTTCGCGAATACTACCTTGATCGTACCGTCCCGTATTTCGACGATTACGCCCGCAAATACACCGACCTGCCATTCCTGGTGCGCCTCACGGAGCGCGATGGTCGGTTCGTTCCCGAACGGCTCCTGCGGACCTCGGAGATCGCTGGTGGCTTGGGCGAGAGCAACAATCCGGAATGGAAAACGGTCGCGATCGACGAGGCCACCGATGCACTCGTCTCGCCGCGCGGTTCGATAGGCTATCGCTGGGGCGAGGGCGCCAAATGGAACCTCGAGGAAAAGGACGGTAGTGGTCAAGACATTCGGCTCAGGCTGACCCTTGCTGGCAAGCAAGCCGAGATTGTAGCTGTCGATTTCCCCTACTTCGGCGGTCGCGCGACCGAGCATTTTGTGTCGACCGAACACGGCGAGATCCTCACGCGCAATCTTCCGATCCGGCGGATCACGCTGAGCGATGGCTCCAAGGTGGCAGTCGCCACCGTGCACGACCTGATGATGGCCAATTACGGCCTCGATCGTGGCTTTGGCGGCGATCACGCGGCAAAGAGCTATGACGAGGACGTGCCGTTCACGCCCGCCTGGGCGGAGCGCATTACCGGGGTAAAGCGCGATGCGATCATCACGGTTGCCCGTGAATTTGCCACTAACGCGGAAAAAACCAACGGCCGTTCGATGGTCATCCTCGGCGCTGGTGTGAATCACTGGTACCACATGGACATGACGTACCGGGGGATCATCAATCTCCTGGTCTTCTGCGGCGCCATCGGTCAATCGGGCGGCGGCTGGTCACATTACGTGGGACAGGAAAAACTCCGCCCGCAGACGGGCTGGACACCGCTTGCGTTCGGGCTCGACTGGAGCCGGCCACCCCGGCACATGAACTCGACGTCCTTCTTCTATGCGCAGACCGACCAGTGGCGCTACGAGACCCTGACGGCTGCCGAAATACTGTCGCCGACCGCGCCCGAAGGAGACTGGAACAAGAGTTTCATCGACTACAACGTTCGCGCCGAGCGTATGGGCTGGCTGCCCTCGGCGCCCCAGCTGAAGCAGAATCCGCTGACGATCGCCGCCAAGGCCGAAGCCGCCGGCCTTGAGCCGAAGGACTATGTCGTCAAGGCGCTGAAATCCGGCGAACTGGAACTCTCCTGCCATGATCCCGACGATCCCGCCAACTGGCCGCGCAACATGTTCGTCTGGCGCTCGAATCTCCTCGGCTCATCCGGCAAGGGTCACGAATATTTCCTCAAGCATTTGCTCGGCACCACTCACGGTGTGATGGGTAAGGACCTCGGCGCGGAAGGGGCGGTCCGCAACACCGAAGTTGTCTGGCACGAGACGGCGCCGCAGGGAAAGCTCGACCTCCTGGTCACGCTCGACTTCCGCATGTCGACCACCTGCGTCTATTCCGACATCGTGCTGCCGACTGCCACTTGGTACGAGAAGAACGACCTCAACACGTCCGACATGCATCCATTCATCCATCCGCTGTCGGCGGCGGTGGATCCTGCCTGGGAGTCGCGCTCCGACTGGGAGATTTACAAGAGCCTCGCCAAGGCCTTCTCGGAAGTATCCCGCGAGGTATTGGGCGTTGAGCAGGATGTGGTTCTTACTCCGATCCAGCATGACAGCCCGGCCGAGATGGCCCAGGCACTCGACGTGAAAGACTGGAAGCTCGGCGAAGTCGAGCCAATCCCGGGCAAGACCATGCCGTCGGTGACGGTTGTAACCCGCGATTACCCCAATCTCTACGCCCAGTTCACGGCGCTGGGCCCGTTGATGACGAAAATCGGCAACGGCGGCAAAGGCATCGCCTGGAAAACCAAGCACGAAGTCGAGGCGCTCGGAGCGCTGAACGGCGTCCATCTCGATGGTGCGGGCAAGGGCTTGCCGAAGATCGAGACCGACATCGACGCTTGCGAGGTCATTCTCATGCTGGCGCCGGAGACCAATGGCGAGGTCGCGATCAAGGCCTGGGAGGCCTTGTCGGAAATCACCGGCCGTGAGCATGCACACCTCGCCTTGCCGAAGGAAGACGAGAAGATCCGCTTCCGCGATATCCAGGCACAGCCGCGCAAGATTATCTCTTCGCCGACATGGTCCGGCATCGAAAGCGAGAAGGTCTGTTACAACGCCGGCTATACCAACGTCCACGAATTGATCCCGTGGCGGACATTGACCGGCCGCCAGCAGCTCTACCAGGATCACCTGTGGATGAGGGCCTTCGGCGAGGGGCTCGTCACCTGGAAGCCGCCAGTCGATCTCAAGACGATCCCGGGCATCAAGGACGTCCGTCCCAACGGGCACAAGGAAATCGTCCTCAACTTCATCACGCCCCACCAGAAGTGGGGCATTCATTCCACCTATACGGACAATCTGCTGATGCTGACGCTCAACCGCGGCGGCCCGGTGGTGTGGATCTCCGAGACCGACGCCAAGACGGCCGACCTAGTCGACAATGACTGGGTCGAGGTCTTCAACATCAACGGCGCGCTGACCGCGCGTGCCGTTGTCTCCCAACGCATCAAGCCGGGCATGATGATGATGTATCACGCCCAGGAAAAGATCGTGAATACGCCAGGATCGGAGATGACCGGCAATCGGGGCGGCATCCACAACTCGGTCACCAGAACGGTGCTGAAACCTACCCACATGATCGGCGGCTACGCCCAGCAGTCTTATGGCTTCAACTATTACGGCACCGTGGGCTCGAACCGCGACGAATTCATCGTCGTCCGCAAGATGGCCAATGTCGATTGGCTCGAAGGGCCGCTCGCATCCGAAGCGCCGAAGGAGGCTGCAGAATGAAAATCCGCGCTCAGATTGCGATGGTGCTGAACCTCGATAAATGCATCGGGTGCCACACCTGCTCCGTCACCTGCAAGAACGTCTGGACCAACCGGGAAGGCGTCGAATACGCGTGGTTCAACAATGTCGAGACCAAGCCCGGTGTCGGCTATCCCAAGGAGTGGGAGAACCAGAAGAAGTGGAACGGCGGTTGGCGGCGCAAGAAGAACGGCCGCATCGAGCCGAAGATGGGCGCCAAATGGCGCATCCTTGCCAACATCTTCGCCAACCCCGACCTGCCGGAGATTGACGACTACTATGAGCCGTTCACGTTCGATTACGAGCATCTGCACACGGCGAAGGAATCGAAGGCGTTCCCCACGGCCCGTCCACGTTCGGCGATCACCGGCGAGCGGATGGAAAAGATTGAATGGGGGCCGAACTGGGAGGAGATCCTCGGCGGGGAGTTCGAGAAGCGTTCTAAGGACGTGAACTTCGAGGGCGTCCAGAAGGACATCTACGGCCAGTTCGAAAACACCTTCATGATGTACCTGCCGCGATTGTGCGAGCACTGCCTTAATCCGACCTGCGCGGCTGTATGCCCCTCGGGAGCGATCTATAAACGCGAGGAGGACGGTATCGTCCTGATCGACCAGGACAAATGCCGGGGATGGCGCATGTGCGTCTCCGGCTGCCCCTACAAGAAGATCTACTATAACTGGTCGTCGGGAAAATCGGAGAAGTGCATCTTCTGCTACCCCCGCATCGAGGCGGGGCAGCCGACGGTCTGTTCGGAAACCTGCGTCGGGCGTATTCGCTATCTCGGCGTGATCCTCTACGACGCGGACCGTATCGAGGCGGCTGCCAGCACTCCCGATGAAAAGGATCTCTATCAGGCGCAGCTCGACGTTTTCCTCAATCCGAACGACCCGGTCGTTATCGCCCAGGCCCGCGCTGACGGGATTCCTGACAACTGGCTGGAAGCGGCGAAATTGTCGCCCGTCTGGAAGATGGCGATGGAGTGGAAAATCGCCTTCCCGCTGCACCCGGAATACCGCACCTTGCCGATGGTCTGGTATGTGCCGCCGCTCTCGCCCATCCAGTCGGCGGCCGCCGCAGGCAAGATGGGCGTCGACGGCGACATGCCTGATGTGCGCAGCCTGCGCATCCCGCTCCAGTATCTCGCCAATCTGCTGACGGCGGGCAAGGAGGAGCCTGTTGCTCTCGCGCTCGAACGCATGCTGGCGATGCGCAGCTACATGCGGGCAAAGACGATCGACGGTCGCCTCGACGAGTCGATCGCGGCGCGGGTCGGCCTGACGGGAACGGCGATCGACGAAATGTACAAGGTCATGGCGATCGCGAATTACGAGGACCGGTTCGTCATCCCGACGGCACACCGCGAATGGAGTGAAGACGCTCAGGACATGCGCGGCTCCTGCGGCTTCTCCTTCGGAAACGGCTGCTCGAGCGGCTCCACGGAGACGAACCTCTTTGGCACCAAGCAGACCAAGCGACCAACCAACCCGATGGAGATCGCGTGATGAGCGACCCGACCTCGAACAGGGCGTTCAGAGCGCTCTCTGCACTCCTTGCCTATCCGACGGAGGACCTTTCCACGGCAATCCCGGAAATTATCGCGGCGATCGAGGCCGAGGGGCTGATATCGGTCGAAGCAAGGGAGCAACTGCGCCCTCTGCTTGCCGATCTGGGCACATTGGATCTGTATGATCTCCAGGAGCGCTATGTGGAGTTGTTCGACAAGACGCGTCGCCACTCGCTGCATCTCTTCGAGCACATCCACGGCGAAAGCCGTGACCGTGGACAGGCGATGGTCGATCTGCTCGAGCACTATCAACGCGGCGGACTTCTTATCGCGGCAAACGAGTTGCCCGATTTCATCCCGCTTTTCCTTGAGTTTCTGTCCGCTCGCCCGCTCGAGGAGGCGCGTGGCCTGCTCAAGGAAACCGCCCATATCTTCTCGCTGCTTGAGGAAAGGCTGGCCAAGCGAACCGGAGGTTATGCCGCCGTGTTCACGGCCGCGCTCTCGATCATATACGAAACCGCTGTGATCGCCGACACGGTCGAGTTCAATGACGAGCCCGACGACCTGGCTTCCATCGATGCCGCCTGGGAAGAAACCGCCGTCACTTTCGGTCCAGGAAATGCGACCGACGGCTGTTCCGTCGATCGGCTGAGAATCCAGATGCGCGCGGCGAACCGCGACGCGCGGCATAATTTGGCCTGACCGGGAGGCAAGCGATGTCCAACGCAATCAACGACGTGCTCTTTGGCTGGTATCCCTATTTCTGCCTGACCGTCTTCCTGCTTGGGAGCCTGATCCGTTTCGACCGCGAGCAGTATACCTGGAAGACAGGTTCCTCCCAGCTTTTGCGACGGCGGCAGCTCCGCTGGGGTTCCAATCTCTTCCATGTGGGTATCCTGGCGATCTTCGCGGGGCATTTCGTCGGCCTGTTGACGCCGATCTGGGTGTTTGACGCGCTCGGCATCTCTCACAGTTTCAAGCAGGGGCTCGCCATCACCGTCGGCGGCATCGCCGGCGTTGCCTGCTTCGTCGGTATCGCGCTTCTCGCTCATCGTCGGCTGTTCGATGCCCGCATCCGCAACACATCCGCTCCCGGCGACATCGCCATTCTGTTGCTACTCTGGCTGCAACTCACTCTTGGCCTTTCCACTATCTTCGTCTCGCTCGGTCATATGGATGGCCACGAGATGGTGAAATTCATGAACTGGGCGCAGGGCATTCTCACCTTACAGCCAGCGGCCGCAGCCTATGTCGCCGACGTCAACCCGATCTTCAAGGCACACCTTCTGTTCGGCATGACCATCTTCCTGGTCTTCCCGTTCACAAGGCTGGTTCACGTATGGAGTGCTCCGATCTGGTATCTCGGGCGCCCCGGCTATCAGGTAGTGCGCACGCGTTTTGCGGGGCGACGGGTGCGCACCCCCATGTCAACAGCTCGATCTCCTGTGTCGGTGCGGCCCGCAGTTGCTCGTCCCGCCCGCCAACCTGCGGAGTAAGTCATGACCGCTCTCATCATCGATCACGCGGCCAGCCGCGCACCGTCCTGCGAACATCCACACGAGCACCGACCGGCGACACCTGACACGACTCCATCTCGCGAACGCGTGGCTATGCCGCCCGTGACCGTCAACGGTGTGGCGATATCGCGCAAGGCGATCGCCGCCGAAGTGCAGAACTTTCCCGCTCGCAATCCAGGTGAGGGCTGGAAAGCGGCGACGCGCGCACTGGTCATTCGCGAATTGCTTCTGCAGGAAGCGCGGCGACTCGATGTCGGCGTTGAGCAGAAGACCGATGAGGACGGGCGTCGGGAGACAGTGGAAGACGCCCAAGTGCGCGGCCTCATCGAACGCGAAGTCCGTGTGCCGGAAGCGGACGAGGAGATGCTGCGTCGCTTTTATGAGAACAACCTTCGCCGCTTCGTGACGCCATCGCTCTACGAAGCCGATCACATCCTCATCGGCGCCCGTCGCGATGAAGACGAAGCTTTCGCCGCGGCGCGAGAAAAGGCGTTGTCGCTCAGATCGGCGCTGGCAAGCGCACCGGAGCGTTTCGCAGCGCTGGCGCAGGACTGTTCGGATTGCCCATCGGGCGCGCTTGGCGGCAGCCTCGGCCAGATCGGGCCGGGGGACACGACGCCGGAATTCGAAGCCGCCCTGATTCAACTCGCCCCAGGTGACATCTCGCCTCCGGTGGAGACACGTTACGGCGTCCACCTCATTCGCCTGACGCGAAGGATCGACGGCCGCCAGCTCCCGTTTGACGTCGTGCGGGAGCGCATCGCAGCCTACTTGACCGAGCACGTCACTCGGCAAGCGACGGCGCAATACGTCTCTCTGCTTGTCGGTCAGGCGGATATCAGCGGGATTGAGATCGACGGCTCATCTTCGCCGTTGGTACAGTGAGGACGGCGCGATGCTCGGAAACCTCATAGCCTCGCTGGAAGATCCTAGAGTCGCCATGGGTCTTGTCGCAGCGTTCGACGAGCCCGTCTTGTTGACCCGATTGGCTGCGGCGGCTGAGGCGTCCGGTCGCCTGCCAGCCGAGATCGTCGGCTCGGCCGTTCGCAATTTCGTGGACACCGCATCCGATGATCATTGGACCCAGCTCATTGGTCTCATGAATCGAGCGAAAGATCCTGGCCTGGCGGCCATGCGTGCAATTCTCGAAAAGTCCCTGCCCGCGGCGAAGGCTGTCTGACGATGGGTGCACTACGAAACGACTGCTTCCGCTCAGGCGCGCAGATAATGTCGTTTGAAACCGCTCGAGCCGTTGCCGTTGCACTTGCTGAACCGCTCAACAGGCAGGAAGACGTGCCGTTGGCGCGTGCAGTAGGACGCATCCTGGCCGCGACGATCGAAGCTCCGTGTGCCCTTCCGCCATTCGATCAGGCGGCTATGGATGGATATGCCTTCCGCCTGTCGGGCAAGAAGGGCATGCCTTTGGTCCTGCCTATTTCCGGGCGCACGTGCGCTGGCGACAAACCGGACGTGTTGACACCGGGGACAGCACATCGCGTTATGACTGGTGCCGCATTGCCAGGCGGCGCGGATACCGTCGTTATGCAGGAGCATGCAACCCGCAGGGGTGACATCGTGCAGTTCGGGCTCGACATCGAAGCCGGTGCCCACATTCGAAGGGTTGGCGAGGACGTAAAACAGGGCACGACTATCCTTCGGCCAGGCCGCGTGATCGGCTGGACAGAAGTTGCGCTGCTGAGCGCCCTTGGCATTGCGACGGTTTCGGTTGTCCGCCCCTTGCGGATCGTGGTTCTCGCGACCGGTAACGAGCTTCGCGATGCAAGCGAACCGCTTCCGCCTGGCGCCATTTACGACAGCAATGGCCCAATGCTCGGCACACTGCTGGCGGGGCCCAACGTCCATGTCACGTCCCTAACCGTTCGTGACGACCTGACTGCCATCGCGCAAGCACTCGAAAGCATCGCTGGAGCGGCCGATCTCGTCATCGTGTCCGCCGGTATGTCGGTCGGCGAAGAAGATCATGTGCGCAATGCCGTCGTACGTGCCGGAGGTGGCCTCGACATCGTCAAGGTGGCGATGAAGCCCGGAAAGCCGCTGGCTTTCGGCACGCTTGCAGGCACGTATTTCATAGGACTGCCCGGCAACCCACAAGCTGCAGCGTTTGGCGCGCTCGCTTTCGTGCGCCCGATGATGAAAGCGCTTCTCGGTCAAGCTCCAGCGAACCGCATCACGGCCGAAATAAACTTCACACATCCCCGCAAACCAGATCGCACGGAACTGCTGCCGGTCCGTTTGAACGTCGAGCAGGGTCGATTGACCGCACACCGCAGCGGGCCGGATGGCTCGCACAGAATGATGCCGTTGGTATTCGCGGATGCGGTTGCCGTTGTGCCCGGCGCGTCAACGCCCGTCGAAGTTGGGACGCCCCTCGAAGTGCTTCCGTTCGACCAGCCGCGGTTCGATGTTAACTGACGCAAATTCTTACGGAAGGAAACTCTCGCATGCAGATCGGCCGCCTTGGTTGCCCAATCACCGCGATCGTTTATTCAGACGGTCCGAAGTTCGAAGCTTTTTTGCAGGAATTCACCGGTGCCACGGCCGAGCAAGGCATGCGGCTGGCCGGCCTCATCCAGCATAGTGAGCCGAAACCAGGTCGCCTGAAATGCGACATGTATCTTCGGGACCTCGCCACAGGTGAGCTTCATGCGATATCAGATGATCGAGGTCCTCAAGCACGCGGCTGCGTTTTGAACACCGATCGGTTGCTCCGCGCCTGCACGGTTGCCGAAGCGCAGTTGTCAAGCCAGACCGCCTTGCTGGTCCTCTGCAAATTCGGAAAGACAGAGGTTGAAGGCGGCGGTTTTAGATCGCTGATTGCCAGGGCGCTTGAGCTATCCGTTCCCGTCCTGATAGGTGTTCCCCTCATCAACTTATTGCCGTTCCGCGAATTCTCTGCGGGGCTTGCACGAGAAATGGACCTGTCCGAGATCGTATCCAATCCGCTTACGGCAGCGGAACGTCTGCTGTCGCATTGGTCGCTGATGAGCGAAACGAAGACAGAGGTTGCATGAATTCCGCGTCAGCGAGTTCCCAATGCCTACCGCCGCTTCCATCCGACGGCAATGCGGTGCTTCGGTTGGGACTTGGTGCGAAGTTGAGGGCCTCACGCTGGCCACGCCCAACACGTACTTAATGACTTCGGTTTGGGTGGGTCGTTCGCCAGCGGTCTGCCCATCCGACGTTAGGTGACGCCAAGATAGCGATCAGGCTTGTGATTGATGGCAATGATCATGTTGACGATCGCCGCGCCAAGGATCGACAGCACCAGATGATCGGGTGGTCAGGACAAACAAGGCAGCGCCGAGGATTCCGAGATCAACGGCAAGCTGGAAGTAGCCGGCCCTAATCCCCAAGGTCTCCTGGAGAAAGATGGCCAGGATATTGATGCCGCCAAGACCAGTACGGTGGCGAAATGGAATCAAAAGCCCCGTTCCGCACAGGCCACCGCCAACCACGGCTGCGTAGGTGGGATCTAGTAGGGAAAATTCGACCCAGCGTGCCGATAATCGCGACAACAGGGAAACGAGGCTGACGGCGAGAAACGTATTGACTGTGAAACGCCCGTCCATTCGTGGGATGGAAGACGCCTGAGCCGACTGAGATCGGCTTGAGTTCGTAGTCTCGGCCCACCCGTCGCGCCCCTTGCCCGCTGCGAGGATGAGCGCCTCGCGCCCTCCACCGCGCACAAGGGCGTCGAGCAGCACAGCCTCGAATAAGGACAGGCTCAACGCGTTTGTCCTGACAACGCGCTGGTCGGAAGGAATAGCTCATCTGAATCAGCGTGTCCCAAACTTCATTACCTGCTTGGCCAGGGATGCGGATAGCCCGGATTCTCCAGCCAACGGCCTTGTAGAAGAAACGCTATCGCGGCACGCCAATGGTTGGCGGGGAGGCCGTAGGGCAAGAACGCACGCTGCATGGGTAAGCGATCAACTGGGAACCGTTCGAGATCATGCTGAGGCGTCAACCGCATTCGGAGCATGAAGCTGAAGCATTGGGATGGCAGCCCTTCATAGCCATCCCAATCTCGCCGTGGCCGCCGAGCTGATTGTGGTTCCTAGTTCACTTCTGAGCGGCACACGTTTCCGGCCCAGAAGAGAGCGAGGTCGTTGATTTTCAAGCGATGATCGGCGATCAATGCAACTCAGGGCAATGGGGTGGCCGTTGAAACATCATGGGCTTGCAGGGATCGCCGCTGGCGTCGGCGGGGCCGCTGTCGCGGGATACGGACTGTCGATCGGGCATGACGCCTGGCGGTTCACCAGGCGCAACAGCGGCTTCATAATCTTTCTCCTGGTCGTCATCGCTGCCGCCGCGCTGCCCTTCGCCGGAATGCGCGGACTGGTCAGAGGACATGATCGAGGTCCGGTCGGCACCTTGCTGAAAACCGTTCTCGGGAACCTGTTTCTCATTGCAGCAGGAGCAGGTCTTTGCGGCGGCGTGCTGATTCTCACAGGGCTTGCAGTCGGGCCGGACGCGTCGGTGGCTGCAGTCGCCGTCGCAGCTGCGATGCCGATTGCAGGGGGCGCGGCCGGGCTGTGCCGGGGCCTGCTGGAGAGGAGATCCCGGCTCAGGGCGTTTTCCGTGACAAGGGCGAACGAGCAGTTCATGGAGCGGACCGGAATGCGGGAAACGGGCGGATCGGACATCACCCACTACGACGCGGACGGGACTGCGTTGAGGTTTCTGGAAGCGCACGGCGACCGACTGGTGTTCATGGCCGTGGGGCAGCGCGCCAGACGGGCTTACATCGATCTGGGGCCTTCCGGGGAAATGCTCTCCTATTCAGGCGTCGTCAGCCGATGACCCCTTGCGGCGCCAAGCCCCTGCGCCGCCTGGCGGCCCTGACCGCGAACCGGACCATCCGAAACAGGAAATAGGCCGTCCCAAGAAGCCAGAGCACCCCGGAAACCGCCCACGACGCCATGGTCAGCAGAATGCTGGAACCCCAAACGAGCGCGCCCGCGGCCGTTGGAACGAGAGCCAGCAGCCCCCGGTATCCAGCGGGGAATTTCTCGGACAGCTTGCCAAGGCGCTGAACCTCCTGGGTGGACCGTGCGGCCCCAAGCGTCTGGACCGTTGCCCGGTAACCCTGCTTCTTTGCGACGGCGCCCAATGCTTCAGCGCCAGTGGACAGCTGGTTCACGGCCTCCTTGCGGACAACCTTTCCGGTCGCGGCAACAAGGCCGTCCCAGTCCAGCCTTCGCGCATAGCCAGCCAGCGAGCCAAGTTTTTCGCCGTCGATCGATTTTCTGGCCAGAGAAGTCAATTCCTCCGCCAGCCGAGGGTCCAGCTTGCCCATTTTCCTGGCGGCTTTCAAAACGGAGACGCCGACCTTGCCCGAGCCGACGGCTCCTATCGACGGGGCAGCGGCTCCTCCGGTCAGGAGAGTTCCAACCATGGTCCCGGCCGTCAATCCGGTAAGGGCCACGCCCGTCGCCGCAAGGGCGACCACGAGCGGATCGTAGTCAGGATATGCCGCCGCCTCCTTGGCGAGGTCCCTGAGATCCCCGACGACGATGAAATCGGAAACGACCGCGGCAGAGAATCCGGCCCACCCCTTCGCCTCTCCCGTTGTGATTCCGTCCCACACGTCATGCGCCACGCCTCCTTCAGCTGCCGCTGCGGCATCGATGCGAACCTGGACCCCTGCGGGGATCGGCACTGCCTGACTGACTGCCAGCGCCTTGATGCTGGCGGCAAGTTCGACATCGCCTTCCGCGATAGCTTGATCAATCTGGCGGACATACTCGTCGGCGGAAACCCGCCTCAACTGGTATTCCGCAAATGCGCTGGGGTCTTCGCCCTGTTTCTGGAACGTCCGGACGGCATCGAACGCTTCCGGCAGCACGAAGTATCCCGCCCCGACGATGGCCGTTGCCGCAAGAAGAGACGCCGCGCGGTTTCGATTACCCTTCGACAATGTCAGCCCCCAAAAATCCCGCCAGCCTCTGTTACATTAGTCACGCTTGCACAGCCATCCGCATCCGACCTATTTCGCTGGCGCGTTTCGCAGGACTCGTTCGAGGAAATGCTCGAGGATTTTCCCGCGGGCACCGTGTCGAGGACAGTGGGCCAACACGATCTTGCGCCCCACGGAGCGGAGTGTTAGCCCTGATGCCTTAAGGTGGAGGGGAAAATGACTTTGGTAAAAAGAAAAGGTAAGATTCCTCGGGTCAAGACATTCGAAGAGCTCAGTAGAGACAGTAAGAAAAAGGCGAACAAAGGTGTTTCAGGAAATAAAAAATATGGAAAGAGGAAATAAGATGCGCTTCACATCGCTTATCCCCTTCGCTTAGGCAATAATCTGGAAGTTACGCGTGACGACCCTGAGCTAGTGGACGTCACTATTTTCGATGCCCTATTTCGAACCCGCGATCGAGGGGTTCGTCAGAACGTTCGCGGCAACGGGCCTATCGCCCCGCGAAGTAGGTCACCTGAAGACCTAGATATAGCACGCCCCTGAGCAAAGGGGACAACCAGGTTCGATTGTGCCAACTCACAGAACGTGCTCCAGCTTCGGAAGCAAATTCCAAAACGGAAATTTTGGACAATGGATTACGCATGACATTCAACGGAACAGGCTAAAGACCGCCCGCCATGAATCCGGATACAAACGCGCTGCCTGTTGTCGATGAGCGGATGGTCGATATTCTATTGCTAGAGATGCTCCATGTCGACGGCGGCTTCCGTACTTGGTTCTGCAGCTTAATCGACCCTGGCTCCGGCACCTCTGTGTCGCTGGTTTCGGCGCGGCATTCCGTGTTCGAGACGTCTTCCGGAGAAACCGACATCGAAATCGTCTGTGCGCACGACGGTGCAACCGTCGGCTACCTCATAGAAAACAAAATCTACGCACCTTTCATGCCGCGGCAACTCGAGCGCTACCAGATGCGCGGAGAGGAAGGACGCCTGTCCGGCAAATGGGCCAGCTTCCGGGTCGTCCTTGTTGCCCCACAGAAATACCTGTCGGGACTGCGTCAGGAGGAGCGGCAGTTCCTAGATATCGAGGTTCCCTACGAGACAGTCCTTGACTGGTTCGAGCAAGCTCGACGGCCCGATCTGGTCTTCAAACGGCACATGCTAGTGAAGGCCATTGCGTCCGGACGGAAAGGTTACGTGAAGCAAGCCGACAGCGCCATGACGGAATTTTGGCGCAGCTACTGGCTTCACCTTAAATCACCAGGTTCAGCGATCGTCATGGCCGAACCGCCTGAGAAGGGACGTGATTCGTCCTGGATCGACTTCATGGTTCCGTGGAAGGCGCCGAAATGCAAGCTGTACCACAAGTTCAGGAAGGGTACGGTCGAGTTGGTAATCGAATGCAGGGACTCTGGGCGCGCGGAGGCACTCCTTGCTCCGATGTTGAACAAAGACATGGAGTTCGCGGCGACGAAATCCACCGCTGCAGTGTGCATCGCGGTTCCCGTTATCGACCACCACATGGCCTTTAGTCTCCTGGCCGAAAGCGTCAATTACGCAGTCGCGCAGCTTGAGCGCCTGCAAGACCTGGCCGTATCCCCGGAATTCAAGGTCGCCGTGTCCAATCTGGGCCGTTTTCGGAATAGCCCGACTTTGATGCAGGAGCCGCCCGGTCGGAATGACAAGCATCTCAAGGCATAACGAGATGCCGGAAGCCACCGTTGCGCCTGTCCAGGTAGCGTGCCACTCTGAGATCCCGGTTGAGCGTGGCAGTTTGCTAGGCCTTGGCTTTCCGCTTCGACGTCAGTTTTTTGACAGGTGCTGCGGGCTTCCGGCCGAGACCCGATGATTTCGCAAGGACAGAGCGAGCCGCGGAATAGTTCGGAGCCACCATGGGATAATCGCGCGGGAGCCCCCATTTCGCTCGGTATTCATCAGCGGTGAGGCCAAAGTCCGTCCTGAGGTGCCGCTTCAGCGACTTGAACTTTTTTCCGTCCTCTAGGCAGACGATGTAATCGGGAAAAACCGATCTTTTCGGATTGACCGCTGGTGTTAGTGGCGGCTGTTCAACGATGCCCGGCCGACCGAGATTTCTAAGAGTGGCGTTCACAGATGATATAAGATCTGGGAGACCAGCCACGGGTACAGCGTTGTTTTGGACAAACGCTGAAACAATATCGGCAGTCAATTCCATCAGATCTGTGTTCCAGTGATCGGTTTCTTCTGGCACTTCATCGAACTCCTTATTGCTAGTCCACTTGCGTATTCGGGAAAATCGGATGGCGCAAGAAGCGGTCCGACTACTCGCCCGTGATTGGGTTTTCCATGCCTCGGCCGCTCCGCGGCCCGACGGGGCGACCAATGCAAGCATTTATCCAACAGCAAGTTTCTCGCCAAGTTTTGATGCAATTACTGGTCATCTTGCTGTTAGTCACGGTTAAGGAGATCTGGCGTTATTCGCTCATCCTTGGTTCCAGCAGGCGCCAGTTCAACGTACCCCGTTCGGTCCCGTAGCTTCATCGGGATTGATCGGCGATGTCGTACGGCAGAGGCCAAACCGAAGTAGGCTGAATATGTGCCCTCCACGGGACGCATTGCTATTGCCACCCACGCCGGAACCGCGTCTGCCTGTCGAGCCAATTCATCGACTTCGCTCCATAGAAGCGCGGTGATGTCGGCCTCCGCCTTTCCGCGTCTCTCAAGTTCTCTCCGCGGGGCATCGGCTATCAGCACAGCGTTGTAGCAGGGATTAATTCTGCCGTTGGTTTGGAATTCATTCCGAGATTTCACCCCTATGAGAAAGCCTTGTCCGGAACGAATTGCCATGATGTCGGCGTAGGGGAAATTGATGCCCAGATTCAGGTTACGAACTCCCTCAAATCCCGCTGCCCTCAAACGCTCCTCTGCCAATATCTCGCCGATGCGCCCAAGTCTCGACGTGCGCTCGGCGCGAAGGATCGACGATTGCATGGTTAGCCCCAATACAAGCCTCATGGTAACGTAGCAGCAAAGCCACCTGCGACAAACTTGCCTCAGCAAGGCCTTCGGAGTCTTTCGGACCTGGTCAGGCGGTTCTGAGAGTATGCTATCGGTTCCACTGTAGCCACGAGTGCATGCGGAGCGACGGCCATCACTTCCGCCGAAGGCCACTTTTCTAATTCGCAACTGTTCGCGCAACGTAGCCGGCTTTCCCGCGCTTCCTTATCTCAGCTGCATCGCAACTGTCGCAGCAAGCTGATACCCGAACCTTCTTTGCGGCAGCGCTAAACACCCATTCGAGTATTCGTTCAGATATGGTCGGGCGTCTCAGCGCATTGTCGCCTTCAAAGTAGCTAGTGATTGATCGGCGGAAGCAGGACCCGGAACGAAGCATGTTCGCGACCTGATCGATCTGACGATGGCGTTGCGCGAGCATGACCGCCCGATCCCTCTGCTCAAGTCCTGATCTTTCGACCGCTTTCTCCGCCATGAATTTGAGCCTATTGGAATCGCGGCTCGATCTCTGACCGTCGCGGAAAATCACAGACATCGAAGGTTTGCCGCGTTCTTGTTCAGTCGTATAGACGAGGTCTTGTGCAATGCCGGGCTCGTTGAGGATATCGGCGGCGGATCGGTCCTCCGTGCCGACATGCACCAGAAGGGCGCGATGTCTGTTCTGGTCGTCCAGGGCCTGCACATGATCTTTGCCGAAGCATTCCCAGCGACTGTCCACCAGACGGAAGACACAAAGCGTCGGTTCGCCGCGGTGTTGGAAAACACGCTTTGGATAATTCTCCGCATCCAGAACGAAGACCGGGGGGAGGGGCTCGGCGTGCTGGCATACGGGTCGGAACTCTATAAATACGTGGCGGCAAATGATGTGCCGTTGCTACAGTCGGTCTATGATGCGTGGGCAGCTTGGTTCACGTCGGATGGCACGAGATCGGTGGACAAGCTGCAGGCGGCATTTGAACAGATCGTTGCCATCAGCCGAAGTCAGCCATAAACAGTCTAAGATCGGGCTCGCCCCCATCCATATTGGGCAAGTCACTGCTGTGTCGAACACGCCGCTGTCATGCGACTCGATCCGCCGATGACAGAAAGTATTGACACCCGCCCCGCAGAACCCCGAGGTAACCTGTAATTCGCGGGGAGATAGCATGGCTACTTGGGTCCGATACGAAATGTGGGATCGATGGAGGGACCTTACGCGCTTTCGGTTCGCTTGTGAGATGGCTCTCGGCTCGTACCGGGCTTACGTTAACGGCTTCCCTGTAACTTCGAACTCCGCGTTAGTTATTGGTGATCCGTCGGGCTCGACGTTCAAATGCGACCTAAAGGACTTCATGCTGGTCCTCAATGACGAACAGCAGCTTTATCGAGTGCTGTTCCCCTCCTATGTCGCCTTGGTCGAAGATCTTGCTCGCGAACTAGTCGAAAAACTGTTGAGCCAGAAGGGGGCGAAGCCCAATGAGTTTGTAGGGCTTGATCCCAAACTGCCAATGGATGAGGCTGCGGAGCAGTGGATCACGTTCCAGCCCGTGGAAACATGGGCGATGGTCATACTCAAGTTCGGGGGGCGCGGTTGGTCAAGCTTCCAGGGCGGGCGACGGGGTGTCGTCGAGGCCGTCACAATCCGAAATCTCTGCGCGCACGGAATTCCAGTCATCAACAAGAAGGCCCTAAATCGGCTCGCCAGCGCCTCCACTCAGTCACAGAGACTCCCGTCGGTTGGGGATCAGATTGTCCTGGACCGAGCTACTTTTTCAAAGCATGTCGCAACACTACGCAGGTTCGCGCGGTCGATGGCGGATAGCGTGGCGAACATGCCGGACACGCCAGAGGGCCTCACGGTGCCGATAGTATCGGAATCGGAGAGGAGGGCGCCATGATCGAGACGGCCGCCCTCTCACCGGCCTGCAGATTGCTGATTCTTGAATCTACCCTGCCGTTCTGCAATCGGGCCAGCGCATTCAGCAACACAACCGCCTGGTTGCAAGCTCTTGTTACGACCAACCAAGCAAAGTCCGTGCAGCTCAAATCTGTCGCCTACTGACCACGAGTCCCCGATCGGCAGGTTGATATTCTTCGCCACATATAAGGGTGTTTTACATCGTGTGTTTAACGCCGATTCGACTCGAGGTATCAAAGGCACGGGAAGCCCTCATGAAGAATACGAGCGTAGGCATGTTCACGCAGACTGACCCATCTCGCATTCTTGCTCGGTCCCTGAAAGTTCAGCGCCCGGTGATAGGCCAACTGGTTCGCCTCTCGATTTTCTATCTTGCCGTAGTGAGCGCCGCAGCAATCAGTAGCCCTACCTTCGCAGACAGCATTTCGGGCACTTATGTGGGCTCGTCACCGGATGCTGCATTCTTGGTTGAGGTTGTCCAGACGAATGACGGGCAACTGACAGGCCGATACGAACAGGTGTTGTTACAATCGTCTGGAGAGTTAACAGATACCAACGCCGCGCTCAGTGGTGCGGCTAATAATGGTACGGTGGTGATCACAATCAAACCGACCGAATTCCTCTCAGGAAGCATTACGATTTCAGGTACTTTCGACGGTCGGGCGCTGCACCTTGCTGGTGGTGGAAACGGTACAACCCTTTCCTTAAATCTGCTCAGTGCAGACGAAAGTGCTTTTCGTGCTCAAGTCGCAAATCTCACCGACCGGGCCAATCAGACACATCAGGCGAGGCTCGACGCGGATGCCCTGGTACGAACTCAGGGTTTCATAAAACTGATGGACGCCTTTAGTGCCCATGCCGACGCGCAACTTAAACAATTTGCGCCTACCGAACAAAATCTACGAACTATCACAAACCAAATGCGTTCGGCCCTTACAAGGCAACAGGCTATTCAAGGGGATGGCCAAGCTGGCGCTGCACGAAGTCAAATAGCGGTTTGGATCAGTCAAGCCGACGTGAGCGCATCGCAGATTCAAAATGGGATAGATGCCGCTTACCGGGATTTTGATGGCAAGGCGGACCCGATTCTAACAAAACTGACGACGGCGGTTCCCGGCTGTAATGCTGTTGTTTCCGGCACAGCGGTGCTTTCGGATTCGACCCCCACAAACGTAGGAATGTTGAAATCGACGTGTTTGAAATTTCTAGACAGCGCAAAGAGTTTTCAGGCGAAAGTCGTGTCCGTTCGCCGATCGTTCGCACGCATTGCTGGCGTGTGGAACGAAGAACATCAAAAGCAAGCAGCTATGGTCAGGGCTTCAGAGATCGCGGCCCAATAGGTTCGCGGCGTTAGGTAGCAATGACGGTACATCCCAATTTCTGCGCATACAGGAACAGCACGCAGCCCTGGAACGCCCGACGCCTGGGAATCATTCCTGTAGCCGTGGAGGCGACACAGCGTTCCTCGGAGGAGGGCACAGTTCCGGATTCTCCCACCGTTTGTAGGACGGCGTTAGATCCTGGCAAGGCGACGCATCTGCAATTTCACAGACAGTTGGGCTTCTCGCCGGCTTGCCTACGAACCCTTGGCCGCGACGTTTGGCGGGATGCGCGCTTCCGACCGTTTCGCTTTCCTCATCGATCGTCCGGACTGCCAGAGAAGTGATAGTCTCCAGGTGCCATTTCTAAACTTTGTGTAGGGGCACCAAGATTCGATTAAGTCTGCTCTTATATCCTGCGCCGATCGGAATTTACGCCGACCGAGATCCCACCTTGCCATTTGCTATTCATCAGCGCTTCTGTACCTTGATGACCTGGACCAGTCTTCCGGCAGTGATAGCCCTTGTCGTGCTGTTGATCGCGGGCATTTTTGCCGACCATCAAAACAGCATTGTTGCCGAACAGGCATTGCGCGTTGACGTCGCTAAGGAGATGAACCTCGTCCGGGCCAATCTCGAGGGCAATGTCAATGGAGACCTTCAACTGGCGCGTGGCCTGACCGCAACGATCGTCACCGAACCGAATATGAGCCAAGCCCGCTTTGCCAAGCTGGCGGAGAGCCTCTTTCGCGAGAAGACACATCTCAGAAACATTTCCGCTGCCCCCGGCCTGGTCATCTCATTGATGTATCCGATGGAGGGCAATGAAAAGGCCGTTGGACTGGACTTTCGGAAGGACGAAAAGCAGCGTGAAGCGGTTCTTCGAGCACGTGATACTAAACAATTGGTGTTGGCCGGACCCGTGGAACTCACACAAGGAGGTCAGGCATTTATCGGCCGATTCCCTGTCTTCCTTAACCCTGACCGCCCTACCGAGACGTTCTGGGGCATAGTGGCTGCCGTAATCGACATTCAGAATCTGTATCAGGACAGCGGTCTTTTAGACAACAAGCTGCCAATCGAGATCGCCCTGACGGGCAAGGACGCTCTGGGTCGAGGCGGCGAACGGTTTTACGGTCCCGCGCACGTGATGCAAGACAATCCCGTCACGGCCGAGGTCCGGTTGCCGACAGGATCGTGGCAGATTTCCGCCGTGCCCAAGGGGGGCTGGAACGCCACGCCCCGAACCGCCTGGATTTTGCGATTGACGATGGTCATCGGCGGCGCTCTGGTCGTGGTTCCGATTGTCGTCGCAGGGCGGCTTTTTGAGCAACGGCATAAGCACTACGCCGATCTGCGCCGCAGCGAACGGCGGCTTGCACAGCTTTCGGAGAGGCTGGAGCTTGCACTTAATGCCTCGCAGATTGGCGTGTGGGAACAGGATCTCGACTCGGACGTCATATACTGGGACGACCGCCTGAACGAAATCTACGGAAAGCCGGCAGATGGCGAACCGAGGACCTTCGAGGAGTGGTCAAGATCGATCCACCCCGACGATCTTGAGCAGGCTAAGCGGGATTTCGCGCAAGGGATCGCGACGGGCATATACTCTTCGGAATATCGCGTAATACTTGCCGACGGAGGTGTTAGACACCTCCGCGCGCGCGCCAAAAGTTACAAGGATGATATCGACCACAAAATGGTGGGAGCGGAATGGGACGTGACGGCGGATGTGGTCCTGACTCGGGAGTTAGAACAGGCAAAGGACCTCGCCGAAACGAGGAATGCTGAGCTCGAGGCGGCGACGGCGCGCAATGAGCACACAGCACTTCACGATACGCTGACCGGCCTCCCAAACCGCCGCTACCTTGACACCATGCTCGATCGTCACACGGCCACAGGGTCAACGGCCGGCAGCGGCGCTGCGCTTCTGCATCTTGATCTCGATCGCTTCAAACAGATCAATGACACACTCGGCCATCCCGTCGGTGACGCCGTGCTGATCCACACCGCGAAGGTGCTAACATCCACTGTTCGGTCAACAGATTTCGTTGCCCGAGTCGGCGGCGATGAGTTTGTCGTAGTCTGCAGCCGCGACATCTCAATAGACCAACTCAAACAGTTGGCCGAGTTAATCACACAGAGATTGCGGCAGCCTATTCCCTATAAGGGCCACGAATGTCGTATCGGGGTCAGCATCGGGATTGCAGTCGATGCGGACGGTCCCGTCGACGGCCCGCGCCTAATGGTCAACGCGGACATTGCCCTCTACCGGGCCAAGAGCCGGGGACGTAGTCGGTATGAGTTTTTCACTGAAGATCTCCAGTCTGAGATAGTTCGGACCAAACGGGTCGCCGATGAGATTCTCGGAGGGTTGGAGCGCAACGAATTTGTTCCGCACTACCAGCTGCAGTTCGACGCGAAAACGTTAGAGGTTGCCGGCGTTGAAGCGCTGGTGCGCTGGAACCATCCGATCAACGGTCTTCAGACTCCAGCCGGGTTCTTGAAGATTGCGGAAGAGTTGAATGTCGTTTCAATTATTGACCGCATGGTACTCGAACAAACTCTCCACGACTTTGATCAGTGGCAGCGAGCCGGGTTGTCGGTTCCGCGCGCTTCGGTGAACGTCTCTGCGAGACGGTTGCAGGACGAGGAGTTGATCAACAGCCTGACGTCACTTTCAATAAGACCAGGGACAGTTTCGTTCGAGCTTCTAGAGTCAATCTTCCTCGACGACAACGATGAGCTTATGGTCTGGAACGTCAACCAGATCAAGGAACTCGGAATTGACATCGAAATTGACGATTTCGGCACCGGCCATGCGTCTATTGTCAGCTTGCTCAAACTTCAACCGCGACGGCTTAAAATTGCACGCCAGCTAATAAGCCCAATCGCCGAGTCAGCCCAGCAGCGAGAGGTCGTACAATCGATTGTGCAGATTGGCAGGTCTTTGGGAGTGGAAGTCATCGCCGAAGGTGTAGAGACGATGCAGCAGGCCAAGATCCTACAGGATTTGGGCTGCGACATCTTGCAAGGCTATGCGCTCAGCCGGCCGATGAGCGCACGCGAGATCATGGAGCTCTTAAGCAGCCGGCGAATGCTCGCAGCATCCTGAGATCGACGCACGCCGGGGACGAGCGCGGAGCGCAATCGCGACTGGAAGCCGGCTCAACCACTGTCTCGATGGCCGCGGCAGACTTCCGGATGCTGCTCCTGCATCTTCCTGGCTGCCTGGTTGGCAGAGATGGTCACAGCTTCAAAGCAGGTCGCATTCGGTCGCCAGGCTGAGAGCTGTCTGAAGCCTATCAGGGGTCGGCCGGGGCGTGAAGACGCTTGATACTCCCGGCGCCAATGTCCAGCCACCCTCGTCCATCACGACCTTCAGGCGGAGTATGAACCTGCCCCGCGCCCGCGCATCCGCCAGTCCCCTCCCGACTGACCAGTAGACGTGCTGGGCCAGCACCCAGGTCTCGAGCACGTGGCGCGTGAACTCCTTGGCCGGAGCGCTCTCCCAAGCGGCAGCTTCGTGCTTTGCACGGAACAGCGGCAGCCGGTCCCGTCGGTCGAAATTCTCTCCGGCGTCTGGCGCGTTGGCGATGGAGAAGGCCAATCCGTCGACGATGACGGCAGCGAGGCCAGCGCGTGAAGCATCGGCCAGAACCTCGGTCATGCGGTTCATCAAGTCAGTCGGGCCGACTCCGGAAAGGTGACCGGCTTCCAGCCACGTCTCCGAGGTGCGCTGTTCATGGCCGAACCCGGCTTCTTCGAGAAACGCAGCGACAAGCTCCTCGGTGGTCTTTGACCGATCGTCGAGCTGGCGCAGGATCCAAGCGAAGAGCGTTTCCAGCGTCAGGCGGAACAGCTGACGGACCTGCAGCTGACGCCATCTTGTCACCGTTTCTTCCAGGTCAGTCGCCGGATTGAAGGCCGACGGCGCTCCGGCCATCGTGCCGCGGATGCGGTCGACCTCAGCTGTGGCAGCGTTGGCGACGGCCTCCAGCATGAGCCTGCCTCCATTTTTCCTTACTGTGGGAGCCGACAGTCCGAACAGCATGCTGGCGGCGGCTTCCTTCTCGGCGTCGGTGACCGTTCCGAACGACCATGCAGCGGCCCAGTCCATGGCTTCGTCCGAACTGACGCTGACGCTGCCGAGGCTGCTGAAGGCGGGATGATCGAGCCTGTCCGCGATCAGCGCCTCGAACGCGTCAAGCGCAGGCGCGGCGGAGGCGGTCGGCACCAGTATTTCCAGATGAACAGGATGCTGCTCGACCCAGCCAAGCGACTTCAGCCCCGGCCCGTAGTTCACGGGTGCCGTGAATGCCGTGGAATAGCGACGCTCTTCCCGCCGCTTCTTCCATGCTGGACCGCCGAACTGGTAGCTGGTCTCGCGCAGGAGCGGGCCGAGAACCTGACGGCCCGGCAAATCAGCATTGGAGTCCAGAAGGAACTGCGACCACGCGTAGATGACTTCGATGCGGTCCACGAAATCGAGCAAGAGGTCGATCTTGATGTCCCCGGATTCCTGTTTTTCCGCGAGCTGGCGCGCCCGGCGCCAAGCCCAGGCGACGATCACGAAGGGCCGGACATGACGGGCGACATTGTTCAGGCCCGGGAGAACCTGGTCCATCAGGTCGAAATTGGTCTGACGCAGGCCCAGAGGGTCGACGCCGCCGAGTCTGGGCGCGGTCGGAGGCACGAAGACGGGACCTTCGGCTACGCTGGCGGCCGCGGTCATCTCGGCCAGGGAAACTTCAGCCATGTTCAGCCTCCTCCGGCCAGATCAGGACGTGACCGCAGCAGTTCCTGGCTGTCGCCACCGCTGTCGAGCGCAGTTTGCCTACCTCGATCTTCGGCAGCGTGCGGTGGCATTTCGGGCAAGCCTCCGACCATTGCTTCATGACTTCGATCTTCTTTCTCGACCGCTCAGACTTGAACGCGTCGGCCATGGTGGCGAACTCGTCCTTTGCGGCGAGGGCGAGCTCCCCGTATCCGTCGGAGGGAAAGCCCGCCGCGAGAGCGTCGAGGTAGGACCTGGCCTGCTCTCGATAAGTGCGGATACCGCGCACCCGGTCCCAAAGTTCGGGAAATGACGCATGCTGGTTCAGCACGGAATGAAAGCCACGCGCGAGTTCGGGCGACGGGCAGTGGCCTTGTAGGTCGGCTCCTAACCCAACCAGCCTCGATCGGGCGGCGCGCAGGTCGTTCTCGTCGATCCGCGTCCCGAGGAGAGTAAGAGCGACTGCGGAAACCAGTTCGCGCCTGTCATCGGGAATTTCAATCCTGGTCAAAGCGTCGAGAAGCCGCTGGAGCCACCCCTTTGCCCGCTGCTGGTCCGGCTGAAGCCGTTCGCAGATGTACTGCGTCAGGTCCAATGCCCGGAAAGCGTGAAGCTCGACCAGTCCGGGAGAAAGCATCTTGTCGAGGAACTGCTCGAACACGGCCAATGAATGGTCCACGGCCCGGTCGACGGCCTGGACTTCTTCCGTGATGACGTCGCCTTCGTCGTCGCTGTCTGCATTGCGTATGGCTCCGACTTGCTCCAGGGGACCGCGCTTCTCCCGCAGCGCGGCGAAGACATATCCCATGAAGCGGACCCAGCCAGCTCCGCCAGCGCCCGGCCGACCCGCTCCCAGCACCGAGGCGCGAACGAGGCGCAGGTCGGAAACAGCGACCGTCTGATCCTCGGACGACACGCGTCCTCCGGCACCGCCGCCGCCGCTAATCGGTATCGCCGCCTGCGCCATTCTGCGCGGGTCCTCGTGGAACCAGCTCATCATGGCTGCAACGTCAGCAGGCGTCTCCGTCCCCGCCAGGATAGCCAGAAGGCGCGGTCCTAGCGGTCCGGCGCGCCGTGTCATCTCGGTGAACGCAGCAAGCGAGACGAAGCCTTCGGCGACCGCTCCATCGGAAGCTTCGACGCGCACCACCAGCCGGCCGCCCTTCCATGACTGAACCTCCAGGCCCGGAGCGCTGGCGGTGAACGAACCATCGGCGGCAAGCTCGACGTCGTCCAGCTTGCGAGGGCCTTCCGCGGTGACCTGGTAGACCGAGGCCGCTCCCGTCATCTCGGGCGCAAGCACTTGGCCGGAGATGTGGTCGCCTTCCAGAACCGCCCGCAGAATGCCGATCGGCGCGCTTCCGTCGTCGGCATCGTCGACTGGGTCCATCGGCTGGGGCGGCGACGAGGGAACGTATGTCCAGCCAACCATGCGGTCCCGCTGCATCCGGGCTACGCAGGCTTCGACGTTGCGTCCCGCGCCCAAGGCGGCGGTCGAGGCATTGGGGCTGCCTGAGACAAGCAGACGGCCGCGCCTGCATATGATTTCGAAGGCCTTCGCGTGGAGCCTGCGTGGCTTTTCCTCCTTCAGGACATCGAGTTCGACCGGACGGACTTCGACGCTTGTCTGGGACGGCCAGTTTGATCCGATCTTTCCCTGGACCGTGCCGCCGCTGTGCGCATGAATGAAAACGTGATCGAGGCCGATGGCTTCGCAAAGGCGGCTGATCGCCTTTCCGCTATCCCAGAACGGCGCCGCCGCAACCAGCCTTGTCGCTCCGCCCAAGGCATCGGCCGCTTCGGCGATCTTGTCCGATATCGCCCCGTCCAGGCTGTGGAAGAGGCGGACGTCGCCGTTGCGTGCCCGACCGCGCGTCGATCTTCGGAGGTCATTGGCGACGGCCTGGCAATGATCGGCGGCGCCATGGCGGATGTTGTCGGCGAGAGCCAGCAGTTCAAAGAAGTCCGCGGCGTCATCGATCGCGTCGGCCGCAAAGCCCGGATGCAGGTGCTCGACGACCTCGAGATTGCCTCCCCAGCCGTTGAAGGTCAGGTTTCCTGAGCCTACCAGCAGGTGGCATTCGCCATCGGCGACCAAGGCGGAAAGCTTGGGATGGAAGACACCCGCGCTGACCGAGACCGGTTCGAGCTCGTAGTCCCGCCCGACGCGCCGCGCGCCTTGCTCGCTAAGCCCCGCCCTGACGCCCTCGACATCGGCAAGGATGACCGCCTCCCGGCCTCCGCCGCGCACGAGAGCGTCGAGCAGTACAGCCTCGAAGAAGGACAGGCTCAATGCGTATGTCGTGAAGACTGCGCGATGCCACGGGTGTGCAGATACTAGCTCGAGCGGCGATAAGGCCAACAGTTTCCCCCTTGCACACTTGCCTGAATCAGCAACATACGCACGACTCGGACAGCAATAGCTGTTCTGGAGCCGTGTGTCCTAAACTTCATTAGCGAGCGTAAATACTGCTCGGCCACGGATGCGGGATAGGTGAAGGGCAACAGGAGTCGTCTATGAACAGTGCGGAGGAAAATGTGTTCGGGTTTTTCTTTATCCCCTTCATGACCGCAAACGTCCGCAGTCGCAGTTCCTCAACCGGATTGCGATGAATTTGGGCGGGCTTACAGCCGAAGGTGTATTGACTACGTGATTTGCCCGTCAGGTTCTCCATCATACTCGGCAACCCTTGATGGTCAGTGGGAGGCGGCGCTACCGACGTAACTAATCCAATCGACAATTCAACGACCTTGCAGAGAGGATTCCTATGCCCGCTTTGATTCAGCCACCGATTTTCTTGGACCGTTTCCGAGATATTTTGAGGAGCCGCGGCGAGACAGCCGTGCAATCACCAGAAACCAGTCTTGCAAGAAGAGGCGGGGACGAACTCTTCTACACACCGTTCGAGCATGTGAATCCTAATGCCAGACTCGCCATGGTCGGCATTACTCCCGGCCCCGAGCAGCTGAAGCTTGCCTACCGGACGTTCGGCAGCCGTCTGAAAGTCGGGCAGGAGGACGAGGAGATTCGGTTGGAAGCCAAAAAGCAGGCTGCGTTTGGCGGTCCCTCCATGCGTCCGAATCTCCTGAAGATGATGAGGCATTTCGGCCTGGCGGGAATTCTGGGAATCCGCGATGAAGAACAGCTTTGGGGAGACGAGGCTGGCCTGTTCCATGCGACTTCGGTCATTCCGCATGCAGCCTTCAGGAACAGCAAGATGTTCGCTGGAAGCTTCGATGACGTTCTTCGGTCGGACGTGTTTCGCGAGGGGTTCGAGCGCGATTTCGTTTCTTCGCTGCGCCTGATGTCGGACCGGACCCTGTATATCGGATTGGGTCCGACTCCTCTCGCCGCCCTGGACTGGTGCGCAAAGCGGGGTCTTATCCGCGGCAACCAAGTTCTCGGGGCCTTTGCCCATCCCTCAACGAGCGGGGGGAGCCAGGTCGACGTGTACCTGGGACTGAAATCGCCGGAAGATCTGAGCGTGGGTGACCCCGTCCGAAGGCGGCTTCAGTTTCTCCAGCCGGCGTATGCTCGAATGAAAGGGGCAACGGATGCAGTCCGCGGGAAACCAAGCCTTGCATTGGCACCGTCGCCTCCACAACCAAATGGTGCCGCTCGAGCATCCGCGCTCGGAGCACCGAAGCCAAACATGGCCGCCAATCCTCCGAGTGAAAAGACGGCCGGAGTCCACCTGTCAAAGGAGCCGATGAGCAACCGAGACGCCGGAAATCCATTACGCGACCTCATCCAGGCGGAGATGGATCATGATCCGCGGCTTCTCCAGCATCCCGACCGCAGGATCGGCGGCACCAAGAAGGTCGTCATCTACAACACGACCAACGGCCGAACGTTAGCTCTGGATAAGACTTCTAACGGCAAGCAGCCCATATGGACCCGAGCCTCCGATGTAGGCCATGACTGTTTTCCACGCATTGCCGGAGAAGCGTATCAGGCCGAAAGGGGTCGCAACTCCAATCTCAATGTTCCAGAGCTTAAGGGCCTAGCGTTGAGCCGTTTTTATCCGCAGACGCTCGACGAGGCGAAGACCATCATCGGGTTTGTCTGCGATCGAGCCGCGATCTAACTGTCTCGATTTCTCGAGTAGGCCTCGGCCGGCCGTAGGTGTCCGAGGTCTCGTCGGGTCGAATGCGGTTGCCTTCCTCGATGTTTATCCGGGGCAAGCCAGTATTTGTGAATTGATGTCATTGCGCCGAAGACTGGTCGCAAATATGTTTCATAAACTGCTGTTCTGGGGAGGGGATGATGGTTGGGTTAGATGAATTGAAGTACGGCGGATCTGCACTTGGGCGAATACACGCGAAGAGCAACCGACGCAAGGTCGAGGCATATTGGCTGGGTTTTCTAGAGGGTGTTCTGGCCAGCGAATCAATCGAGAGCCTGGAGGTCGCTTCAATCCGGGCCGAAGCTGAACAGTTTCTCCAGCTTTTTGGTGACGCCGACGCCGCCGATCTTATCCAGGACCTGGACACTGCATATAGTGATTACCACGGGGAAATTTTCGGGATCATCTCCGGAATCGTCGACTATCGCTTGAGACCGTTCTCCGAGAGCAACCCAAATGACTGCTGCAACAGGTTCTTCGGCTTCTGTGCCGGGATCGCCTGCGACAATCGCCTGAAGATCAAGGAGGTCGAAAAGCTTATCGACCGCATTGATCAGAACGTCCAACTCTTTGAGGACACCAGGGTTGCGACTTTGAAGGCGGTCGCCGTCGCGGCGATATCGGATGGGCACCTGTCGATCGAGGAAGAAGAAGACATCGGCGAATGGATAGTTCGATTGGTCGGCGATAGCTGCGCAGACACCGGGCTACCAACGTACGGGAACACGCCATCCATAGACGGCGTCCTGAGAGACGCAAGCATGGTGGTGTTCGAGAACGCGGGATTTGTAGTGACGGGCGCCTTCAGTCTGGGGCCTCGAAAAATTATCGAAGGATGGATCGTGGAGCGGGGAGGGCTGGTCTCCAGGAGCGTTTCCCGCAGCACCGACTACCTGATCGTAGCTGCCATTGCTTCGCGCGATTGGCTCCACAGCCATCAGGGAACCAAGATCATCGAAGCCCTGAAGCTTCGCGAGAAGGGCAGCAGCATACATTTCGTGGAAGAGCTTACTTTCCGAAAGGCGCTGGGCTTTTAGGACGGATCCTTCAACGGACGACGCAGTTCCAAACGACCGTTTGGAGCGGCCTTGCTCGTCACGAACATGCGCCTCAATGTGCTTGGAAAAGCCGGTCGAAATAGGGTCCCCTACGTCGGCTCTGGCTCCGCGGCGGCAAATCCATGCGCCTTGAGCTCGAAGCTGATCCACTTCCGTGCCGCAGTGATACTCTGACGATAGTCATCCGCCGCTAGAGATAGTGACTCGGGGGAGGTCGCCCTTTCGAGATCTTCGAGTGACCATCCATCAACCAACCGTTTGCTGATCGCGTAGCAGGTAGCTTTGCCCACGCGAAATGCCATAGATCGCTGTGCCGCCCTGAGGATGATGCTGCGAAGCGCCTCGCCTTCTGCTTGCCCTGCGAAGTGTACTTCTAGCTCCGAAGTCATTCTGTCGACCGCAGAATAAAGGCCGTTGATGAAAAGCGTCTGCGCATCCTTATAAAAGCGGCCGGCACGACCCTTCATCTGCTTCCCGTCGATCTCCGCAGCATCGTCCAGTATCTCGATCGTAGGGACACGCTCAAGTGCCTGCGCCTCCTTGGAAAGCTTCGCGCCCTCTGGGGCCTTCCGGATCTTCTTCTCCGTCGCCCTCTGGCCGGAGCTCCGTTCGCCGCGAAGGAAGCGATCCTCCTCGTCGTCGATCGAATCGATGTCAGCCGCGCGAGCCTCGTCGAGACCGCCATCACTATCCTCGGTGCGCTGCACGAGATGGCTGAGAGCGAGAATAGTGGCCAGGTTCATGGCGTCGCGCTTCGTCTTTTGAATCGGAACGGTTCAGTACCGAGCGCGCGTTCGTGAAAACGATCGGCACCGACCTCTATGCAGGCTATTCTGCGGCCGATTGGCGGTGCAAGTCGACACCATCGGACCTGACAGCGTTCGCTACCGCGCTCTTGCCGCTCATGTTCAGCAGACCTCGGTAGCTGCCGCCAAACATCTCGAACGCCATCTTCTTCTCGGGCTCGAACGCTTGGCGGTAGAGCTCGTAGAGCTCGGCTAAGATCTTCTGGCCGCTGGCACGGCGCACCAGCGCCTCGACGACTCGGGCTGAGCCGAGTGAAATTCGTCCGGTTGTTCCCTTGAGCTCGAATTCTTCGACCGCGCGCCGGACCACCGCGCCGAACACCCAGTCCCCGACCTCGACATAGTCGAAGAAGAAGGTGGCAGTAGGCACTGACACTTTGTCTTTTAGCGCTTGCGTCAACTCGAAGGCGCCGCTGAAGTCGGTGCCGGCGACCATGCCATTGAAGTCGACGATGGGATTCCAGGCGATGTCGATATCCCGTTTTGACACGGCGAGGTCGGGTGGGAGGACGCCGGCGCTGGCCTTCTCAAAGCAGGCGATCACATTCGAGAATTGTTGAAGCGCATCATCCACCTCGATACCAGGCAACTCGACCTGGGTCGGAATGTTCGGATAGCCCTCGCTCGCCACCATTAGCTTGAGTGGCCCCTCTGCGGCGAGCCGCATGATTTCAATCAGGGCACGATGCGAGGTGAGGCCGCGCTTGCGGTCGGGATCGAGATCGAAGGTCACCTTGCCCTTGTTGCTGCCGGTAACGACGATCTCAAGAAAGTCCGCTACCACCCGCAGTTTCATCAATTCCTGAGGCGCAGGCACTGCCGGGAGGAACAGTTTGCCGTCGAGCCAGATATCGGCGCCCTCGGGGTGTCTGACTCGGACGCGCGCCGGCACCGGATGCGACCGAAGATGCGCGATGTCGGGCATGCCGGAGAAGAGCGGCGTCTTCGCGTCGATCCCGAAGCGCCGCTGCTTGATCGTGACGGTGACCGGAGGTGCTTCTTCGCGGAGGCCGATCTGATGGTCGATCAGCGCTTCGAGATCCTCGGCCGCGAAGCTCAGGCTGCCGTGGATACCACCATCCACGAACCCGAGCGAGCGCACAAGCGCCCGCTTTTCCTCGGCGTAACGGGATCTGCCGGACACGATCGAGTCCATCCAGGTGATCAGGTCGCCCGTATGCTCGTCGGTGTCCGAGAAACTGTAACGCACGGTGAGCTTGTGCAGATCCTCGCGACCCTCGCCATGGGCCTTGCGCGCTCGGCGAAGCGCCAGCGCGATTTCGTCGGTCCAGAAGTGTCGCGCGAAAATCCGCACCGGCTCCCCGCCATCAGTGGCCTGGTACAGGACCAGGAAACACGGCATAGGATCCTTGGCAAAGCGTAGTACATTGCTGAGCTTCAGATCGACGAACGGCTCACCCTTTTTCTTCGACTTCACTTGAGCGCGCGCCGACATGTCGACCGGCTGCAAGTCGGCGGGAATGCCTTTAATCGCGCGCGCGCGAAATTCGACGATATAGTCCCATCCCGTGCGGTCCTGTCGCGACTTGTTGCGGGTCATGCCCGCACGTGCGCACCGTCCAGAGAAATCATCCTCGGCCCATTCACCAAGGTCGATAATCTGCAAATTGTCCACGTGAGTTTGCTCGGCGTCCGATTGACAGGTTGCCCCTTATATAGGCGATCGTCGCACCATGCTGGACATCCGGCAAGCGCAATGCAGATCGGCTCGCAAGCACGAACTAATTTCATGGACCACGAGTGTGTCATGTTCCAACACCCAGCTCGAATGGCAAACATACGGCGCAAAGGCTGCGGTTGGGCCGGTGCCTCAGGAACGTCGCCCATGCGGCCAATTGCGGTCAGCGACGGCAATCCCTGAAGGCAACAAATGATAGGAACAGAACGCCTTCTTTCGTGTCCTCCCGGCGCAGTTGATCTTCCTGCTCAGGCAGCAGCTTTTCTCTCTAACGTCACGGTTCATCGGTGGTCTGCAGGACGCCGCAGGAGCGCGGCGCAATCTCTGCCTTTTCGCAGAGGCGTGGAGCGCTCAGGGATACAGCAATTTTTCAGCAATTGGCCCTAGTCGCCTTCGCGCTCCACCCTGACGACGACCAGATCGCCGGCCTCGTCGTCGTACTCGTAGGCAATTCCGTCCAGTCTGACCCCGCCCTCGTCTGGTGGCAGGGCCGCGGCTCCGTCAGCAAGGTCTTCACATGTGACGTACAACATTCGCTTGTCGCGAAGACTTCCCGGCTTGCCGCAGGACTCGCAAAATCGGTAGGAGCGCGAATCTGCGAGTACCTCTGCCTTGTCCAGCGCCAACCTAATCTCGGGAGTGACAATGCCCGCTGCCGTGGCGTCGATCCTCAAGCTCCCGTACTTCTCATAAACCCGATCGAGGTTCAGTCGAGTTCCCGCAGGCAACGCCTGAGCTATCTCACCAAAATATTGATCCAGACCCCGTTCCCAGCCGGCACCGCACTGGAATGTCATCGTCGTCGGAATGAGGTCCGGATATTTCGCCTTCAGCCGGATAAAATCGGTCATTCGTCCGCGCCTCCCGCGTGACCTCGATGCCTTCGTTCGAAGACGTAGCAAACAGGAAGTGAAGGTTCAGTTCATCGGCGGAAATCGCCAGACAGGTCAGCCGACCAGAGGCATAGGCACCCGTGTCTATGGCGATCCGGTATGGCCTCGAGTCTGGCATGCTGTCCGACGTCGGAGTATGGCCGTGCACGATGATGTGCGACAGCTGCCCCTCATGATCGAGGAACCTGTCCCGGATCATCATCAAGTCCTTTGGAGCCTGGTCTCCGATGGAACGGGTAGGATCGATTCCTGCGTGAACATAAGCGAAGCGATCGTCGACGACGATCGGCAAGGCATCCTTCAGCGCCTGCAGATGATGTGGATGGTTGGCGCGAAACATCCTTGCGGCATCCCGGATGTTGCCAACGGACAGGAGGCCATAGGACTCCATCGTCTGGTAACCGCCGATCCGCATCAGCCATCTCCCGAACCTCTCCTCGTCAATCCGGTCGGTGGTCATGAAGTCCAGGAAATAGGCGTCGTGGTTGCCCCGGATCAGCCGTGACAGTGGCCACCTGGCGAGGGTGTCGCAGACGAGATCCATCGCTTCACGGCTGTTAGGGCCGCGGTCGACGATATCGCCGAGGAACAGCACCCGAGGTTCAGCGTCGGACGCGTGTGCGTCCGCGACAATGGCGGCTAGAAGTGACTGGAGGAGGTCAGCACGGCCGTGAACGTCGCCGATGGCGTAGGTAACATGGGGCAAGCGTTTTTCCTTTCGGGACACGCCTACCGGCAGGTCATTGGTTTTCTCTTAAATCCGCTTCGATAACGCGGTCTGGATCGTGCTCTTCTAGCCGGGGATTGATGGTAGACTTGCCTGGAAGCGTGGTCGGGGAGGGGAAGCATTGAAAAACATAGTCGTCTGTTGCGACGGAACGGGAAATGAAATCAGCGAGAACATCTCCAACGTTCTGAAGCTTTACCGCTTACTTCGAAAAACGGGAAAGACCCAGCCGCCCCAAGTGGTGTTCTATGATCCGGGCGTTGGAACACTCGCGAGACCGGATCCATGGACCAAGTTCAGGCAAGATGCCATCGCCGTGCTTGGTTTGGCGACAGGTTACGGCCTCGATGACAACGTCCTTGCCGCTTATGAGTTTCTAGTGACTCAGTACGAGGACAGTGACGAGATCTATCTCTTTGGCTTCAGTCGCGGCGCTTACACTGTCCGAGTTCTTGCGGGCCTTGTTCATAGAATTGGACTCCTTTCGCCGCATCAGTGGAATCTCGCCGGTGCTGCATTGACGGCGTACAAACAGACAGGGTCGGCGATCGATCCGGTTCAGTCGGCAATGATAGAGGAATCTGAACGCGGAGAAGTAAGCGGTCAGCCTGTTCCATCGACCAAGGACGATCGCGCCTCGCAGTTCGCCCGGATTGTTTCTTCGAGATGGCCGACGATCAAATTCGTTGGAGTATGGGACACGGTCGCGAGCGTGATAGTCCCGCGTCCTGATAGGTTCTATGCGTTCAGCCTGCAGACGCTTGCCAATACCAGAAACAATCCTAGCGTTCGCATTTTCCGCCAGGCGATCGCGATCGACGAACGAAGAAGAATGTTCAGGCTGGATGCTTGGGATGAACCGCAAACGTTCATGCGCAATAGGTTCAGCGCTACGAACAATGCGGAACCGCAGGACGCGCAGCAAGTCTGGTTTTCAGGTGTGCACGCCGATATCGGGGGAGGCTACCCGGAGCAAGAGAGCGGTCTTTCGAAATTCCCACTGGTCTGGATGATCGACGAAGCGGTGAAGCATGGCTTGGCCGTCGACCCCAGGACCGTGAACCAGCTGGCTTGGGGGGTGCAGAGAAAGGGAAGTCCGTTCAGCTACGTCCCGCCCGATATCATGCGTGATCCGCATGACTCGATGTCCACCGCGTGGCGCCTGCTGGAACTGTGGCCGAAGGCAGACAAATACAAGGAGTGGCCTGCTCGCAAGTCGCTCTTTGGCCACTACATCCCAAGCGCCGAGCCGCGCTTCATATCGCCCGAGGCGTTTGTTCATCAATCCGTCGTGGACAGGATGGCCGCTGTTACAAACTACAGGCCCGAGAACTTTCCGGAGAGACCTCGAGTCATTCCTATGTCGGGGGCCCCCGGCGTAGCGGAACTGTGACGGCCATCGCTCTTGAGATCGTTATCGCTCAGTTTGTATCTCTGGCATCTGGCATTCGAAGGTCTGCCGAGCTAGATGAAGTCAAAGAAGAATCGATCGACGCGGCGTTTCGCGAAAATGCCAACTCGTAGACCGAAGATTTGTCGCACACAGAAACGCACATTCCCTCTGGAATTGGGTTCCTGCCCACGATCACCATGATGAATCCATTCAGCGCGTGGTGGGAGCGGCGCACGCAATCAGCGATATTTTGGCGGTCGATATGCGAAGGCGATGCGATATCCTCCGGGTGCGTATGCCAGCAGCCTACGAAATGCAGCCCACGCGAAAACATGTCGTCAATCTCACGTTGTTCGGCCCGCTCGTCCGGCCGGTAAGAATAGCGGGACCGGCGATCTCCGCGCCTCGGGCCAGTAGCGACGTCTATGTCGATCACAGGAAGCTGAAATCGCGCAAATAGAAGCCCTCCGGCCTCTTTCTGCCAAAAGCGCGTTTGACGGTGTTGGTTGAAGTGCTCAAGAACGCCGTCGCTGAACATGAGCGATTGTCCTGATTGTCCGACGTCGCAGGAGATCACGCCGCCAGGTCCTTTGCGACCCGGCCCCATCGTCTTTCGATCATGGTTGCTCCGGCGAGCGCTTGCGGAGCGATGGCTCGCAGTTCGTCAGTCCATGCGCCGCCCGCAGCTTCCACGAACGCGCGGCGCGCGAGCCAGATGCGATGCGTGGCCGATGCCGTCTGACCGAGAAGGGCGTCGAGTGCGGTCTGCGCCACCATCGAGGTGACGAATCCCAATTCGACAGGGCCGTAGGGATCGAACGCCGCTCCGCAGGCAGGCTCGTAGCGCCGGGTTTCATATGCCCAACGTGTGGCGACGAGGTGCGGCGATCCGGTGGCATCCAGTCCGTCGCGCAGGCGGTCGCCGCCGCCGGAGACGACGATCGCGTGCCCGGCAGCGGCATGCGGCTCCGTCCAACCGTAAACGATCGGAAAGCGTCGCGTTTGGACAGCATGCCATTCGTCGAGAAGGGATTCGCTCGGCCAATCGCCAAGTGCCGAGACGATGAGGTCGACACCGGCGAGGGGGCAGTCGGGACGAAGCAGAAGGTCCTGCACAAGCGAGTTATGGCACTCCACCTGGACGTGTGGAAGGTCCGAGCGGATACGCTTCGCGAGCTCGATTGTCTTGGCCGCGCCGATTGACCCGACTCCGAGAGGGTGTCTGCCGACGTTGGCGCCCGTGAAGGTCTGCTTGTCGACGAGGATGAGCTTGCCGACTCCTGCTCGGGCCAGCGTCATCGCAACCGGGCCGCCGACTGATCCGCAACCGAGAACGGCGACGGTCGCCCCACGCAGCATGGGAATCCTGGGATCGCGGTCACGTCCATGGACCCATGTCGGATCGACGCGTTCGACCGAAGCACGGTCGGCGGTATTTCCTCCGAACAGCCGGGCATGCAGCACGTTCTCGGGCACGCGCGAGGGGCGAAACCCGGCGATCAGTGGATCCGATCCACGAACGATCTTCGGTCGACTGACGACTGTGGTTACGAGCGCTGGCCCGTTCTCGGTACTCGCGCCCAGCATCACGATCAGCCGCTGACGCGCCTCGCGGGCAAGTTCATCGAGATGGCCGGCGACGCCGGCGCGGGCAGCCATGTCGTAGACGTCCTTCGCCGAGGAGGGGTATTCGGACGGCGGCGGGACGACGTCCATCCAGACCAGTAAGCCGCTATTGAAGCGAAGCTCGGCTGCGGGGATCGCCGGAGCGAAATTGCGAAGCCAATCGCGCAACGTCTCGTCATTGTCGGCGATGATCGTTCTTCTTGCGCCTTCCCAGATCCTGATGATCCGCGATGGCGGCGCGGGTTCAATCAGCGACAGGATAGTCCGGGTCCGTCCGCGTCCTGCATGCTGCCAATATGTAAGAAACTCGCTTTGGAAGTCGCCATTGCGTTCGCCGCGGATCAGGGCTTCGATAAGATCGAACGTCATCTTGAGCAGTTCCGCGATTCCGGCGTACGGATCATCGATGGGAAACGTGGCGTGATCCGGCACCAGACAGAGCGCGCCGTCACTTTCGACATGGGGCCAAGTCAAAAAGGAAGGACGATCGACCAGCGCGATTCGCGCGGGCGCAAAAGGAAAGGCTGCGGTCACCAGAACATCGAGCCGACGTCGGCGATCGGAAAACTCGCAGTCGAAACGCCAGCCGATTTCGGCGGAGCGCCCCCGGTAGGTAGCGAGTTCTCTGGCGTCGAGCCTGCGCGGGCGCAAACCAGATTGCTGCCAGCGCGATTCAACGACGCCGACGGCTGACTTGAAGCGTTTCGCGAGAGGGTCAACGCCCTCAGGCATTCCGGCGATCTCCCTCGATGCGGACGGCCGAGGTTTGCGCCTGCGCCTCGCTGCGGACGAGGCCGGAGGTCAGCAGGGCCGGTGTACTGAGTCGAGCGGCCGAACGCCGCCGCGTCTGGTCCGCAATGTCGGCACCGACGCCCTTGGCAAGTTGCTCGGTGATCAGTTGCTTGTTGGGCAACTGCGCCACTGCCGCAAAATCGGCGCGGGCCTTTCGCAGCCAATTATGGAATTCTTTCTCCCGCTCAGGATGCTCCTTCCACTTGTCAGCGAAGTTCTCCAGCGGATCGCTGGGATTGGCGATGAGACGGCTGCCGTCCGCCGCGGTCCCGATGAAGCTGTCCATCTTCGTCAGGGTCACGAACAGCGCCTCGGCGATCTTCTCCTCTCCTTCGTAGGAGTGGGCGGCGAGCGTCGTCAGGATAATCGAGATCGGCTTTTCGTCGCCGCGGCCGATGTACATGATGTCGCGATGGCGCTTCAGGATCATGATGGCGTACTGCAGCGGGGTGCGGATTCGGTAGTCCGGAATCGGCTCGGTGCCCGCCCTCACGCCTTTCTGAAGAAGCTCTTTCTTGCGTTTGTCGTAGGCTTTGGCCATGCGTGTCAGAAACCATTTCAGATAGCCGCGCGGATTCGACCGCTGCCAATCGGCTGCGATAATCTGGTAGTGCGGGTGGCGGTTGTCGGTGATCGAGATCGCTGTCTCGGCGAGCGAAGCATCGAGGCCGCGCGTTTTCAGGAGTTGGGTCAGCTCGCCGCCACTCGGAATTCCGGGCGTGACGTCCATGTGGAATTGAGCTTCGTCTGCGTACGGCTGCCTCCAGCAGCGGCGATGTTCCTCCAGCGGCTTGATCATATTCTTGCTGCGGGCGTACAGCCTCATTTCGATTTCGAGCAGGCGCTTTAGATTGGCCTGCGTGGTCTCGTTCTTCGTCAGGCGTTGAAACTCGCAGACGGCATCGATGTCGTAGTGCTCGTCCGCGGTGAGCGGTGGCGTGACGGTCCCGAGACCGAACGACCCTTGGACGTGGACTTGGGGCCCGTATCGCCGAATTGTCGACTCCGGTCGGTTGAGCCAGTCGCCCAGCGACTTGTAGCTCGTCTCCGCCTGTTCGTATCGATGTTCGGGAATCTCGAGTTCTTTGGCGAGGTCTTCGAGAACTTCGTCAGCCTCTGGGGTGATCGTCGGGCTCAAATGCATGTTCATGAAAACTCCTGATTAGCTGGCGTGTTCAAGTTCATGGGCGAAAATGAAGCCGCCGAACTTCTTGTTTTGGTCGTAGATTTTGAGGGCTGGGTGCGCCTTCGGCTGCCAGGCGCGACCAGCTTCGACGGCAGCGGAAACTGGAACGGCGGGAAACACGTGCACGATCGTGTTCTCGCCATGGGCGACCTTGATGGCGTCCAGCGTTGTTCTGAAAAGACGCGCGAACTCGGCCAGATCAGCCTGGCTGCGCATGATGTCGTTATGGGCACCGTCGGCCGCGATGGACCAGATCGCCGCATCGTTGCCGAGCACCGTGTGGACCCGCTCGTCTACGACTGGCGCGCTAATCTCCAGCTTCAGCGCGACCTGGCCGGGCAGGCCGGACGGCCGCAGGACGTTGAACTGGAGCGGCGGAGCCTTAGGGTCCCACTTCCAGCCCTTGGGGCTGCGCAGCAACTGCCGGACGTCTGCAGTTGCGATGTCGGAGATCAGACGGCCAAGCTCGAACAGGAGCGGGATCGGCGCCAATCCGAACACTGTCAGGCGACGGATTTCCTGCCGCTCCATCCGCCCACGGACTTTCTCGGCAAAGCCGGTCCGAAGGTTACGGACTTGGATGCGCCAGAAATCCGGTTCGTGATCGGGCAAATCGAGCGTCGCGAGATCGAGATCAATCCAACCGTCGTCAAGCGGATAGCGATCCGGGATCATCGACCATTTGAGATCTCCTTTGGCCACGGGGGATTCGTTGGTCCCGATCCTCGCAGCGTATCGGATGACATGGCTGCTCAGATCCTCGTCGATAGCTGTGACCGTCCGAATCCGGACTTCGTGGCGGCGCTTCATCGCCAACAGGACATCGGCGGGATGCTCGGCGACCATCTCGCGATCGAAAACGCGGTGGTGGCGGTCGCAGACCAGCATCAGATTGTCGGGATCCTGGGCAAGTTTGGGTGACAGAACCCGATCACCCCGCGGCCCCGCCTCTGTGTCAGCAATGATGTGCCCAATGTAAGCCGCGTTAGCGTCGGCAGCTCCCGACACCTCGTCGCCGATCAGCAAGGCATTGCATCCCGTATACTGACACCGTCCCGCTGCGCGGCCCCATACGATGTTCTTGACCTTGTCCGGTAGCGGCCGTCGGCGTCCGCGACGCGGCTCTGCTGGCGCGTGATCTTCGATTTCGGATTGTGCAACCAGACTCATGTTTTCGTCTCAGGGTTGGTTCATGATTTGTTCGGCTTGGCATTTCGCGGCAAGTCTGAGTCCCGCCGCGAACCTCCTAATTATCACTCGGCGCTGGCGGCGCCGAGTAGCGAACTTGCCCGAATAGGGACTTACCTTATCGGGAGGTAGCTTGGTCGACGCCGCAGGTACACAACATTGGCTTTCAGGTACACAACTTTGAGTGTGGCACCATTTTTCAAATGTTTTTCAGCTGCACCCGCTCGTGGCGCCGCACGTGTCGCACTTCTCGCAGGTCCCGTTCCGCACCATCGTGAAATTCTGGCACTCGGAGCAGGAATTGCCGGTGTAGCCCTGGAGCAGTGACCTGGCGCGGCGGTCGGCGGCGAGTTTCTTCGCTTCGGCGGCTTCATTCGCCGCGGCGTCGGTGAACAGCGCCGCCGTGGCATCCGAAGTCTCGGAAGCAGCGCCCGCCGCCTCCTCGAAGGCGATGTCCTCGGCCAGTTCCTTGGCCCGCTCCTCATAGTCGCGCTTGTAGGCGATCGCCTCGTCGCTGGCCGGCTTCAAGGCCAGCACGTTGGAGCCGGAGAAGGCTGTCGGCGCCGAGCGGGCAGGGGTGCCGGTCGAGCCGCTGGAAAAGCCCTTCGGCTCGCTGCCGATTGCCCTGGAAACCAGCTTCACCGGCGAACCGCGGGTCAGGCCCTTGGAGACGGCGTCGGTCTTGCCTTCGCTGATGCCCCGGCCAAGCGCGGTGTTGGAAAAATCCGACTGGTCGACATGGGCGAGGTCGTTGCGGCCGAGATAGGAGATGGCCAGTTCGCGGAACACGTAGTCGAGGATCGACGTCGCGCTCTTGATGGCATCGTTGCCGATGACCATGCCGGCCGGCTCGAACTTGGTGAAGGTGAAGGCGTGCACATATTCATCGAGCGGCACGCCGTACTGCAGGCCGAGCGAAATCGCGATGGCGAAGTTGTTGAGAAGGCCACGCAGCGTCGCCCCTTCCTTGTTCATGTCGATGAAGATCTCGCCCAGGCGGCCGTCATCATATTCGCCGGTGCGCAGGAAGATGGTGTTGCCGCCGATCTTGGCCTTCTGCGTATACCCCTTGCGGCGGCCGGGCAGCTTCTCCTGCTCGCGCGACACGCGTTCGATGATGCGCTCGACGATCCGCTCGGTGATCTGCGCCGCGCGCGCTGCCGCCGGGGCCGCGATCAACTGTTCGACCGCATCGTCCTCGTCCTCCTCGCCATCGGCGAGCAGCGAGGCGTTCAGCGGCTGCGACAGCTTGGAGCCGTCGCGGTACAGCGCGTTGGCCTTCAGCGCCAGCTTCCACGACAGCATGTAGGCGCCCTTGGCGTCCTCGACCGTCGCGTCGTTAGGCATGTTGATGGTCTTGGAGATGGCGCCCGAGATGAAGGGCTGAGCCGCCGCCATCATCTGGATGTGGCTGTTGATCGAAAGCGAGCGCTTGCCGATCTTGCCGCAGGGGCTGGCGCAGTCGAACACGGCAAGGTGCTCGGCCTTGAGGAAGGGCGCGCCTTCCAGCGTCATGGCACCGCAGACATGGATGTTGGCGGCCTCGATGTCCTTCCTGGAGAAGCCCATCGCCGGCAGCATCTCGAACGAGAAATCGTTGAGCTGCTCGTCGGTGAAGCCGAAGGTTTCCTTCACCCAGTCGGCGCCGAGCGTCCACTGGTTGAAGACGAACTTGATGTCGAAGGCCGACTTCAGCGCCGCGTTGAGCGCGGCGATCTTGTCGTCGCTGAAGCCCTTGGCCTTGAGCGAGCCGGGATTGATGCCGGGCGCCTGGTTGAGGTTGCCGTGGCCGACCGCGTAGGCCTCGATCTCGGCGATCTGGCTCTCGGAATAGCCCAGCGTGCGCAGCGCTTCCGGCACGGCGCGGTTGATGATCTTGAAGTAGCCGCCGCCGGCAAGCTTCTTGAACTTCACCAGCGCGAAGTCGGGCTCGATGCCGGTGGTGTCGCAATCCATGACGAGGCCGATCGTGCCGGTCGGCGCGATCACGGTTGCCTGCGCATTTCGGTAGCCATGCTCCTCGCCAAGCTCGATGGCGCGGTCCCAGGCGGCCTTGGCATGCTCGGCAAGCGCCTGCTGCTTGAGGTCGGAAGCGACCAGCGGCACCGGGTTGACGGCGAGCTTCTCGTAGCCGTCCTTGTCGCCATAGGCGGCGCGGCGATGGTTGCGCATGACGCGCAGCATGTTCTGCGCGTTGCGGTCATAGTCGGGGAAAGCGCCGAGCTCGGAAGCCATCTCGGCCGAGGTGGCGTATGCGACGCCGGTCATGATGGCGGTGAGCGCGGCGCAGATGGCGCGGCCCTCATCGGAATCGTAGGGAATGCCCGAGGTCATCAGCAGGCCGCCAATGTTGGCGTAGCCGAGGCCGAGCGTGCGGTAGTCGTAGGAGAGCTTGGCGATCTCCTTGGACGGAAATTGCGCCATCATCACCGAGATTTCGAGAACGATGGTCCACAGCCGCACTGTGTGCTCGTATGCGGCGATATCGATCGTGCCGTCGGCGTTGCGGTAGGGCAGCAGGTTGATCGAGGCGAGGTTGCAGGCCGTGTCATCAAGGAACATGTATTCCGAGCACGGGTTGGAGGCCCGGATCGCACCGGCCGAAGCGCAGGTGTGCCAGTCGTTCATCGTCGTGTTGAAATGCAGGCCCGGATCGGCCGACGCCCAGGCGGCGTAGCCGATCTTTTCCCAGAGGTCCCTGGCCTTCAGCGTCTTCAGCACCTTGCCGTCCTTGCGGGCGGTCAGGTGCCAGTCGGCATCGTCCTCGACGGCGCGCAGGAAATTGTCCTTCAGCGACACGGAATTGTTGGAGTTCTGGCCCGAAACGGTCAGGTAGGCATCCGAATCCCAGTCGGTGTCGTAGGTCTTGAACGACATCGACGTGTAGCCCTGCTTGGCGAACTGGATGACGCGGTAGATGTAGTTCTCCGGCACGGCCGACTTCTTGGCCGCCTTGATCTCGCGCTTCAGCGCCGTGTTGATGGCCGGATCGAAGCAATCGTCGTCATGGCCTTCGCAATTGACGCAGGCCTTCATGATCGCTTCGAGATGCTTCTTGACGATCTTGGAGCCGGTCACCAGCGAGGCGACCTTCTGCTCTTCATTGACCTTCCAGTCGATGAATTCCTCGATATCGGGGTGATCGGCGTCGACAATGACCATTTTCGCCGCACGGCGCGTCGTGCCGCCCGACTTGATGGCGCCAGCGGCGCGGTCGCCGATCTTGAGGAAGCTCATCAGGCCGGACGAGCGGCCGCCGCCCGACAGTTTTTCGCCTTCGCCGCGCAGCAGCGAGAAGTTCGAACCGGTGCCCGAGCCATATTTGAACAGGCGCGCCTCACGCACCCACAAATCCATGATGCCGCCCTCGTTGACGAGGTCGTCCTGCACGCCCTGGATGAAGCAGGCATGCGGCTGCGGATGCTCGTAGGAGGACTTCGACTTGGTCAGCTTGCCGGTGAAGGGGTCGACATAGAAGTGGCCCTGGCTCGGACCGTCAATGCCATAGGCCCAGTGCAACCCAGTGTTGAACCATTGCGGCGAATTCGGCGCGACGCGCTGGGTGGCCAGCATATAGGCGAGCTCGTCGCGGAAAGCGCGCGCGTCTTCTTCCGACTTGAAGTAGCCGCCCTTCCAGCCCCAGTAGGTCCAGGTGCCGGCCAGCCGGTCGAAGACCTGGCGGGCGTCGATCTCGGAACCATAGCGCTCGGCTTCCGGCAGCTTGGCGAGTTCGGCCTCGTCGGCGACGGAGCGCCACAGGAAGGAGGGGACATCGTTCTCCTCGACCTTCTTCAGGCGCGCGGGGACGCCGGCCTTGCGGAAATACTTCTGCGCCAGGATGTCGGCGGCAACCTGCGAGAACTGCGCCGGCACATCGATATTGTCCAAGCGGAACACCACCGAGCCATCCGGATTCTTGATCTCGGAAAGAGCCTTGCGGAATTCGATCTCCGCATAAGCCGATTGCCCTTGCTTGGTGAAACGACGCTCGATGCGCATTGGTCCGGTCCTTTTGTCTATATATAGCGCTTTTCCCCAGGGATTTCTCCCCCTGATGCGAAACGCGCATGTCCGCCGTCTGCCGGCGTTCGAAAACGACCGGCTCTCCATTCCGCCATCTCCCCCAGCACTTGCTGCCTGGGCTTCTCATGAAGCCTCTGTCACAACGCGCCGGCGAACCCCGCGGGTCCCTCAAATCTGATTTTTTCGATTCCCTCACTCGAGGGAAATTCACACTATCTAGCGTCGAACGTACCTGCAAACACTAAATATAGTATTAACAGACAATTTATTCCAGTCCGACAATTCTCCCTTTCGTCGCCCACCACCCCACAATCCCAACGCTTCCGCCGGCCTCGTAAACAGGCGGAAATGCGGGCAAAAACGCACATAATCCGGGAAAAAGACCGGGCTCAGAACTTTCCGGTCGCACTCTCAACAAGAGCACATGGCCTATAAAAGGCGACTCGTTTTGCGCCGTCAAGGATTCGTTTGCGTAGCTTTTGTGACCCCAACATCTTGTGTGTCACGCATGTGGATAACGGGGATAGAAACGCGCCGCCGCGACTGCGTTTCCGGCGGCGATTTACGCGCCGCGGACAGACACGAGGCCTCGTCTGGAGATGCGCCCCGGCTGCAAGGCCCTCTCAGGCTGGCAGGCCCGGTTTCAGCCGTAATGCAGTTTCGGCTTCGGCTCGGTGCCGGTGAATTGCACGCCGATCCGGTCATTGCGGCGCCAGCGGACATCGCAGCGGTAGGCCACGCCGTCAAGCGGCACATAGAGAAGGAAACGATCGGGAACCCGCGCTTCGATCGGTATTTTCAATTCGGCGCCGCTCGCATGCTGGTTGCGAAGCATTACGGCGATTTCCGAGTTTTGAATCCCGGTGATGACGGAACCGCCCTTGAGCACGCGAGGACGGTGCTCGCGCTTCGGCTCGCCGGGTTCTTGCGGAAGTGGGTTTACGGGATTCGCCATCGATCAAACGCCAAACTAGCCATTTTCTAGCGAAGAAAAATTAGCAAACCATTCATGCGGCACATCACAGGGTTGTGAGTCCGGCATGGCGCACGCGCAAGAGGTCGACGGACGGCTCTAGGAGAATCTGTGCGGGTCGGCGCAGAAATAGGCAATGATCTGGCAAAGGTCGGGTTCATTGACCATGCGCACCGCTTCGCTGGAGTTGACCCATTTGCGGGTGCGGGAGTGCTTTTCCTTCCAACGATCGGCGATCTTGTCGACACGCAGCGGGAACACCAGCACCTCGCAAGGCACCTCTTCACCCGAAGCCAGCACCTTGGCATAGAAGTAACGGCCGGCTTCGAGATGGGAGACGCTTCCGCGCAATCCGGCTTCCTCGCCGGCCTCGCGGGCCGCCGCTTCGCAGAGTGGCTCCTTGGCCTCCGGCCAGCCCTTCGGCAACACCCAGCGGCCGGTATCACGGCTGGTGATGAGCATGATCTCGACGCCGTTCCCGGTATCGCGCCAGGGCAGGGCGGCGACCTGCAGGCGGCACGGCGCGGTGCCGAAGAGTCGCCGGACCCTTTCAGCCAGATGGTTGTGCGTCGTTGGCCTCGTCAACATCGGAGAAGCTAGCCCCAGCCTCCAGAATCGTTTGCCGCCTCACGAATCTTACGGCTAATCGTCGCCAATAAAAGTAAAAACTTTGGTCAGGTTGGCCCATTCCCGTCAATAAACGTCGATTTCACAGGATATTCTGCCCCGCGGAGCCTTTCGCGGAAGCAAATATTGTCATCGGTCACGGCTTAACTGGAAAAAGCGGTTTGTTGCGAATCAGCCGACGTGATCGTCGGCGATCGGCTTCTGGTAGGTGAAGCCCATGTCCCAGGGGAAATAGATCCAGGTGTCCTGGCTGACTTCGGTGACGAACGTATCGACCAGCGGCCGGCCCTTGGGCTTGGCGTAGACGGTGGCGAAGTGGGCCTTCGGCATCATTGCCCGCACGATGCCCGCGGTCTTGCCGGTGTCGGTCAGGTCATCGATGATCAGCACGCCTGCGCCATCCTCGGCAAGCAGCGCGGGGGTGACTTCCTTCAGCACCTGCAACTGCCCCTGGCTGGAATAGTCGTGATAGGAGGCAACGCAGACCGTCTCGATGATGCGGATGCCGAGTTCGCGCGAGATGATGGCGGCCGGAACCAGCCCGCCGCGCGTGATGCAGACGATCGCTTTCCATTGACCCTTGTTGGCGCCGGCAAGCCGCCAGGCGAGAGCGCGGGCGTCACGATGGAACTGGTCCCAGGAGACCGGGAAGGCTTTTTCGGGAAGGGACATGTCTCGCGCACTCCGCAGCACGCGAAGGCCGCGTGCAAGAAAACAGGGGAATGCGCGCGGAATTAACTGGAAACCCTTGGCCTTGGCAAGGGCGACCGGAAACGATCGCTGTGGACTTACCGCGACAGGAAGGCCGCCACCGGCGCGGTGCGCAACACCGAGCGTGTCACTCCGCCGAACAGAAGCCGACGCAGCCACGAATGGCTGTAGGCGCCAAGAACGAGCAGATCTGCGCCGGTCTCGACGATCCTCGTCTGGATCATGTCCTCGACCGGGATGCCCCCCGATTTCTGCACGCAGACGCCAACACTGGCGCCATGACGTGAAAGGGACGAAGCGATTTCGGTTCCGGCGGCCTCCGGGCTGTCATCGAGCGTATCGGGAGGATCGATGATCAATATCTCGGTCTTCTCGGCCTCGATGATGAAGGGCAATGCGTCAAAGGCTGCGCGCGCCGCCTCCTTGCTGCCGTTCCAGATAAGCAGCACGTGCTTGAAAGTGGTGAGCAACGGCCCCTGCGGCGGCACCACCAGCACCGGTCGGCCGGCATCGTAGACCAGCGTGCCCACATCCGCGCTCGGGTCGCTGCCGGTTTCACTCTGCGCCGCTATGATCAGGTCGGCGGCGCGCACGCTCGAAATGCCGGTCAGGGCACTGTCGCCGGAGAAGCTCTCCAGGCTGCGCCATTCGAAGGACAGGCCTGAATCCTCGATTTGCCTCAGAAAAACCGCCTGAAGCTTTTCGGCGCGTTCGCGACTCATATCGGCCGATACCTGCAGGAACTCGGTGTCGGGAAAACCGGTTGCCGAGGTGTAAGGCACCGGAAGCGCCTCGGCATGGATGCCGATCAGGTGGCTCTGGAAGCGGCTGGCGAGCGGAATGGCGCAGTCGAGCACACGCTCCGCGTCCTGCTCGTTCTGCAGAATGGCAACGATGGTCTTGAAGCGCATGGTGATCCCTCAATCTGGCGAGCCTCGGAGCTCGCGTGCAGGAAAACGCCGCGGCGCCGCGCTTGGTTCCGCCTGGAGCAATTCCAGAAAAGTGTGAGGCGGTTCTCCCACAGGAATTGCGTGAACTGCTTCAGAGGTCGATCAACTCGCCTTGGCGGCGAAACCCGCCACCATCGCCTCGACATCGGCGCGCGCGGCGTCAAGCGCCTCCTGGCTGCGGGCGCGAACCACCAGTTCGGTCCAGAACTTGCCGTCGCCATACTTTGGATAGGAGCCGATGATCGTGTCCGGATGCGCTTTCTGGATCTCTCCCAATGGGCCGCCAACGAGGCCCTCGCCGAACGGACAGTGCACCGTCGCCGACAGCATCTTCGTGCCGGTCTTCAGCGTCGGCACGACATTGTCGAGCATGGCCTGGAAGATCGAGGGCACGCCGGCCATGACATGGACGTTGCCGATGCGAAAGCCGGGCGCCACGGAAACCGGGTTGTCGATATGGTCGGCGCCGCGCGGCATTCGCGCCATGCGCTTGCGCGCCTCGGTGTATTCTATGCCGCGCGCGGCATAGCTCGCCTCCAGCATCGCATAGGCCTTGGCGTCGTATTCACAGGGAACACCGAACGCCTTGGCGATCGAATCGGCAGTGATGTCGTCATGGGTGGGGCCGATGCCGCCGGTGGTGAACACATAGGTGTAGCGTGCGCGCACGGCATTCACGGCGGCTATGATCTCGTCTTCCTCGTCGGGAACGATGCGCACCTCCTTCAGGTCGATGCCGATCGCCGTCATGATATCGGCGAGGTGGCCGATATTCTTGTCCTTGGTGCGGCCGGACAGGATTTCATCGCCGATGACGAGCATGGCGGCGGTAACGATTTCGGTCATGGAGGGCTCCGGCAGGACGGGTCGCCTGAGATAGCGCGGCGCGTGGCTGTCGGCAATGCCAACCGAGCGGGGAACAATCCATGCCTGGACGCGCCCGCTTCGACGCAAGGTTGCGGCGTGACCGGATGCGGTTAAGCTCAAACAGGTTCTGGTTGGGTGAACAATGCTGATATCGATCCTGTCTTGGCTGCTGGCCCTGCTGTTCCTGCTGGCGGCCCTGGGGATTGCCTGCCTGGTGCTGGCAACGTTGTGGATCGCGGCGAAGGCACAGAGACTGGTGCCGCCGGTCGGAAAATTCATCGAGATCGACGGCAACCGCATCCACTATGTCGATGTGGGCGAGGGCAGGCCTATCGTCTTCCTGCACGGGCTTGGTGCGCAACTCCATCACTTCCGGCACACGCTGTTTGGGCATTTTGGCCCGGGCTACCGGCTGATCGCGCTCGATCGTCCGGGATCGGGCTATTCGGTTCGCGCCAATGGCGCCACGGGCCGGTTGCCCGAACAGGCGGCCTTGGTGCGGCGCTTCATCGAAAGGCTGGGGCTGGAAACGCCGCTGGTGGTCGGCCACTCGCTGGGTGGCGCCGTCACGCTGACCCTGGCCGTGGAGCATCCCGAGGTGATTTCGGGGATCGCCTTGCTGGCGCCATTGACGCATCTGGAACCTGGCATGCGCGAAAAGACCGGCTTGCTCAATATTCCCTCGCGCCTGTGGCGCTGGATCATGGCCTACACCGTGGCGATACCGCTGAGCCTGCGCTATGCGCGGCCGACGATGGAATTCATCTTCGGGCCGCAGGCTTTTCCCGAGGACTACATGGTCGCCGGCGGCGGGTGGCTCGGGCTGCGGCCAGGCCATTTCCAGGCAACATCAGCCGATATCGTGGCCATGGAACGGGATCTCGGCCGCATCGAACAACGCTATGACGAGATTGCCATGCCCGCCGGCATCCTCTTCGGAACCGCGGACCGCGTCATCGATATCCGCATCCACGGCGAGCCCATGCGAGGCAGGATCGAGGGGCTCGATTTCGAACCTGTCGATGGCGTTGGCCATATGCCGCAGTTTGTCGAGCCCAGGCGGGTGATCGGTTTCATCGAGCGGATCGGCGCCAGGGCGTTTCCATCACCTCAGCCTCACGACAATTTCAATGAACCATCCGGCTGACCGGCGGGTTTACCCGTGTCGTACCCAAGGCGACCAAGACACGGAGTAATTCAATGTACACGAAACTTCTCGCAGCATCGGTTCTGACGATCGGCCTCGCCACATCGGCGATGGCCCAGTCATCCGACGGCGCATATTCCAATCATCACGACTGGTGGCCGTTCGGCAACGAATACTCTTCAGGCGTTGACCAGAACACGACCGGAAGCATCAATGGCGACCGCTCCGGGCTGGACACCCTTGGCAGTTCGGGCCCGGTCGGCCCCTGTGCCTACAACACGGCCGGGCCTGACGCGAATGCCCAGGGCAACGTGAACGACCAGTACTGCGGCAAATAGTCGGCCGCTGGGCAGCCGTCGACCGTAGGACGCCGTCTCTCCTTGCGTCCGCGGTCGGCGCCCTGCCTTTTCCCGCAGGCAAGCTCTCTTCTTCGGAAAATCTAGTCTGACACCTCGGTCTGCGGCCGGTCGCGGCCGTCAGCCAGTTCCTCGTGCCATTTGCCGTCGGCATCCTCATACTGGATGCCGTCCGTCGCGCCTGCCACCTGCTGCTCGGCCGAAGCGATCTCGGCGGCGCGCAGTGCGTCCTGATGGGTGGGAAATGTCTCCGAGAAGGTCGAACCGACCTTGTAGGCCCAGCCGCCGTCATGCTCGACGATCTTGTAAGTCAGCTTCGCCATCAAAACCTCCGGTTGAAAGGTCCGCCTGCTCAATGCAGCCGGTCGTCGGACAGCTTGTCTTCGGGCACCAGCACTTCAGATTCCCTGGCGGCCTCGATCAATGCCCGTCGCGCATCCGCTGTCGAACGATAACCTTCCAGCACTTTGAGGCAAGTGTCGAGGGCATCACGATGACGCGGGCCGCGATTAAGCGGCCACACCGTCATCAGACATTCCGCCGCTTCCTGGGTGCTGCGGATATGGCGATACTTGCCGACATGGCCGAGTTCGACCACGACCGGCGTTTCAAAGGGTTTGTTGTCCATCATGGCCGCAACGCAAAGCAGCCAATTTGGTTGCAAAAGTGGCTTTCAGCCTGCGCCCAAAAGTCGCGTCGCGTTTGCGACGCGCTATTCAGGTCAGGCCGAGCCGGGAATGGTGGCTTCGAGAACCAGCGCGCGGCGTACGTTTGGCTACGTAAGCACCGGAAGCGCAGAAAACCGCCGTTCGCGGGCCGGCCTGAATATCAACACAACCGAGGTCATTTCCGAAAACCCGGATCTGTTTTGGGTGACATGCATCGGCGTCTCAGTAGCCGCAATCGTTGCGCAACCAGCCGGGCTGTGGCCCCTCCCGCGGCAAAGCAAGCAAACCCGAGCCTTTTCAACGCCAGCCGGATCTCATGCCGCCCATCTTTGACGCGCGGTGGCTGGCGCGGCCTGTCTCAACGCTCGCCGCAAGCGCTACTCAGCGCCATTGCGCGTTATTGCTTCGAAAGATGAAAGATAAACATCGAGAACAGTTCGGATTGGCTGGAGATATCAAGCTTCTGGTGAATATTCTTGCGGTGGATCTTAACCGTCCCCTCGGCGATGTTCAGCGCATCGGCGATAGCCGCGCTCGAATGTCCACGCAGGATCAGCGAGGTGATCTCGATCTCGCGTGGTGTCAGCACGCCGCCTGTCATCCGGTTCAGGGTCGCATTTATCGGATCGACCGGTTCGCCATCGGTTCCCCTCGGACTGAGGCGAGCGTTGCTCCAGTTCCGTTCGATCAAAAGCCGGATCACCGGTTCGGCATCATGGATAGCCTTGAGATCGCGCCGTCCGAACGCGGGTGATTCCATCGGGCGGGTGAAACTGATGACGATGGCCGCGCTCCCCGCCGGCCGGCAGACGATGCCGACCTCGTCGCGAATTTTTGTCAGGCCGTAATGCTGGCGGAAATACTCCGAACTGTAGAACTGGTCCGGCGCCATTCTTCTCAGTTGCCTGACCCCGACGGCCTTCGGGTCCGTCGCCGCGCGGTAGAAGGGATCGAGCAGATAAGGTCCGTTTGCATAGGCGGTGATCACGGTCGCCGCGCGTACGGGATCGATATTGTGGTAGAGGCAGATCGGCTTTTCCGTGCCGGAATAGGCGAAGATCATCACGATATCGAGGTCGATGACCGCCTTCAGCGCCTCTTCGATACGCTGCGGGAAGTCCGGCGTGCCGACCTCCTGGATCGCCGCGGCGATCTTCCGGTTCCACGGCGCAAAGCCTGCAATCACCACGATCTTTTGTCCTCTGGCCGGGCTTCTGGAGCCCGTTCGGGGCTGCCCTAATTTTCGTCTCGTCTATCCCTATCGGGATATTCAGTTGCGTGAAGGTCAACCCTAGCCTCGGGATGAAAATATCGAGGCGGGCATATATGTCGACAGTCAATGAAGCCGGTGCGGCCTTCGCGTCTGGTGTTGAAAAGCTTGGCGCCAGGGCCGTGCACATCGGCATGATGGACCCAGCCGGCGAATTTCGCGACAAGCTGGTCTCCGTCGACAAGGCAGTCAAGCTGGCCGCCAAGGGCTATCCGTTCTGCGAGGTCCTCTATTTCTGGGATATCGCCGAGAAAACCTTCATCGACGGCGCTTTCATCGACCGGCCGGCATTCCTCGATGCCGCGAGCCTGCGCAAATATCCGTTCGCGGAGGATGCCGCGCTCTGCATCGCCGATTTCTCGGGCGATTTCGGCAAGCGTTCGCCGCGCAATCTTTGCCAAAGGCTGATAGGGGATGCCGCTGAACTTGGCTTCGACGTGTTCTCGGCATTCGAATACGAGTTCTTCCTGTTCGACGAGACGCCCGAAAGCCTGCGCGCCAAGGGCTATCGCGACCTCACCTATTTCGCGCAGGGCAACCGCACCTATTCGCTGCAGACATCGGCCATCCATGGCGACCTGCTGCAGGGCCTGCACGATACGATGACGACTATGGGGATCGGCCTCGACGCCATCCACACCGAACTCGGGCCGGGATGTTTTGAAGCACCGCTCACTTATGCCAAGGGCTTGAAATCCCCGGACGACGCGGCGCTGTTCAAGAATTTCGCCAAGGCCTATTTCTCCCGCAACGGCCTGACCGCCGGCTTCATGTCGAAGCTTTCGCCGGCGCTGCCAGGCCAGTCCGGCCACCTGCATGTCTCCATGCGCGACCGGCAGGGCAATGCGGTGTTCGCCGATCCCGGCGCGCAGGATGGCATCAGCAGGCTCGGGCGTCATTTCATCGGCGGCCTGGTCGGGCTTATGCCGGAACTGCTGGCCATGTGCGCCCAAACAGTCAACGCCTACAAGCGGCTGGTGCCCGGCGCCTGGGCGCCGACCTCGGCCAATTGGGGTGTCCAGAACCGCACGGCGGCGGTGCGCGTCATCAATGACGAGCCCGAATCCACCCGCGTCGAGTTTCGCGTGCCCTCGGCCGACGCCAATCCCTATCTGGCGCTGGCGCTCTGCATCGGCGCTGGCCTTCACGGCATCCGCAACGAGATCGAGCCGCCGGGCGGCAGCGGCGAGAATTTCTATGCCGCGACCCCTTCGCTGGAGGCCGTCTTCCCGTCGGATCTCGGTCAGGCGGCGGAGCGGCTCAACGCAAGCACAGTCGCCCGCGAGATCTTCGGCGAGGACTTCATCGACAGCTTCGTTACCGGACGACGCTTTGAGTATGGCGAGTACCAGAAGCAGGTAAGCGAATGGGAGATCAGGCGGTACCTCGGCATCGTCTGACCGGGAGTTTTTGGGCTGATAACAAAGGAAGGGAACAGGCAAATGAAAAAGGGAACATCAGGCACCGGGGGCGTCGATCGCCGCGCGGTGCTGAAGGGCATGGGCGGCCTCGGGCTTGCGGTCGCGGGCGCCGGCATCCTCGGCATGCCGAAGGACGCATCCGCCGCCGAAAGCCTCAACTACATGTGCTGGGAAGGCTACAACGCGCCGTCAATCCTGGACCCGTTCCAGAAGCAGAAGGACGTCTCCATTTCCGTCGACCTGATCACCGACTCCGCGGGCGGCTTCGCCAAGCTCGCCGCCGGTGCATCGAAGGATTTCGACCTCGTTTCATCAGACAGTCCCTGGATCGCGCGCATGGGGCCGGCGGGCATCTGCCGCTACATCGACGACAAGGATTTCGCCGACCAATACGCCGAGTTCTACCCGCAGTTCCGTGCGCCCTTCACGCCCCTGCAATTCGAAGGCAAGGCAACAGGCTTGCCGACCCGCTGGGGCTGGGTCGGACCGACGGTCAACACCAAGTTCGACAAGCTCGAGACCTGGTCGAGCTACGCGCCGGTTTTCGACGCCGCCTACAAGGACAAGATCTGCCTGCTGGACTGGGGCGATTGGCCGATCATGCCGCTGGCCCTTTACGCCGGCGTCAATCCCTATGTCGAACTCGACCAGGCAGCACTGGACGAAGTGCGCAAGGTGCTGCGTGCAGCCTTTAAGAACACCCGTGCCATTGTCGCCGACCTGGCGATCGCCCAGAAAGGCCTGATCGATGGCTCGTTCCGGGCGCTGATCGGCGGCGGCACCTACGCCACCTCGTCGCTGCGCATGAAGGGCCACGACTACATCCAGTCGATCGTGCCCGAGCCGAGGAATGGCCTCAAGCAGGGCATCATCTGGATGGAGGCTACGGGCCTGATCGCAAACGGCCGCGACTCCAAGGTCGCCGCCGACTTCCTGAAATACATCGTCTCGCCGGAGGTGGCCAAGCAGTTGTCGATCACCGAGGCGACCTGCAATCTCGTTCCGAACGCCAAGACGGAAGCGCTGTTCTCGGACGCCGAGAAGAAGGCGCTGCAGATGGATTATATGTGGACGGCCTGGGACAACAGCCACTTCCACACCGTCGCGCCGAACATCGACGACATGCTGGCGATCTGGCAGGAAGAACTGGCCGCGCGTTGAACGTCATTTATTGAATTGAAGCCCGCGCGTTCCGGCGCGCGGGCTCCATCATATATTTTCACCCACATTCAGGGCGGGCGAGTTTTGACAACCGCAATCATCAATGCGCCAATCATCAATGCGTCTGGCATCGTCAAGGACTACGGCTCCATGCGAGCCTTGCATGGCGTGTCCCTCGACATCGGCGCGGGCGAATTCATGGCGCTTGTCGGCCCTTCCGGTTGCGGCAAGACCACGCTGCTGAAGATCCTTGCCGGTTTCGAGGACCCGACCGCCGGCGTGCTGGAAATCCAGGGCCAGAACATGCAGGGCGTGCCGGCCGCGAAGCGGCCGACGCGCATGGTCTTCCAGAAGCTGGCGCTGTTTCCGCACAAGACCGTGTCGGACAATATCGGCTTTCCACTCAAGCTGCAGAAGGTGGCGAAGGCCGAGATGGACCAGCGCATATCAGCCATGCTCGACCTCATGCACCTTAAGCGCGAGTATCTGACACGCTATCCCGTCCAGCTTTCCGGCGGCGAACAGCAGCGCGTCGCGCTCGCCCGCGCTCTGATCTCGCGCCCGAGCGTGCTTCTGCTCGACGAGCCGATGAGCGCGCTCGACGCGAAGCTGAAGAAATCGCTGCAGGCCGAGCTGAAGAAGCTGCATCGCGAACTCGGCACCAGCTTCGTCCTCGTTACCCACGATTTGGAAGAAGCCATGATGCTTGCCGACCGTATCTGCGTCATGCGCGCCGGCGAGGTCGTGCAACTGGGCACGCCGTCGGATATCTACTACCGTCCGGCCAACATGTTCGTCGCCGGCTTCATCGGCGAAACCAATTTCTTGCCGGTGGCCGTCTCGCGCGACGGCGGCGACGCAAAGGTTACTTCGCCGCTGGTCGGTGACAACGCAGCCGTGATCGCCGGGGAGCAGATTTCTCTCTTCCTGGGCAGTGCGGCGACAGCCCTGCTGGTTCGTCCCGAGACCATCCGTTTCGTCACCGGCGCGGCTGAACCAGGCGAATGGGTGCTGAACGGCACTGTCGAGGAGTATTTCATCAAGGGTTCGTCGACGCAGTATCGCGTGCGCGTCCCCGGCCTGGACAAGGCCGTGGTCATGGATCTCGCCGGCTCGCTTGATCTGCCGGCCAAGGTCTCCGACAGCGTCAGGATCGGCTTTCATCCGACCCGCAGCTTCCTGCTTTCGGAGTGAGCCGTGCGGACCGATAGCAAGCGCTGGGATGATCCGGTTCTCGTGGCTGCGGTGGCGCCGCTCGCGATCGTGATGCTGCTGTTCTTCATCATTCCGTTGCTCATGACGGTGGTGCTGTCGTTCCAGACGACGCAGTTCTATCGCCTGTCCTGGACCTGGGACCTCAAGGTCTGGACCGAAGTGTTCTCCAAGCCGCATTACTGGACCATCATGGCGCGAACCGTCGTCATGGCCTTGGTGTGCGTGGTCGTGTGCGTGCTCATCGCCTTTCCCGCCGCCTACGCGCTGGCGACGCGGCTCAGGGCCTATAATGCGCAGATCCAGATCCTGATCATCTTCGCCTTCCTGACCGACGCGGTGCTGAAAACTTTCGGCTGGATCCTCGTGCTCGACAAGAGCGGCGTCGCCAACTGGCTGCTGGCGCATCTCGGCCTCGGCCCGGAAGCGCTCAATCTCCTGTTCACGCCGACCGGCACGATGATCGGCATGGTCTATGGCCTCGTCGTCTATCCGATGTTCACCATCTATTTGTCGCTGGCACGCATCGACCGAGACCTGGTGCTGGCCGCCTATGATTCCGGCGCATCGCGGCTGCGCGCATTCTTCGAGGTGACGCTGCCGCTTGCCCGTCCCGGGCTCTATTGCGGCGCCGTGCTGGTCTTTGTGCTCAGCCTCGGCGCCTTCCTGGAACCGAAGGTGCTCGGCGGCGGCACCGCGCCGCTGGCTTCCGAGCTGATCCGGCAAAGCTTCGAGACGCGGGTCAACTGGCCGCTCGGTGCGGCGCTGACGCTGGTGCTGATCGTCATCGGTGCCCTGTCGCTGTCGATCGCCGCCTTTATCCTGATGCGCGGGTCGGCAAACCACGAAAGGTCTTTCCGATGATCCCGGAACGCCTGAAGGACAGGGTTGTCGACGTTTTCCTCGTCGGCACCATGGCGCTGCTGATCCTGTTCTTCTACGTGCCGATCCTCACGCTGGTGGTGTTTTCCTTCACCGACAGCCGCGTGCTGACCTTCCCGATCGAAGGTTTCTCGCTCGAATGGTATGGCGAACTGTTCCGCAAGCCCGACTTCCTGCCGGCGGTCGCGAATTCCGCGATCGTCGCGGCGGTCTCGACGGTCTTTGCCACGGTGCTCGGCTCGGCCGGCGCGGTGGCGTGGATCCGCTATCGCTTCCGCTTCCAGAACGTCTTCCGAGCCGTCAGCTTCCTGCCGTTGCTGTTCCCGCAACTGCTGCTCGGCGTGGTGATGCTGTTGTGGTTTTCGGTGCTCGGCAACTGGCTGGGCTTTTCGACCGGACTGGCGACGGTGATCATCGGCCATATCGTCTACATCACACCTTTCGCGCTGGTGATCGTGGCCGTGCAGGTCTACGGCTTCGACGAAACGCTGGAGGATGCCGCGCGCGATGCCGGCGCCACCGGCTGGGAAGTCTTCCGCGAAATCACTTTCCCGCTGTTGTGGCCCGGCATTCTCTCCGCCGCGACCTTCGCCTTTCTCCTTTCCTGGGGAAATTTCTACGTCTCCTATTCGCTGGCAGGCACGGCGCGCACGCTGCCGATCTTCGTCTACAGCGGCATCGCCGTCGGCTCCTCGCCGATCTATCCGGCGCTCGCCACGCTCAACTTCATCCCGGCCCTGATCCTGGTTTTCCTGGTCGACTTCCTGCGACGCCGGGCGCTCAAACGACAGAAGCTGGCGACAGCCTGACCTCAAGCCAATTTCCAAGCCAATTCCCAAGCCAATTCAAGGTAATGATCCCATGACCGCTTTCACCCCGGCCGTTTCCGGCAACTGGAGCTTCCCGACCTCAGTGCGCTTCGGCAATGGTCGGATCTCGGAACTTGCCGGCATCGTTCGCGAACTCGGCGCGAGGCGGCCGCTGGTCGTCACCGATGATGGCCTGAAGGCCCTCTTTCCGGTGCAGCGCACGCTCGAGGTGCTCAAGGCGAGCGGGTTGGATGCCGGCTTCTTCCACAACGTCAAGCCAAACCCGACCGGCGGCAATGTCGCCGACGGCGTGGCGATTCTGAAGCAGGGCCAGCACGACCTCGTCGTCGCCATCGGCGGCGGCAGCGCGCTCGATGCCGCCAAGGCGATCGCGCTGATGGCGACGCAATCCATCCCGATGTGGGATCTCGAGGATATCGGCGACAACTGGAAGCGTGCCGACACGTCCCACCTCGTTCCTGTTATCGCCATACCGACGACCGCCGGTACTGGCTCCGAGCTCGGCCGCGCCTCGGTCATTACCAACGAGGCCGAGAAGCGCAAGGTCATCGTCTTCCATCCGCGCATGATGCCGGATGTGGTGCTCATGGACCCGGAGCTGACCACCGGACTGCCCGCCCATATCACGGCGGCCACCGGTATGGACGCGCTCTCGCATGCGCTGGAAGCCTATTGCGCGCCGAGCTATCACCCCATGGCCGAAGGCATCGCGCTCAATGCCCTGAGGCTGATCAAGACCTGGCTTCCGGTCGCCGTGGAGGATGGGCAGAACATCGAAGCCCGTGCGCAGATGCTGATCGCGTCCGGCATGGGCTGCGTGGCCCTGCAGAAGGGCCTCGGCGCGATCCATGCGCTCGCCCATCCGCTCGGAGCCCTCCATGATACCCATCACGGCCTGCTCAACGCCGTGCTGATGCCCTATGTCGTCGAATTCAACGCCCCGGTGGTGGAAGAGAAGCTCGGCCTGCTTGCGCGCTTCCTCGACCTTCCGACGCACGATTCTCGCGCGGTCTTGGACTGGATCATCGAACTGCGGGTCCGATTGAACATCCCCGCCACGCTGCCGGGGATCGGGCTGACCGACATCGACGAGGAACGCGTCGCCACGATGGGCGAGAGCGACCCTTGTGCCGGCGGCAACCCGATCAAGCTTGACCGCGATAAACTGCGAGCCATCCTGCGGGCCGCCATATCAGGCTAATCCGCAAGGCACTGTCGGCAAAAGGCAAGTCAGCCGGCCGCCTTCATCCAGTGTTCCATCGTCGTCACCGAGCGGGCGAGCTGCGGTGCCGGATGGATCTTTTCGCTGAATGTGGCGGCCGCACGCCATCCCCAGCGCGGATCGGCAAGGAAGGCGCGCGCCAGCGCCACCATGTCGGCGCGGCCCTCGGCGAGAATTGCCTCGGCCTGTTTGGGATCGTCGATCAGCCCGACCGCGCGGGTCGGGATGCCGGCACCCTTGCGCACGGCTTCCGCCAGGTGCACCTGGTAACCGGGGCCGGTGGGCAATTTCTGCAAGGGCGAATTGCCGCCACTGGAACAGCAGAGATAGGCGACGCCCTCCGCCTTCAGTGCCTTCGCCACCTCGATCGCATCCTCGACTTCGAAGCCGCCATCGACCCAGTCCTTCACCGACAGCCGCGCGCCGAGCATCAGCTTCGGTACCGCTTTCTTCACCGCCCTGGCGATTTCGACGACAAGGCGCATCCGGTTTTCCAGCGAACCGCCCCAGCGGTCGGTGCGTTGATTGGACAATGGCGAGAGGAACTGGAAGATCAGGTAGCCATGCGCGGCATGCAGTTCGATGAAGTCGAAGCCGGCGCGTTCGGCCCGCCTTGCGGCTTGAGCGAATCGTTCGATGAGCTGCAGGATCTCTTCCTCATCCAGCGCGCGCGGCACATTCCAACCGGTGTCATAGGCGATGGCCGAGGCCGAGACGGTCTGCCACGGATCCTCGTTTGGCTGCAGCGGCCCGCCGCCCTCCCAAGGCTTGCGGTTCGAGGCCTTGCGGCCGGCATGCGCCAGCTGCGTGCCGAATTTCGTGCCTGGGGCGGCCACGCGCCTTGCGGCGTCCAGGGCACGACGGGCGGCGGCTTCATTGTCGTCGGAATAGAGACCCAGGCAGCCATGCGAAATGCGCCCGCGCCGCTCGACATCGGTCATCTCCACCGTGACCATGCCAGCGCCCGACATGGCCAGGTTCATCCAATGGTAAAGATGCCAGTCGCTGGCGCAGCCGTCCTCGGCGGAATACTGGCACATCGGAGCGACAGCGATACGGTTGGGGAAGGCGAGGCCGTCGAGCGTGATCGGCTGGAAAAGCGATGTTGTCATGAAAAGGGGCTCCGGGAGGGATATGCAGCTGTCTAGGCAATGGATCGAGGGCGCGCCAGACACGAGACGGTGAAACGTATTTTTGAACCATTCGCCTGCATTGCGCAAATACCGGTTGGCGGCTACGCCTCGACCCATAGCATGGAGACCATGATGGAAGACCGCATCCGCATCCGTTCGGAAGAAATCCTCTCCGACGACTGGGCTGTCCTGAAGAAGACTGTCCTCGATTACCGCCGGCGCGACGGCCAATGGGAGACGCAGGTCCGACAGACCTATGATCGCGGCGATGGCGCGGTGATTTTGCCATACGACCCTCAGCGCTTGACGGTGCTTCTGGTGCGCCAGTTCCGCTATCCCGCCTACGTGACCGGTCACCGCGAACCGCTGATCGAGGCCTGTGCCGGGCTGCTCGATGAAAACGATCCAGAGACCGCCATCCGCAAGGAGGCCGAGGAAGAACTCGGCTACCGGCTGCAACATGTGGAACGGCTGTTCTCGCCTTACATGAGCCCGGGCAGCGTCACCGAGCGGCTCTGGTTCTTCGTCGCGCGCTATTCGCCCGCCGACCGAATCTCGGCCGGCGGCGGCGCGCCGGAGGAGGGGGAGGACATCGAGGTTCTGGAAATGCCGCTGGACGAGGCGCTGGCCGGCATCGCCGACGGCCGCATCGTCGATGCCAAGACGATTATTCTGATCCAGCATCTGAAGCTGAACCCGATCCTTGCCTGACCGGTGTTCTGGCGCCCACAGACGACCTCATTGAGGGCCACAGGGCCGCTCCCGCGAAGAGTATATTAGCAATAAACGATATATTAATGGCTGTGATGCAGCCTTTGGCACAGAATGGGACACCTCCTCATCGACGTTCCCAGCGCCCTGGAGCGCGGGAGGCTTGACCAATGCGGAGCAAGCGCATGAGTGTCGGAGCAGCTCTCGAACAATTGCTGCGGTTGATTTATCGCCGAGCCATGAAATTGTCTGTGTTGCCGGAGGATGAAAGGGATCCGCACTACGATCTCATCCGTCTGTCATGTTGCGCGGCCGCCGAACGCATTGGGCAGAGCCCCGACCAGGCGGCCATTACGGCAAACGACATGGTTGAGTTTGTGCGCGCACTGGTCGGAATCATTGAGGTGGGCTGCGGACCAGACCAAGGGCGAGGCGCCGGTCAGCCGTCGCCTATACAACGTGCTGGTGGCCAAGAGAGCGGCACCACGCGCATCTAGCAAACAGGCAAGAAGGTCCCTGTGACGGTCGTATGGCTTTCATTATGGTGCGGACGACGGGAATCGAACCCGTACGATCAGAGATCGAGGGATTTTAAGTCCCTTGCGTCTACCAATTCCGCCACGTCCGCAGGCCCGCCCTTTTCAGATGTCAGACACAGGCCGTCAAGTCGTGTTCTTGAGCTGTCGGAAACGCGCACCCCATAGGAGAAAGCGTGGCGATACTGGTGTGATCGCGGAATTATCCGCGCCGCGCGCAATGAGTAAGGTGTTTGGACGGTGGATTTGATCCGCCGAGGCCGGCGTCTACCAGGCCCAACCCATTCCCCCGCCCACTGGGGGCGCCGGCCGCCCCTATCGTCGAATTGTTGACTGCGTCACAGGCGTCGCGCGCCTGTCGATGTCGGTAAGGATCAGAACTTGTAGCTGAGATTGATCCCGACGGTGTTCAGCTTCGTATCCTGGTCGCGGCCGACGAAATCGGCGGATCCATCATAGTGCTCGGAACCGAAATCATAATAGCGATACTGCGCGCCGACGACGAACTTGTCGGTCAGCGCATAGTCGACGCCGGCACCTACGGTCCAGCCGACATTCGTGCGTGTCTGGGAGAAGGCGGAGCCCGACGCTTGCGAGGTTTCGACACCGGCAAAGGCGATGCCGCCTATGCCGTAGACCAGCACCCTGTCCATGGCGTAGCCAGCCTTGGCGTTGACCGACCCGAACCACTTGATGTCGGTGCCGAAATTGTTCCCTGGCCCCGCTTCGGTCGCGCCGTCGACGGCGGAATAGTTGAGGTCGGCTTCCGCGCCGATCACCGCCTGGTCGAACTGCCAAAGCCCCGCGACGTGCCCGCCGACGAAACCGCCATCGATGTCAGGCGAGACGGAAAACGGCTCGCCCTCCGTTCCTGAGATGTCGGATTGGCCCCAGCCATAGCCTGCCTGCAGGCCGGCGTAGTATCCGGTCCAGTCGAAGCCTGGCGCGGTCATCGGCACGTCGACTGTCGGGTCGGCCGCGAAAGCCGGCATGGACAGGGCGGCAAGAAGACCGGCGCTTGCGACCAATAGGCGATACATTGAACTCCCCGGATGAAGAGCCAGAAAGATCCTTGGCAGGCAAGGTAGACCGATTTACGACAAAACGGAATCCATTTCTGGTTGCAGCCTGTGCGGCTCGCCGACCCGCGGTTTGGCGCTGGTCAAAACCAGGCAGGCTTGGCACAGTCGTGCAAACAGGAGTCCCTTCATGGCAAAGAAGCCGGCGGCGCATGCGACGAAACCCAAGCCCTGGACCGAGATGGCGACGCATCTGGTCGACGTTGCCATGGGGCGCAAGCCCGCCGACCTCGTCATCCGCAACGGCCGCTGGGTGAACGTTCACTCGGGCGAGATCATCGCCGGCACCGACATCGCCATCGCCGGCGGCCGTTTCGCCTATTGTGGGCCGAATGCCAGCCACGCCATCGGCCAGGGCACCAAGGTGGTTGATGCCGGCGGGCGCTATCTGGTGCCCGGCCTCTGCGACGCGCACATGCATGTCGAGAGCGGCATGGTGACGGTGACCGAATTCTGCCGCGCCGTCATCCCGCACGGCACGACGTCGATGTTCATCGATCCGCACGAGATCGCCAATGTGCTCGGCTTGCCCGGCGTGCGGCTGATGCATGACGAGGCGGTGGCGATGCCCATCAACGTGCATGTGCAGATGCCGTCCTGCGTGCCTTCGGCGCCCGGGCTGGAGCACGCCGGCGCCGAGTTGACGGTGGCCGATGTCGCGGAAGCGATGACCTGGGAAAACATTATCGGGCTCGGCGAGGTGATGAATTTTCCGGGTGTCGCCGCCAACGATCCGGTCATGTCGGGTGAGATCGCGGCGACGGTCCATGCGGGCAAGACGGTCGGCGGCCACTATGCGTCGCGCGATCTTGGCCTCCCGTTCCACGGCTATGTCGCCGGCGGACCCGAGGACGATCACGAGGGCACGCGCGCCGAGGACGCTATCGCCCGCGTGCGCCAGGGCATGAAGGCCATGCTGCGGCTGGGCTCGGCCTGGTACGACGTCGCCTCCCAGATCAAGGCGGTGACGGAGAGCGGCATCGATCCGCGTAACTTCATCCTGTGCACCGACGACAGCCACTCAGGCACGCTGGTGCACGAAGGTCACATGGATCGGGTGGTGCGCCACGCCATCAGCCAGGGGCTGAAGCCGGTGACGGCGATCCAGATGGCGACGATCAACACCGCCCAGCATTTCCGGCTGGAACGTGAGATCGGTTCGATCGCGCCGGGGCGGTTGGGCGACCTGCTGATTGTCTCCGATCTCGCGGCAATGACCATCGACGAGGTCTATGCGCGCGGCGTCAGGCTGGCCAAGGGCGGCAAGCTCGAGATCGACATTCCGGCTTACGACTACCCGAAGACGGCGAAGAACACCGTCAAGTTGGGCAAGAAGCTGAAGGCCGGCGATTTCGACATCGCGGCTCCCAAGGGTGCCAACGAGGTGCGGGTGCGGGTCATCGGCGTCATCGAGAACCAGGCGCCGACTCGGGCGCTGGAAGCGGATCTACCGGTCGAGGACGGGCTGGTCGCCATGGATCGCCGCAACGATGTCTGCCAGATCGCGCTCGTCGAGCGCCACAGGGGCACGGGCGGTGTCACCAACGCCTTCGTCTCCGGGTTCGGCTATATGAGCGATTGCGCCATGGCCTCGAGCGTGGCGCATGACGCCCATCACATCATCTGCGTCGGCACCAACAAGCGGGACATGGCGCTGGCGGTCAACCGGCTGGGCGAAGTCGGCGGCGGCGTCGTGTTGTTTTCCAAGGGCAAGGAACTGGCGCTGGTCGAAATGCCGATCGCCGGGCTGATGTCGGACGAGCGCGCCGAGATCGTCGCCGCCAAGGCGGAGAAACTGACCGAGGCAATGCGAAAGATGGGCTGTTCCCTGAACAACGCCTACATGCAGCATTCGCTTTTGGCGCTGGTGGTCATCCCGGAACTCAGGATTTCCGATGTCGGCCTGATCGACGTAACGACCTTCCGGAAGGTCGACCTGTTCGTCTGAGGCCAGGTACCGGCGCCTGCTCACCCGCCGGTGACGATGGTCAGCACCTTGAACGGCGTGGTGATGACGACCTCGGCGACTGAACCGACGGCCTTGCCGAGGCCCTGGCCGAGATTGTTGAGCTGTGCCGGGTCGGGCTCGTCGGAGGCGAGGCCGGCAGGGGTGCGCAGCCGGTCGCCGAGCAACTGCACCAGGATCGGATTGTCGGCGAATTTCGCGTGGTTGAGGCCACCGTCGCCGCCCTTGGCCTTGGTCAGGTCGACAACGGAGACGCCATAGCTGGCGAGGTCGGCCGCATTGCCATAGTCGCCGACACGCGGCTTGTCGCCAGAGATAAGTGAAGACAATTTGAGCGCCCGGTCATCGCCTGAAAGCAGCACGGCAAACGGCTTGTTCGGCTTGCCGTAGCGTATCATCTGCTTCTTGAACACGTCGACATCGATGTCGGGCGAAGCCAGGACGACATAGCCGAGCTTGCCGTCGAGATCGCGGTCGCCGGTGATGGCGAGCTGGCGCAGTGCCTCCATGGTCAGCCAGGTTCCCATTGAATGGGCGATGATGTCGATGCTCTTGACCCGCGTCTTGGCGAGCATCCTCAGCGTCGCCTCGAGGTCGTCGCGGGCGGCGTTGGCGCTGTCTTTGTCGTAGATATAGCCCGTCGTCTTGGCGCTCGACGCCCAGGAGAACAGAACCGGCGTGCCGGGATACTTCGTGTCGTGGGCGATCTGCGTCAGCCGGTAGATGCCATCGTCGAAGCCGTTGTTGAAGCCGTGCACGAACACCAGTGCGCGATCGCCGCGCATGGCGATGTCGGCGCCGACCGCCTTGGCGAATTGCGGGCCATCGCCATAGTGGACGACATTGGTGGCGGTGAATTGCTTGGCCGGGTTTGAGTTGGCCGAGCCCTTGGCCCGCTCGATGGCTCCGACCTGGTGGACCTTCGGCACGGTGACATCGACACGGGCGTAGCTGGTGGTCAACGAGCGATCGCCGTCGAACACCTGCCGTGGATCCTTGGTCGCCTGCTGGCGGGTGGTGGCGACAAAGATCTCGTGGGTGGCCGCGATGTCGGAGGCGGGAACCGTGACCGTCGTCTTGTTGAGCAGATCATGCGTGTTCTGGCCAGCACAGCCGGCAACGGCGAGCGCCAAGGCGACGACGAAACTCTTCAAGCGCAAGGTCAAGCGCCGGCTCCCGCGACGGGGGACGTCAAACGCATGACGTCGCACACCATTCCGATATAGCCAGAGGCCGGCGTGGTCCAGTTCAAAGTGGCCTGACACTGCCGCAAGGGTGAACGGACACGGCGAAATCCGTGGTGCCGCATCTATTGCCCGAGCAGGCTGATGCGGTCGGTCACGTCCCGGTCGCTGGCAAAGCCGTCATCCTCGCGCAGCCGCTGGCCGATCATCTTCACCAGCGCCGGATTGTCGGCGAATTTCGTATGGTTGAAGCTGTCGCTGCCTTTGACCTTGGAGAGATCGACGACCGTCACGCCATAGGAGGCAAGATCGGCGGCATCCTTGTAATCACCGACGCGCGGCCGCGAACCGGCGATCAGGCCGGAGAGTCTCAGCGCGCGGTCGTCGTCGGACAACAGCAGGATGAACGGCTTGTCGGGCTTGCCGTAGCGGCGCATCTGGCTCTTGAACACATCGACATCGATGTCGGGCGAGGCAAGCACCACGTCGCCGAGCTTGCCGCCGAGATCGCGGTCGCCGCTGATGGCCATCTGACGCAGCGTTTCCATGGTCACCCAGGTTCCCATCGAATGCGCGACAATATCGATGCGCCGCGCGCCGGACTGCTGCAGCATGCGCAATGTCACTTCGAGCTGGTCGCGTGCGGCGCTGGCACTTTCCTTGTCATAGACATAATCGGTGGTCTTTGCGCCCGAGGCCCAGGAAAACAGCACCGGCGTGCCCGGATAGCCGGAATCGTGGACGATCTGGGTCAGGCGATAGACCGCGTCGTCGAAGCCGGTGTTGTAGCCATGCACGAAAACCATGACGCGGCCGCCGCGCGCCGCGATATCGGCGTTGAGCGCGCTGGAGAATTTCGGCTGCGCATCGTAGCCGACGACCTCGGAAGCCATGAAATATTTGGCCGGATCATCCGATTTGCCGCGTGAGCGCCGTTCGATCTGACCAGTCTTGTGGAGGCCTGGGACGGTGACATTCACGCGCGCATAGTTCAGCGTCGCCGAGCGCTCACCGTCGAAAACCTTGTTGGGATCATCGGATTTCTTGCGCGTCGTGGCAATGAAGATGGAGTGGTTGCCGGCGATTTCGGTCACCGGCGCGGCGACGATGGCGCTGCCAAGCAATTCCTGCGTTTGCGGGCCGGCGCAGCCGGCGGCGAGCAAGGCGAGAACAACGGTAAGTATCTTCTTCAAAGGCACGTCTGAAATTCCACTCCGGCCAAAAGGCCCATCTACCCCCGCGACACCTCCCGGACAGGGAGAGTGCGGCAGAACTAAGTCGTGTCCCGTCGAAATGTGGTCAGCGGCTGCTTACGGCCATCGCAGTGTTGCGCGAAAGCCAAAATGGGAAAGCCGGAATGTTGGAGAAGGGCAGCACCTCCGGCTTGAGGCGGATGCCGACATCCGACCTGAAGGCGCGCCGCGCCTCGACACGGCTCCAGGCTTGGGGATAGCGCGCCGCGAGCCCCTCGCGCGGCGCGTCGTCGGCGAGCGCGATGCCATCCTCCATGTTGGCGGCATGCTCGCGGTCGCCATGGGTGTTTCGGGCGACCGGCGTCATCGCCGTCGGTTCGCCGAATTCCGGCAGCGACATGGATTTCAGACCGACTGATGCAACAGGCATGAACAAACGCCCCCAAGTGCTTGCAATGATTCTGCGAATGCCCTTTGCGCAAGGGCATGAAGGGCCGGACAATGGCGTTGCGGAGCCGGATATGCAATAGGCAGGGTCGGCTGCGCCGGATCAGCTTGCAACAGATAGGCGCTGTGCGGCCGGATCGATGACAGGTCTGTACGAAACATGCGGCACAAGGTGGCTTTCCGATGAGCAGTTTTTCCTCCCGCGTCGCCGTCGCCGCCGCGGCGCTCCGTCAGATCTTTCCGGAAACGCCGCTGCAGGAAAACGACTACCTGTCGAAAAAGACCGGCGCTCGGGTGGTGCTGAAGCGAGAGGATTTAAGCCCCGTGCGCTCCTACAAGATCCGCGGCGCCTTCAATTTCTTCCGCAAGGCGCTTGCCGCCGGCAACCAGGCTGACTTGTTCGTCTGCGCGTCGGCCGGCAACCATGCACAGGGTTTCGCGTTCGTCTGCCGCCATTTCGGCAAAAAAGGCGTGGTGTTCATGCCGGTGACGACGCCGCAGCAAAAGATCGACAAGACCAGGCTGTTCGGCGGCGATTTCGTCGAGATCAGGCTGGTCGGCGACTTTTTCGACGACTGCTATCGCGCCGCCTTCGAATTCACCGAAATCTCCGGTGCCCACATGGTGCCGCCCTTCGACCACAAGGACATTATCGAGGGGCAGGCGACGGTGGCCTATGAGATCGCGGACCAGATGGCCGGTGCGCGCATGCCTGACATCATCATGCTGCCAGTCGGTGGCGGTGGGCTCGCCGCCGGCGTCACCCACTATTTCGCCGATCAGGGCAGGGAGGCGCGCTTCGTCTTCTGCGAGCCGGCCGGGGCGCCGAGCCTGCACGACAGCCTCGCGGCCGGAAAGCGGCTGAAGCTCGCGAAGGTCGACAACTTCGTCGATGGCGCGGCGGTGGCCGAGATCGGCCGCGAACCCTTGCGGTATCTCAAGGACTTTGCCGCCGACATGGTGCGGTTGATCCCGGAAAACCGGCTCTGCGCGACCATGATCGAGATGCTCAATATCGAAGGCGTCGTGCTCGAGCCGGCCGGTGCGCTGGCGATCGATGCGCTGAAGGATTTTTCCAGGAAGGAAATCCGCGGCAAGACCATCGTCGCCGTGGTCTCGGGCGGCAATTTCGATTTCGAGCGGCTGCCGGACGTCAAGGAACGGGCGCTGCGCTTCGAGGGCCTGAAGAAGTACTTCATCATCCGCTTCCCGCAACGCCCCGGCGCGCTGCGCGATTTCCTCGAAATGCTGGGTCCGGACGACGACATCGCGCGCTTTGAATATCTGAAGAAGTCGGCGCGAAATTTCGGCTCGGTCCTGATCGGCATCGAAACCAAGGACCGCCGCAATTTCGACCTGCTGAAGGCAAACTTCGAGGCCGAAGGCGTCCAGTACCAGGATATCACCGACAACGAGACATTGGCGGGATTCATCATATGAGCGGCAAGGTTTTCATCGCGCTGTTTTCCGGCATCAATGTCGGCGGCAACCGCATCATCAAGATGGCGGAGCTCAGGTCGTTCTTCGAGGATCTCGGCTTTTCCGATGTCGCCACCTATGTACAGAGCGGCAATGCCGTGTTCCGGGCCGGCAAGGGCGACGCGGCCGCGCTAACCAGGCAGATCGAAACGGCCTTCGAGAAGAAGTGGGGTTTTCATTCCCGCATCATGGTGCGCGATCTCCCATGGTTCGAACGGCTGGTGAGTGAAAATCCCTATCCGGAAGCGGCCGCCGACCACACCAAGCTCCATGCTTATGCGCTGGAGCGTGAGCCCACCGTCGACGAGGTGGCGCGGCTGGCCGAAAAGTGCACCGGCCCAGAGCGCTTCGAGGTAAAGGGCGACGTACTCTACCTCAGCGCGCCCGATGGCCTCGGCAAATCCGTGTTTGCCAACCTCATTCCGCGCGTTCTGAAGGTGCCGGGCACCGCGCGCAACTGGCGCTCGGTGCTGGCGCTGCTGGAGATGGCCGGTCAGGCCGGCAAAACCTAGATCACGCCTCCGCCGGCTTCCAGTCGAAGGTCAGTTCCTCGCGGAAGGCGAAGCGCTTGATATGATCGGCGACCACGCTTTCCAGGCGCTCGAGCGCTCCTGCCTCATCGGTCGACACCGTGATGTGCAGTGCGGCCGCATCGGCATCCATGACGGTGCGACCAAGCGAGAGATCGATCGCGCCATGGTGCGGATCGAACTCGACCGGGAATTTGTGCGCCCAATGCTTGCACAATTGCTGCAGGTAGCGGCTGGCATGTTCTGTGGCGACGTCGGCATGGCTGGATGGCATGTGGAATTCTCCGCGGACGGGTGCCCGTTCCCTGACAATGGGCCGGCGCTGGCACGGCACGACACAGATAGGCAGTATCTTGCCGAGCGCAAAGGGTTGCCGGTCGGTGTTGCCTAGTGCCGGATCAACGCCTACCAGCTTCCGGTGTTCGCCATCGAAGCCCAGGGTTCGGCCTTGGCCTTCGCCGGGCCTTTCTGCAAAAGCTCGATCGAGATGCCGTCCGGCGACCTGATGAAGGCCATGTTGCCGTCGCGCGGCGGCCGGTTGATGACGACGCCATTGTCCATCAGATGCTGGCAGGTGGCGTAGATGTCGTCGACCTCATAGGCGAGGTGGCCGAAATTGCGCCCGCCCTTGTAGTCTTCGGGGTCCCAGTTGTAAGTGAGTTCGATCAGCGGCGCCTTCTCGTTGATGCCGCTCTGCTCGTCCTCGGAGGCGGCAAGGAAGATCAGCGTGAAGCGGCCCTGTTCGTTTTCATAGCGGCGGACTTCCTTAAGTCCGAGCTTGTTGCAGTAGAAATCGAGCGAGGCATCGACATCGGCGACGCGGACCATGGTGTGCAGATAGCGCATGTGTTTTCCTCGTTCTGTTGGGATGCGGCGCAACATAGGGTCGAGCCGTGCAAAGGGCAATCTGCCGGCGGCGGGCAATGCCGGCAAAGAACAAATCCGGTATTCGCGCAATGAACCGTGAAAAAAGGCACGGCAGGTCTTGCACACACCGGAAGCCGCGGTGTTAATCTGGTGTCAAGAATCAGTTGCGGTGTTCTTGCAAAAAGGGGGCATTCTTATGGGGGAAAAGGCCTCTTTGACGGGGCGGGCCGGAACCCTTGGCGACGCCTTGAAGCGCGATGAAGGCGGCGATGCCGCCGACCTGACCGAAATTGCCGGCGCCATCAAGTGGTTCGATGTGGCCAAGGGCTATGGGTTCATCCTTCCCGATGACGGTGTCTCGGGCGATATCCTCCTCCATGTGACATGCCTTCGAAAAGACGGCTTCCAGACAGCCTTGGAAGGGGCGCGCGTCGTCTGCCTGGTCAAACAGGGCGATCGCGGGCTGCAGGCATTCCGCGTGCTGTCCATGGATGTCACCACCGCTGTCCATCCCGCGGAAATGCAGGAACAGCGCACCCATGTCGCGGTGACGCCGGAGAGCGGGCTCGAACGCGCTTTGGTCAAGTGGTTCAACCGCACCAAGGGTTTCGGCTTCCTGACGCGTGGCGAGGGCACCGAGGACATCTTTGTCCATATGGAGACCTTGCGCCGCTACGGCATCACCGAGCTTCGGCCGGGGCAGGTTGTGCTTGTCCGTTTCGGTCGTGGTGACAAAGGCCTTATGGCCGCCGAAATTCACCCCGATATGGGCACCTTGCCGATCTCGCACTAGGGCGATTCCGGCCGAGGATTTCATATGGCTCACAAGAACTGGCTGACGGCGGGCGTGTTGTGCGCCGCTGCTGCCGTCATCATCGCCGCGGGCGCCTTCTTCTATTTCCAGGTCCCCAGCGCGGCCGACGGCCGGGCGATGATCCTTCCTGTCGACCCGACGCCGCTGGTCGCGGTGACGAAACAAGGCGAACGCTCCTTCTCGATCGAAGTCGCCGACACCGAGGCCGAGCGTGAGGCCGGCCTGATGTTTCGTGAGGACATGGCTGCCAATCATGGCATGCTGTTCGTCTTCGATGAGACACGCAATGTCAGTTTCTGGATGAAGAACACGCCGATGCCGCTCGACCTGATCTTTGTCGGCCAGGACGGCAGGATCCGCGCGATCAAGCAAGGGGAGCCGCAATCCGAGGCGATTGTGTCGCCCGGTGAACCGGTCCGCTTCGTACTTGAGCTCAAGGCCGGCACGGCCGCCAAGGACGGTATCGTGGACGGCGATCTGTTGCGCCATCCCGTGATCGGCACCGCGTCGGGGCCCGGCATGCCGCGGGCGGACAAGGGCGATTCTCCGAACGTCGATTCCGACTGAGAGCAGGGGTCGCCTTCCGATGCAGTTTTTTCCCCATGACGGGTTCGATCTTGCCTTCCTCGATCGCCAGCCGGTGTCGGGCGAGGGCGATCCCGTGCTCATGATCCACGGCTTCGCTTCGAGCCATTATGTCAACTGGGTGTCGCCCGGCTGGTTCAAGACGCTCAACGACGCCGGCTATCGCGCCATCGCCTTCGACAATCGCGGCCATGGCTCTTCATCCAAGAGCTATGACGAGGCCGACTATACGCCCGCGAAAATGGCATCCGATGCCGCCGCCTTGCTCGACCATCTCGGCATCGAACGGGCCCATGTGATGGGCTATTCGATGGGCGCGCGCATCGCGGCGTTCCTGGCCCTGTCCGATCCGGACAAGGTGGCGACGCTGGTCTTTGGCGGCCTTGGCATCGGCATGATCGACGGCGTCGGCGACTGGGACCCGATTGCCGCGGCCCTGCTTGCCGAGGATCCAGCCGCGACCACCCATCCGCGCGGCCGCTCCTTTCGCGCCTTCGCCGACCAGACCCGCAGCGATCGCCGGGCGCTTGCCGCCTGCATCGCCAAATCCCGGGAATTGCTTGACGAGACAGACATTGCCCGCATCGCCCAGCCGACACTGGTTGCCGTCGGTACGACAGACGATATCGGCGGCTCGCCCGACGAGCTTGCCGCCCTGATGCCGAACGCCAGGGCTTTCCACATCGAAGGCCGCGACCACATGCTGGCGGTCGGGGACAAGACCTTCAAGCAACGCGTGCTGGAGTTCTACGCCGAATATCCGCTTTGACCGCCCGCGCTGGTGCTTGCGCTTAGTCCGGTGCCCGTGCTGCCTGAACCGACTTCGCCAGCACGCACAGCAATTCGAACATCATCGTGGCACCCGCCAGCGCCGTCATGCCGGCGAGATCGAACGGCGGCGCCACTTCCACGACATCGGCGCCGACAATGTTCAGCCCGTCGAGCAGGCGCACCATTTCCTGCGCCTCTCGGGTGGTGAAGCCGCCGAGCTCGGGCGTGCCGGTTCCCGGCGCCATCGAAGGGTCGATGCAGTCGATGTCGAAGGTCACATAGGTCGGGCCGGTTCCGGCGATGGCGCGCGCTTCCTCCATGACGCTGGCGGCACCCCGCCTGACGAATTCCTCCATGTAGATGATGCGAATGCCCTGGGCGACCGCCCAATCGTGCTCGCCCGGTTCATAGATCGAGCCTCGGATGCCGATCTGCGCGACCCGTTTCGGGTCGAGCAGGCCTTCCTCGATAGCGCGGCGGAACGGCGTGCCGTGCGTATAAGGATTGTCGCCGAAATAACGGTCGTTGGTGTCGGAATGCGCATCGAAATGGATCATGCCGACCGCACGTTCCCTGGCGACGGCGCGCAGCACCGGCAGTGTCGTCAGATGGTCGCCGCCGGCGGCAAGCGGAATGGCGCCCGCCGTCACGATCGCGGCGATGCCTTCCTCGATGCGTTTCAACCCGTCCAGGAGATTGATGGGATTGACCGAGAGATCGCCGACATCGGCGACATTGGCGATGCTGAACGGTTCGGTCCCCGAGACGTGGTGGACGCGCCGCATGAGGCTCGACTGGTTGCGGATCTCGCGCGGGCCGTGGCGGGCGCCGGCGCGGTTGGTCGTGCCGCCATCCCACGGTATGCCGAGGAGAGCGATATCGAGCCCTTCGGCGCTCGCCACCGCCGGCAGCCGCATGAAGGTCGACAGCCCGGCAAAACGCGGAACGGCCGAGGCATCGACCGGCTGGAAGAACTTGCTACTCATCATGTCGGCACCTCAGAAGAGTTCACGTTTGACGATATCGGTGTCTCGCAGTTCTGCCTCCTTGGGCCGCGTGCGAAAGCCGGGAGAACCAGAGCGAAAAATCACGAAGGCTTCTGCAGGGTCTCCAGCGAGCGCGCCATGTTCAGCCTGGCCTGAGGCTCGAAGCGCTGGCGAAATTCCTGCGTATGGAAGATATGCGGGCGGGCGAGGAAATCCTTCAGCACGGCACCCCGTCCGGCACGCCACATCGGCTCCTCCACCCAGCCATATTCGCGGCGGACCGCGCGCTCATAGGCGTCGAAAGCATCCGGCGCGCTACCCAGGATGGACAGGTCCATGTCGAGGAAGAGGCTGGCGTCGCGTGTTGCCGCCGCGTTGTCGAACAAAGGCAATTGGTGCGTGGCGGTGGCGAGGATCATCGCGCTGATGCGGTTCAGACGCCCGGCATCGGTGCTGCCCACAAGCTTTTTCTCGGCAAGAGCTGCACTTCTGGCCTCATTGTCCTTGGCCTTGCTGTCGTAGATGGCGTCGTGGAACCAGATCGCCGCTTCAACCGCCCGGGGGTCGTCGAGCAGCGTTCGATAATCGCCGGCCAGCGCCAGCATCGCCTCGATATGGGCGAGGTTGTGGTAGTGGCGATCCTCGGCTTGGTAGAGCATTGACAACTCGGTTTTCAGAGCCGGGTCGATCAAGGGTTCGTTTTCCATGGCTGCTTGAATTCCTGCGAACCAAATCCATTTGACGAAGCACTAAGGAAAATTGAGTTCAATCGTGCTATGATCTGGCTTATATGTGCGGCCAGATAGCAGGCAAGCACAACAGGCAAGCCAGCAGGACGCAGGACGAGACGTCGATGAACAGCATCAGCATTTCCCGCCACAGCGCGTTGCAGCCGGTCGATCCGATCTGGCGTTCAATCCGCGACGAGGCGATGGACGCGGTCAACCGCGATCCGTTGCTCGCCGCCTTCCTCTATTCGACGATCCTCAACCAGGAGAGCCTGGAAGAGGCCGTCATCCACCGGATCGCGGAACGGCTGGCCCATCAGGATATCGGCTCCGATCTCATCCGCCAGACCTTCAAGACCATGCTGACCGACGACAAGGACTGGCCGACCACCGTGCGCGTCGACATCCAGGCCTATTACGACCGCGACCCGGCTTGCGACCGGTTCATCATGCCGGTTCTGTATTTCAAGGGTTTTCACGCCATCCAGACCCATCGGCTGGCGCACTGGCTGTGGAACCAGGGCCGCAAGGATTTCGCGCTCTACCTGCAGAGCCGTTCGTCCTCGGTCTTCCAGACCGACATCAATCCGGCCGCGCGCATCGGCAAGGGCATCTTCATCGATCACGCCACCGGCTTGGTCGTCGGCGAGACCGCGGTGATCGAGGACGATGTATCGATCCTGCACGGCGTGACGCTGGGCGGCACCGGCAAGGCAGGCGGTGACCGTCACCCCAAGATCCGCCGTGGCGTGCTGATTGGCGCCGGCGCCAAGATCCTCGGCAACATCGAGATCGGCCATTGCTCCAAGGTCGCCGCCGGATCGGTGGTGCTGTCGCCCGTGCCGCACAACAAGACGGTTGCCGGCGTGCCGGCCCGCGTGGTCGGCGAGACCGGCTGCGACCAGCCCTCGCGCCAGATGGACCAGCTCCTGCCGTCGCAGAAGATGGACCAGGTGATCAGTTTCGACATCTGATTTCCGCGCCGGCGCGCTGTCCGGCGTGATTGCGATTGTGCCCGGTAGCCGCCGCTTCCGGTGCAATACGGCCGGCTTGCCTTTACATCGCCATTGTCGACGTGCCAGAAGCGCCCTTCAAACCAGCAAGCCCGATGATCGGAGAAGACTGTTGAAGCCGGACGAAATCAGAAAGCTGGACGCCTATTTCAAGCGCGTCTTCCAGAACCCCAAGCTTGAGGTCAAGGCACGGCCACGCAAGGAAGATTCGGCCGAAGTCTATGTCGGTGACGAGTTCCTCGGCATCGTCTTCAAGGACGAGGATGACGGCGACTACAATTTCTCGATGGCGATCCTCGACATCGATCTGGGCTGAGCCCGCAAATCCAAAGACAGGCCGCGCCGGGCGTGGCCTGTCTTTGCATCAATGTCCGGTCTTCAGGAATCGCCCGGCCTCGGCCGTGATCGCCGCGTCGAGCGTCTGCCAGTCGCCGAGGAATTCCTTGGGAAAACGGTAGGTGAGGCTGAGATCGTTGCCGACATGGACGTCTCGCTCGCAAGGCGCCAGAGATTGATCGGCACTCGGCCCGCTCAGGCAGCGAGCCACGAAGGGATCCTTGCCCGGGCGCTTGCCGACAACCAGCACCTCGTTCAGATACCCTGATTTCTCGTTGAAACCGTAGACCGTCGTGCCTCCAGGTCCCGGAATGCCGGGCTGGACGATGAGCGCGCTGTAGATCGGCGCGAACCGGCCACTCATGTCGCGCGACATCATCTGCGGTTCGAAGGACAGGAAGACGATGTTCCTGTTGGCTTCCGAGTGATTGAAATCGTCGCGAGCAGCCTCGCTGTAGCCGTCCATCTGGGGATAGCGCAGATAAAGGTCGAGACGCGAGGCGATGCCATCGCGCCGGGCTTGGGCGAAACGGATGAAATTGGCCGGCACCGCGATGACATTGTTGCCGATGACGACCTGGCGGATGGTAGGATCATCCGTGTATCCGGCCATGGCGATCGAATGGCCGAACCATTTGCCGCCAAGGCTGATAGCCACGGACAGCAAGGCAAGTGCCGCGAAGGCGTAGAACACCCGCTTCATCAGCATGGAATCGACCACGGTGAGTTCCGGGCCGTCGGCGATCGCTGCCTGCTTCATCTCGGTCCTCATCCACCGCTCGTCCGCCATTCCAGTTGTGCCTCGGCGGCACACATCACGCGGCACGGCTCTTGCAGCCTTCCTGAAACGACTGTGCGATTTCATGGTAAATGGAAGGTTAAGGTGGCCCAGATGGAACTCTTCCTGTTTGCTTTTCTCGTCGGGCTGACGGTTTGCGGCCTGACGGGCTCGGCGATGGAACTGATATCAGGCCGCAAGGTCGCCTTCACCGAACCCTACGTATCGCCCTCGCATGTGCTGCGCTCGCTGGCAGCCACGGCTGGCGCCGGGCCGTTCATGCTGGTCAACGATGCCCTTGATGCGCGGCGTGAGGGTCGCATCTCGACCGTCGCGCTCTTGTCATGCGGCTGCACGGCGATTGCCTGGTCCCTGGCGCTGGGCATTGTCACGCTCGCCATTGCCTCATGGATGATCAGTCTCCTAGGGTCCGGCATCTGAGACGATTCGGAGACCGACAATGCCGCTTTATGCGATCGACGGAACAGAGCCCAGCTTCGAGGATGCGGGTTCAAACTGGATCGCGCCCGATGCGACGCTGATCGGCAATGTGCGCGTCGGCCGCAATGCCGGCTTCTGGTTTGGCGTCGTCATTCGCGGCGACAACGAACCTGTTGTGATCGGCGCTGACAGCAATGTGCAGGAACACACGGTCATGCACACCGATCCCGGCTTTCCGCTGACCGTCGGCGAGGGCTGCACGATCGGCCACCGGGCCATGCTGCATGGCTGCACCATCGGCGACAACAGCTTGATCGGCATGGGCGCCATCGTGCTGAACGGCGCCAGGATCGGCAGGAATTCGCTCGTTGGCGCCGGCGCGCTGGTCACCGAAGGCAAGGAATTTCCCGACAATTCGCTCATCGTCGGCTCGCCGGCCAAGGCGATCAGGGTGCTGGACGACGCGGCCGTCGACAGGCTGCGCGCCTCGGCCGCGCACTACGTCGCAAATGGCAAGCGCTTCAAGGCAGGGCTGAAGAAGCTTTGAGGTCATGACCCAACTGACAGGGTGCGGGGACGGCAGTCCCGCATGGATCAGGCGGATTTGTTCTTTCCTTTCCTTACGGTCGCAGGCTTGATTCGAATGCGCATGGCTCCCCCTTTGGGCGCTTCGATCTCGAATTCGGATGTATTCCTCACCAGGTCGCTCAGTTTGCCGAAACCGTAGGTGCGAGGGTCAAAGTCGGAGAAGAGGTTCGAGAGCTGCTTTCCGAACGTGCCGAGCAGCACCCAGCCATCTTCGCTGTCCATCTGGCCGATGACTTTCTTGAGTATCGGCAGCGCGGCACTGGATGATTGAAGCGGCTTCGATGCGGGCGCGGCGTCCGGGATATTCGCCGGGCCACGCAGAAGGTTTTCGGTGTAGATGAATCTGCGGCAAGCCTGCCGAAAGCTCTCCGGGGTTTTCTGCTCTCCGAACCCGAAGACATCGACACCCTGTTCGCGTATGCGCGCAGCGAGCCGCGTGAAATCGCTGTCGGAAGAAATCAGGCAGAAACCGTCGAAACGGCCGCTATGGAGCAGATCCATCGCGTCGATCACCAGTGTAATATCGGAAGCATTCTTGCCAGTGGTATAAGCGAACTGCTGCTGAGGAATGATCGCGTGCTTCGCCAATATGTCTGCCCAACTCTTGGACCGTGTGCTGGAGAAGTCGCCATATATACGGCGCACGCTGGCCTCGCCGATCTTCGCGATCTCCTCGAACAAACCGTCGGCAATCTTGGCGGAGGTGTTGTCCGCGTCGATAAGAACCGCAAGACGCGGTGATCGAGCTTCGGTCGGCATAAGGCCTCCTGCTGCTGATATCTTCTGGAGATATAGGGCGCGAACGCACCATGCCATGGAATTGGGATCAATTTTAGCAGCTACCCCGGAAATGGCGGAGCCGGCCCGGGGACGGGGCCGGCTCCTTTGACCCGGTCGTTGGGGACGGGGAGGGTGGGGACTCGACCGGGTTTCTCCTCAAGCGCGTCGCGATGCGCTTAATTTCTGTTCCATGCATGCCGCAAAACCGCTGCCGCTTTGGGCGACATGCTGGCGCACTAGCGGACGCTGGCGACCGCGTCGGAACGGCCGTCGTTGATCGTCACCCAAACGCCGGAGTTTTCCGTCGATTGACGCTTGAGATAGGTGTAGTCGGTGTCCGTCCAGGACAGCACCTTGGTTTCCAGATTGTCGAGGATGAACTCGCCGAGGCTGGTGCGCACGGTCAGCACGGCGTGGCCGTCGCCATTCGGCTGGCGTGCAACCGTCATCAGCAGATCACCCGCCGGCACGCCAGCGTCCATCAGTTCGCGGCGCTTCTCCAGCGCGTAGTCCTCGCAATCGCCGTAGCCGTTGTCGGGATAGGCCCAGTACTCCTCGACACCGTAGTTTTCCATGTCGGTGCGCGGCTTGATGCGGCTATTGACCGAATTGTTGATGCTGACGATCGTCGCCCAGAGTTTGCGGCTCAGGTCGACTGGGGCGCCCTTGGGCGTCTTCTCGTTGCATTCGCCAGGGATGCGCTGGCAGAATTCGTAGTGGCCGACAGGCTGCGTGGTACGGCCGCCGGTGTGCATATAGGCCGGTCCCGCGGCATATGCTGATCCCCAGGCGGAAAGCTGCATCGCCATTGCCATCAGCAACAGCTTGCCCCTCGTTTCTTTCATTTCTAGTCTCCCCGTTCGAAGGAGACATTGCCACATGTGGATTTATTTGACGCAAAAGCGCGAAGCAGACTTTAAGTAAAACGCCAGTAGAATAAACATAAAATTTGAATCATTTTAGTATTTAATTGTTTGGATTATCAGTTTGTGAAGAGCGTGAGGGCTTCGCTGCCCATGGGGCGGGTGGCCACTTTTGGGCTGCCGCGCGGTTCAGCCGCTTCCGGAAATTTTCCTGGATGATTGCCGCAACAAAAAACCGGCCGCGAAGGGCCGGCTTGATTGCTTGCCCGCGCCGGTCAGGCGCGGGGCGTGTTGAATTCGGAATCGAGCGTTTCGGGACGTTGGATGACGGCGAATTCTATGGCGACGCCATCCTCGAAATGACGAACGACCTGGCCACGCATGGTGCCCAGCATGACTTGGACGCCGATGGCCGGCTTGACGTCGATTTCGATCGCCGCGCCCGACAGCGACAGATCGATGATCCGGCACTGGTACTGACGGCCGTCGGTGAGTTGCAGCACGCTGGTCGGGTTGCGCGGCGCGACGCGTTCGTGGCGGCGGTCTTCCGGCAGGTCGAGTTCGTGCTTGTTGGCAAGCCAGGTCAACTGCGCCGCAAGCTTGTCCTTCTTGCGGTCGGACGCGATCACCGTCATGGCGAAGCCGTCCTGCAGCGTGCGTGTGACGACGCCTTCGATGCGGCCGATATGGTCGATATAGGCGATCACCTTTTCGCCGGGCATGCCGATGCGATCGGTGCGGAGCGCGACGTTACCGGGCGACATGTCGACGACCTGGCAAGGATGCTCGGTGCGGTCTTCCAGCATGAATCGCCCGTATATCTTGACCCGGACGCGCTGAAAGTTACGCCTTTCAGCTTGGGACGGCGCGTAGTCGACCGCCGCTGACCTCATGACTGCCTACACCCCGTTTGGCATTCCCGCGCGTCGATGCGAAGGACTTCACCGGAGAATTACAACAAAGCGGGTTAACAAAGGGGAAAAACGAGCCTGCGGCACCCGTGGCGTGATCAACTATTCCTCGCGCCCCCCGTCAAAGACGACGAGATGGCGGATGCGGCGCGCCCGGCCAAGCGCCGAGATCGTATCGGGCGCATCGAGTTCGGCTGGAACAAGCGAGGGGACGTCGATCGCCGGACGGTTGTTGAGCAGCTCTTTCTCCGGATCGATGACACGGATCGAATCGATCAGTGCGTCCGTGATCGGGTCGGCACCCAGCCAGAATGGCTTCTCCACGGCGCTGACCACGCCGAGGCAGCGCTGGTTTTCGATGCCGCCGTCAAGCGGCAAGGCAAGCAGTTCGAACTTGTTCGAGCGGCCGTTGCGGCTGAAGCCCTCGAATATGATCAACACGACCGATTTCTGATCGAAAACCCCATGAATCAGCCTTGAAACCAGGCGCTGATCCCTCTCGCGCCATAGTGACGGGAAGGAGAAACCCTTGAGTTCGCGGCCATAGCAGGCGCAGAGCCTGGTGCCGGCCAGGCGGAACACCGGCTGCCCACGTGTGTCCCTTTCCAGGATGAACGTATCGGCCAGCAACGACTTGATATCGGCCGGTTCGACTTCCGATCGCTTCGGGGCAGGGCGTCCGTCACGCAGACGGTTCCAATAATGGAACAGCGTGATCGATCCGTTTTGGTTCATGGTATGCTGCTCCGCGCATTCTGTCGTCTGATGTCCCATCGGTGAACAGAAGGGCGCCCTCCGATGACCTACATGCGTTGCGGAGCAGGAAGCGTGCCAGCGTCGTTAACACTTGTTCACGGGTCGGGGCCGTTAAGGTTAACAACTGGTTTACGTTGCGCCCGGGCAGGCCCCGTGGCACACCAAAACCACTCCAGAAGCGGTCGTTTCGCGACGATCGGCAGCACTTCAGTCAAGAGTTTTAGGGGAGCAGGGGGCTCGACCGGCCGTTCAAGGGAAACCTTGGACGGCTTCTTTTTTGATTCGCACCAAGGCGATTCGCTGTTTGCGGTTCCATTGACCATGATCTAGATGCTGGCCAGATCGAACCAGCCCCAGATCGAACCAGCCCCCATATCGAACCAATAGAGTGCGATTGCAGATGAGCGAACCGCAAGATCCTTCCGAGGGCGAACACGCCGAACCGATGCCGGAGCCCCGGCGCGAGCCGGTGTTCAATCTGCCGCCCGTCGTGCTGGCGGTGATCGGCATTTGCGCGGTCGTTTTCCTGCTGCAGCAATATGTGCTGAACGACGCTCAACAGATGACGCTGTTGTACGACGGGGCCTTCATCCCCGTCCTCTACACCGGCCAATACGGCTTCGACTGGTTCCTGCTCACGCGGCCCTTCACTTACGCCTTCATGCATGGCGGGTTTGCGCATATCGCCATCAATATGGTCTGGCTCGCCGCCTTTGGCTCGCCACTGGCCAATCGTCTCGGCGGGCTCTGGTTCGCCCTGTTCTTTGCGGCCACCGGACTGGCTTCCGTGGCGCTTTTCTGGGCCATGCACCCCTATGGCGAGGCACCGCTGGTCGGCGCCTCCGGCGCCATATCAGGCATGATGGGGGCCGCGGCGCGTTTCGGTTTCCGCACCGACCGATCGGCCGGCAAGGCTGCCTTCGCTGGCCCCGTGCTGCCGATCGCGGTCGTATTGCGCTTGCGCGGCGTCGTGATCTTTCTCGCCGTGTGGATGATCATCAATCTCGCCACCGGCCTGCTCGGCTTTGCCCCCGGAGTGGACGGACAGATCGCCTGGGAGGCCCATATTGGCGGCTTCGTCGCCGGCTTCTTCGGCCTGCGCTGGTTCGACCGCCGATGGCAGCCGCCCGAATGGGAGACCGCCGACCGCGGCACTTGAAATGCAACGGATCACGGCGCACGATGTTCACTCTTACGTGACAGCCGGTCTGGGCAGGGGGCCGGCAGGCGAAGCAGAGGAGGACGCCATGACGGTTAAGGCAATTCTGGAAAGAAAAGGCCACGACGTGCTGACGCTCGGGCCGAACGAAAAGCTCAGCGAAGCCATCCGCATCCTCGCCGAACACAAGATAGGCGCGCTGGTCATCACCAATGGCGATCGCAAGATCGTCGGCATTCTGTCGGAGCGCGACATCGTGCGGGTCGTTGCCAAGGAAGGTAGCGCCGCGCTTGATATCGCCGTGCGTTCGGCAATGACGCCGAAGGTGAAGATCTGCAACGAGAACCACACCGTCAACGAGGTGATGGAGATCATGACCAGGGGCCGTTTCCGCCATCTGCCGGTGGAAAAGGACGGCCTGCTTGATGGCATCGTCTCCATCGGCGACGTGGTCAAGCGCCGCATCGAGGATGTCGAGCGCGAGGCGGACGAGATCAGGGCCTATATCGCCACCGCCTGAGCGGTGAACGGAGCCGCCGGCCGGAAGCCCGACCGGCGGAACCATATGCTATCTGTTGTCGAGTTCGGAGCGGACGAGCTCGAGCCCGCGCCTTGTGATGCGGTAGGGACCGCCGCCAGACGACGAAACCGCCTTCTTGCGTTTCAGTTTTCGAAACAGGTCGAGATCGACGCCCGGATAGTGCCAGCCATCGCGGGTCAGGCATTTGACGGAGGCGATCCGTTTCTTCTGGTTCTTTTCGATTTCAATGCGTCCGCCCTGCGCAAGCAGGTGCAGGATGCGCTGTTCAGTGCGCGAAATATCCATGGGAGAGTTTCCGGGAAAACAAAAAATGCCGCCGCCGCGAAGCTTCGCGGCACGGGGTTTCAGGCTTTCTGCCCTGCCTCGCTAGGAGGTCAGGGCCCTACCGGGACTGAGCGTAAGTGGACATCCACTCTCCATTGGGATCAGCGTCCTATAAGCGAGAGCGGCTGAAAAGGCTAGCCTGCGGCTTTGCGCTTGTCTCTTTTGGCGGTTTGCACTAGCGAAGGCCAACACTCAAAATTTGCGAAAATCGCAATCTTCGCGAGCTAGAAGCGCAGGCCACCATGACCCTCATCGATACCCGCACGCCCGACGCGAAACGCCTGATCCCCGGCGCCACCGGCGACTGGGAAATCATTATCGGTCTCGAGGTGCACGCGCAGGTCATCTCGCAAGCAAAATTGTTTTCCGGCGCCTCGACCGCTTTCGGCGCTGCCCCCAACGCCAATGTCAGCCTGGTCGATGCGGCAATGCCCGGCATGCTGCCTGTCATCAACGAGGAATGCGTCAAGCAGGCGATCCGGACCGGCCTCGGCCTGAAGGCGCGGATCAACCACAAGTCCGTCTTCGACCGGAAGAACTATTTCTACCCCGACCTGCCGCAGGGCTACCAGATATCGCAGTTCAAGCAGCCGATCGTTGGCGAGGGCACGGTGATTGTTTCGGTCGGCCCCGACCGGCAGGGCGAGTTCGAGGATATCGAGGTGGGCATCGAGCGGCTGCATCTGGAGCAGGATGCGGGCAAGTCGATGCACGACCAGCATCCGACCATGTCCTATGTCGACCTCAACCGCTCTGGCGTGGCGCTGATGGAGATCGTCTCCAAGCCCGACCTGCGTTCCGGCGATGAGGCCAAGGCCTATGTCACCAAGCTGCGCACCATCATGCGCTATCTCGGCACCTGCGACGGCAACATGGATGAAGGCTCGCTGCGCGCCGACGTCAACGTCTCGGTACGCCGGCCCGGTGGCGAGTTCGGCACGCGCTGCGAGATCAAGAACATGAACTCGATCCGCTTCATCGGCCAGGCCATCGACTATGAGGCGCGCCGCCAGATCGCTATCCTGGAAGACGGCGGCAAGATCGATCAGGAAACGCGGCTATACGATCCCGTCAAGGGCGAGACGCGCTCCATGCGCTCGAAGGAAGAAGCGCACGACTACCGCTACTTCCCCGATCCCGATCTTCTGCCGCTGGAATTCGACCAGGCCTATGTCGATGCCTTGGCCAAAGGACTGCCGGAACTGCCCGACGACAAGAAGGCGCGGCTGATCACCTCGCTGGGTCTCTCGACCTACGACGCTTCGATCCTGGTCTCGGAAAAGTCGGTCGCCGACTATTTCGAGAAGGTGGCCGCCGGACGTGACGGCAAGCTCGCCGCCAACTGGGTCATCAACGACCTGCTCGGTCAATTGAACAAGGCGGGCAAGGACATTGAAAATGCGCCGGTTTCGCCCGACCAGCTTGGCGCCGTCATCGACCTGATCAAGGATGGCACCATCTCCGGCAAGATCGCCAAGGACCTGTTCGAGATCGTCTGGAACGAAGGTGGCGATCCACGTCAGTTGGTCGAAAGCCGAGGCTTGAAGCAGGTCACCGATACCGGCGCCATCGAGAAGGCTGTCGACGAAGTAATCGCTGCCAATCCTGACAAGGTCGAACAGGCGCGCGCCAAGCCGACCATGGCCGGCTGGTTCGTCGGCCAGGTGATGAAGGCGACAGGCGGCAAGGCCAACCCGCAGGCGGTCAACGACCTCGTCAAGGCCAAGCTCGGCATCGAGTAGAACCATGTTCGTCCGCACCGCCGGAGATCGCGACCTCGCCGCCGTCCGGGCGCTGCTGGTTGAAACCTGGCATGCGACCTATGACGCCATCTATGGCGCCGCCAAGGTCACTGAAATCACCGACCAATGGCATTCGATTGCTTCTCTGAGAACCAGACTGACACGGCCGAACAGCGAGTTTCTCGTCGCCGATGACGGCAAGCGCATTGGTGGCGTGGCTTTTGCCGAAGGCGCTGATGGCGGAGAATTGGTCGTGCTGAAACAGCTCTACGTGCTTCCAGTCCTGCAGGGCAGGGGCATCGGCGGCATGCTGCTCGACGAGATCATCGAGAGTTTCCCTGAAGCCCGCGCCATCCGCCTGGAAGTGGAAGAACAGAACAAGCGTGCCATCGCGTTCTACGAAGCGAACGGTTTCGTACGATCCGGCGATGCCGGCGAGCACACGGGTCCCTCCGGCGAACAGACACTGGTCTATCGCAGGCCGCTTGCCGGCTGAGCGCCATCTGCTGGCACTCCGTATCACCTTCTCGCGAGCGGCGCGGCATGTGCCCCGTTTTCGTTTGACGGCCTGAGGGTCACGCACCAAGCTGCTGCGCTGACCGTGCGGAAGCCGGAATGGGCTGGCGTGCAAGGCGGCGAGGGGGAACCATGCCAAGTTTGCCGGAACTGATGCCGACCCAGGTGTCGGACGAAACCTTTGGTGGCGTCACCTATCACATTGCGGGCGAACTGGTGCCCGTGCTTTCGGTCGACGTGACACGGATGCCGGTCTATTTCGAGCACCACATCCTGCTCTGGAAAAATTCCACCATCACCATCGGCCTGAAATCGCTCAAAGGCGCGCTGAAGCGCATGATGGCCGGTATGCAGATCTTCGTCACCGAGGCGTCGGGGGCGGGCATCATCGCCTTCAGCCGTGACGGGCCCGGCCACATCGTGCCGATCCATCTCAGGCGCGGCGAGGAGATCCAGGTGCGCGAACACCAGTTTCTCGCCGCCACCGGCAATGTCGACTACACGTTCGAGCGGGTACGCGGCCTGGCGACGATGCTGTTTGGCCAGAGCGGCTTCTTCATCGACCGTTTTCGCGGCGATACCGGCGACGGCATCGTCTGGCTGCACGGCTACGGCAATGTCTTCGAAAAGACGCTTGCCGCTGGCGAGACCATCGACATCGAGCCGGGCGGCTGGCTGTTCAAGGATGCCTCGGTCAGGATGGAAACCAAGATCGACCGCCTGTCGAGCGGCTTCTTCGGCGCCAATATGAACTTCATCGTCAATCGCTTCACCGGCCCTGGCCGGGTCGGCATCCAGTCCATGTATCTGCACATGCCGACAGAGGAGTAACTCCGACCAGTTCTGCCGCTCGTCGGGACCTTGCAACGCATAGAAGGAATCCGACCGTAAAGCGCATGTCGATATCCATCTTCGGTACCGCCGTGAAGAACGGAACCTCCGACCCATAGTCGCGTAGGAGCGCGGGGTCGCCGCAGGACACCGAAATCGAGCCGAATTGGTCGCCGTGCCAGCGACCGACGTTGGCTACCGAATCGTATATGGCCTCGACGCCCTGCGGCAGGGCGCGGTCGATCGCATTCGCCAACCTGGACATGGGCCCTCTCGTACCGCCTCCGGTCCCCAATCCGCTCCTGCGTCATCCCAGCATTTGCTGTGCCGGCTCACGACGGATATGCAGGGGCATGATAAAACTGTTCCGCATCGCGGCGCTGGTGCTGCTTGTCATCATCATTTTCGCGACCTTGTCGCCGATCCAGATGAGACCGCACATAGCCGAGGCGAATATCGAGCGTGCCCTGGCCTATGTGCTGTTGGGCTTCGCGCTGGCGCTCAGCTTCCCCAACAGAGTGTATCAGACCTCGATCTTTGTGATTGCGACTGCCGGCATACTGGAATTGCTTCAGATCATCGATCCCGGCCGCCACGCGCATCTTGCCGATGCAGTCGTGAAAGCATCGGCTGGGATTATTGGGGTCCTCGTGGGGCAATTATTGGTAAGGACCGGCGGGCGGATAGGCGTGAGGTAGGCGCGGCAGGAAGCTGAATGCAGTCGATCGACCCTTTGCCCTAGACCCTGGGAATTTCCACATTGTCGATCAGCCGCGTCTTGCCAAGCCAGGCAGCGGCGAGGAGGCGTCCCGTGCTGTCGCGGCGCCAGGGCGCAAGCGTCAGGCTTTCGCGGGCCTCGACATAGTCGATCTTCTGGAAGCCGGCGGCGATCAGGGCACGACCGGCTCGGCCGGTTGCACCGTCTCGATGTACGCCGGCCGCCAACGCCGCCGCCGCTTGGCGCAGAATCACGTTGAGTTGGCGAGCGACCGCCAGTTCACCCTCGTCGAGATAGGCGTTGCGCGACGACATGGCGAGGCCATGGGCGTCGCGTATGGTCGGGGCGCCGTTGATCTCGACGGGCAGGTCAAGGTCGCGGCAGAGCTGCCTGACGACGCAAAGCTGCTGATAATCCTTTTCGCCGAAGACCGCGTAGTCGGGCGCTGCCTGGAGGAAGAGCTTGGCGACGACGGTGGCCACGCCTTCGAAAAAGGTGGGGCGAAAGTCCGATTCGAGCCCGGCGGACGGGCCACCGACCGAGATCCTGGTGGCAAAGCCGGCGGGATACATCGCGCCAACCGTCGGCGTGAAGGCAAGATCGGCCTTGACCGTCGCCAGCAGATCCAGGTCACGGGCAAGCTGGCGCGGGTACTTGTCGAGATCCTCGCTCGGTGCGAACTGCGTCGGGTTGACGAAGATCGACACCACGCAGCGCTCTGCTTTTTCGCGCGCGATCCTGATCAGGGAGAGATGCCCTTCATGCAACGCGCCCATGGTTGGAACCATGGCGACGCGCAAGCCGTCGCGCCGCCAGTCGCGAATCCTGGCGCGAAGTGCGGCAACGCTATCGACGACATCGGGCCGGCTCATGCTCGGTCTCCGCCATTGGTGGTTGAGCCGGAAAAAACATGCGCAGGACCGGGGAATGTCCGATTTCGCACCTCCGATGCGTACTGCTCGGCGGCGTGCGCGATCACGCTGCGCAGGTCGGCGTATTCCTTGACGAATTTCGGCACACGGTCGACGGTCAGCCCCACCATGTCGTCGATGACGAGGATCTGGCCGTCGCAGTCGCCGCTGGCGCCGATGCCGATGGTTGGAATGGCGATGCGGTGGCTGATGTCGGCGGCGACCGCCTCGATCGTGCCTTCGATGACCACGGAGAACGCGCCAGCCTTTTCTACGGCGAGCGCATCAGCCATCAACGCCGCGATCGTCTCGTCCGTGCGGCCCTTGATCTTGTAGCCGCCGTCCTTCTCCACCGATTGCGGCAGCAGGCCGATATGGCCCATGACCGGAATGCCGGCGGCCACGATCGCCGCGATCTGCAAGGCCATGTCGACGCCGCCTTCGAGTTTCACCGCCTGGCAGCCGGTCTCGCCAATGATGCGTCGCGCCGAGGCCAACGCCTGCGCCGCCGAGTCCTCGTAGCTGCCGGCCGGCATGTCGACGACGACACAGGCCCTGGCCGAGCCGCGCATCACGGCTTGCCCATGAGCGATCATCATCTCGAGCGAGGCGCCCAGCGTCGTCTCGTGACCATGCAGGACCATGGCGACGCTGTCGCCGACGAGGAGCAGGTCGACATGGGGATCGAGCAGGCGAGCGACGGGATAGGTGTAGGCCGTAAGGCAGACCAGTGGCGTGCCGCCCTTGCGGCGGCGAATCAGCTCGGCGTCGATCCTAATGTCGGTGGTCGGCAATTTCGTGGCCAATCGTCACCTCCTTCGGCCCATGGCCGGATTGATACCCGCATGGGCGCGCTGAGCTTTAGAAAGAGCGGAAAGGCTTGGCAAGCGTGCGTCCTTCCGCCTCTGGAGATCACAGGCTTGTGTCGGGTCGCTGGCGCGCCATTTGCGCGCTCCCCACGGCAAAACCCTTGCCTTCCCGAAGGCCTGACGCCATAAGCAGGAAACAGGCGCCGTCGGCGCGAGGGTTCTGAGATGAAGACTTTCCTGACGCAGTTTTTCACCTGGTGGAACAGCCAGACGCTGGGAACACGCCTGCACACCTGGCGGTACGGCAAGCGAGTCGGCCAGGACGAGGCCGGCAATGTCTATTACGAGGGCGGAATCGATTCGGAAGGCCGCACGCGCCGCTGGGTCATCTATCGCAACTATTCCGAAGCCTCGGCCATCCCGCCAGGCTGGCACGGCTGGATCCATCACCGCGTCGATGTCGCGCCGCCCAGTGACGAGTACAAGCCGCGCGACTGGCAGAAGCCGCATCAGCCCAATCTGACCGGCACGCCGGCGGCATATCGCCCGAAGGGCTCGGTGCTGACGAACCAGCATCGCCCGCAGGTCACGGGTGACTATGACGCCTGGACGCCCGGGTCGTAACGGGCCCCGTCCGCAGCGACGCAAAGTGCAGGCCGGTCCTTTATCGCCACAATTGGTGTTTAGCTGCTTGCTGATCAGAAAACGGCGACTAGCCTTGGTGGTTGACGGAATCACCCGGGCGCGAACCACCGGTACCCTTATATGAGCTTTTTCAACCTGATATCGACGGGCGGCTTGGCGTTAGCCGCCAGCCTCGCCGTCAGCACAGCGGCGTTTGCTGCTTCGCCCGCGCCTGCCGCGCCCGCACCCGCGCCGGCGGCTCCCGCGGGGTCGGATCGCATAACCAACCCGGTCGCCGAGTTCGCCGGCATCGACAAGATCACCGGCCGCATCATCACCTTCGACGTCTATATCGACGAGACGGTGCAGTTCGGCGCTCTGCAGGTGACGCCGCGCGTCTGCTATTCCCGGCCGCAGACAGAGGAACCGAAGACCGATTCCTTCGTCGAGGTCGACGAGATCACGCTCGACCGCAAGATCCGTCGTATCTTCACCGGCTGGATGTTCGCCGAAAGCCCCGGCCTCAATGCCGTCGAACACGCCGTCTATGACGTCTGGCTGAAGGAATGCAAGCAGAAGTCGGATGTCCCTTCGCCCGGCGCCACCAAGGCTGACGCGACCAAGGCCGACGCTTCGAAACCTGCGGCCAAGCCGACCACAGCCAAGCCTGCCGCCACATCGGATGTGGAACAGCCCGCCCCCACGGAACCGGATACGTCAGACACCAACTGATCCCCCGGAACCGTCGTGTCCATCATGCGTTGGATCACGGACGATGCGCATTGATGCGCCCGGAGGATAGACCGATGTCGGACAGCAAGCGGATCACGGCCAGCAAGAAAGAGCTGCTTGAGCTCGAAAGAGGGTTCTGGACCGGCGACGCAGCCTACTACGCCGCCAACGCCGATACGGAATGCCTGGTGGCGTTTCCTCAGATGGCAATGGCGATGGACAATGCAGACTTGGCCAAGACCGCGACCAAGCCCAACCGCTGGCGCGATCTCGATATGGAACTCAAGGGAATAATCGAGCCGGGCAGCGATATCATCATGCTGACTTACGAGGCGCACGCGACGCGGGAAAATGGCGAACCCTATGCGGCATTGGTGAGCACCGGCTATGTCCATCGCGTCAACGGCTGGAAGATGATGTTCCATTCGCAGACGCCCATCGAGGCTGCGGCCAAGTAGGGGTCTTGATTCCTACGGAAAAAAGATCGCCTCGCCCTTCAGTGCTTCGGCCAGCATCTTTTCGTATTTGCCGCGCGGCACATCGACGGCGCCAAAGTGCTTCAGATGCTCCGTGGTGAATTGCGTGTCGAGCAGCGCGAAGCCGCGCGCCTTCAGGCGCTCGACGAGGTAGACCAGGCAGATCTTCGAAGCATCCGTTTGTTTGGAAAACATGCTTTCGCCGAAGAACACCCGTCCAAGCGAAACGCCATAAAGGCCGCCGACCAAGTTGTCCTCGCGCCAGGCCTCGACCGAATGGCAGTGGCCCATGCGGTGCAACTGCACATAGGCCTCTCGGATCGGCGCGTTGATCCAGGTCGAGCGCCGTTCCTCACGCTTTTCGGCGCAGCCATCGATCGTTGCCTCGAAATCGAAGTCGAAACGGATGTCGAATGGGTTTTTGCGGATTGTCTTCTTCAGGCTTCTGGGCGTGTGAAAATCATCGAGGGGAATGATGCCGCGCGTTTCCGGCCGCACCCAGAAAACCTCGGGATCCCCGGCGCTTTCGGCCATCGGGAAGACGCCCGAAGCGTATGCCTTGAGCAGGAGGTCGGTCGGGATGCGATAGCCGGGCGCGTAGGGACGGGTCATCGCGTCCCCGGACTACTCTTCCTTGGCCAGGTATTTTTCCAGCCAGTGGATGTCATAGTCGCCATTGGCGATGTCGGCATTGCCGACGAGGTCGCGAAACAGCGGCAAGGTCGTCTTGATGCCGTCGACGACGAACTCATCCAGTGCCCGCCGCAGCCGCATCATGCATTCGACGCGGTTGCGCCCGTGAACGATCAGCTTGCCGATCAGGCTGTCGTAATAGGGCGGGATCTTGTAGCCGGAATAGACACCCGAATCGACGCGAATGCCGAGACCGCCCGGCGTGTGGAAATGCGTGATCGTGCCGGGCGAGGGGGTGAAGGTGCGGGGATCCTCGGCGTTGATGCGGCACTCGATGGCGTGGCCGTTGAACTTGATGTCTTCCTGCTTGACCGAAAGACCGCCGCCGGAAGCGACACGGATCTGCTCATGCACGAGATCGATGCCAGTGATCGCTTCCGTCACTGGATGCTCGACCTGCAGGCGCGTGTTCATCTCGATGAAATAGAACTCGCCATTCTCGTACAGGAACTCGATCGTGCCGGCGCCGGAATAGCCGAGATCGGCAATGGCCTTGGCACAGATGCCGCCGATGCGGGACCGCTCCTCGGCGTTGAGCGCCGGCGAATTGGCCTCTTCCCAGACCTTCTGATGGCGGCGCTGCAGCGAACAGTCGCGCTCGCCGAAATGCACGCCACCGCCAAAGCCGTCCCCAAACACCTGCACCTCGATGTGGCGCGGCTTCTGCAGATACTTCTCGATATAGACGGCATCGTCGCCGAAGGCGGCACCCGCTTCCGAGCGCGCCGTCTGCAACGCGATCTCGAGGTCCGCCTCGGTGAGTGCAACCTTCATACCGCGCCCGCCGCCACCGGCCGAGGCCTTGATGATCACGGGATAGCCGATCTCGGCGGCAATGCGCTTGGCTTCCTTCTCGTCGGTCACCGCGCCGTCGGAGCCTGGCACCACGGGGATGCCAAGGCGCTTGGCGGTCCGCTTGGCCTCGATCTTGTCGCCCATGATGCGGATGTGGTCGCCGGACGGGCCGATAAAGGTGATGTTGTGCGCCGCCAATATGTCGGCGAATTTGGCGTTCTCCGACAGGAAGCCGTAGCCCGGATGCACGGCGTCGGCACCGGTGATCTCGCAGGCCGCGACGATCTGATGGATGTTGAGATAGCTGTCGCGCGACGGCGGCGGGCCAATGCATACGCTCTCGTCGGCGAGCCTGACGTGCATGGCGTCGGCATCGGCGGTCGAATGCACCACCACCGTCTGGATGCCGAGTTCCTTGCAGGCACGCAGCACCCGAAGCGCGATTTCGCCGCGATTGGCAATGAGGATCTTCTGGAACATCCTGCCAGCTCTACTCGATCACGACGAGCGGCATGCCGTATTCGACCGGCGTCGCGTCCTCGAACAGGATCGCCGTTACCGTGCCGGCGCGAGGCGACGGGATCTGGTTCATCGTCTTCATCGCCTCGATGATCAGCAACGTCTGGCCTTCCTTGACCTTCTGGCCGATCTCGATGAACGGCTTGGCGTCGGGCGAGGGCGCCAGGTAGGCGGTGCCGACCATCGGCGAGGCCACCGCGTTCTTCGACACGTCGACCGCTGCCGGCGCCGCTGATGCCGCGGGCTGGGCGGCAGCCGCCGGCGCATAGGCCGGCGGGGGTGCGGCGATGGCATGGACGGCGGGTGCCTGCCGCGACACGCGTACCTTCAGGTCGCCCAGTTCAACCTCGATCTCGGTCAGGTTGGTGTCGTTCAGTATGCCCGCCAGATCGCGGATCAGCTGCTGGTCAACACCGGTTTTCTTTATCGACATTTTCGAGCCTTCTGTTTGTTGGCCGGTCATAGGCGTGCGGCCAGCGCCTGTAGCGCCAGCGTGTAGCCGAGCGGCCCAAAGCCACAGATCATGCCGACGGCGACCGGCGCGACCATGGAGACGTGGCGGAATGATTCCCGCGCATGGATGTTGGAAAGATGAACCTCGGCGACCGGCAGCGGCGCGACCGAGCGGATGGCGTCGTGGATCGCGATCGAGGTATGGCTGTAGGCGCCTGGATTGATGACGATGCCGGCGGCCTTGTCGCCGGCTTCCTGGATCCAGTCGACGAGGTCGCCCTCGTGGTTCGACTGGCGGAAATCGATCTCAAGCCCGAGCGATGTGCCCGCCTGCTTGCAGTCGTCGGCGATGGCGGCAAGCGTCTTGCCGCCATAAATGCCCGGCTCGCGCTTGCCGAGCGCGTTGAGATTGGGACCGTTCAGGACGAAAACCGTTTTCAAAAAAGCCGACCTTTTCCGGCGCCGGTGTCAAACCGGCGCGCTGGCTCTCTATAATGGGCATAGTCGCCCGCGGAAAGAGCGCAAGTGCGTTCTTTCACTGTCCACAACAGGCCGAAATGCGCCCGTGAAGAAAACTCCCGGCCGATCAAAGCGCGGCTTTCGCCGCCTCGATCTTTTCCGCCAGCACTTCCTGCCCGAGAGCCCCGAACACGACTTCGTTGCCGACCACATAGGACGGCGTCCCGGTGATCGCCAGCTTGTTGGCAAGATCATAGGTCTTGGCGAAGGCTTCGGTGATCGACGGGTCCTTCATCTTCTCGCGCAGCGTCGCCTCGTCGGCGCCGAGTGAAACCGCGATCTTGATCGCGGCCGCTTCGGTTGCGCGTCCCTGGCCGCCGAGCAGCGCATTGTGGAACTCGCCGTATTTTTCAGGCTTCATCAGGTGGAACGCCATGGAGACGACGCTCGCCTTTTGTGAGTCCGGTCCGAGGATCGGGAATTCCTTGAGCACGAAGCGCAAATCCGGATCGGCCTTGGTCAGCGCCCGCATGTCCTCGATGGCACGTTTGCAGAAGCCGCAATTGTAGTCGTAGAACTCGACGATGGTCACCTTGCCGTTCGGGTTGCCGACAATGCCGTCGAAGCTGGAGTTGAAGATCTGCTCCTTGGCGTTCTTGATGACGCCGAGCGCGGCGAGGCGTTGCTCTTCCTTTTGCTTAGCCTCCAGCGCGTCCTGCACTTCAAGCAGCACTTCCGGGTTCTTCAGGAGATAGTCGCGAATGATTCCTTCGACCTCGGTGCGGTCAATCTTGGTATCGGCCCCCGCTGTCTGGACAGGCTGAGCCGTCTCCGCAGGCTGCGCCGTCCCGGCCTTGGCAATCTGTGGGCTGCCGGCCACGAAACCGAAAGCCAGCATGGCAAGGGCTACAGCGATCCCCGTGGTGCCCAGCAGCAGTGCCTTTTTCATCGTTTTCGTTCCTTTTGCCTGTTTCCCGGTCCCGCTGTGTCGCAGCGCGTGGCCGGAAGGTTCACTAGATTTTGCCTGACGATTTGTAATTTATGATGTCCTGCGCACGGATCCAGCGCGGCTCGCCGCGCTTCATCTGCTGCTGCGCCCGCATGGCGAAGATCTTCGCATCCTTGTAGTTGCCGGAATAGAAATGACCCTCGGCCGTGGCAAGCTCGGCCCCCGGTATGTCACCCAACTCGCCATAAGCCTGCGCCAGGTAGCGATATCCAGCGGAGTTTTCCTTGTCTCGCCCCAGACCGTTGTTGATCTGCACGACGGCCTTCTTCAGCGAATCGGGCGTGCCTACGGCCATCAGGGCCTGGCCGAGCGAGACAGGCAGCAGGCCGGACCGCGCCGGATCGAGGCTGACCGCCTTGGCGTATGCTTCGGCCGCATCCTTGGGCTTGTTCGCCTTCATCAGTATGTCGCCGCGCAACTCCTGGAAATAGGCGTTCTTGGGCTGCGCCTTGATCAGGGCGTTGGTCTTGACGAGCGCCGCGGCAATGTCGCCGTAAAGATAGGTGGACTGGGCATCGCCGTACTGTGCGGCAAGGCTGCCCCGCATCTTTTGCATCAGTCGCGCCGCCGCGGCCTGGCCGTCCATATAGACGGCGATCTTGACCCGCATCATGTCGTGGCGCTGCTGCAGCGCCGGAGGGTCGACCTTGTCGACATTGGGGCTCTGCTTCACCAACACTTGGAGATTTGCGATGCGTTCCTGCGGCATCGGATGGCTGATCCGATAGGGATCGACCTGCGTGCCCGACAAGGACAGCGCGCTCTGGAAGCGGGCGAAGGTCTTCAGCATGCCCATGCCGGACTGGCCGGTGGCGTTGAGATAGGTGATAGCCGAACGGTCGGCGGTCGTTTCTTCGGTGCGCTGGTAGGCGAGGATGCTGCGTTGCGCCATCTCGCCGCCGCCAGCCGCCACGCCCATGCCGGCGCCGGCAAGACCGCGGCTGTTGGTGGTCGCGCCAGCGACCATGGCGCCCGCGCCAAGCAAGGTGGCGATGATGGCCATCGTCTTGGCGCGCTCGAGCTGGTCACGCAGTTTCTGCTGGTGGCCGCCGGCGATATGACCGGCCTCGTGCGCGATGACGCCGATGATCTCGTTCGGCGTCTCAGCCGTCATCAGCGCGCCTGTGTTGATGAACAGCCGGCGTCCGGTGACGAAGGCGTTGAAGCTGGAATCGTTGACCAGGACGATGTCGATGCCGTCATTCGCCAGCCCGGCAGCCTTGAAGATCGGCCGAGCGTAATCGCGCACCAGAGCCTCGATCTCGGCATCGCGTATGACAGGCACGTTCTGGGCGAAGGCGGTGACTGAACTCGCCACGGCAACGGCGACGCCGAGCGAAAACGTCGCGAAAACGCGCGCTGCCTGGGCAATCGTCGATCTGGGGCGGCTCAACATGACGTGTCAACTGGTAGACGAGCGGGCGAAAGATGAAAAGTCGGCACCGGAAAAACTTCCTCAACTTGTGATCCTCACATCAATCGGGCATTTGTGCGGCGCATGCATCAAGGGAATGGCGTGCTCAACTGTCGGGACAGGGGTAAAATGGTCGTTTCGCTCTCACGCCGTGGCAATGTCGAACCGTTCCACGCCATGGATGTCCTGGCCGAAGCGAACAGGCTGAAGGCTCAAGGCGTGCCGGTGATCTCAATGGCGGTCGGCCAGCCCTCCGATCCCGCGCCAGCACGGGTTCGCGCCGCGGCCGCCAAGGCCTTGCAGGACGGGCGCATAGGCTACACTGACACGTTGGGGCTGGCCGGTCTGCGCAAGGCGATCGCCGAGCACTACGCGGATCACTATCGGCTTGAGGTCGAGCCCGGCCGGATCGCGGTGACCACCGGATCGTCGGCGGCCTTCAATCTCGCCTTCCTGGCGATGTTCGATCCGGGCGATCGCGTAGCCATCGCGGCACCCGGCTATCCCGCCTATCGCAACATCATGGCGGCGCTCGGCATCGATGTGGTCGAGATCGAACTCGGCGAAGCGGCCTATCTGCATGCCGGTCACCTGGAGGCAGCGCACCGCGAGAAGCCGCTGAAGGGGGTTCTTTTCGCGAGCCCGGCCAATCCGACCGGCGCTGTTATACCGGCCGACGAACTGTCGGCGCTGGTCAATATGGCGGAGACACTGGGGATCGCCGTCATTTCCGACGAGATCTATCATCGATTGGCCTATGGCGCGCCCGACACCACGGCACTCGCCTTCGGCAACAGCGTGACCGTGATCAATTCCTTCTCGAAATACTATTGCATGACCGGCTGGCGCATCGGCTGGATGGTGCTGCCGGAAGAGCTGGTGCGGCCGGTCGAGCGGATCGCCCAAAGCCTCTACATCTCGCCGCCGGAATTGTCGCAGATCGCTGCGATCGAGGCCTTTGCCGCGACCGAGGAGCTGGAGGCCGTCAAGGGCCGCTACGCCTGGAATCGAGAGCTCTTGATGAAACGTCTGCCCGAACTCGGCTTTCCGCTGGCCGCGCCGATGGATGGCGCCTTCTACGCGTTTTGCGACGTCACCCGGCACACCAATGACAGCATGGCCTTCGCGCGCAAGATGCTGGCCGAGGCGCATGTGGCGGCGACGCCTGGCCGCGACTTCGACACCCAGGCGGGGCACCGCACGATGCGTTTTTCCTATGCCGGCAGCCACCATGACATGGTCGAGGCTATGTCGCGCATCGAACGCTGGTTGAGGTAGCACCATGCCGGAACTCGAACTGGCCCCCAAACTTGATCAGGCATTGGCCGAGGTCGCGGCCGAAATGGCTGAACGGACCGATCGCGGCGATGTCGCGACCTACATTCCTCAATTGGGCAAGGTCGACCCAAGGAAGTTCGGCATTGCCGCCGTCACCAACGATGGTCGTGTGCTGATGGCCGGCGATGCCGACCAGCCTTTTTCCATCCAGAGCATCTCGAAGGTGTTCACATTGACGCTGGCGCTCGGCAATGTCGGCGACGCGCTATGGAAACGGGTTGGACGCGAGCCGTCGGGCAATCCGTTCAACTCGATCGTCCAGCTCGAGCACGAGAACGGCATTCCGCGCAACCCGTTCATCAATGCCGGCGCCATCGTCATCTCCGATATCCTGCTTGCCGGCCATCAGCCACGCGAAGCGATCGGCGAGATCCTGCGCTTCATCCAATTCCTCGCCGACGACGAGACCATCATCATCGACCGCGAGGTGGCGGCGTCCGAACGCGCCACCGGCTATCGCAATTTCGCGCTGGCCAACTATATGAAATCCTTCGGCAATCTTCATCACGCACCGGAACTGGCGCTGGGCGTCTATTTCCACCATTGCGCTATTGCCATGAGTTGCCGGCAACTGGCGATGGCCGGCCGGTTCCTTGCCAATGGCGGCAAGAACCCGGCGACCGGCCATTCCGTGGTGTCGGCGGAGCGCGCGCGGCGCATCGGCGCCATGATGCTGACCTGCGGCCACTATGACGGCTCCGGGGATTTCGCCTTCCGCGTCGGCATTCCGGGAAAAAGCGGCGTCGGCGGCGGCATATTGGGCATCGTGCCGGGTGTCGCCTCGCTTGCCGTCTGGTCGCCCGGCCTCAACGCCAATGGCAATTCCAAGCTGGGGTCGATCGCCCTGGAGAAGTTGGCCAGGATGATGAACTGGTCGATTTTCGCCCCTTAGCGCGGTTCCGGGAAGGCGTGGGACGGTTTCCCATTCCTCGCAGTGTGGGAACACCTGACATGAAAAATCCCGCGCCGTCCTTCGATCGGCGCGGGATTTTCGTATCAAAAAATCACTTCAACCAGTTGAAAGGCTTAGAAAAAGCCCTTCCGCTGCCACCAGCCGGCGCGCTTCGGCTTTTCTTCGGTCTTGGCTTCCGGCTCACTGGCGACGGTCGAGGAAACCACCGGCACGACCGGTGCATCGATTGCCGCTGGCTTGCGTCGTGACGGCCGGGCCTTCGAGGGCTCTTCCTTGGCGGCCGCAATCACTTTTTCCTCGGCGACCGCCGCGGGAGCCTCGGCCGGCGCTTCCACAGCCGCTTCGACAACGGCCGTCTCGACGGCGACCTCGGCGGCTGCCTTCTTCGGCTTGGCTGCGCGACGCGGCTTCTTGGGCTTCTCGGTGCTCGGCACCTCTTCGCTCACCGCAGCCACCGGCTCTTCCGCCACGACAGCAACAGCCGCCGGCTCGATCGAGGCAGGCTCGCTCTCGGAAGCATCAGCTTCGGAAGGCTCGGTTGTTTCGCCGGCACTTGCCTCGGCCTCGCCTTCGCCGTCTTCGCGACGGTTGCGCTTGCCGCCGCGCTTGCCGCGCCGACGCTTTTTGCCCTGGCCGTCATCCGAAGCCTGTGCCGCCTCGTCGGAAGCGCTGGCAGCGATCGGAGCGGCGTCGTCCGTTTCGGTGTCGTCATCGTCCGCCGCGTTTGCCGCTTCGGCGAAATCTCCGGCCGGAGCCGAGGTGGATGAGCCATCCGCCGGAGCGCCATGTTCGCGATCCCGATCCCGGCCGCCGCGACGTCTGCGGCGCTTGCGGCGCTTGCGGTCGCGGCCTTCGCCGTCCTCGCCACCGACAGGTCGTGGCTGCTGGTTTTGCTGCGGCTGCTGGCGTGGCTGCTCGGCCTGCGCTGGTGCCTCATCATCTTCCTCGATGACGACAATCTCGTCCTCGGGCTCTTCCGGCTCGACATAGGCCGGCAGGCTGCGGACCTCGACAAAGCCCTCGGGCTTTTCAGCCAGGGCGCCGCGGAAGATCGCATAGTGCTGCGCGCCAACCGTATCATCAGCCTCGATGGTGATGGTCAGGCCGAAGCGGCTTTCCAGCTCCACCAACGTGCCGCGCTTGTGGTTGAGCACGTAGAGCGCGGTCGCGGCCGGCGTGCGGACCGTGATGTGGCTGCGCGAATCCTTGAGCAGGAATTCCTCGATCGCCCGCACCACCATCAGCGCGACCGACGAATCGGACCTGACATGGCCGGTGCCGCCGCAATGCGGGCAGGGCTTCATGGTGGATTCCAGCACGCTGGCGCGGATGCGCTGCCGTGACATCTCCATCAGGCCGAAATGCGAGATCCGGCCGACCTGGATGCGGGCGCGGTCGTTCTTGAGATGATCCTTCAGCCGCTTCTCGACGGAGCGGTTGTTACGGTTCTCCTCCATGTCGATGAAGTCGATGACGATCAGGCCGGCGAGATCGCGAAGCCTGAGCTGGCGGGCAACCTCTTCGGCCGCTTCCAGATTGGTGTGGAGTGCCGTGTCCTCGATTGAGTGCTCCTTGGTGGAGCGTCCCGAATTGACGTCGATGGCGACCAGCGCCTCGGTCTGATTGATGATGATGTAGCCGCCGCTCTTCAGCGTCACCTGCGGCTGCAGCATGCGGTCGAGTTGCGCCTCGATACCGTTGCGCACGAAGATCGGCGTCGTGTCGCGGAACGGCTGAACCACCTTGGCGTGGCTCGGCATCAGCATGCGCATGAAGTCCTTGGCCTCGCGATAGCCTTCCTCGCCCGAGACAAGGATCTCGTCGATGTCCTTGTTGTAGAGGTCGCGTACCGAACGCTTGATCAGGCTGCCTTCCTCATAGACGAGGGCAGGAGCGGTGGACTGGAGCGTGAGATTGCGCACGTTCTCCCAGAGCCGCATCAGATATTCATAGTCGCGTTTGATCTCCGCCTTGGTGCGGCTCTCGCCGGCGGTGCGCAGGATCACGCCCATGCCTTGCGGCACTTCGAGATCGGCGACGACCTCCTTCAGGCGCTTGCGGTCGACCGCGCTGGTGATCTTGCGGGAAATGCCGCCGCCGCGTGCCGTGTTGGGCATCAGCACCGAATAGCGGCCGGCAAGCGACAGATAGGTGGTGAGCGCGGCGCCCTTGTTGCCGCGTTCTTCCTTGACGACCTGCACCAGCAGGATCTGCCGGCGCTTGATCACTTCCTGGATCTTGTACTGGCGGCGCACCGGCTTGCGGCGGTTGCGCACTTCTTCCAGCGCATCCTCGGCGCCGACCGATTCGATCTCGTGGTCATCCGGATGCGAGGACTGAACTTCCTCCAGCATGCCGCGGTCATTGTCGCCGGACGTTGCTTCAGTGGCCTGTTCCGTCTGCGAGACAGGCTCGGAAACCACGTCGCCTTCGACAGCGGCGGCTATCGATGTCGGGCCACCCTCGCGGGTTTCGGTTTCGTCCTGCTCGCCGGAACCTTCATCATGGCCGGACGTATCGGCATGCTCCGACGTATCTGAATGTTCCGATGTGTCGGCTGCGTGTTCGATGATCTGGGAAGTGTGGGAGATCTCCTCGACAACGATGTCGCCATTGTCGCTGCCTTCACTCGACTCGCCGGAGCCTTCGCCTGCCTCGCTCGCATCGCGCTTGTGTTCGGCCCGGTCACGGCTCTTGCCGCCGCGCCGGCGCCCGCGCCGGCCGCGATCGCGGCTCTGGCGGTCATCGCCGTCGCCGTCCTCGTCCTCTTCGTCCTCGGCCTCCTGCGCTTCGGCGCGCAGCAGTGCCTGACGGTCGGCGACCGGGATCTGGTAGTAGTCGGGGTGTATTTCACTGAAGGCGAGAAAACCGTGACGGTTGCCGCCATATTCGACAAAGGCTGCCTGAAGGGAGGGTTCGACGCGCGTTACGCGGGCGAGGTAGATGTTTCCTTTGAGCTGCTTCTTGTCCTGGGATTCAAAGTCGAATTCTTCGATACGGTTACCGCGTACGACGACAACTCGTGTTTCCTCCGGGTGGGAGGCGTCTATCAGCATTTTGTTGGGCATTATTTCGTTTCCCCCCGGCAGCCGTCAGCCGCAGCTGGCGGGGCAAAACCCGCTGCTGTGTGTCTGGATGAGAGTGGGTGCCGGATAATTGAATGTCCGCCGGACGGTGCCTGCGTGTCATGGCGGTGCCGCCCGCAGCCATACTGGCGCGGTTTGATGCGGACCTTTCCATGATTGCGCTTGAAGCCATCGTCACCAGCAGAACCTTTTGAACCAAAGCCCGGAAACCGGACCAGCTTGTTTGCTCGTACAGAGCCGGCACGGGAACAAACCCGGCCGTTTTCCTCACGCAGGCGATTCCCCCGCCACGGGAGCACACCTGCGAAATTCGTCGCAATCACTTGAAGCCTTTTCGCGTGAAGCGAAAGGAGCCGCCTTTCATCTAACCCTGTAGCAGGAAGCTGCGGAGGAGGGCGGTTCCAGGATTGCAGTGATCCACTATCGCTTTTATGATTTGGCGGGGTGGAAGGCAACCCCGATTTCCGATGCCGGCAAAAAGCAGTTCCGTAACGTAAGCCTGGTTCCGATCCTTGCATGAAAAGGCTTGGTTAACCTTCTCTGGATACCAATCGTTAATCGAGTTCGCGGCCTAACCGGCACTTCGACGAAACGAGCGGGCGCCTGGCGCCAAACCGGGAGCGACTGGAAGAGAGATGGGACTGGCGGACTTCACAGACAAGGGATGTCGTGTTGGCGGCCGGATTCTCGGCGCTTTCTGTCTCCTGCTGCTGGTCGTGATTTCCCAGGCGTTTTGCTCCGTTGCCAATGCCGCCGACGCGCCGCTGGTGGCCAAAGGCTACAAGATGGCGGGCGATGCCACCAAGATGCGCATCGTCTTGGATTTCGATCGCGAGCCTGACATCAAATGGTTCCTGCTGCGCGGACCCAATCGCCTGGTGATCGATCTGGCGAATACCAGGCTGGCGATCGACGCCAAGGACTTGAAGCCGCGCGGCCTGGTCAAGAGTGTGCGCCTGGGCGAGCTAGGTGAAGGCGTTTCGCGGCTGATCCTCACCGGCAAGGGACCGTTCGCCGTCGACAAGCTGGATGTGCTCAAGAATGAGGACGGAACCGGCTACCGCATTGCCATCGACATGTCGGCAGCCTCCGAACGCGAGTTCGACGCCGCCCTTGCCAACCAGGCGCTGACCACCGGTTCGACTGTTTCGACCGACAAGGGTGGGCGGGTCGGCACCGGGCCGGTCTCCAATCCGGGCCATCGCTTCACCGTCGTCATCGATCCCGGCCATGGCGGCGTCGACGGCGGGGCCGAGGGTCTGAACGGCACGATTGAGAAGAATGTGACGCTGGCCTTCGCCACGGAGTTGCGCGACAAGCTAGCGGCTATCGGCAAATACGATGTCTTCATGACGCGCGACACCGATGAGTATCTGCGTCTGGACGACCGCGTGCGCATTGCCCGCCAGCATGAGGCCGATCTGCTGATTTCGATCCATGCCGATACGATCAGCGTCAAGGGCATCCGCGGCGCCACCGTATATACGGTCTCCGACAAGGCATCGGATCCCGAGGCGCAGGCGCTTGCCGACCGCGAGAATCTCTCGGACCAGTTTGCCGGTATGGTCATCAAGGACGATAACAAGGAAGTGACCGACATCCTGATCGACCTGATCCGCCGCGAGACGCACACCTTCTCGATGAGTTTCGCCCACACGCTGGTCGGCCAGCTTTCGACCAGCGTCGGCCTCATCAACAATCCGCAGCGTTCGGCGGGATTCAAGGTGCTGAAGGCGCCGGACGTGCCATCCGTGCTGGTCGAACTCGGCTATCTCTCGAATGCCAAGGACGAAGCGCAACTGCTCGACGCCGAATGGCGCGGCAAGGCCGCACAAAGCATCACCAACGCCGTGGCGCTGTTCGCTTCCGCCCGTGTCGGAACGGGGACCGGAGGTTGACATGCCTGGCGGCGCCTGCAACCTAGGGCAGCGTTGCTGGATGACAACACCCGGTGCCTTTATTTGCGGCTCGAGGTCATGAAAGCAGGCCTTGCCGTATTTTGTCCACATGGCGGCGACATGGGTTTTCGATTACGGATTGGGACCGGTTCGAAAGCTTGCGTGGAAGGCGGCTTCGTTTAGGGAATTCCCGAACCAAGGACTGGAGCGGGTATGATTCGTCTCATTGGCTATTTTTTCGGCATCGGCACGACGCTGGCCCTTTTGGTCGCGGCGGGCGTTGCGATTTACATCAGCCATCTGTCGAAGGATCTGCCCGACTACGAGGTGCTGGCCAAATACGAGCCGCCGGTGACGACCCGCATCCATGCCTCCGACGGCTCGCTGATGGCCGAATACGCGCGAGAACGGCGCCTCTACCTGCCGATCCAGGCGATCCCGGATCGCGTCAAGGCGGCCTTCCTGTCGGCGGAAGACAAGAATTTCTATAATCACCCCGGCATCGACGTGACCGGTCTTGGCCGCGCCATCATCGTCAATCTGCAGAATTTCGGCTCGGGCAGGCGCCAGGTCGGCGCGTCGACGATCACCCAGCAGGTGGCCAAGAACTTCCTGCTGACCGCGGACCAGACCTACGAGCGCAAGATCAAGGAGATGATCCTCGCCTTCCGCATCGAGCAGGCCTATCCCAAGGATCGTATCCTCGAGCTCTACCTCAACGAAATCTTCTTCGGTTTCGGTGCCTATGGTGTCGCTGGCGCGGCGCTCACCTATTTCGACAAATCGGTGAACGAACTGACCGTCGCCGAGGCTGCCTATCTGGCTTCGCTTCCGAAAGGCCCCAACAACTACCATCCCTTCAAGCATGCCGATCGCGCTATCGAGCGCCGCAACTGGGTCATCGACCAGATGGTCGAGAATGGCTACGTCACGCGTGAGGAAGGCAACAAGGCCAAGGCCGAGCCGCTCGGCGTGACGCCGCGCCGTACCGGCACCTATCTCTTCGCGGGTGAATATTTCACCGAAGAGGTGCGTCGCCAGATCATTGCCCGCTACGGCGAGAATGCACTGTACGAAGGTGGCCTGTCCGTCCGCACCACGCTTGATCCGAAAGTTCAGCTTATCGCCCGCAAGGCGATGCAGAACGGCTTGATCAAATACGATACGCTGCGTGGCTATCGCGGGCCGGTGAAGTCAATCGACGTGTCCGGTGACTGGGGCGTCCCGCTGGGAGCGGTCAAGGGACTGGAAGATGTTCCCGAATGGTCCCTGGCCGTCGTGCTCGACTCCTCGGCGTCCGGTCTCTCGATAGGGCTGCAGCCCGCACGCCAGGCGTCGGGCGATATAGTGAAGGAACGCGTCGAAGGTACCGTCAGCAAGGACGACATGGGCTTTGCCATGCGCCATGTGGTCGACGGCAAGACGGTCAAGGCCAAGTCGCCGGCCGATGTGCTGAAGCCGGGCGACGTCATCTTCGTCCAGAAGAACGAAGGCTCGGACAATACCTACAGCCTGCGCCAGGTTCCAGAGGTGGAGGGCGGTCTGATCGCCATGGATCCGCACACCGGCCGTGTGCTGGCCATGGTCGGCGGCTTCTCCTATGCCCAGTCCGAGTTCAACCGCGCCACCCAGGCCATGCGCCAGCCCGGCTCCTCGTTCAAGCCGATCGTCTATTCGGCCGCGCTCGACAATGGCTATACGCCGGCCTCGGTGATCATGGACGGACCGATCACCATCCAGAGCGGCAACACGACCTGGACTCCGAAGAACTATGACGGCACCGTCGCCGGGCCGGCAACGCTGCGCTCCGGCATCGAGAAGTCGCGCAACCTGATGACCGTGCGGCTTGCCAACGACATGGGCATGAAGCTGGTCGTCGAATATGCCGAGCGCTTCGGCGTCTACGATCATCTGGCGCCATATCTGCCGATGGCGCTGGGCTCTGGCGAGACGACCGTCATGCGCATGGTTTCGGCCTATTCGATCATGGCCAATGGTGGCAAGTCGATCAAACCATCGTTGATCGACCGCATCCAGGACCGCTACGGCAAGACCGTGTTCAAGCAGGATGAGCGCGGCTGCGAAGGTTGTAACGCGCCTGAGTGGAAGAATCAGCCGGAGCCGGAGCTGGTCGACAATTCCGAGCAGGTGCTCGATCCGATGACTGCCTACCAGATCACCTCGATGATGGAAGGCGTGGTGCAACGCGGCACCGGCGCCACCATCGGGGAACTGGGCCGCCACATCGCCGGCAAGACCGGCACCACCAACGACGAAAAGGACGCCTGGTTCATCGGCTATACGCCGAACCTCGTGGTTGGCTTGTACATGGGCTACGACACGCCGCGCGGCCTTGGCCATGGCGCCACCGGTGGCGGTCTGGCCGCCCCGATCTTCAAGGACTTCATGCGCGTGGCACTCGACGGCACGCCCAATGTCGACTTCAAGGTGCCGGACGGCATGAATCTGATCGCCATCAACCGCAAGACCGGCATGCGTGCCACGTCGGGCGATCCGGGCACCATCATCGAGGCCTTCAAGCCGGGCACCGGTCCGGCAGACAGCTATTGGGTGATCGGCATGGGTGCCGATGGCTCCAACGCATCGGGCGGCGCACTGTCGCCACAGGCGAACCAGGCCATCCAGGACGGCGGCGGCGGCCTCTACTGACGGGGCTCGATGCCGCCTGTTGGGCTGGCCGGGGGCCGGCCCATTTCGCTTTACACATGGCGGCGCCGTCCCTATGTATCGCGCCGACCCAAGCGTCACTCCAGCAACAGGACGAATACCAGGCCATGCGCGCGGAAACGCAGAATATTGTCGACGAGATCAGGCAGGCGATAACCCTGCTGAGGAGGCATCTTTGACTGGGATCAGGCCATAAAGCGGCTTGAATACCTGAATGTGCGGGCGGAGGACGCCAGCCTCTGGAACGAACCGCTGGAAGCCCAGAAGCTGATGCGCGAGCGCCAGAGCCTCGAGGAAGGCATCGCGGCGGTCAAGGGCCTGACGCAGGCGCTGGAAGACAATATCGGCTTGATCGAGCTTGGCGAGGAAGAAGGCGACGAGGGCATCGTCGCCGAGGCCGAAGCGGCGATCCGGTCGATGCAGGGCGAGGCGAAGGCCCGCCAGGTCGAGACGCTGCTGTCGGGCGAAGCCGACGCCAACGACACCTATCTCGAAGTTCATGCCGGCGCCGGCGGCACCGAGAGCCAGGACTGGGCCTCGATGCTGTTGCGCATGTACACGCGCTGGGCCGAGCGCCGCCGCTTCAAGGTCGAGGTGCTGGAAGTGCATGATGGCGAAGAGGCTGGCATCAAATCCGCTACTCTCTTGATCAAGGGCCACAATGCCTATGGCTGGCTGAAGACGGAATCGGGCGTCCACCGCCTGGTGCGCATTTCGCCCTATGACAGCAATGCGCGTCGCCATACGTCCTTCTCCAGCATCTGGGTCTACCCAGTCGTCGATGACAGGATCGAGATCGATGTTTCGGAATCGGATGTGCGCATCGACACCTATCGCTCGTCGGGTTCCGGCGGCCAGCACGTCAACACCACCGATTCGGCCGTGCGCATCACCCATATCGCCACCGGCATCGCGGTCGCCTGCCAGGCTGAGCGTTCACAGCACAAGAACAAGGCCAAGGCCTGGGAGATGCTGCGCTCGCGGCTCTACGAGGAAGAGCTGAAGAAGCGTGAGGCCGTCGCCAACGCTACCGAAGCCTCGAAAAGCGACATCGGTTGGGGCCACCAGATCCGTTCCTACGTGTTGCAGCCCTATCAGCTGGTCAAGGATCTGCGCACGGGCGTCGAAAGCACCAGCCCGTCAAGCGTTCTCGATGGCGATCTCGACGACTTCATGGAAGCCTCGCTGTCGCAACGCATCGAGGGCGGCGCCGGTGAAGCCGTGGCGGATCTGGACTAGAACCGTCCACCACTGATCCGGATTGCGATGGCTTGCTCTTTCTCAGGAGGAAGCGGGCCAACGCCTAGGATCTGTCATGCTTATCAACGGCAGAAAGTTGCTGCCTTGTGCGGCCAGCGCCTCATGCAGCGATTTCTTGCGCCGACTCACATTTCGGCTCACCATCAAGGCGGAAGAGACAAAAGCATTTATGGCCGGTCGCGGCATATCTGCTGACGATTTGGCCGCTGGGAAGACACGTTCCGGGAACGGGCAAGCAAGAAACGCTTGAACCTCGTTTGAAAGGAACGTTCCCATGTTTGCCGCCAATTCCAGATCGGCCATCGCCGTTCCATCGGTTGGCCAGCTTGTCATTCCCCTGTGCGCGGCGTGTGTGATCGCGCTGCTGTCGGTGCCTGCCTTGGCGCATGATGCCAAGCCGACCGCGGCCAAGCCGCAAGGTTGGAGCTATCCGTTCGCCTGCTGCGCCAACTACGACTGCCACGAGGTGTCGCAGACTTCGATCAGCGAGCGCCCGGAAGGCTATGTCATCAAGGATACCGGGGAGGTGCTGGCTTACAGCGACAGGCGTATCAAGGATTCGCCCGACGGCGAATTTCACTGGTGCGCGCATGAGGCCGGGCTCGATGCCGGCAAGACCATTTGCCTGTTCGTGCCGCCATCATCCTACTAGGATTTCCGGTCGGCTGGTCAGGCGTGGAGCCTGCTGACGGACAGTTGTCAGGATCGCTTCTTTATGATGCCCTGCCGCATGGGCGGCGGACAATGGAGAGGTGACGTCGATGACCATCAAGGGAAGCTGCCACTGCAAAGCGACGACATTCGAGGTTTCAGAGGCTCCGCGGACGGTGACGCAATGCACCTGTTCGTTCTGCTCGAAACGCGGCTCGCTCTGGGCCTACTACACCCCATCGCAGTTCAAGCTCATCACGCCACTGAAAAACGTTACCTTCTATCAGTGGGGCTCGAAAACCGTAAAGCATGGTTTTTGCACAACTTGCGGCTGCGGCACGTTCACCGAAACGCCGGATTGGTCGACCGGCGAGCCGGATTTCGACAATCCCAAGATCAGCGTCAATTCGCGGCTGTTCGATGATTTCGATCTCGACAAGGTCGAAGTGGTGGTCATCGACGGCAAGAATCTCTGGTAACCGGCCAAGCCGGTCGTCACGTGACTGACCTCGGGAAAAGCCGTCGCGGGCGTTTTTCCTGTTCCGCTTTTCGCCGCAATTTATGTTACAAGTCGCGGGAAGGGCTGATTTGGCGCCGTAGAAAAAGGCGCGACTTGGAGAGGGACCATTTATGAAGAAGACCGTGCTCGTCGTCATGGCGACGGCTTTGCTCGTGAGCGCCTGCACCACCACCGATCCGTATACGGGCGACCAGAAGATTTCCAACACGGCCGCCGGTGCCGGTCTCGGCGCCCTCGCAGGCGCGAGCCTCGGTCTGCTTGCCGGCGGCAATGACCGCCGCAACGCGCTGATTGGCGCTGGCATCGGTGCGCTGGCCGGTGGCGCCATCGGCGCGACAATGGATCAGAACGAGGCGGAATTGCGCCGGCAGCTCCAGGGCACCGGCGTCAGCGTCACCCGCAGCGGCGACCAGATCATCCTCAACATGCCGTCCGACATCACCTTCAATGTAGATCAGGATGCGGTGAAGCCCGGCTTCTATCCGGTGCTGAATTCCGTCGCACTGGTGCTGAAGAAGTTCCGCCAGACGACCGTCGATGTCTTTGGCCATACCGATTCGACGGGCGGTGAGCAGCACAATTTCGATCTGTCGCAGCGCCGTGCGCTGGCGGTTGCCAACTATCTGTCCGGGCAGGGAGTCGATCAGCGCCGCTTCGCCGTTACCGGCTTCGGCAAGACGCGTCCGATCGCGTCCAACGCGACGGCCGAAGGCCGCGCCCAGAACCGGCGCGTCGAGATCCAGCTGTCGCCGCTCACCTGATCGTTCGGCAAGCGAATGCGAAACGGCCCCCACGGGGGCCGTTTTTGTTTGAGGCACTTCGGTGCTCTTCAGGCTGGCGCGCCAGAGAATTAGCTATCTCTAAATAACGGCTTTCCCACGGGCTTGGAAAGGAATAGCATCATTGCTGTTCCAGAGGGGATGAGGCGGTACAGCTTGGCCGCGCAATCAAACATTTTCCCGCCTCGGTCTTGCACGGCCAGATGAATATCTGGGAGGAATGCATGACAAGAAAAGCTCGCCTTGGGCGTTGCGGCGTCCTCGTTTTGGCCGGCCTTCTCGGCGTATCGTTCGACGCTGCCACGGCCCAGGCCGAAGAAGCCAACAAGGCCGACATCGAAGCGTTGAAGAAATCGTTGGCCAAGTATGAAGACTACACCGCGGCTGTCCGCGACCTCTATCTGTCGACCGTCGGGTGCGTTTACTATGCCGGCGAAAAGATATCCGGCGCGATGTTTTATCCGAAAGGGGCCATGGGCATCCATTTCGTCAACGTCCCAAGTGTCGGCCAGAAACTCGACCCGATGAAGCCCAACGTCCTGATCTACGAGCCGACCAAGAAGGGTCTGAAATTGGTCGGCGTGGAATGGCTGGTGCCTTTGACGCCGGATATCAAAGAGCCGCCGAAGCTGTTTGGCCAGACCTTCATGGGACCGATGGAGGGACACTATCCGCTCATCCCGAGGGAGTTCGTCCACTACGATCTTCACGCCTGGCTGTTCAGGGATAATCCGAACGGCATGTTCAGTCCGACGAACCCGAACGTGAAATGCAACAAGGCCGAGTTTCCGATGCTGGAGAAACCGACCAAGATGATGCCTGGGCCAATGTAACGGGCGAGGCAAGCCAACCCTGGGCATCCAGGAGTGGCGCCGGTTTCAGCAGAGCGACATGCATGAAGCGTGTCGTCCAGGCTGGGAGCCGATGCATTTTTTGAGTTCGTCGGGAGGGCATGCCGGCTGGCCGGCCTGCCCTCGAAAGCGGTCCGGATTATACCTTGGCGACGATGCGCATGAAGGCCGGCATGTCGTCGCCGAAGCCCACGGTCGCGTCGTTGTCTTCCTGCCGGTGGCGGGCAGGGCGGTTGCCATCGCGCTGCGGCCTGGTATCGCCTCGTTCCGGCGCGCGATCCGCGGAGCCCTTGCGCTCGCCATTTTCCGAGCGGATTGCATCCTTGCGCGCGCGCCTGTCGCCGATATCGGCGACAGGCGTCTCGGCCACATCGGCCTGTTCCTGCTGTGCGATTACCGGAGGGGTATCTTCCTCGCCATGTCTGGCGCGGCGTTCGCCGCCCTTCTTGCGCTCGCCCCTGTCCTTGCGATCATCGTCCTTGCGGCCGGCGCGGCGCGGCGCGCCTTTGCCCCGGCGCGGCGCATCGTCTTCACCCTCGCTGGCGACCACGGTCGACAGGTCACCGTCATGCCACTCGATCTTGTTGCCGATAAGCCGTTCGATGGCGTCGATATACTTGGTGTCGGACTTGGTCGCGATGGTGAAGGATTTGCCGGAGCGCCCGGCGCGGCCCGTGCGGCCGATACGGTGGACATAGTCCTCGGCATGGATCGGCACGTCATAGTTGAAGACGTGGCTGACATCGGGGATGTCGAGTCCGCGCGCGGCGACGTCCGAAGCCACGAGATAGCGAAGCTTGCCGTCACGGAAATTGGCCAGCATCTGCATACGGGCACGCTGGTCCATGTCGCCATGCAGGGCGCCAGCATCGAAATCATACTTCAGCAGCGAGCGGAACAGTTCCGACACCTCGACCTTGCGGTTGCAGAAGATGATGGCGTTCTTCAGCTCCGCGTCCTCGGCCCGTATCAGGTTGCGCAACGTCTCGCGCTTGTCCCACGGCTTGGAGCCGGATTTGACCAGCCGCTGGATAATGTTGGTGGCGGCGGACGCAGCCTTGGAAACCTCGACACGCACCGGTGCGTGGAGGAATTTTTCCGTCAGCTTGGTGATCTCAGGCGGCATGGTCGCCGAGAAGAACAGCGTCTGCCGGGTGAACGGGATCATTTCGCAGATCCGCTCGATATCGGGAATGAACCCCATGTCCAGCATGCGGTCGGCCTCGTCGATGACGAGGATCTCGACGCCATTGAGCAAAAGCTTTCCGCGTTCGCGGTGGTCGAGCAGGCGGCCGGGGGTCGCGATCAGCACGTCGGCGCCACGCTCCAGTTTCTTGTCCTGTTCGTCGAACGATACGCCGCCGATCAGAAGCGCGATGTTGAGCTTGTGATTCTTGCCGTATTTGACGAAGTTTTCCTCGACCTGCGCGGCAAGCTCACGCGTCGGCTCCAGGATCAGGGTGCGCGGCATACGGGCGCGGGCGCGGCCTTTTTCCAGCCGAGTCAGCATCGGCAGCACAAAGGAGGCGGTTTTGCCGGTGCCGGTCTGGGCTATGCCCAGCACGTCCTTGCCGAGCAGGGCGTGCGGGATGGCACCGGCCTGGATCGGAGTCGGCTGCGTGTAGCCGGCATCGGTAACTGCGGAAAGCACCTTCGGCGACAGGCCGAGGTCTGAAAAGGTCAACGCTTCTTGAGCGATCGTGGTGTCTGAGGACAAGTGTTGTTGTCTTTGGCTGGTTCGGGGAGGCGCAACGTTATTCGTCGCGGCAAGCGCCACGCGCTTGCAAGATTGGCATTGCGATTAGGCGCAAGTCCGCGATTTGTCAACAGAAACGGGCGGGATTGGCGCGATTGTGAACTTGTAACCTTAATCGCTATGCCTAATACGGCCGCTTGTCTGTGTGCCGGCTCAGTAACGGAACTGTTCGGCCAGGATGCGCTCGTTCCAGGAATGATTGGGATCGAACAGCAATGTTGCCGTTGCTGTCGGCGACTCGCGAACCGTTACCGAGGTCACCGCCTTGACCTCCGTATGGTCGGCGGCGGCGTTCACCGGTCGCTTTTCCGGCTCCAGAATGTCGAAGCGTACGGTCGCCTTGTTGGAGAGCAATGCGCCACGCCAGCGGCGCGGGCGAAACGGGCTGACCGGCGTGAGCGCCAGCAGTGGGGCGTCGAGCGGCAGGATCGGCCCATGCGCGGAAAGATTGTAGGCGGTCGATCCGGCCGGCGTCGCGATCATCACGCCATCGCAGTTCAGCTCTTCAAGCCGTATCTGCTCATCGATGGTGATGCGAATCTTGGCGGTCTGGTAGGACTGGCGCCAAAGCGCCACCTCGTTGATCGCCAGTGCGGAAACCGTTTCACCCTCCGAGGTGACGGCTTGCATCTCCAGCGGGCGGATCGTCTCGGCGACGGCGGCCGCGATGCGTTCGGTGAGGCCGCCGGAACGATACTCGTTCATCAGGAAACCGATGGTGCCACGGTTCATGCCGTAGACTTTCTTTCCCGTCCCCATCGTGTCGCGCAGTGTCTGCAGCAGGAAGCCGTCGCCGCCCAGAGCCACGACAACCCCGGCATCCGCGACGGGACATTGGCCATAACGCGCCGACAGGCTCTCCAGCGCCGCCTTGGCGTCTGCTGTGTCGGACGAGACGAAGGCGATGCTGTTGGCGGCTGTGCTCATGGCTCCCCGATCGCGACCGATTGGCGGCGGCGGGTCTGGCCGCGCAGCGCCGGGGTAGCATGGTGCGGGCGGGTCTGCAAAGGGAGCCATCGTGCCGGCCGGCAAGACCATGCCGCGACGGCATCGCCCGCACCGGCAGGTCGCGCTTCATGTCATGGCTTGAGCGAATGTGATGGTTAAGAGGGGGCTTAAGCTCTCGTAAAGCCCGATCGATCATGTTAGCCGGCATGGGTGGCGTGGGGCGCCCGCAGCATCGCTGTATCCTTCGGGAGACCAAGAGGGGCGCTGTGGCACTTTTGTTTTGTGCGCAAGATCTCCTGGACGATTCCGGTCTTCGGGGGCACGCACCAGCCAGACGAGGCCGACATATTGCCGGTAACACGCCTGATCATCGTCTTTGTCATGCTGGGTAGCTTCGCGCTGGTCTTCGCCGAGCTTGTGCGCCGGTCCGAAGAATTGAGCATCAGGCCACAGCCCGCGGCGTCGCGCTGCGGCGATGCCGCGGGAATGCCTTGCCCGCAAAAGGCACTGTAGCCCGCGGAAATACGTTTACCCATCCGCACTATATATCCGGTGATGGTCTCATCCTCGGACAACCGGCCCGCGGCCGGCGCGAAACAGTTTGATCGTTGCAATTGCGGCATCGATGGAAGCACTGCTAGAAGTCCTTCGGATCTGGATAGGACAGGTTCCCATACTCTTTGGGAAACGGGCCTACCGGGACGTTGAACGAAGAGTTTCTGGAGGGAATGCGCATGCCACGCAGCGTGTTGGTTTCTGGTGGCTGCGGCTTCATTGGCTCCCATCTTGTCGATCGCCTGTTGCGGCGCGATGATCTGGAAACGCTTGTTGTCGTCGACAATCTGTGGACCGGATTGCAAGACAACATTGCCCATGTCTCGGACCCGCGGTTCAGCCTGCGGATCGCCGATGCCGAGAGCTTCACCGCCAGCCAGCATTTCGACGAGATCATCCATCTGGCGTCACCAGCTTCGCCTGTGTGGTACATGCGCGAGCCGGCGCGCACGATCAGGGCCAACATAGGCGGCGCGCTCAATCTTCTGTCGCTGCTCAAGCCTGGCGGTCGCTTCTGCTTCACCTCGACTTCGGAAGTCTATGGCGATCCTCTGGTCTCGCCGCAGCCGGAGACCTATCGAGGATCCGTGGACTGTACCGGGCCGCGGGCCTCCTATGACGAGAGCAAGCGCTGCACCGAGGCGCTGCTGTTCGAAGAGCAACGCGTCAGCGGCCTCGACTTGCGCGTCGTCAGGCTGTTCAACACCTATGGGCCGCGAACGCGTATCGATGACGGCCGCGCCGTTTCGAATTTTGTCAGCCAAGCCCTGACCACGGGAATCCTGACCGTCTATGGCGATGGCTCGCAATCGCGCAGCTGGGGCTACATCGACGATATCGTCGATGGGTTGGAGCGGTTCTTCTGGCGCGACGGCATCTCGCATCGGGGCCCCTTGAACATCGGCAACAATCGCGAGGTCTCGGTTCTCGAGACCGCGAAATTCGTCAGTTCGCTTGTTCCGGGCAGCCGCATCGAACACCATCCGCCTGTCCCGCAGGATCCCACAAACCGGTGCCCTGACCTGACCATGGCAAGACAGGTGCTTCCCGATTGGGAGGCAAAAACCGGCTACCAGGAGGGGATCCAGCGCACCTTCGAATGGTTCCGCCGGCAGCTTGCGACCGACGGGAGATCGGTGGCATCAGCCTGAGCGGCTGATTTTTTACGAGTCAGGCCAGACCCGTCATGGCGACCGCGAGACAGAATCGAGCTTGCCGGTAAAGTAGGGTTCAAGCACGGTTTCGAAAGCCTTCAAGGCCGCGCCGATCGCCTGGTGCATGTCGAGATACCGGTAGGTGCCCAACCGTCCGCCCAGATGCAGGTATTTCTCGGCGGCCGCCCGTTCGAGATAGCGACGGTAAACCGCCTGATCCCGGCGTGTATCGATCGGATAGTAGGGCTCGTCGGCGCGGCCGGCAAAACGGGAATACTCGCGGCCGATGAGTGTCTTGTCGCTCTTGTGCTGACGTTCCGGATTGAAATGCCGGAATTCGACCACGCGGGTGTAGGGCACGGTTTCGTCGGCATAGTTCATGATCGCCGTGCCCTGATGATCCGGCGTGTCCATGACCTCGAGATCGATGTCGATGGTCCGCCAGCCGAGCTCGCCCTCCGAATAGTCGAAATAACGGTCGATCGGACCGGTGTAGACGACCGGCAGGTCTTTTGGCAGCAAGGGTTTGATATCGAAAAAATCGACGCCAAGCCGTGTTTCGATGAGCTCATGCGCGAGCATCTTTTCGAAGATCGCCGTATAGCCATCCACCGGTTGGCCCTGGAAACGGTCGTTGAAGTAGCCATCCTCGAACGTGTAGCGGACCGGCAGACGGGCGATGATCTGCGCCGGCAGTTCGCGCGGATCCGTCTGCCATTGCTTGGCGGTGTAGCCCTTGATGAAAGCCTCGTAGAGCGGACGGCCGACCAGCGAGATCGCCTTCTCCTCGAGATTGGCCGGCGGGCGATCGCCAAGCTCCACCGCCTGTCCGGTGATCATGCCGCGCGCCTCGTCCGGGCTCAGCCGCTTGCCGAAGAACTGGCAGATCGTGGCAAGGTTGATGGGCAGCGGATAGACCTTGTCGCGATAGGTCGAAAATGCGCGATGGCGATAGGCCGTGAAGCCGGTGAAGCCGCGCAGGTAATTCCAGACCTCTTCATTGGATGTGTGGAACAGATGCGGCCCGTAGCGGTGGATCTCGACGCCGGTGGCGGGATCCTCCTCGGTGTAGGCATTGCCGCCGATGTGCCGGCGCCGGTCGATCACCAGCACGCGCCGGCCGAGTTGCGTGGCGATGCGCTCGGCGAGCGTCGCGCCGTAAAAGCCCGCGCCGACAATGAGAATGTCGGCTTCGCTGAGCAGGTTCTTGTCCATTCCCGGATCTGCCGACTTATGGTTAGAGTTTGATCTGAGACAGTTCGACCGGCCTGGAATACTGCCTGCGCAGCAGGTGCCAAAGTCGCCTTTTCCACTTGTGCAGCTGACGAAAAGCTCTTCGGCCCAGAACATAGTCAGCCACCATGCGCAAGCCGATAATCGGCCGCGATCGCCAACGCCTGCCTTTGAGATCAACGGCCTCGTAAGACAGGGGAAAGAACTCGCCAAATCCATATCGCAACCCGAGTTGGCGGAGTTCCGACTCCGCCGTGTGGCCGGACCCGAGCATCGTGGTAGCCAAGTGAACTCCAACTGGCCGCGTGTGGCGGACAGGTAAGGCGTCGAATACGGCGGATGTTCCAAGGTTTCGTACGGCAAGCCGCGTCCACAAGGAGTCGAGACCGAAACCCCCCATGGAGTGTTCGAAAAGCGGTAGCATCTTGGCCACGATGTCGGACCTTATGCAGGGAGCCATGACCTCGATCTTGTCGACCAGGCGAAATTCGAAACTCTTGCAGCGAAGAAACGGCAGGTGGGTGTAATAGCTATCCAGCGTCAGTGCTGGCTGGCCGACGTGCAGGTCGAACCGGCGCATATTGACGAACAAAGCTTCGATGGTCGCCCGGTCGGCCTCGATATCGTCGTCCGGGAACCAGATATATCGGTAGTGATCTAGCAGTTCGGGCCGCTCCGCGAACAGAGCGTGTATGCCGTCCCATTTTCCGCCCTTGTAATCGACACGGTTTTCACAAGGCAGACGAAACGCTGACGGATCGCTGCCGTAGTAGCTGACTATCAAATCGAATTCACAGCGAGGATCGTCCGCCCCCCATCCGCGATGAAGAGAGTTGTCATCGGCCCTGACGACGACGAGATTGCGGCAGGCTGCGTTTGTCATGGGCCCGGAATCGGCGTTTGTGCCTTGGTCTCTGCTACTGTCATGGCGAGCCCCTACACCAAAGCCGGATGAATGCGAAGAGCCACGAATGGAGGGATTCTCGTCTGGCATTGTGCAGACGGATGTCTTGCGCCGTGCTTCTCGGCTCGTCGAAGCGTCGAACCTCTCTATCGCTCAGGCCTGCGCGGAAAACCGTTTCACACTTTTCCAGGACTTGCTTTAGGCTTGCCATGGGTCGCTGGCCGACCAGGACAAGCGACCATTGCTGGCAGGACCTCATGAAGCTGATTGTTGTGACCCCGGCAGGCCGCGAGAAGTACCTACGCCTGCTCAGCCACCATGTTCTGAAAAGTCCTGAGGTGCACGAATGGCATCTGTGGGACAATTGCCGCAACGAAGCCGATCGGGCCTATCTCCAGCGATTGGCTGCCAGCGATCCGCGCTGCAAGATAAAGACGGTTCCGAGCGCCGACGGCAGCATCGATGTCATCGGCAGATTCTTTCGCTTCTGTGACGATGCCGACGCTCTCTATCTGCGCCTCGACGACGATGTGGTCTTTCTGGAGGAGGGCTTCCTTCCCAGGTTCAAGGCGCGGGCCCTGGCGGAAAAGGGAGCGGCCCTCTGGTATGCGCCGCTCATCATCAACAACGCGGTCTGCAACAGCTTGATCAAGAATCTTTCCAGGGTCCTGATCGAGGGACCGCTCACCTGCCAGGCGATGTGTCCCTATTCCTGGGCTCATGCAAGCTTTCCAGAGGCGCTTCATCCGGTCTTCATCGAGGCTGTCCGGACGAACCGGCTGGGTGATTTCCGTGTGCCTGACCGGGAAATCAGACTGGGACGCTTCTCGATCAATGCGATCGGTTTTTTCGGGTCGGATATCCTGGAGACCGGCGAGCTTTTCTTCCCGCCGGGAAATGACGAGGAGGAATGGCTGTCAGCGACCTTGCCGACGAAGCTCGATCGGCCGGGAAAGGTTTTCGGCGATCTGGTCGCCGCGCATTTCAGCTTCTTCACCCAGGAGCAGCGTCTGCTGCAGACCAGCATCCTTGACGACTATTATGCGCTCGCCGGCCTGCCGGCTCCGCTTTACGAGAAGCCGGTTGTCCAAACGAGATTGAAGGACCGTCTGAGACCGTGGCGCAAGCCAAGGAATCGCGGTCCGAACTATCGGATTTCACTTCCCGCCAGCAGGGATGGCTGAAGCCCCGCGCGGCCTTCATCCGCTGCTCACTGTGTAGAACCGTGGCGGGTGACGGACAGCGACACGGCAATGCCGGTGTAAAGATATTGACTGTATAGTTAGTTATAATCTAGCTTCAGACCAATGACCAAGTTGGCCAGCTGGCATCCGCAGTGAATGGCCGCGAAGAGGGGAATTTTGACTGCCGGTCGGCTCGCCATGGGCTGAATGGCATCGCCAGGCTTGTTCATCAGCAGGAGACGGACCGAGGCGGCAACGCGGCCGGTCCCAACAATGGGAGCACTAGCATGAAATGGAAACTGACCGCGGCGGCCCTGGGGCTGTCGCTGCTTGCCGCGACAGGCGCGGCCCGCGCCGATGGCGAACTCAACATCTACAACTGGGGCAACTACACCAGTCCGGACCTCATCAAGAAGTTCGAGGAGACCTACAAGATCAAGGTCACCGTAACGGACTACGATTCCAACGACACCGCATTGGCCAAGGTCCGCCAGGGCGCATCCGGCTATGACATCGTGGTGCCGTCAGCCAGTGTCGTGCCGATCTGGATCAGCGAAGGTCTGCTGATGGAAACCGATCCCAACAAGATGGAGAACTTCAAGAATGTCGATCCGCGATGGGTCGATGTGCCCTTCGATCCGGGCCGCAAATACACAGTCCCATGGCAGTGGGGCACGACAGGCATTTCGGTGAACAAGTCGGTCTATGCCGGCGACCCGAACACGTCAGCGATCTTCCTCGACCCGCCGCCTGAGCTCGTCGGCAAGATCAATGTCGTGCCCGAAATGGGTGACATCATGTTTCTCGCCATCGCCTACGAGGGCGGCAAATACTGCACCGACGACATGCAGGTGCTGAAGAAGGTGCACGACAAGCTGGTCGAGGCAAAGGCGAAGTGGCTGTCACTGGACTATGCGGCTGTCGACGGCCTGGGCAGGGGCGACATTGCCGCCGGCGTCAACTGGAACGGCATATCGCTGCGCGAGCGGCTCGAGAACGCCAAGATCGTCTACGGCTATCCCAAGGAAGGTTTCCCGATCTGGATGGACAATGTAGCCGTCCTCAAGGACGCCAGGAATGTCGAGAACGCCAAGCTCTTCCAGAACTTCATCATGGACCCGAAGAATGCCGCGATGATTTCGGCTTTCGCCCGCTATGCAAACGGCATCAAGGGCTCCGAGGCTTTCATGCCGGATGACATGAAGACGGCGCCCGAAGTGGCAATTCCGGCTGAATTCGCCGCCAAGGGCCAGTTCATGCCGGCCTGTCCACCGGATGTGCAGGCGCTCTACACGAAGATTTGGACCGACCTCCAGAAATAGCGCCGCCAACACCAACGAACAGCCACCGGACCGCGATGCGCGGTCCGGCAACCCTTCATGCCAAGTGCGATCTCACGATCGCGGGAGACTTCCGATGTCCGATCTCGACCTTTGCTACATGCCGGCCAATGAGGCGCTGCGGCTGTTCAAGGCGAAGAAACTGTCGCCCGTCGAATTGATGCGGGCCACCATCAGTCGTGCCGAAGCCACCAGATCGGCGATCAACTGCCACACCTTCACGCATTTCGAGGAAGCGATGGAGCTGGCCGCCAAGGCCGAGGCGAAATACGCAAAGGGCGCCAGGACCGGCGCGCTCGAAGGGCTGCCCATCGGCATCAAGGACGAGAGCTACATCAAGGGCAAGCCGACCTCGCACGGCTCGCTGCTGTCGAAGGATGCCATTGGTGGCCACACCTCGACCATGAACGAACGCATCATGAAGGCTGGCGGCATCGTCCATGCCCGCACGGCGACACCGGAATTCAGCTGCGCCGGCTATACTTGGTCGAAGCGGTGGGGTGTCACCCGCAATCCATGGAATCGCGACTTCACGCCGGGCGGCTCCTCAGGCGGTTCGGCTGCAACGCTCGCTTCCGGCACATCGGCGATCGCCACCGGCTCTGACATCGCCGGGTCCATCCGCATTCCCGCCTCGGCCTGCGGTCTTGTCGGCTTCAAACCGCCTTACGGCCGCAATCCGGACGAGCCGCCCTTCAACCTCGATTTCTATTGCCACACCGGGCCGCTGGCGCGAAACGTCAGGGATGCGATCCTGCTGCAGAATGTCATGGCCGGACCAAGCCCCCTCGACATCGCCACGCTGCGTCCCAAACTGCGCCTGCCGCTCGACTACAAGCCGATCAAGGGCTGGAAGATCGCTTTTTCGATGGATCTCGGTTCCTTTGAAGTCCATCCCGACGTGCGGAAGAATACGCTTGCCGCCTGCGATGTGTTCCGCGCGCTGGGTGCCACGGTCGAGGAGGTCGATCTCGGGTGGGGTGATGAAGTGCTCAAGGCCGGCATCGCTTATCTCGAGCACCTGTTCGGGGCCTCCCTGTCGCAACTGCTCAAGAAGCACGGCAAGGACATGACCAGCTATGCCAGGCAGTTCGCAGAGGACGGGCAGAAATCCAAGGCCACGGAGTTTGTCGCGACCCTCGATGTGGCGGCACGGATGTACCAGACGCTTGGTCCGTTGCTCGAGACCTACGACGTGCTGATCTGCCCGACGAACGCGCTTCCCGCGGTGCCGGCGGAGTTCGACCAGACCAGTGACAAGGTCGAGATCAACGGCAAAGAGGTGAACCCCTCGCTGGGATGGGTGATGACGACGCCGTTCAACATGCTGAGCCGCTGCCCGGTCCTGACCATACCGTCGGGCCGCGCCGCCAATGGCGTGCCGACTGGCATTCAGATCGTCGGCCGCACCTATAGCGACGCCGATGTCTTCCGGGCAGGGTTGGCCTATGAAACGGCGCAGGGCCAATGGTATGGAAACGCGCGGACACGGCCGGCGCTTTGAGCGATTTCCGCGATGAGCCGGCGTGCCATATGCCGAAGTAACTTATGCGGCGGGATAGTTCCGCCGCCGGTCCGAAAGGCCTGACGAAATGGCGCAACGCAAGCCAACGGCAAAGCCGGAGAAACGTAAGGCTGTGGCAACGAAGGGCGCGGCAAACGATGCGGCGCCGCCCAGGGACCGTCGGCGCGAGCGTGGCGAAGCGAGTGTGCAGCGCATCATCGACGCCACCATCGAGCTCATCGCGGAGGAGGGCCTGGCGAGCGTCACCATGCAGCGCATCGCCGAACATGTCGGCTCGTCCAATGCGCTGGTCGTCTTTCATTTCCGCAGCAAGGAGAATCTGTTCCGGGCGGTGCTGCAGTATCTCAGCGATCAGTATGATGCGCTCTGGGTCACGCTGGTGCGGGCACCCGGCCTGTCGCCGGTTGAACGGTTATTGGGCGCGGTCGATTGCGCGCAACGCTTCGCCCGGCAGCACCCGAAATGGGTTTCTGTCTTCGTCGTGTTCTCCAGCGACCGCAAGAGCATGCAGATTTACAATGAAATCGGCCTGCCGAGCGACCTGGCCTACACCGCCGAAGCGCGCGAGCTGCTGGTCGAGATTTCGCGAAGCGGCGGCTACGCTGGCGTCGACATACAAACCTTGTCCGAGAGCCTGAATTATCTGGTTCACGGCGCGTGGTATTGGGATCACCTGAACCCTTCCAGCCGTGACACGGATGTGCTGCGCAAGACCATGCTGCTCCTGCTGCATCAGGCATTTCCACGGCATTTCGAATTGATGCGTTGATCTGACTACGGGGACTGCCGCAGATGGCAGCCTGCCTGCCGCTTCCGCGCCAGGTATTCGTCTATAAGCTGGCGGTAGCGCACCTTGCCGAAGCTCGGAAAATGGCCGCCATGCACGACCGAGACATCAAGGTCGCGCATGGCGAGCAGTGTCGCCACATAGTCCGGGACATCCGAGTGGTAGGCGTCGTCGATCAGCGGGCCATCATAGACGATGTCGCCGGACAGCAGGATGCCGGTCTTCTCCTCGTAGAGCGCGATGCCTCCGGGTGAATGGCCGGGTGTGTGGATTACCTCGAAGGCTCGGTCGCCGAGATCGACGACATCGCCATGTAAGAGCAGACGGTCGGCAGGGGCGGGCAGGATCCGGTAGCGGGACGACTCCCAACCCCGCGGCAATCGATCAAACATATCGTCGGTCGCATAGCGGTCAGCCACTGTCCATTCATTGCGCGGATCGGCGAGGATCTCCGCCTCGGCACGGTGCACGCAGCGGTCGGGAAATTCGTGATGGCAGCCGATATGGTCGAAATGCGTGTGGCTGGCGACGCAGGTCAGCTTGCGCTCGCTCACCAAAGGCACATGCGCGCGCAGGCTGAAATGGCCAAGACCGGTGTCGAACAGCAGATCACGGTCGCGGCCGCGCACATGCCAGATGTTGCAGCGGAAGAACGGCTTGATCCATGGCTCGTGGATCAGCGTGACGCCGTCGGCCATGCGGATGGTCTCGTACCAATCAGCGGCGTCGATGGCCGGAAAACTTCCCATTTCAGTCCGCCAAAACGATGATCTGGTCGGTATCGCACGAAACGGCAACCGTGTCGCCGGGCTGAACGGTGGCTGACGCTTGCAGCTTGGCGATGAACTGCAGCGAGGGATCTTCGGCGGAAATGGCAAGCACGCGCTTGAAACTGCCCTGGAAGACCACGTCGCTCACTTCTGCCGTGCCGAGACCCGCGGTACCCGCGGCCCCGCCGAGAATGAGATGCTCCGGCCGTATGGCCAGCGCAATGGCCGAACCCGCGGGCAAAGTGCCGGGCACCAAAACCGGTCCGACAGGCGTCGTGACGGTGATCGTCCTGTCCCTGGCGTCCGTCACCTTGCCGGCAAGGATCGTGCTTTCACCCATGAAGGTGGCCGAAAAGCGCGTCGCCGGCCTGTGATAGACGCGCTCGGGCGGGCCTTCGTCCTCGATGCGGCCATCGTTCATCACCACGCAGTGGTCGGCCAGCGCCATCGCCTCCTCTTGGTCGTGGGTGACATGGATGAACGCGGTGCCGACGCGTTTCTGGATCGCTTTCAATTCGTCCTGCATCTGCCGGCGCAGTTTGAGGTCGAGCGCACCGAGCGGCTCGTCGAGCAGCAGAACCGCCGGCTCGATCACCAGCGCACGCGCCAGCGCCACGCGCTGCCGCTGGCCGCCGGAAAGCTGGTGCGGCTTCTTGTCGAAGGCGGAGCCCAGCCCGACCAGCGCCAGCGCCTCGCGCGCCCGGGCGGCGCGTGTCGCGCCGTCGACGCCCTGCATGCGCAGCCCAAACCCGACATTGCCACCGACGCTCATATGCGGAAACAGTGCGTAGTCCTGGAACACGGTCGTCGTCGGGCGCCTGGCCGGCGGCGTCGAGGTGCAGTCCGCGCCGCGGATGAACACCTTGCCCTCGCTGGGTGTGACGAAGCCGCCCAGGATAGAAAGCAGCGTCGTCTTGCCGGAGCCGGACGGGCCGAGCAGGATCGTGTAGCTGCCGGGCTCGATCCGCAGCGAGATGTCTTTCAGTACGGCCAGCTGCCCGAAACGGTGCGAGACGTTGCGGATGTCGACCAGGGGCGCGCTCATGCCGGCTTTCTCCGCAACAGGGTCAGTTCGAACAGCACCACCAGCACGATGGAAACGGCGAAGACCAGCGAACCGACGGCGTTGGTTTTCGGGTTGAGGCCGGAGCGCAACAGGTTCCAGATCTCCACCGGCAGCGTGGTATCGAAGCGCGTCAGCAGGAAGGAGATCACGAACTCATCCCAGGAGAAGGTCATCGACAGGAAGAAGCCGGCGAAGATGGCCGGCGCCATCACCGGCACGGTGATGAGGAGCAACACCTTCCATTCCGGCGCGCCGAGATCGCGCCCGGCGCGTTCGATGTTGATCTGGTGGTCGCCCATCTGGCTGTAGATGATGGCGAAGCACAGCGGCAGGTTGATCACGACATGGCCGATGCCGGCCGCCAGCAGCGATTTCGGCACGCCGGCCCAGTTGAACAGCACCAGGAGGCCCATGCCGATGATGAGGTAGCTGACCGTCAGCGGCAGCGTGATCAGACCGCGCAGCAGGCCCGAGCCCGGCAGCACGAAGCGAGCGAAACCCCAGGCCGAGAGGAAGCCCAGCGTGACGGCGGCGGCCGAGGAAAGCACCGCAACCATCAGCGAATTGACCAGCGCCGAAGTCAGCCGGGCGTCGGAGAGCACCGCGTCGTACCAGCGCAGCGACGGGCCGGTGAAGGGCGGAATGGGGAAGGAGGTCGACTGCAGCGAGAACAGCACCAGCACGACAACCGGCAGGAAGATGAAGCCGTAGACGGCAAGCGCATAGACCCAGGAAACGGCGCGGACGAACTGGCGCATGGTCACGCCCGCTCGATCTTCAGCCAGCGCGCGCAGGCAAGATAGGCGATGCTCACCACCGCCATCAGGATGATCGACAGCGCCGAGGCCAGCGGAAAATCGCCGCGCCGGCCGATCTGCATCATCACCAGTTGCGGCATCAGAAGCTCATTATTGCCGCCGAGGATCTGCGGCGTGATGTAGTCGCCGATGCACAGCACGAAGGTGAGGAAGGCGCCGACCATGATGCCGGGCAGGGTCAGCGGCAGGACGACATGCAGGAAGGTCCGCACCGGCCCGGCGCCGAGATCGGCGGCCGCCTTGCGGTAGCTCGGGCTGAGCTGCTTGAGGTTGGCGAAGATGGTCAGCGTCAACAGCATGACGAAGAAATGCACGAAGCCGGTGACGGTGGCCAGGCGCGTATTGGCCAGCTGCAGCGGCTCGGAGATGAGACCCGAACCGGTCAGCACGCGGTTGATGACACCGTTCTGCGCCAGCACCAGCAGCCAGGAATAGGAGCGCACGACATAGGAGGTCCAGAACGGCAGTACGGCCAGCATCAGCGCCAGCCGCTGCCAGCGTTCCGGCACCTGCTCGGCGAGGATCCAGGCGAAGGGATAGGCGAGCAGCACCGAGACCACGGTGACGATTGCCGTCACCTGCAGCGAGTTGACCATCGCCTGCCAGTAGGACGGGTTGGTGAAGAACTGGCTGTAATTGGCAAGTGTGAAGCCGCCGCCTTCATGCGCCGTGAGGCTGGAAAACCCCATGGCGATGAACGGCAGCACGAAGAACAGCAGCGTCCAGCCAAGCGCCGGCGTGACCAGCGCCCAAGGCAAGGCGCGACCCGCCCGTGGCGGGGCACGCCCGTTGTGTCCAGCGGAGCTCATCAGCGGCGGGCGCTCACTTCGCCTGCAGCATTTCAGTCCACATATCCTGCATCTTCTTGTCGAGTTCGGCATTCGGCGCCGGATAGGACTGGGCGCGGGCAAGGAAACCCGGCTGCTCGTCGAAACGCAGGATCTTCTTCTGATCGTCGGTCAGCGCTGCCTTGGTGTTCGACGGCATGCCCCAATAGCAGGAGGAAGTGGCAAGCCGCGCTTGGCCTTCCGGGCTCAGTATGTACTGGATGAACTTCAGCGCCATGTCCTTGTTCTTGGAATCCTTGAACATGGCCAGCGACTGCGACCAAAGCACCGCGCCCTCTTTCGGGATCGAAAAATCCAGCGCCGGGTTTTCCTTCGCCAGCCCCGCCGTCACCCATTCGCCGCCGCCGACCAGAATATCGACTTCGCCGGTGGCGAGTGCCGTCTGGCTGGCGGTCACTTCGCCGACCAGCTTGGCGTTGGCCTTCATCTTGAGGAGCTCTTCCTTGAGGGCGGGCAGGTCGGCTTCGGTGAGGTCAGCCGTCTTCTTGCCGATGGCGAGCGCCGCCATGCCGATGACGGGCAGGTAGTAATCGTAGATGGCAACCTTGCCCTTGTATTTGTCTGATGTCAGCGATGCCAGGGACTGCATGTCGGCCGGATCGACCTTGGTCTTGTTGAAGCCGATCGTGTTGTAGCCGAACTTTTCGGTGATGCCGTAACGCTTGCCGCCCACCACTGTGGAGCCGTCCATCTTCACCTGTGGGAAGAGGTCGGTGAAGGGCAGTTTGTCTTCCGGCAGCGGCTCGAACAGGCCCTTTTCGACGCCGCGCGGCACGTCGATGCTGTCGATCACCATCACGTCCCAGTCGCCTGGCTGCGACTGCTCGACGATCGCGAGACCGGCGCCGGTGCCCTCGAATTCCTTGACGTTGACCTTGACGTTGTTGGCCTCCTCGAAGGGTTGCAGCAGCGCCGGATCGGAATGGTCGCACCAGATCAGCGCGTTGAGATCGGCGGCCTCGGCGAGGCTGCCGGCGGCAAGCAGCAGTGCCGTGGCGGCGCATGCCGCGTGCAAGTGGCGCTTCAGGACGGACAGCGGATTCCCGGCTGCGGATTTGATGGACATCGAGTGTTCTCCCTTGCCTTTGTGGCTTCTTGCAAAAAATTGAACCAATTCTAAAATTGAGTCAATTCTGTTTTTATGGCAAGAGGCGATATGAGCGGATTGCGGGCAAGGCAAAAGGCGGACCGGCACAGGCGCATCATCGAGGCGGCGGCGGCGCTCTTTCGCGAGGCCGGCTATGAGGGTGCCAAGATCGAGGCAATCGCCGCCCAGGCCGAGGTCTCCGTCGGCACGATCTACAATTACTATGAGAACAAGGGCGACATCCTCGGCGCCATCGTCTCGCTGGAGGTCAACGAGGTGCTCAATGCCGGGCGCGGCGTCGTCGCCCGGCCGCCGGCCAATGTCGGTGATGCGCTGGACACGCTGGTCGGCATCTATATCGAGCACTCGCTACACTATCTCAGCAAGGAGATGTGGCGGCAGGCGATGGCGATCTCGACGCAATTGCCCGACAGCCCGTTCGGCCAGGCCTACACCGCGCTCGACCGCTCGCTCACCGAACAGATCCGCGCGCTGATCGCCAGGTTGCAGCAGATCGGCCTGGTACGGCAGGATATAGACGGGGCAGCCCTGGGCGAACTGATCTTCAACAACATGAACATGATGTTCATCGAATTCGTGAAGCGCGACGAGGCCAGGATACCGGAACTGCGCGCGGCGATACGCCGGCAGAACCGGATATTGGTGGCGGCGATCGGGGTTTAAGGGAGTCAGGAGCAGACAGGAGAAATCCTTGTCTCGGCATCCAACGTCTCTCGATGCGAGGCTCGCCTCTTGAGTTGAAACTGAAATCTGATACAACTTGAGAGGGTATAAAAAGGGGGAGAGGTAGATGGGGGCGTTTTCCATCTGGCATTGGGCGATCGTGCTGCTGTTGATCGGCGTGCCTGTTTTCTTTGCCGTTCGATCAGCCGTGAAGCCGTCGCAGAACCCTGAGGCTCTTGTGGGCTTCGGCGGTTGGCTGATGCTGCTGGCGATCGGTCAGGCATTGTCGCCGCTGCGCACACTGGCCGACTTCGCCAATTCGGCCGACGGCTACCAGCAACTCATGGCCCTCTCCAATGGGCCACTGGTGGTGTATGGCGAGGTTGCCCTCAACCTCGCATTTCTGGCGCTTCAGCTGGTTGTGCTTGTGTCAATGCTTCGGCGCAGCCATCGCTTTCCGCAATTGTTTCTGCTTCAGTGGCTTGCGATCCCTGTCGTCTTTGTCCTGGACACGATCTGGATCGCCTCCATTCTGAGTGTTCCGGTGAGCCAGGTGCTCGCAGGCGATGCGCTGGCGGCACCGATAGTTTCGTTTGTTTTGACAGGCATCTGGGTCGCGTATGTCTACAGGTCCGTCAGGGTGCGGAATACGTTCACCCGGACGAACGTATCGGCCCATCCAGTGGGTGCCTCCTAGGGAGGCCGCGCTCGGAAGATTTGGACGCTCGGGGAATCGTCGGTCAGAGCTGGTGCCCCCGGCAGGAATCGAACCCGCGACCTTCGGTTTACAAAACCGCTGCTCTACCAGCTGAGCTACAAGGGCATGGCGCCCCGTTAGCATATTTCGTGCGTCAGTAAAGACAAAACTCCATTTTCAGTTACCCGCAGCGTGCTGAAATCCACCAAGACGCTTCCTACATAGACACCAGGTGCAATCGCTTCGGACTGGAGTGTCGCATGATCAGGCTTGTCATCATTCTCCCCATCGTCGTCATCGCCTGGATGCTGCTGGTCAAGCTCATCAGCGACGTGAGGAAGGCCAATGTCGACTGGACCGGCGTGACCACGATCATCGGCTTTATCGCGCTCGCCTTCTGGCTGCGTCACATCACGGGCATGGGGTGAGGGTAGTCAACGGCGGGCTGCGACCTCGTGTGATCCGCCTCTCGATCAAGGATCCGGGAGATCATCATGTTCAAGCGCACTCTGACATCAGGCCTCGTTGCCGTTTTCGTCGCCACCGGCGCGCTTGCCGGCACCGTCGGCACGTCGTCTGCTCACGGTATGCATAATCATCATCACAACCATCACCACAAGAAGCACTTCAAGAAGCATTGGTGGTGGCACCACAACCATCATCACCACAAGCACGGCAAGGTGATCATTTTCCTTTGATGGAGGGACCCACTTCTCCTCACAAGGGCGGCTTCGGCCGCCCTTTTTCATTGGATGCGCCCTTCGTTGGATCGTGGGACGAAACGAGAGATACCGGGTGAGGGTACGACCGGGCCGGCTCTGCAAAAAATCGAAAAAAGATTCGAACCTTTTCCTGCGCGGCAACGACAGATGATCAAGAGGCGGATGGATCGCCTCGGTCAACGAAGCAAGGAGATCATCATGTTCAAGCGCACACTCGTTTCCGGCCTCATCGCCACCACCGCCGCCACCACCATGCTGGTCGGTACCGTTCAGCCTTCGGCGGCTCATTCGCATCACCACGACCTCGGCATCGGCATCGCCGCCGGCGTCGGCGGGTTCGTCCTGGGCAGCCTGCTCGCCCAGCAGCCGCCGCGTACCGTCTATGTCGACGAAGACGGCGGTTCCTGGCACGTCCGTCGCTGCTTCGATCGTTACTCCAGCTACGATCCGGACTCCGACACCTATGTCGGTTACGACGGCTATCGTCACTACTGCCGGCTCTGAGGGGAGGACTGTTCAACAACAGAAAGGGGGCTCGCGGGAGCCCCTTTTTCCGTTGGCTCACAAATGCTTACAGTTGGGTTTTCGAGCTGGAATCGGACATTGGCAATCCGGCTGCGCTGCATGTGCTGCCGACAATATGCCTCGTTTCCGAAGCGTCGCCCATGGCGACGAGTTCGAAGCTGCTTCCCGAATCCGGGTAGATCTTGGCAATGAAGGCTTGGTCGCGGCCGTAGCCGCCGGAGGGATCCTTGCCGTTGACGAAGCCGCAGACGACGATCTCCTTGCGGCCGTTCAGCGTCCGCTCGCCGGCAAGCATCCTTCCGAACTTGGCGGAGGCAGGATCCGGCAAGCGCTGACGGATGCCGGTGGTTATGATCTCCTCCAGGGCAAGCGGGATCGGAATGGGTTCGACCCGCTGGCCTCCGCCGGCATCAGGTCGAGGTGCCGCCGCTACGCATCCGCAAAGTGAAGCCGTAAGCACGAGCTGAACCGTTTTCCGCATCCGTGCCCTTTCGCATGCATTCGAACGCCGCGGCAAGGCGGCGTCATGCTGCCGGTGGTTTCCAGCGATTTTGCGAACGTCCAGTCGGCCATTCAAGCGCCAGCAGAGGGGAGAGTGGCCTTGACGAGCAGGACCTCGGGGGACCGGACTGCGACCAGGAACGCATTGCCTGGGCAAGCTGCTGATCAACCGGCTTGCGCGCCGCCGATCATCCTGGTCACTTCGGCCGCGGCACCGCGCACCATCGGGCCGATCTCGGCCAGCCGCTCCGGCGTCACCCGCACGGTCGGCCCCGACACGGAGACACCGCCGATCGGCTCGCCGAATTCGTTGAAGATGGCGGCGGCCACGCAACGCATGCCGGGGTGCCGTTCCTCGTCGTCGACCGACCAGCCGCGTTGCTTGATGACGGCCAGGTCGTGGGCAAGGGCAGGGATCTCGGACAGCGTCTTGTCGGTGAAGCGCTGCAGGCCGGCCTTGCGCAAGATGGTCCCGACGCGCTCCGGTTCGAGATGCGCCAGCACCGCCTTGCCGATGCCCGACGCGTGGAAGGGGCTGCGTGTTCCCGGGCGGAAGAAGGCGCGGATCGCCTGGTGCGTCTCGACCTGGCTGACGAACACCACGCAATCATCCTCGGCGACACCGAGATTGGCGGTCTCGCCGGTCTTTTCCATCAGTTCCTGCATGACGATGCGGGCGCGGTCGACCAGCTTGCGGCGGCGCAGGAACGCCGCGCCCATGCGGTAGGTCTCGACGCCGATCGACCACAACTGGTCTGATGTGTCGAACTCGACCATGCGGTGGTTTTCGAGCGTCGTCAGCATGCGGTAGGCGGTGGAGGCGGCAAGGCCGCTTTGCGCCGATATCTCGCTCAGCGACAGGCCGTTGCCCTCCGCCACGATGGCCAGGATGCGCAACGCCCGGTCGAGCGATTGCACCGAACTGGCCTCGGATGGCCCGTTGAAAGCGCGGGGCCGACCACGCTGCCGTTTCTCGGTGGTTTCCATGACGCCAGTCTCGCCGATTTCTCCAAACGTGCAATGAAAAAGTTTTTCAATTGGGCGGGAGAAAAAATCCTGGAAAACCAAAAAACAAACGAAATCAAGGTATAGGAGCCATTTTATAGAAATGAAAAAATATTCTGGAAAAATTGAAAAATAGCCGGCTTGCTGACATCCTCAGTCATCCAACAACGACAAACCCAGTGGAGGCCGGAAAATGGCCAGGATGCGCGCTGTCGATGCGGCGGTTCTTGTTCTTGAGAAGGAAGGTATTTCCTGCGCCTTCGGCGTGCCGGGCGCGGCGATCAATCCGCTCTATTCGGCGCTGAAGGCTCGGGGCACCATCCGCCATGTTCTCGCCCGCCACGTCGAGGGCGCCTCGCATATGGCCGAAGGCTACACCCGTGCCAAGGCGGGCAATATCGGGCTGTGCATCGGTACGTCGGGTCCAGCCGGCACCGACATGATCACCGGGCTCTATTCGGCATCAGCTGATTCCATACCGATCCTGTGCATCACCGGCCAGGCACCGCGTGCACGGCTGAACAAGGAGGATTTCCAGGCGGTCGACATCGCCGCCATCGCGGCACCCGTCGCCAAATGGGCGGTCACCGTCATGGAACCTTATCTCGTCCCCATGGCGCTGCAGAAGGCATTTCACCTCATGCGCTCGTCGCGGCCTGGCCCGGTACTGATCGACCTGCCGGTCGACGTGCAACTGGCCGAGATCGAATTCGACATCGACGCCTATGAACCGTTGGCGCCTTTCAAGCCGGCGATGACGCGGGCCCAGGCGGAAAAAGCGCTGACCATGCTCAACGCGGCCGACAAGCCGTTGATCGTCGCCGGCGGTGGGATCATCAATGCCGATGCATCCGACCTGTTGATCGAGTTCGCCGAAATCACCGGCGTTCCGGTCATCCCGACGCTGATGGGCTGGGGCGCGATTCCGGACGACCACCGGCTGATGGCCGGCATGTGCGGCCTGCAGACGTCGCATCGCTACGGCAATGCGACGATGCTGGAGGCCGACTTCGTCTTCGGCATCGGCAACCGTTGGGCCAACCGCCACACCGGCTCGGTCGACGTCTACACCAGGGGCAAGAAGTTCATCCATGTCGACATCGAGCCGACACAGATCGGACGCGTCTTCGCCCCGGACCTCGGCGTTGTGTCCGATGCGGGTGCCGCGCTGAAGATGCTGCTCGACGTCGCCACCGAGTGGAAGACGGCCGGAAAGCTGCGCGACTGGTCCGGCTGGGCAAAGGAGTGCCAGGGCCGCAAGAGGACGATGAAGCGCAAGACGCATTTCGACCAGGTGCCGCTGAAGCCGCAGCGCGTCTATGAGGAGATGAACAAGGCGTTCGGCCGTGACGTCACCTATGTCACCACGATCGGTCTGTCGCAGATCGCCGGGGCGCAGTTCCTGCATGTCTACAAGCCGCGCAACTGGATCAATTGCGGTCAGGCCGGCCCGCTCGGCTGGACGCTGCCTGCCGCGCTTGGCGTTCGCGCAGCCGACCCGGACCGCACCATCGTGGCGCTGTCGGGCGATTATGATTTCCAGTTCATGATCGAGGAACTGGCGGTCGGCGCACAGCATAAGCTGCCCTACATCCATGTTGTCGTGAACAACGCCTATCTCGGCCTGATCCGCCAGGCGCAGCGCGGCTTCTCGATGGATTATGAGGTCAGCCTCGCCTTCGAGAACATCAACCGGTCAGGCGATCCGGAGGCGGGCTATGGCGTCGACCATGTCGCCGTGGCCGAGGCGATGGGCTGCAAGGCGGTCCGGGTGCGCAGGCCCGAGGAATTCGCCGCCGCCTTCAGAGAGGCGCAACGGCTGATGAAGGAGCACCAGGTTCCCGTCGTGCTCGAATTCATCCTCGAGCGCGTCACCAACATCTCGATGGGCACCGAGATCGACAAGATCACCGAATTCGAGGACCTTGCCGAACATCAGGAAGACGCCCCGACCGCGATCGTGATGCTCGACTGATAAGAGGGACAAGAAGAATGCCACGTTTTTCAGCCAACCTGTCGATGCTTTTTGGCGAGCATGATTTCCTCGATCGCTTCGACGCAGCAGCGCGCGCGGGCTTCAAGGGCATCGAATATATCGGCCCTTACGACCATGCGCCCGAGGTGGTGGCCGCGAGGCTGAAGAAGAACGGCCTGACCCAGGTGCTGTTCAACCTGCCGGCCGGCGACTGGGGCAAGGGCGAGCGCGGCATCGCCGTACTGCCGGACCGCGTGCCGGAATTCCGCCAGGGCATCGCCGAGGCGATCACCTATGCACAGGCGCTCGGCTGCCCGCAGGTGAATTGCCTGGCCGGCATCGCGCCTGCCGGCGCCGACCGCAAGGTGCTGGAGGATGTTTTCGCCGAAAACCTGGCCTTCGCCGCGGAAAAACTGGAGCAGGCCGGCATCCGGCTGCTGATCGAGCCGATCAACACCCGCGACATTCCGGGCTTCTTCCTGAACTATTCAGAACAGGCGCTGGCGCTGATCGACCGGGTCGGCTCAAGAAACCTGTTCCTGCAATACGACATCTATCACATGCAGATCATGGAGGGGGATCTCGCCCGTAAAATCGAGGCCAACCTCGGCCGCATCGCGCATATCCAGCTTGCGGACAATCCCGGCCGCCACGAGCCGGGAACGGGCGAGATCAATTATCCCTTCCTCTACGACCACATCGACCGCATCGGCTATTCCGGCTGGATCGGCGCGGAATACAAGCCGAAGGCCGGCACCGAGGCCGGACTGGGCTGGTTCCGGGACTTGGCCGGGCAGGGAAGCGCGGCGGCTTAGGCGGAGCGCTTCGCTTCTCCCCGTCACTATACGGGGAGAAGGTGCCGGCGGGCGGATGAGGGGCAGCGCCAACCTTCGACGAGTTCGAGCAGAGACTTCAGGAGAACCATAATGGAAACCATAGGCTTCATCGGCCTCGGCATCATGGGCGCGCCGATGGCGGGGCATTTGCTGGATGCCGGCTACAAGGTCATCGCCAGCGATCATCGCTCCAAGCCGCCGGCGGATCTCGTCGCCAAGGGGCTGAAGTCGGTCTCCGGCCACGCCGCCGTCGCCAAGGAGGCCGACATCATCATCACCATGGTGCCGGATACGCCGCAGGTCGCCGATGTGCTGTTCGGCGAGAATGGCGTCGTGGACGGGCTGGCAAAAGGCAAGCTGGTCATCGACATGAGCTCGATCTCGCCGATCGAGACCAAGACCTTCGCCAAGAAGATCAACGAGCTCGGCTGCGACTATCTCGACGCGCCGGTGTCCGGCGGCGAGGTCGGCGCCAGGGCGGCGTCGCTCACCATCATGGTCGGTGGCGAGGACAAGCCCTTCGAGCGCGCAAAACCCGTCTTCGAGAAGATGGGCAAGAACATCACTTTGGTCGGCCCGAACGGGGTCGGCCAGACCACCAAGGTCGCCAACCAGATCGTCGTCGCGCTGACCATTGAAGCCGTCGCAGAAGCGCTTGTTTTTGCATCGAAAGCCGGCGCCGATCCGGCCAAGGTCAGGCAGGCGCTGATGGGTGGGCTGGCAGCCTCGCGCATTCTCGAAGTGCATGGCGAGCGCATGGTCAAGCGCACCTTCGCGCCGGGCTTCCGGATCGAACTGCACCAGAAGGATCTCAACCTGGCACTGGAGGGCGCCAAGGCGCTCGGTGTGTCATTGCCAAACACGTCGACCACGCAGCAGTTGTTCAATTCCTGCGCCGCCAATGGCGGCGCGAAGGAAGATCATTCGGCGCTCGTCAGGGCCCTGGAACGGATGGCCAATTTCGAGGTTGGCGGCGAAGCAGCCTCAGTTCGCGGCAAAGCGGCATAGGTCGGGAGAAGGCGACGTAACGTTCCCAAGTCGCCAACTTCCGTCCGTCGAAGAACGGGTTTCGGCGTCTGTCGCCGGGACCCGTTCTCGTTTGGAGCAAATAGTCTGCCGCTTTCGGCTCAGCCGCGCTTCAAGAATGCCCGCGCCGCATAAAGGCTCACCGCCGCGGCGTTCGACACGTTGAGCGAGCGGATGGCGCCGGGCATATCGAGCCGCGCCAGCGTCGTCACCGTCTCGCGCGTCTTCTGGCGCAGGCCCTTGCCTTCGGCGCCGAGCACCAGCGCGATCCTGTCGCCGGCAAAGCTGGTCTCGAGTTCCGCCGGCCCGTCCGAATCAAGCCCGATCGTCTGGAAGCCGGCCTCATGCAGTTGCCCGAGCGCGTCGGCCAGGTTCTTCACCTCGATCTGGTCGATATGTTCCAGGGCGCCGGAGGCGGATTTCGCCAGCACGCCCGATTCCTGCGGGCTGTGGCGCGCCGTGGTGATCAGCGCACCGGCCCCGAAGGCGACCGCCGAGCGCAGGATGGCGCCGACATTGTGGGGATCGGTGACCTGGTCGAGCACCAGCACCAGCTTGGTGTCGCCGAGCGCGTCCAAGCGCTTGGGCTTCAGCGGTTCCGCCTCGATCAGCACGCCCTGATGCACGGCATCCGATCCGGTGATCTTGTCGATGTCCCTGGGTTCGACCAGTTCCGCCTTGAAGGGCAGGGCGGCAAGATCGGCAATCTCGAGACGCTCGGCCGCATTGCGCGTCACCAGCATTTTGCGAATCTTGCGGCGCGGATTGTCGAGTGCCGCCCGCACCGTGTGCAGGCCATAAAGCCGCACCAGGCCGTCGGCGGTGTTTTCGCCGGGCGGAACGGGCTGGCGCGGCCGGAACGCCGGCGCGCCGCCGCTTTTCTCGTCGCGAAAGGCGCGGCGCAGCTTGGCGTAATGGGTGTCTTTCGGGGTGTTGGAATTGTTGCTCATGGCCGGCTTCTATAGCTGTCTCCCATGACCAAGGATATGCCTTGTCGCCGCAGCCGGCGAACAACATCGAAAAACCCTTCCTGCGCGGTTGACACCCATTGGCCTTGCCGCCATAAGGCGCTTCGCTGATTTCGGAGAAGACATCTATCTCGGGCTCCGGGATCGGCAAGAATGCCTCGTTGCATGGCTCCGGCGGCAGACTGGAGAGGTGCCCGAGTGGTTAAAGGGGACGGACTGTAAATCCGTTGGCTTAGCCTACGTTGGTTCGAATCCAACCCTCTCCACCACTGCCGGCCCGGAAGCCCTGAAACGAGAAAAGCATCGGGCCGAAAAGTGCATGGCGCTTTTCGGGTGAATCCGATACTTCAGTGCAAGGCGCGGGTATAGCTCAGTGGTAGAGCAGCAGCCTTCCAAGCTGAATATGCGGGTTCGATTCCCGCTACCCGCTCCAGATTTTCATCCCCGCCATCGGTAAGCCCGGACACTGCGCGACCAAACGCGCAGCGCTTCAGGCATAATCTGCGCCGCGTCAGCTGTTGAACGCCGATGCCACCTGGTGCTGCTGAGGCACCTGGCCGTTCGGTGTCAGTTTGTCGACGATGCCAGGCAGGGCGGTGGACAGCTGCTTGAGCAGCTCCTGTTCGTCCAGCCCGGTGCGTTGCGCGATCTCATGGATGACTTGCGGCCCAAGCGCGGCTCCGAGATCATTGGCGTTGATCGACTGGTTCTGCCCGGTGCCGACCCAGGAGTCCGCAGTGTTGCCGTGGCCGGCATCCCTGAGCTTGTCGAGCAGGCCGCCCAGACCGCCGAGCAGGCCGCCATCACTGGCGGTGGTTCCGGCAGGGGTTGGGTCGGCTGGCGCAGGCGCTTGATCCGGCTGTTCGGCACTTCTGCCGCTCAGCATCTTTCCGACCAGCAATGCGCCAAGCGCGATCATCAGCGGTTTGGTGATGTTGCCGCCGGGAACGGCGTTGTCAAAAAGTCCCATAGTGGATCCTCCATCTCAACCAAGCCCGGCCCATCCGCAACAATGGCGCATCCGGCCGGAATTTCAAGCTGGCTTGAGGTTTTGACAATCATATGAAAATGTCGGGGCGGCGGGGGATGGAGAGGAAAAAATGTCAATCATCAGCTGGATCATACTCGGCGTCATCGCCGGCTTCCTGGGCAGCAAGATCGTCAACAAGACTGGCCAGGGCATGATAATGGATATCGTGCTTGGCATTGTCGGCGCCATTGTCGGCGGCCTGATCTTCAGTGCCTTCGGCGCGTCGGGCGTCACTGGCCTCAACATCTACAGCCTGATCGTCGCGGTGGTTGGCGCGGTGGTTGTGCTGTGGGCCTACCATCAGTTCAGCGGACGCCGGACGCTTTAGGGCAATTCCAGGAAAAGTGTTAGGCGGTTTTCCCATAGGAATTGCGCCAAAACAAAAGGCTGGAGCGGTCGCCGTTTCCGCGAAACGGTGGACCGCTTTAGGCGCAGGGCGGATCGTCCGAAATTCGAATTTCGGCCGAGGCAAGACCTGCTTCGGGCTTGCCTATGGCATCAGCACCGCATCGGCCGCGGCGAAGAAGATCAGCGTTCCCGCGATGAATACCGCCCAGCCGACCAGCGATTTGCGAATGGCGGCCTTGTGCTCGGCGTCGGAACTCTTGTTCTGGTCAAAATCGGTCATGGGGAACCTCCCTTGGCTGAATTGATCATGTCTTCGCCGAAATGGACGATACATGGCCGAATAGACGATCAATCTGGCCTCTGCAACAGCGGCGCAAGACAGGCGCGATGGCGCCGATACTAGGCTACGACAGTCAGCCTCCGTTTGCGCTGGTCCAGCGACACGATCGTCAGTCCGCTGGCCACCACCAGCAGGATGCCGCAGACCGCCAGCGTGTTAGGGAACTGCCCGAACACCAGCAGGCCTGAAATGACGGCCCAGACGGTGAAGCAGTAGTAGAACGGCGCCACCGCGCTGGTCGGCCCGACGCGATAGGCCATGAAGATGAAGAAATGGCCGAAGATCAGGAAAAACCCGGCACCGGCCATCAGCAGCAAATGGCGCCCCTCGGGCATGACCCATTGCTCGGATATCAGATGCGCGGCACCCGCGCCGACCAGCACCACCAAGACGGCGGAAATCGCCACGATCATCCCGGGCACTTCCGCGGGGACATGCCTGCCGGCAAGGTCGCGCGCGGCCGACAGCGCCGCGTTGCCGAGCGCCAGCAGGGCATAGACCGAAATGCCTTGCATGGTCGGCTGCGCCACCATCAGGGCGCCGATGAAGCCGATCCCGATCAGCGCCATGCGCTGGCCGCCGATGCGTTCGCCAAACAGGATCGACGAGCCGACCAGCATCAACAGCGGCGTGATTTGTCCGAGCGCGGTGGAATCGGCGATTTGCATGTTGGCGAGTGCAACGACATAGCAAAGAATCGCCGCCAGCTCGAGCAGGTTTCGGCGCAGCACATGGCCGTCGAAGATCAGTGGAATCTGCTTGCCATAGCCGAGCAGGAACAGCAGCGGGAAGCCCCAGAGTGTTGCCGCGGCCCCGCGCAGGAACAGCACCTCGTAGGAGGGCAAGCCCGCCGTTGCGAGTTTCATCATCGTATCGTTGACGAGATACGACCCCGTCGAAACGATCATGAACAGCGGGCCGCGGATTGAAGCAGGGATGAAATGCATGAGGTCAGGAGATCAGACGTCGGTCGCCACCGCAATGGGCCATCAGTCGGCCGCGAGCCGGACAGGGATCGGCGGGCAAGAGCGCTTGACGCATACCTCGATCGGCCTCCCTGTCACCCATTTCATTTCGTGCCGAGCCTTCCTATATCAGCGCCACATCCCGCAATCGGATCCCAGGTTCGGACTGAGTGAGACGGCACCCAGCCAAAAGACGCTTGTGTTTTTTGGCCTTTGTCGCTAATCGCCCCGCATTCGACTGAACTGAAGGTCAAGGCCGTCCAAGGAAAGAGACTATGGCAAAAGGTAAATTCGAGCGCACTAAGCCTCATGTGAACATCGGCACGATTGGTCACGTTGACCATGGCAAGACGTCGCTGACGGCGGCGATCACGAAGTATTTTGGCGAGTACAAGCGCTACGACCAGATCGATGCGGCACCGGAAGAGAAGGCGCGCGGCATCACGATCTCGACGGCCCACGTCGAATACGAGACGGCCAACCGCCACTACGCCCA
>NZ_JBWKRC010000013.1:0-35817 GCF_059419085.1 Mesorhizobium sp. GW821-FHT07A06
ATTTCCTCGGCGCGGCCGTTGGAGCGCCAGATGGCGCGCGGAAACTTGCCCGCGATACGCTCGAGATCGGCGAAGACACGATAGCGACGCTCCGCATGGAGCTGGTCGATCGCTTCTTCGAAGAACCGCTGGTAGTTCATGTCGGCTTCCCAATTTTGCGCGGGATCATAATCATTGCCCTATGGGTCGTCCACCAGGCCGTTTTGGTCAAAATGCCACGCCCCGCACCTGTTCCTAACGCTGGCGGATCGTGGCCTATTCCCAGTCCAGGACACGCTCTGTGGATCACTTTTGTTTCCACATGATGCCACATCAAGTGAACGCCGGTTACCAAGGGTTCTAATGGCCATGCGGAGGGCTTTCCAGTAAGGCGGTGTTTGAGACAGTTTCCGATAAATCTTGAGATGCGAGGATGCGGATGACGGTTTTGGTGACAGGTGGCGCCGGCTATATCGGTAGCCACATGGTCTGGGAATTGCTGGATGCCGGCGACAGCGTGGTCGTTCTCGACCGGCTTTCGACCGGCTTCGAATGGGCGGTTGCGCCGGAGGCAAAGCTCGTCGTCGGCGATGTCGCCGACAAGGAATTGGTCGGATCGATCATCCGGGACAATCAGGTCGACGCCATTATCCATTTCGCCGGCTCCATCGTGGTTCCGGAATCGGTCGCCGACCCGCTTGCCTATTATGATAACAACACCTCAAAGACGCGCACGCTGATCGAAACCGCGGTGCGCGAGGGTGTACCGAATTTCATCTTTTCCTCGACCGCCGCCGTTTATGGAGGCGCCGGGCTTGAGCCGGTGCGCGAGGACGCCCGCCTGGCGCCCGAATCGCCCTACGGCCTCTCCAAATTGATGAGCGAATGGATGCTGCGCGACGCGGGCCTTGCGCACGACATCCGCTACACGGCGCTTCGCTACTTCAACGTCGCCGGCGCCGACCCGAAGGGCCGCACGGGCCAGTCGACGCCAGGCGCCACGCACCTTATCAAGGTTGCCTGCGAGACCGCGCTTGGCAAGCGTCCCTTCATGCAGGTGTTCGGCACCGACTACCCGACGCCGGACGGCACCTGCATGCGCGATTACATCCATGTCAGCGACCTGGCCGCCGCGCATCGCCTTGCCTTGCAGCGGTTGCGCGAGGGAGGCACGAGCCTCGTCGCCAATTGCGGCTACAGCCATGGCTATTCCGTGCTCGAGGTGATCGACAGCGTGCGGCGCGCCTTCGGCCATGATTTCGAGGTGAGGATGGGCGATCGGCGTCCCGGCGATGCGGCGGCCGTGGTCGCCAATTCGGACCTCGCGCGAGCGGAACTCGGCTGGGCCCCGCAACGCGATGACCTCGACCAGATCGTCGCCGACGCGCTCGCCTGGGAACGCATCCTGACCAGCAAGAACTCCGCACGCGGCTGAGCCAGGTTCCCCGAGGGCTCGCAACGCGCGCGGTGACACGCTATGGAAGCATTCGCGACACGGCGTGGAAGCGCCGTGCCGCTGCGAGCTTTTGGGGGATGGCATGAAGATAACGGTGCTTGGAGCTGGCGTCGTCGGCACGGCGGCGGCCTATTATCTGGCCGCCGACGGTCATGAGGTCACCGTGACAGAGCGCCATCCGGCGCCGGCGCGTGGCACCAGCCAGTCGAATGCCGGGCTGGTTTCGCCGGGCGACGCCACCGCCTGGGCCTCGCCGGCGGCGCTGAAGACCTTCCTGCGCGGGCTCTACAACCATGATCTCGGCATCAAGGTGCGGCTGCGCTTCGATCCTTATTTCCTTGCCTGGAGCCTGCGTTTCCTGCGCCAGTGCACCGTGGCCCGCCTGCGCGCCAACAGCCAGGTCAAGCTGCGCCTGGCACTCTATTCGCGTGAGTGCATCAACGCCATCTCGGCCGACACCGGCATCCACTATGACGAGCGCAAGAAGGGCATCCTCTATTTCTTCCGCTCGCAGCACAGCCTCGATACCGGCACCGACAATTACCGATACCTGGCCGAGCATGGCCTGCCGATCGAGATCGTCGGCCGCGACCGGCTGGTCGAGCTTGAACCGGGCCTTGCCGGCGTGAAGGAAAAGATCGCCGGCGGCGTCTACTCGCCGATCGACCAGACCGGCGATTCCCGGCAGTTCGTGGAGAAGCTCGCTGCCCATGCCGCCGAAAAGCTCGGCGTGAGATTTCTCTACGGCACGACGGTCGAAGGCCTCGACATCGAGGGCGGCCGGGTGCGCGCGGTGATGACCTCCGCCGGCACCGTCTCAGGCGATGCGGTGGTTATCTCGATGGGTCCGGAAAGCGGCCTGCTCGGCCGCCGCTACGGCATCGACCTGCCGGTCTATCCGGTGAAGGGTTACACCGCGACCATTCCGCTGGAAGACGAGAGCAAGGGCCCGACCATGGGCGGCGCCGACGAAGACCAACTGATGGCCTATTCGCGCCTTGGCAATCGCTTGCGGTTGGCCTCGACCGCCGAATTCACAGGCTTCGACCGCACCCACAAGCCAAGCGACTTTGCCACCATGTTCAGGACCGCCAGGGATCTCTTTCCCGGCGCCTTCGACGAGAAGAAAGCGGAGCTGTGGGCCGGCCTGCGGCCAATGATGCCGAACTCCGTGCCGGTCATTGGCCAGGCGCGCTATGAGAATCTCTATCTCGACACCGGCCACGGCCATGTCGGCTGGACGATGGCCTGCGGCTCCGGGAAATTCCTGGCCGACCTTGTCGCCGGCCGCAAGCCGGAGATCGACCCGCAGGGGCTGGTCTACGGAGGCTAGGCATGTCGGGACCGCAAGTCGCCATCGACCTTGGCCGGATCGAGCGCAACGCCCGCACCATCGTCGAGCGCTGCGCGCTGTCGGGCATCAAGGTGTTCGGCGTCACCAAGGGCATGTGCGGCATGCCGCAAGTGGCGCGCGCCATGCTGCGCGGCGGCGTCGCCGGCATTGCCGAATCGCGTTTCGAGAACATCCGCCGGCTGCGCGACAGCGGCATCAACGCGCCGATCATGCTGCTGCGCAGCCCACCCATGGCGCGCGTCGAGGAGGTGGTGCGCACCGTCGACATCAGTCTGCAATCGGAACTCGCCACCATTCGCGAGATTTCGCGCATCGCCGAGCGCATGGGCCGCGTCCACGACATCATGCTCATGATCGATCTCGGCGATCTCCGTGAAGGCATCTGGCCGAGCGACCTGATACCCACCGTCGAGAAGATCCTCGAATTCAAAGGGGTTCGCATAGCCGGCATCGGCACCAATCTTGGCTGCTTCGGCGCCATCATGCCGACGCCGGAGAATCTTGGCCAGCTCGTCGCTCACGCCTACAAGACCGAGCGCCTGTCCGGCAAAAGTCTCGACTGGATCTCAGGCGGTGCCTCGTCGTCGCTGACGCTGCTGCTCGAGGGCAGGCTGCCCGCCGGCATCAACAATCTTAGGGTCGGTGAGGCTATCCTGCAAGGCGGCGTCGAGACTTTTCGCGAGATGCCATGGGCCGAACTCGAACCCGATGCCTGCCGGCTGACCAGCGACATCATCGAGGTCAAGCTCAAGCCGTCGCGGCCGATCGGCGAGTCCGGCTACGACGCCTTCGGCAACCAGCCGGTCTTTCCCGACGAAGGCGACAGGCTGCGCGCCATCGCCAATATCGGCCGCGAGGACGTGCTGGTCGAAGGGCTGACGCCGATCGCCAAGGGGATAAGGGTGCTCGGCGCCTCCAGCGACCATCTGCTGCTCGACGTCCAGGATGCCGATCCGCCACCCGCCGTCGGCGACCGCGTCGCCTTCCGCATGAGTTATGGCGCCATGCTGCTGGCGATGACTTCGGAATATGTCGAGAAGGCGCCGATGCACGACGTCGCGGACTTTTCCGGCCGCAAGATGGTGTCGATCTCGGCTGAAACGGAAGCCGCCGGCATCCTCGCCCGCGAGGGGACGGGCGGGCGGCTGGAGGCGATGAATTTCGACGTCGTCGAACTGGCCGATGTCGAGCGCCCCCCCTCGGGGCTGATCCGTCTCACCGCGGGCGCCGACCGTCGCGTCGTCCACAAGGCGCTGACCGTGACGGCGCGCGCGACGCACTCCTTCGGCCTGATCTGGATCGATTCCATCGCCGCCCTGATGCCCGAGGACGAAGAGGGCATCGATCTGCCGGAGGCCTCGGTGCTGGCGCGTGCGCTCGGGCTCGACCACAAGGCCGGCGCGTTGCAGCCGCAGCTGTCGCCGGAAAATGTCGTCATCGTCGGCTTGCGCCATGCCGATCCGGCCGAGGCGCGGGTGCTGAAGGATTCGCGGGTGTCGGCCTTCACCATGACCGACATCGACGCCATGGGCATGCGCGACCTGATGCATGAAGCGATCCGCATCGCCACGTCGGGCACGCAAGGCTTTCATGTCAGCTATTCGCCGACAGCGACCGAATTCGCCGGCTGGGCTGCTGGCTCCGGCGGGCTGACAGTGCGCGAAACGCATCAGGCGATGGAGGCGATCGCGCTGTCCGGCGGCCTGCTGTCGATGGATGTCTCTAGCCTGACCAAGGATCTGGAGCCCAGGATCGGCACCGATACCGTCAATTTCATCATGTCGGCCTTCGGCAAGCGGATCCTGTAATCAGCCCTGTGCCGCGACCGCCGCGCGCCATGCGCTGACATAGTCCGCCCAGGCCGGGTCGGTCGGTGGTTCCAGCCTTTCGCCGTTGCCGTGCGTGGCGGCCTGATCCGATGCCAGCAATGCGGCGCCAATGCTGGTGCCGGTCGCGGCTTCCGAGGCGACGACGCTGCGGGCGGTGGCCGCCGCCAGCATGTGGACAAACAGCCGGTTGCGGGCAAAGGGTCCTTCCACGGTGGTCGGACCGTCGGCGCCGATCAGCTCGAGACAGGTCGCCGTCATCAGCGCAAGATAGAACGAGATGGTGGCAAAACGCTCGGCATTGTTCATGCCGTCGGCATTGAGCCATGCCGCCGCAAGGTGCGGAAACGGTCCCGAACCTTGCTGCGTCGACGGCAAAAGCAGCATCTTGTTGGTCAGGACCGCCAGCACGTCGCCGCCGCTGTAATCCTGCGACTTGCCGTCCGTCAGCAGCGAGAATTCGCGCCCGCCCATGAAACGAGCCGACGGCACGGGATTGCCGAGTGCATTGACATTGACCAGCGTATCGCGCGCCGGGTCGAGCTTGACCGGCCTCCCGCCGACCGCCATCGACACCACCCAGGTCCCGGTCGAGACAACCGAGAAGGGTGGCGCATCCGACAAGAGATGCGGCAGCAGCGAGGCGTTGGAATCGTGCAGGCCGCAGAACACCGGGGTTTGCGGATCAAGCCCGGTTTGCGCCGCGAGCGCGGGCAGGATCGGGCCGAGACGGTCTCTCGCCGGTCGCACCGGCGCCATCAGGCCGCGCCAGTCCATGCGGTCGACCAATGACGAGAAATCCACCTTCCATGGGTCCCAGAGATCCGTGTGGCAGCCCAGCGAGGTAACCTCGTTTGCGGTAACGCCGGTGAGGCGCAAGGCCCAGTATTGCGGATACATCAGCATCGCCGCGGCCCGCGCAAAATCGGCCGGAAAGCGTTTCTGCTGCCAGAAGAACTGCGCACCGAGATTGAGGCCGAGCGGCAGGCGCGGCGTGCCGGTCTCGGCGAAGGGCGGGCGGATCGCGTCATAGTCCGCCGCCAGCGCGTCGGGACCATCGAATTCATAGTCGAGTACCGGCAGCACCAATTCACCCAAGGCATCGACCAACGCGCCGGTCGCACCGTGGGTGGTGATCGAAATGGCGTCGATGCGCTGTTCGCGGTTGAGGCTGGCCAGGCTGTCGAGCATGAATATCCACAGCGCTTCGACATCATGGTGCGGGTAGGGCGCCTGCCGCACCGGCGCATTGGCCATCCGGCGCAGCGCGACTTCGCTCAACGTTGTGAGGTCCACCAGCGCCACCTTGGCGTTGGTCTTGCCGATGTCGATCACGGCGATGTGGCGCATCGCACTCATTCCATATGGAACACGGTTTCCAGCGGCACCACCACCGGCTCGTTGTCAGGCCTGGTTTCCATGATGTCGGCCATGTCAGCCCACCAGCGCTGCATCACCGGATGCTTGGGCAATTCGTCCATGCCGTGGTCGTCGCGCCGCCACAGCACGCCGAACAGGGTGTTGGTCTCCTCGTCGAGATGGATCGAGTAATCGGAGACGCCGGCCTGCTTCAAGAGCGCGATCAGCGCCGGCCAGATCTCGTCGTGACGCTTCCTGTACTCGGCCTTCATGCCGGGCTTGAGCTGCATCTTGAACGCGTATTTCTGCGGCATCAGCGTCCCCCGCGCAGCCGCCGCCAGACGATCGGCAGCGCGATGACGATGATCAGCAGCAGGCCGATGAAGATCGACATGACGATACCGGGAACGTTGAGCAGGCCGAGGCCGAAGGTCACAAGCCCCATGATGAAGGCCGCGAGCACCACGCCGACAATGCTGCCGGCGCCGCCCAGAATGCTGACGCCGCCGAGCACCACCATGGTGATGACTTCCAGCTCATAGCCTTGCGCGATCGACGGCCTTGTCGAACCAAGCCGCGAAGTGATCAGCACCGAGGCGATGCCCGACATCAGTCCGGTCAGGCAGAACAGGATGAACTTGATGCGGCCGACGCGCACGCCGGAAAACTGCGCCGCGACCGGATTGTTGCCGATGGCGAAGACACGGCGGCCGAAGCTGGTGCGGTGCAGGAGGAACCAGTAGACGACGGCCGCGATCAGGAAGAGCACCAGTTCGAACGACACGACCCACCAGACATAGCCCTGGCCGAAGAAGGCGAAGCTTTCGGGGTAGCCCTTGTAGGCCTGGTCGCCGAGGATGATGAAGGCGATGCCGCGAAACAGGCTCATCGTGCCGATGGTGACGACGATGGAGGGCAGGCCGAGCCGTGTCACCAGCAGTCCGTTGAAGGCACCGCAGCCGAGGCCGACGACGATGCCGATCGCCACCAGCGCCGGGGTTCCGGCACCTGCCTGCACCGCCATGCCCATCATGGTCGAGGCGAGCGCGATGATAGCGGCCACCGACAGGTCGATCTCGCCCGAAATGATCAGCAGCGCCATGGCGAAGGCGATCAGGCCCTTCTCTGTGAAGTTGAAGGTCAGGTCCGACAGCGAATAGGGGTCGAGGAAATAGGGCGAGGCGAAGCTGTTGATGGCGAAGATGGCGACGGCCACCACCACCAGCAGCGCCTCCCAGGAAAAGATCGCTGAAGACAGCGGCTTGTCGAGCCGGTCGGGAATATGGCGCGGGGCGGGGATGTCGGTCATGCCGCCTCCACCTTTCTCAGGATGATGCGGCCCTGCTGGCGTTCGCCGCGAGCGTTGAGCACGACGGCCAGGATGATGGCGCTGCCCGAAATCGCCATCTGCCAGAAGGGCGAGATGTTGATGACCGGCAGCGCATTGGAAATGATGCCGAGGAACAGCGCCCCCAGCACCGCGCCGCCGACCGAGCCGATGCCGCCGGCGATCGAGATGCCGCCGATGACACAGGCGGCGATGATGTTGAGTTCATAGCCGTTGGCGACTTCGACCGAGGCGATCACGTAGCGTGAGATCCAGAGGTAGCCGGCAAGGCCGCCGATCATGCCGGAGATGCAGAAGACGATGAATTTCGTCCGGCCGACGTCGATGCCGGTATAGACCGATGCCGTCGGGTTGACGCCGATGGCGTAGATCGAGCGGCCGAGCGCCGTGCGTGTCATCAGGATGAAGAACAGCGCGATGACCAGTATGGCGATCCAGGACAGCACCGGGATGCCGAGGAAGGCGGCGCGCTGGAAGCCGATGAATTCAGGGCTCATCTTGTCGGCATTGACCCAGGCGCCGCCAGACAGCACGAAGGTGGCGCCGCGATAGATGGTCAGCGTGCCCAATGTCACCACGATCGAAGGGATGTTCAGCCGCCACACCAGAAGGCCGTTTATGGCCCCGAGCACCAACCCGACGGCGAGCGCGGTGACGATCAGCACCGGGATAGGGATCGCCGGGTGCGCGGCATTCAGCATCGCCACCACCATGCCGGTGAAGCAAAGGTTGGAGGCCATCGACAGGTCGATCGATCGCGTCAGGATGACCACCATCTGCCCAAGCGCCAGGATCATCAGGATCGAGGTGTCGTTGAATACCTGGCGCAGATTGCCTGGATCGGCAAAGGCGGGGAAGCGGGTCGAGATCAGCGCGATCAGCACGACGATGGCAGCGGCCAGCCAGATCTCGCGGTATTTCAGGAGAGCCTTCATGCCGCGATTCCCGCTGCTGTCCGAACCAGCGTTTCGGCGTCGAGTCCCTTGTTGTCGTAGACGGCCGCGACAAGCCCCTCGCGCATCACGACGACGCGGTCGGACATGCCGAGAATCTCCGGCAATTCCGACGACACCATGATCACCGACAGGCCCTGCGCCACGAGTTCGGCCATGAAGCCGTGCACGGCGGCCTTGGAGCCGATGTCGATGCCCTTGGTCGGTTCGTCCAGGATGATCACCTTGGGCGCGGTCGCCAGCCATTTGGCGATGACGATCTTCTGCTGGTTGCCGCCCGACAGCGTGCCGACATCCTGGCTGAGCGAGGAGGCCCTGAGGTCAAGCCGCTCGGTGTAGGAGCGGGCGAGCGCGAACTCTTCCGACAGCCGCAGCAGGCCTGACTTGGAAGTGCGCTTGAGTGAGGGCAGCGACACGTTCTGGAAGATCGGCAGGCCGATCACCACGCCTTGCTTGCCGCGTTCCTCCGGCACATAGACGATGCCGGCTTCGATCGAATCCGCTGCTGATTTCGGCGCGATTACCTTGCCGTCCAACGTGATCGTGCCGCCTGAGGCGCGGGTGATGCCCGATATTGCCTGCATCACCTCGCTGCGCCCGGCGCCGACAAGGCCGTAGAAGCCCAGGATCTCACCCTTGTGCAGTTCGAAGCCGATATCCCTGAATTCGGTCGGGTGCGACAGGCCGGCGACCGAGAGCACCGGCGCGCCGATCTCGGCCTTGCGCTGCGGAAAGATATGATCGACCGAGCGGCCGACCATCATGCGCACGATCTGGCTCTGGCCGGCATCCTTGATCAGCCCTTCGCCGACCATTTCGCCGTCGCGGAACACCGTGTAGCGATCGGCGATACGATAGATCTCGTCGAACTTGTGACTGATGAACAGGATCGCTTTGCCCTCGCTCTTGAGGAATTCGATCAACAGGAAAAGCTCCTCGATCTCCTTCATCGAAAGGGCGGCGGTCGGCTCGTCCATGATGACGATCCGCGCGTCGATCGACATGGCGCGCGCCACCGCGACGAGGTGCTTGTTGGCAATGCCGAGGTCCTTCAGCCGTGCGTCGGCATCGATATGGCCGGCATGCATGGTGTCCAGCACTTCGCGCGCATTCTTGCGCATCGTGCGCCAGTCGATGGTGCCGAAGCGCGAGCGTGGCGCATGGCCAAGAAAGATATTTTCAGCGACCGTCAAATCATCGAACAGCACCGTTTCCTGATGGATGGCGGTGACCCCATGGCCGAAGGCGGCATGCGCGCTGGGCAGGATGACGGCCTGGCCGTCGATGCTGATCGTGCCGGCATCCGGTTGGTAGATGCCTGTCATGATCTTGACCAGCGTCGACTTGCCGGCGCCGTTCTCGCCGATCAATGCGGTCACCTGGCCGGGGTAGAGCGACAGGCTGACATTGTGCAGCGCGCGCACGCCGGGAAAGCTCTTCGAGATGGCGGACAGCGTCAGGCGTGGGGTGGAGGCCAGGGGCCTCTCCATTGCCGCGCCGTGTTGGGCTGTCGTGTCCATGGTTGTGTATCAAGCCCTGAAACAAGGTCCGTTTAAAATCGCGGCGGGACGTGAGCCCCGCCGCGACAGCTTGAGAGGGGCCGAGATCAATAGATCTTGGAGAACTTCTCGATGTTGGTCTTGTCGAACTGGAAGGGCGGAGCCATCGCAGCCGAGTTGGTGTCGTCGAGCGTCACCTTGCCGACGCGGCCGATCGACAGCGTGGCGCCGGGCTTTGCTTCTTCCTTCTTCACCGCCAGGTCATGGGCGAGGTAGACGGCGGAGTAGCCGAGGTCGATCGGGTTCCACAGCGCGACCGCCTGGCTGGCGCCGTTGTCGATGAACTTCTTGAACTCGGACGGCAGCGCGAGGCCGGTGACGTTGACCTTGCCGATCAGGTTCTCGTCGGTGACGACCTGTGCGGCGGCAACGACGCCAACGGTGGTCGGCGCGATGATCGCCTTGAGGTTCGGGTAGGACTTCAGCAGGCCCTTGGCTTCGTCGGTGCTCTTGGCCGAGTCGTCATCGCCATAGACGGTGGCTACGAGTTTGATCTTGGGGAACTTCTCCGGCAGGATTTTCTTGGCCGCGTCGATCCAGGCGTTCTGGTTGGTCGCGGTCGAGGAGGCCGACAGGATGGCGACATCGCCGCCTTCCGGCAGGTAGTCGGCGGCAAGCTTGATGATGGTCTCGCCGATCAGGCCGGTATCGGACGGGTTGAGGTGAAGCTGGCGGCCTTCCTTGGCGACACCGGAATCCCAGGAGATGACGGTGATGCCGCGCTCCATGGCCTTCTTCAGCACCGGCACCAGCGCGTCGGCGTCATTGGCGGAAATGGCGATGGCGTTGACCTTCTGGGCGATCAGCGAGTTGACCACTTCGATCTGCGCTTCGGCGGTCGCCTTGGTCGGGCCGGTGTAGATGATGTCGACGTCGCCGAGTTCCTTGGCCGCCTCTTCGGCGCCCTTGTTGGCCGCGTCGAAGAAGCCGTTGCCGAGCGACTTCACCACCAGCGCGATCTTGACATTCTCGGCATAGGCCGCATTCACGAACATGGCGGCGGAAAAGGCCGCGGTAACCATCAATTTCTTCAAGAAGCTCATCGTATATCCTCCCTTGAGCGTTGCATTTCCATCGCCGCTGCGGGCGTCTCAGGCCTGCAGTGAAGATTCTTCCTTTGCCGATTTGCGGGCGACGATCAGCGTCACGCCGGCGGTCTCCAACATCTTGGCTTCGCGATCCTCGATGCCGTCATCGGTGATGACCGTGGCGATGCGCGACAACCCGCACAGGATCAGGCTGGAGCGTTTGCGGAATTTCGAGGAATCGACCAGCACGACCAATTCGTCGGCCTGGTCGATAAGCTTCTGCTCGGCCTGGATCAGCAGCGGATCGCCTTCCATCAGGCCGAGCGGTCCCAGGCCTTGCGCCCCCATGAACATGCGGCGCGCGTAGAAATTGCGTGTCACGTCATTGTCGAAGGGCGACAGGATGATGTTCTGCTCGCGGTAGATGGTGCCACCCGACAGCATCACCGTGTTCTTGGAATGCTTGAGCAGATGCTCGGCGATCGGGAACGAATTGGTGAAGATCGGCATGCGGCGGCCGGTCAGGAAATGCACCATCTGGAAGGTGGTGGTGCCGCCATTGATGATGATCGGCTCGCCGTCCCCGCACAATTCCACGGCTTCTCGGGCGATGGCCCGCTTCTGCGCGGCGTTGATCGTTTCGTTGACGGAAAAGGGCCGGCCGGCCAGGCCGATGAATTGCGGCGGCGAGATCGCCTCGGCGCCGCCGCGCACCCGGCGCAGGCGCTTTTGCACGTGAAGAGCCGCGATGTCACGCCGGATCGTCGCCTCGGAGGACTCCGTCAGGTCGACCATCTCCTGCACCGTCACCACAGGCTTTTCCTGGACGGCGGACAGAATGATCCTGTGGCGCTCTTTTTCGTGCATGGTTCCTCCCTGCATTGCCATCTAGGCACTCAAAACAAGCACTGTCAATCATTTCCGATCATATAATTTCATTGTGCAGTGCAATATGATCGATATTGATCGTTTGTGATTGACAAGCGAGCCTCTTGCGTAGACATTCCGGGCAAAATGGACCGCGGCTTTTTGCGTCCCAGGGAGGATACCTATGCTCGACAAGCGCTCCGGCTCGCGCCTTGCCAATCTGTGGGACGATACGAAGGCCCAGGGGATGAGCGGGCCTGAGCTTCTGGTCTATCGCTCGAACACGCTCGGCTCCGACAAGCGCGTCACCAACTATGGCGGTGGCAACACGTCGTCCAAGATCTGGCAGAAGGATCCGCTCAGCGGCGCTGATGTCGAAGTGCTCTGGGTCAAGGGCTCCGGCGGCGACAGCGCTTCGATCAAGCTCGACGGTTTCGCCACGCTCTACATGGACAAACTGCGCGCGCTCAAAAGCCTCTATCGCGGCGTCGAGCACGAGGACGAGATGGTGGGGTATCTTCCCCACTGCACCTTCAACTTAAATCCGCGTGCGGCCTCGATCGACACGCCACTGCATGCCTATGTGCCGAAGCCTTTTGTCGACCACATGCATCCCGACGCCATCATCGCCATCGCCGCGGCTAGGGATTCCAAGGCGTTGACGACGGAGATCTTCGGCGACGCCATCGGCTGGCTGCCGTGGAAGCGGCCCGGCTTCGAACTTGGCCTGTGGCTGGAGAAATTCTGTGTCGAACACCCCGCCGCCAAGGGGGTCATCCTCGAAAGCCACGGCCTGTTCACCTGGGGCGACACGCCCAAGGAATGCTACGAGACGACGATCTCGGTGATCAACCAGGCGATCGAGTGGTTCGAGCGCCGCTCCGAGGGCCTCGCCATTTTCGGCGGCGAAGTGGTCAAGTCGCTGGACGCCGCTGAGCGTCGCGCCATCGCCGCGAAACTGATGCCCAGAATTCGCGGCCTGATCTCGGAAAAGAGCCACAAGCTTGGCCATTTCGACGATTCGGCCGCCGTGCTCGAATTCGTCAACTCCAGGGATCTGCGCCCGCTGGCGGCACTGGGCACCTCATGCCCCGACCATTTCCTGCGCACCAAGATCCGCCCGCTGGTCATCGAGTTCGATCCGGCCAAGCCCGATGTCGATGCGGTGATCGCGCGCCTCGCCGACGACGTCGCCAAATACCGCGTCGGCTACCAGGCCTATTACGACAGCTGCAAGCATGCGGACTCGCCTGCCATCCGCGATCCAAACGCCGTGGTCTATCTGATGCCTGGTGTGGGCATGTTCACCTTCGCTGGCGACAAGGCGACGGCGCGGATCTCCGGCGAATTCTACGTCAACGCCATCAATGTCATGCGCGGCGCCTCGACCGTGTCGTCCTATGTCGGCCTGCCCGCACAGGAAGCCTTCGATATCGAATACTGGCTGCTCGAGGATCTGAAGCTGCAGCGCATGCCGAAGCCTAAGTCGCTGGCCGGCCAGATCGCGCTGGTCACCGGCGGCGCCGGCGGCATCGGCCGCGCTACGGCCAACCGCCTGCTGCGCGAAGGCGCCTGTGTGGTGCTGGCCGACATCGACGAGGCAGCACTCGCCAGCGCCAATGATGAACTGGCGAAGGCGTACGGCAAGGATTTCGTCCGGCCGGTGGTCATCAACGTCACCTCGGAGGATCAGGTCGTAGCCGGTTTCGCCGAAACGGCGGTCGAGTTCGGCGGCATCGACATCCTGGTGTCCAACGCGGGTCTCGCCTCCTCGGCGCCGATCGAGGAGACGTCGCTGGCGCTGTGGAACAAGAACATGGACATATTGTCGACCGGCTACTTCCTGGTCTCTAGAGAAGCGTTTCGGCTGTTTCGGGTGCAGAAGATCGGCGGCAATGTCGTCTTCGTCGCGTCCAAGAACGGCCTTGCCGCCTCGCCCAACGCCGCCGCCTATTGCACCGCCAAGGCCGCCGAGATCCATCTCGCCCGGTGTCTCGCGCTGGAGGGCGCGGAAGCGCAGATCAGGGTCAATGTCGTCAATCCGGACGCCGTGCTGCGCGGCTCCAAGATCTGGACCGGCGAGTGGAAAGAGCAGCGTGCGGCCGCCTACAAGATGTCCACGGACGACCTCGAGGAACATTACCGTTCGCGCTCCATGCTGAAGCGCTCGGTCTTCCCGGAAGATATCGCCGAAGCGATCTATTTCTTCGCTTCCGACATGTCAGCCAAATCGACCGGCAACATCATCAACGTCGACGCCGGCAACGCGCAGAGCTTTACGCGCTAGGCCTTCTCTCCTTCTCCCCGTTCACGGGGAGAAGGTGGCCCGAAGGGCCGGATGAGGGGCAGCGCCAACTGGCATTTGGGAGGAATAGCAGTTGTCCGAAACGATCATTTCCGCCGACGTCGTCGAAAGAAATAACATCGCCCGCAAGGCTGACCTCGAGCACGACTACGCCTCGCTCGGCGAGCGACTCGACCGTCGCGGCATCGCCATCGACGCTATCCGCGACAAGGTCGAGAAATTCGCCGTGGCCATCCCCTCCTGGGGCGTCGGCACCGGGGGCACCCGCTTTGCCCGCTTTCCCGGAGCCGGTGAGCCGCGCGACATCTTCGACAAGATCGAGGATTGCGCCGTCATCAGCCAGTTGACGCAGGCGACACCGACCGTTTCCTTGCACATCCCTTGGGACAAGGCCGACCCGAACCGGCTGAAGCAGGCGGCCTCGCGTTTCGGTCTCGGGTTCGATGCCATGAATTCCAACACCTTCTCCGACGCGAAGGACCAAGCGCTTTCCTACAAATTCGGCTCGCTCTCGCATGCCGATGCCGGTACGCGCCGGCAGGCGGTCGAGCACAATCTCGAATGCATCGAGATCGGCAAGACGCTCGGCTCCAAGGCGCTGACGGTGTGGATCGGCGACGGTTCGAATTTTCCGGGCCAGGTCAATTTCGCCAAGGCATTCGAGCGCTATCTCGATGCGATGAAGCAGGTCTATGCCGGGCTGCCCGCCGACTGGAAGCTGTTCACCGAGCACAAGATGTACGAGCCGGCCTTCTATTCAACCGTCGTGCAGGACTGGGGCACCAACTACATCATAGCGAAAGAGCTTGGCGACAAGGCGTTCTGCCTCGTCGACCTCGGTCACCACGCGCCCAACGTCAACATCGAGATGATCGTGTCGCGGCTGATTCAGTTCAAGAAACTCGGCGGCTTCCACTTCAACGATTCGAAATATGGCGACGACGATCTCGATGCCGGTTCGATCGATCCCTACAGGCTGTTTCTCGTCTTCAACGAACTGGTCGATGCCGAGCTTTCCGGCGCCGGCGGCTTTGACCCGGCCCACATGCTCGACCAGAGCCACAACGTCACCGATCCGATCGAAAGCCTGATGCTGTCTGCGGTCGAGGTGCAGCGCGCCTATGCGCAGGCGCTGCTGGTCGACCGCAGGGCACTCGAAGGTTTCCAGGACGGCAATGACGCGCTGATGGCGACGCAGACGCTGAAGGCGGCCTACCGCACCGATGTCGAGCCGATCCTGGCCATGGCGCGGCTGAAAACCGGCGGCGCCATCGATCCCGTCGCCGCCTACCGGGCGGCTGGCTACCGCGCCAAGGTCGCGGCCGAGCGCCCTGCCGTCGCCGGCGGCTCGGGCGGGATTGTCTGACAAGCCTGACATCTGAATTGATCCGTCTGGCCCACCATTGATGGTGGACTCGACGGTAGCAAACGGGTCTTCTGGGCACCCCGCCCAGGAGCACCACCATGCGCCATGTCAGCCAAACCCTGATCGCCGTCAGCCTCTCTTTTGCGTTTGCGACAGCACCACTTCAGGTGATGTTTGCGGCGTCGCCGGCGCCCGCCAAAGGCGAACACGGCATGGTGGTGACGGCCCAGCATCTGGCGTCGGAAGTCGGCGTCGAGGTGTTGAAGAAGGGAGGCAACGCGGTCGATGCGGCTGTCGCGGTCGGCTATGCGCTGGCCGTCGTCTACCCCAATGCCGGCAATATCGGCGGCGGCGGTTTCATGACCATCCGTTTCGCCGACGGCAAATCGACTTTCCTCGATTTCCGCGAGCGCGCGCCGCTGGCGGCAACCAGGACCATGTATCTCGACAAGGATGGCAACCCGGTGAAGGGCGCCAGCCTTGACGGCTATCTCGCGGTCGGCGTGCCGGGCTCGGTGGCCGGTTTCGAAATGGCGCGCGAGAAATACGGCACGCTTTCAAGGCAGGATCTGATGGCACCAGCGATCGCCTACGCCAAGGATGGCTTCATCCTCGATCAGGGCGATGCCGCCTCTTTTGCCGGCAATGCGGGCCGGCTGGCGAAGGACCCGGCGGCGGCCGCCGCCTTCCTGAAACCTGGCGGCAAGCCCTACGGCATCGGCGAGAAGCTGGTTCAACCTGACCTTGCCGCGTCGCTCTCGGCGATTTCCGACAAAGGCCCCGATGCCTTCTACAAAGGCGCCATCGCCGACGCCATCGTCGAGGCAAGCAGCGCCAAGGGCGGCATTCTGGCCAAGGCCGACTTCGAGCAATATGCGGTGCGCGAACTCAAGCCGGTGACCTGTTCCTATCGCGGTTACGAGATCACGTCCTCGCCGCCGCCGAGCTCAGGCGGTGTCATCATCTGCGAAATCCTCAACGTGCTCGAGGGCTATCCGCTGTCCTATCTCGGCGCCGGCTCGGCCGAGACGGTGCATGTCATGGTCGAGGCGATGCGCCATGCCTATGTCGACCGCAATTCGGCGCTCGGCGATCCCGATTTCGTCGACAATCCGGTCTCGAAACTGCTTGATAAAGCCTATGCCAAGGACATCCGCGACAAGATCGATCCGTTCCGGGCCGGTGTGTCGCAGGACCTGATGCCGAAGGGTTTTGGCGAGTCGAAGGAGACCACGCATTATTCGATCATCGACAAGGACGGCAACGCGGTTGCAGTGACCTATACGCTGAACGGCTCCTTCGGTGCAGGCGTCGTCGCCGACGGCACCGGCATCCTGCTCAACAACGAGATGGACGATTTTACCCAGAAGCCCGGCGTGCCGAACCTTTATGGCCTGGTCCAGGGCGAGGCCAACGCCATCCAGGCGAAGAAGACGCCGCTGTCATCGATGAGCCCGACCATCGTGGCCAGGGATGGCAAGCCGTTCATGGTCATCGGCAGCCCCGGGGGCTCGCGCATCATCACCATCACGCTGGAAGCGATCGTCAACGTCATCGACCATGGCATGAACATCCAGGAGGCGATCGACGCGCCGCGCATCCACCACCAATGGCTGCCTGATACGGTCTATGTCGAGCCGTTCGGACTTTCGCCCGATACCGAAAGGCTGCTGGCGGGCATGGGCTATCACCTTGATCTCGGTGGCCAGACCTGGGGCCAGGCGGCCGGCATTCTCGTTGGAGGCAAGAGCCTGGCGGAAATCGAGAAAGGCGGCGGCGCGCGCTACAATGGCGCCATCGACAGCCGCGCGGCATCGGGGGAGGCTCTCGGATATTGATATCCGGGTAAACCCTTGGACAAGCGCCGGCTCTTGGCCGGCCGGGCCGTCAGGTAACCAGCGTGATGGTCGATGCAATCAGCATCAGCGCGGCGATGCCGACGAACAGCGCATAGATGCGCGGCCGGTCGAGCAGAAGCGCGTTTCCCGATATCCAGGCCGAGGTCGCGCCGCCAAGCGCGAAGAGGAACCCGTTGCGATGGCCGAAGGTCATCGACGCGGCCATCAGCCCGCCAATGATCAGGGCGCCGAATACGATGATCACGGCGACCGCGTATTTTTCGAAGTCGTTGCCGCCGCCCATGGCCGGGCCGATTGCATTCAGATTCGGCAGGTCGTCCGGATCGAAAGACCCGTATTCGTCTTGACCGATGGATTCTCGCATCACTCGTTCTCCGCTGACCGGCAACAAACCATCAACACTTGCCGAGTGCAACCCGATCGCACGTTCCTCTCCATGTTGACCGCCGTCTTCAACACGTTCCGGCGGCACTTGTCATCGATTTTTCGGCCATCTGGCTCGAATGCGACACGAGTCCGCGCCCGGGGAACGCCGCCATCTCATGCCATTTGGACCGTGTTCGCGGAAAAAAATGATGTCGCCGATCAATTCGGCACGCTGAGGGTTCTGCATGGCTGCGGCGGCGAGTCGCAGTACCCGCCATTGCGCCATCATTCCCGTGAAGGGGAGGCGCTCAATCGACGATAGGGGACGCCGTCGAAGCTTGCCGTGACAAAATCGGTGACGGACATCTTGCGCTTGCGTCCGTCGCTGCAGGTGTAAACCGGCCAACCGGCATCGCTGCATTCGCTGGCAGCGCAGATACGTGCCAGGCAGTTGCCGATAGTCAACCGGAAGCCGCCCTTGCCGGCGAAGCCTTGCAACAAGCTGCCGTCCGCCGAGCGCCATGTTCGCGCACGGAATTCCGCCCGCAGAAGCAACGGCTCGAGAGAGACCGCAAGATTGGTTTCGCCCGCACGTCCCGCGAACTGCAGACGGAAGCGCGCCATTGCAGTCGTGTATGCGGTCACGAGGTCCGATTCGCGAAGATAGGAGATCGGCAGGTTGGAGCGGTCAAGCAGATGAGACACACGCTTGCTTGCCTCTACCGGCCCCAGCAAGGCAACAAAGGTAAGAAGGGCGAAGAAAGCTCGCGACATTTTCAGCAGCCATATCGATCCCGGCCTGCCGGTTTGCCCGGTGCCCCCCTGTAACATCCCGCCAATCGTCGCCCTGCGCAAGCCGCTCGGCTAAACGGTCCATAAGGCGGCCGAGTCTGCAATTCGCAAGGCCCCCGAGTTAAAGCGCTCGAAAAAGTGACCCGCATCAAAGAATTGCGCGGGCGATAGCGAGGTACAGCCGGCGTTGCGGCAAGGAGGAGACTTGCCACCAGCCGGGGATCCTCAGCTGGCGCGCGCCGGCGGCAGTTCGAACAGATTGGCGCCGTTCTCCTGGCCGCGCTCGACATAGCCGATGACGCTGAACCACCTGGCGACGTCGGGGCCCTGCAGCCAGCTGCGTGAGTGGATGGGAAGGTTGCCGGCGAGCGCCTGGATGTGGCGGATGTGCCGCTTGCAGAAACGGACGGTCGAGGCGCGGAAGAAATCCTCCTGCGCGGCAAACAGCGTATCGGCGGCGTCGCTGTTCTCATGCCAGGCGATGATCGCCACGGCCTTGTCGCCCTCGACAAGCGCGTGCGCACGGCCTTCCTTCAAATTCATCATCAGATTGTCGTAGGCGATCTTGCTGTCCTTGCCGGCCGCCGCGTATTCGTCCGACATCCGCTTGGACAGGCCATGGAAGACATCCTCGAGATCCCCAAGCGTCGCTGCACGTGCTCTCATATCACCTCCTGCAGCCCCTCCGGGAAGTTTGCCCTAAGGATGGGGGATCACCAAGCAAATCAATTCCACTGAAGGGCCGGGTAGAGCAAAGTCATTTCGTCTGGCGAGTCGCGACGTCGCTGATTTCGGCCGATCGGCTGGAATGGGCCGCAGGACGATGAAGTGAGTTGGTAGATGGTGGCCGGAGGCGGATAGGGCCCGGAAGCAAGCCTGTGCGTTGATTTGAGAGACGAATGGGATTCGTCGTGAAAATCGCGCTCTCGCATCACCTCGATGAACTCCTTGGCGCGCTCGTAGCGCGTTTCGTGGTCGTCCAGTGTGCAGAAGTTGAAGTTGTGCGCTTTTTTCTCGCCGGTCGATGTCACCACGTTCCAGCCGGCTCTGCCGTTGCTGATATGATCGAACTGAGTGCACAACGTGATTGAAAAACGGCACCAAGCCAGGAATTTGGGTGTTCACCCTACCAATTGCCGAAATACACTAGGTGGCTGGATACCATCAATAATACCAACACCGAGAGAGAACCGAGAGAGAGTTGTGACAGGCGCAATGGTTGTGTCAAAACTTATGACGAAAAACCAAGTTGCGAGAGGAAAATACAATTTAAAGCTGATGGTGCCCAGAGGCGGATTCGAACCACCGACACGCGGATTTTCAGTCCGCTGCTCTACCAACTGAGCTATCTGGGCCTGTTCCGGCAAACGAATTCTCGTGAACCGGATTTCATGAGGGCGCCACGGGCGCCCCTTGAAAGCGCGTGGGTTATAGCACGGGAATTCGGCCTGTCCAGCGCCCAGCTGTCGATTTCTGGTAGGAAAAGAGATGCCGTCGAAAGGCGGCTTCCTCGGCGCTTTCATCGCCGGAATGGCCTGAGGTCTGGCCCCTTGTCGCCAGCCAGCCTCCGTCCCGGTGCTGCCATTCTTCACCGATCGCGTCGGGCGCGACCATGCGCTCGAGCTCGCACTCGAGTTCAGCAGGCGAAAGCGCGATGTCCAGCGCCCCCAGACTGTCGTCCAGTTCGCCCAGGCTGGACGGCGGCGGCTTGCACGCGGCATAGTCGAGGCCGCATCAAGCCTGAACTTATGCCGGAGAGTGGCGTGGCAAGAAATCCCAGGATCACATTCATAGGCGCTGGCTCGACGGTGTTCATGAAGAACATTGTCGGCGACGTGCTGCAGCGACCGGCCTTGTCGGGAGCAACAATCGCGCTGATGGACATCAATCCGCAGCGGCTGGAAGAAAGCGCTGTCGTCGTCAACAAGCTGATCGCGACGCTCGGCGTGAAAGCAAGGGCCGAGACCTATTCCGACCTGCGCAAGGCGCTGGTCGGTGCGGACTTCGTCGTCGTCGCCTTTCAGATCGGCGGCTACGAGCCTTGCACCGTGACCGACTTCGAAGTGCCGAAGAAATACGGCCTGCGCCAGACCATCGCCGACACGCTCGGCGTCGGCGGCATCATGCGCGGCTTGAGAACCGTGCCGCATCTGTGGGCGATCTGCGAGGACATGCTCGCCGTCTGCCCGCAGGCGATCATGCTGCAATACGTCAACCCGATGGCGATCAACACCTGGGCGATATCGGAGAAATACCCTGACATCCGGCAGGTCGGCCTCTGCCATTCGGTGCAGGGCACGGCGAAGGAACTGGCGCACGATCTCGATCTTCCCTACGAGGAGATCCGCTATCGCTCGGCCGGCATCAACCACATGTCGTTCTATCTGAAATTCGAGCATCGCCAGCCGGACGGTTCCTATCGCGATCTCTATCCGGATCTCGTTCGCGCCTATCGCGAAGGCCGCGCGCCAAAAACCGGCTGGAACCCGCGCTGCCCCAACAAGGTGCGCTACGACATACTGACCAGGCTCGGCTATTTCGTCACCGAAAGCTCGGAGCATTTCGCCGAATACACGCCCTATTTCATCAAGGGAAGCCGCCCCGACCTGATCGAGAAATACGGCATCCCGCTCGATGAATATCCCAAGCGCTGCATCGAACAGATCGAGCGCTGGAAGGGCCAGGCGCAAGCCTATCGTTCGGCCGACCGCATCGAGGTCGAGCAGTCCTCGGAATATGCCTCCTCGATCATGAATTCGGTCTGGACCGGCGAACCGTCGGTGATCTATGGCAATGTCCGCAACAATGGCTGCATCACCTCGCTGCCCAGCGATTGTGCCGTCGAGGTGCCTTGCCTCGTCGATGCCTCTGGCATCCAGCCGACCTATATAGGCGACCTGCCGCCGCAGCTGACGGCGCTGATCCGCACCAACATCAATGTCCAGGAACTGACGGTGCGGGCGCTGGTGAGCAAGAACCGCGAGCACATCTACCACGCGGCAATGATGGATCCGCACACGGCGGCGGAGCTCGATCTCGACCAGATCTGGTCGCTGGTCGATGATCTCCTGGAGGCCCATGGCGACTGGCTGCCGGCCTGGGCGCGGACAAGCCGCAAGACGCACGCGGCCTGATCAAAGGCAACCGCGGGAAAGACCTCACCGACGGCGCTTGTACTGACGTTCCCTTTGCATGTGATCAACCGCCACTGGCTCCGTGCCGATGGCCTGGCCTTATTTCGGCTCGTCGGCGTCGGGCTCTTCCTCGTCGTCGCGGGCCTTGATGACATAGGCACCCTTCAGCCAGCGGTTGAGGTCGATGTCCTTGCAGCGCGTCGAGCAGAACGGAAAGGTGTCGCGCGCCGATGGCTTGCCGCATTCGGGGCAGGGGCGCTTTGGGCGTAGCGGCGTGACCTTGGAGTCGGAGTTCATGGCCGTGCGATGAGCCAGCTCTGATGGATCTTGAAGCCTTCGCCCGACAGCAGCGCCACCGTTTCATAGAGCGGCAGCCCTACGATGTTGGTGTAGGAGCCGACGAGCTTGACGACGAAGGCGCCGGCGAGGCCCTGGACGGCATAGCCGCCGGCCTTGCCGCGCCATTCGCCCGAGGCGACATAGGCGTCGATCTCCTCGCGCGGCAGCCGCTTGAAACGCACCCGCGTCTCGACCAGCCGCTGACGCAGCTTGCCGCCTGGCGTGATCAGGCAGATGCCGGAATAGACACGGTGCGAACGACCGGACAACAAGCCGAGGCAGTTGGCGGCATCATCGAGCGTTTCGGCCTTGGGCAGGATACGCCGCCCAACCGCGACCACCGTGTCGGCGGCCAGCACGAAGCCTGGCGCATAGTCCGTCTCGGTCTTCAGCGATGCGAACGCCTTCTCGGCCTTTTCCTTCGACAGCCGCTTGGCGAGCGAACGCGGATGCTCGGCACGCAACGGCGTTTCGTCGATATCGGCTGGCAGGATCCGGTCCGGCTCGATGCCGGCCTGCTGCAAGAGTTCGATGCGGCGCGGCGACCCCGAGGCAAGCACCAGCTTCTGCAAAATGCTCATCGCGGACCAGTCGGCCTTGATCTTACTTGAAGCGGTAGGTGATGCGGCCCTTGGTCAGGTCGTATGGCGTCATCTCGACCAGAACCTTGTCGCCGGTCAGTACGCGGATGCGGTTCTTGCGCATGCGGCCGGCCGTATGGGCGATAATCTCGTGTTCGTTTTCGAGCTTTACCCGGAACATCGCGTTGGGCAACAATTCCGTCACGACACCCGGAAACTCGAGGACTTCTTCCTTCGGCATTCGATACCTTTGCTTGGATGGCAGTTCCGGCGCCCAGGCCGGAATTTCGGCGGAACCTATATGATAATCGAGCGCTTGTGAACACGCTTAATCCGTCGCGTTTTTTGCTTCCGGAGGCAAAAAACGCCGGCTTATGCGCAACTTCAGCCGCTCGCGCACGTCGCGGTAGGCCGCCATGATCTGCTCGCGCGTTCCGCTGGCACCGGTTGGGTCCTGCGTCGGCCAGTATTCGACCTCGACGGCGAGCGAGCGCGTGAGCTCCAGCGCGGCATGGTGCGCCTCCGGCGCCAGCGTGACGATCAGGTCGAAATAGTCGTCCTCGAGATCGTCGAGCGTCCTTGGATGACGCTCGCCCAGCGTGAGGCCCTCCTCGGCAAGCACGGCGTCGACGAACGGGTCGCGTTCGCCGGCACGCACGCCGGCCGAGGCGACAAAAATGGTGGCGGGCAGCATCCGGCGCGCCAGTTGCTCGGCCATCGGCGAGCGTACGGCGTTCATGCCGCAAAGGAACAGGATCGAGCGGGGCAGGGCGCCGGGTACCAGGGCTAGCCCCGCCAGTGCAGCACGCAGACCAGCGTGAACAGCCGTCGCGCCGTGTCGAAGTCGATGTCGATCTTGCCGGAGAGCCGGTCCATCAGAGTCTGCGAACCTTCATTGTGCAGACCGCGCCGGCCCATGTCGATCGCCTCGATATGGCTCGGCGTCGAGGAGCGGATGGCGTCGTAATAGCTTTCGCAGATCATGTAGTAGTCCTTGACGATGCGCCGGAGCGGCGTCAGCGACAGGATGTGGGTGACCACCGCGGTACCGTCCTCGCGCGCCACGGCGAAGACCAGACGCTGCTCGGCCAGCGACAGTTTCAACCGGTAGGGACCGACGCCGCTGTCGTTGACGGGCTGAAAACTGTTCTCCTCGATGAGGTCGAAGATCGCCACCGCCCGCTCGTGCTCGACATCGGGCGTGGAACGGCCGATCGATTCATCGAGTTCGACATCGATCAGCTTTGCGCGGGTTTGATCGGGGCCCGTCATCTCAGCCTACATGTTCAGCCGTATGGCGACGGAGCGCCCATGCGCCTCGAGCCCTTCCGCCTTGGCGAGCGCGATCGCCGCCGGCGCCAGCACACGCAACTGCTCCGGCCCGAGTTTCAGTACCGAGGTGCGCTTGACGAAGTCGAGCACCGACAAGCCCGACGAGAAGCGCGCCGAGCGGGCCGTCGGCAGCACGTGGTTGGAACCGCCGACATAGTCGCCGATGGCTTCCGGCGTGTGGCGGCCGAGAAAGACGGCACCGGCATTGCGCATCCGCGACAGGAAACCTTCGGCATCGTCGATGGCCAGTTCGACATGTTCGGCCGCGATGCGGTCGACCAGCGGCAGCGCGGCCTCGATGGTCGCGACCTCGATCACCGCGCCGAAATCGCGCCAGCTCGCAGCCGCGGTCTCGCCGCGCGGCAAGCTCTGCAGCTGGCGCTGGACCGCTTGTTCGACTGCCTTGCCGAAGGCCGGATCGTCGGTGATCAAGATCGATTGCGCCGATACATCGTGTTCGGCCTGGGCGAGCAGGTCGGCGGCGATCCAGTCAGGATCGTTGTTGCCGTCGGCCACCACGAGCACTTCCGAGGGGCCGGCGATCATGTCGATGCCGACCGTGCCGAAAACCTGCCGCTTGGCCGCCGCGACATAGGCATTGCCGGGGCCGACGACCTTGGCCACCGGCCTTATCGTTTCGGTGCCATAGGCAAGGGCAGCGATCGCCTGGGCGCCGCCGACGCGATAGATTTCGGAAACGCCAGCGATGTCGGCCGCCACAAGCACCAGCGGCGGTATGGCGCCGCCGGAGGCGGGCACGCAGATCGCGACGCGTTCGACGCCGGCAACCCTGGCCGGTATGGCATTCATCAGCACCGAGCTTGGATAGCTTGCGGTGCCGCCCGGCACGTAGAGCCCGACGGCTTCGATCGCCGTCCAGCGCCAGCCGAGTTCGACACCGGCGGCATCCGTATAGCGATTGTCCTTCGGAAGCTGCTGTTCATGATAGGCGCGGATGCGGTCGCGCGCGAATTCGAGCGCCTTGATCGTCTGTGCGTCGGCGCCATCATAGGCACTGGCGATTTCGTCTTTCGATACGGCGATGCCGACGCTTTTCAGGTCGGCGCGGTCGAAGCGACTGGAATAGTCGATCAGCGCCGCATCACCATCGGCGCGCACCCGAGAGATGATCGCGCGCACCGCGGCCTCGACATCGGCGGATACTTCCCGCTTGGTCGTCAGGAAGGAGGCGAAACGCTGCTCGAAATCGGCATCGGACTGGCGAAGCGTGATGGCCATGGGGCGCTCAAGCCTTGTGGACGGGACGCGACGTGGCTTCCCACGCGCCGCCAATATCGGCAAGGCGTGCCTCGATGCATTCGACATCGAGCATGATGGTGCCGCCGCCCGAAAAGATCAGCTCGACGATGCCTGCCGGCTTGCTGATCTCGATGAAGCTGATCGCCAGCAGGGACAGCACCTCGGCGGGCTTGTCGCGGGCAATGCCATTGGTCTTGGCGCCCAGCACCCGATCGAAATGCAGAACGGCCTGCCGCCGCTCATTGTGCTGGCGAAACAGGCCCGACTTCGCCTCCCAGACGAAACGGTTCATGGTCAGCACGAAGCGCTTGGCCGAGGGCAGGTATTCGAGATCACTGACTTTCAGGACGGCGTCCTGGACATGAGCCGAAACGATGCTCAGATCCTGGTCGTCGAGCGCGATAAGCTTGAGGGCCATGCGGAATTTGCACCTGAAGTTGACGGTTCAGCCCTTCTGTTAGGCGGTCTTGGCGATCCGTGCAACCGCGCCAAGGGAGCTGCGACCGGTCAAGCTGCCGATCTCCCCCGCAAGGAGGGAGATTGGATGCAACATCTGCTTTCGCAAATCGCCAGCGCCGAAGGCAGGGTCGCCCTTGCTACGCCGAAATCCGCTCGATCACCGCGCCGCAATTGGAGAGCTTCTCCTCCAGCCGCTCGAAGCCCCGGTCGAGATGATAGACGCGGTTGACGGTGGTCTCGCCTTCGGCGGCAAGGCCGGCGATGACCAGCGAGACGGAAGCACGAAGATCGGTGGCCATGACCGGCGCGCCTTTCAGCTTCGCCACGCCGTCGACGATCGCCGTCTGGCCTGAAAGCGTGATGTGGGCGCCGAGCCGGGCCAGTTCCTGCACATGCATGAAGCGATTTTCGAAGATCGTCTCCGTGATGCGCGACTTGCCTTTGGCCATGGTCATCAGGCCCATGAACTGCGCCTGCAGATCGGTCGGGAAGGCCGGGAAGGGCGCGGTCGTCACGTCGACCGGCGAAATGCCGGCGCCGTTGCGCTTCACGCGGATGCCGGAATTGGTTTGTGTGATCTCGGCTCCCGTCTGCGAAATCACGTCCAGCGCGGTCTGCAGCAGTTCGGGACGCGCGCCTTCGAGCACGACATCGCCACCGGTCATGGCGACGGCCATGGCATAGGTGCCGGTCTCGATGCGGTCCGGAATGACGCGCACCCGAGCGCCCGACAGCGCTTCGACGCCATCGATGGTGATGGTCGGCGTGCCGGCGCCGGAAATTTTCGCGCCCATGGCGTTGAGGCATTCGGCGAGGTTGACGATTTCGGGCTCGCAGGCGGCGTTTTCCAGCACGGTTTCACCCTTGGCCAGCGATGCCGCCATCATCAGCACATGGGTGGCGCCGACCGAGACTTTCGGGAAGGCATAGCGGTTGCCGACCAGGCGGCCATTCTTGGTCTTGGCGATGACATAGCCGGTGTCGACGTCGAGATCGGCGCCGAGCGCCTGCAGGCCTTCGAGGAACAGGTCGACCGGGCGCGTGCCGATGGCGCAGCCGCCGGGCAGCGACACCTTGGCTTCGCCCATGCGGGCCAGCAGCGGGCCGATCACCCAGAACGAGGCGCGCATCTTCGACACCAGCTCGTAAGGTGCCGTCGTGTCGACGATGTTGCGGGCGGAGAAATTGATGGTGCGCGAATAGCCTTCATTCTGCTTCTCGCGGCGGCCATTGACCGAATAGTCGACGCCGTGATTGCCCAGGATGCGGATCAGCTGCTCGACATCGGCCAGATGCGGCACGTTTTCCAGCGTCAGCGTGTCGTCGGTCAAAAGCGAGGCGATCATCAGCGGCAAAGCGGCATTTTTCGCGCCCGAGATCGGAATGCTTCCGGCGAGCTTGTTGCCGCCGACAATTCTGATGCGATCCATGGAAGAACGTCCCTCTCGGCTCAAAAAGGCCGGTTCAATCGTTTGAGTATCGGCCCGTCTAGACCATTGGCCAATCTGGTTCAAGAAATAGGATTTCGCCCGCTCCGGTCCAAGAGTGGCCGATTTGAGTTAATCTTTTTGTATTTCCCTGGCCGTGCCGAGCCCATCCGGCCTCTGGTCGGCTTCCCCTGTACGGCGCGAGCGCGATTGCGCCTTGCGTTTCTGCAGATTGGCGCGCAACTGCTCGGCGAGCCGGTCCTTGCGGTCCGTGCCGCCCTTTTTCGGTGATATCGTCTTGTCGCTCATCGTCCCGTCCCGGCCGGCGGCCTGTCGTTCAGGGATAGCCAACATTGTGGCGCCGCCATGTCATTGAAAGCTATCCGGCAAAGGCTTTCACAGAAGCGTTGTTCTTGGCCTTGCGCTTACCGGTTCGATATGGCAGAAGCCCCGCCATCAGCGGCTGCGGTAGCTCAGTGGTAGAGCACTCCCTTGGTAAGGGAGAGGTCGAGAGTTCAATCCTCTCTCGCAGCACCAGTTCTTCCAACCAGTTTCAATGTGATGTCGTTGCCGGTCACTTTTTCCCGGCACTGGCAGGCGGACGAAGGCGCAGCACGGCATTTGCCGGTGGAATTTCCACGGACTTTGTTCCCTTGCGTTCTCGCAACCCCGCGGCGTGATTACCTTACCTGCACCTGCCTTGAGATCGTGGCCGCTTGATTGACCTGAAACGATCCTAGCCACGCATTTCGGCAATCTCTCTTTCGACGCGAAATACAGCCTCCTGGAGGCTGCGTTCATCGGACATGTCGATGCTTAATGTTGATCTCTCTTTGCCGAGAAGGAGGCTTTTTACCCGGTGGATGATTGGTATCGATTGCAAGTTGGTTTTCGGATCTGCCTCGAACAGCCGCTCCATATAGCTCTGATGAAAGAGCCGGTCCTTCAGCCGTTTCGACAATAATGGTTCGGCGGCGTCCACACTTATCGCAAGATCCGAAGTGGGTATCAGATCCAGGACCGTTGCCAGTGACGCCGTGTCCGCAACTCCGCTAAACAGGCTAAGAGAGCAGACGGCCTGAATGAAACCCTGATCGAAAATCACAATTTCCCGATCGCCGACCGAATACTGCCAAGCCACTGATAGAGCAAGGATGTAGCGGCTGAACCTTATCAACCAAATCGGATTTTTCGGCGTTAAAGTTCGGACCAGCTTGACTGTCAGCCTGAGTTCATCCGCCTTGTTCAAGGGACGCAAGGCAAACGCGACCGTTCGCAGTATCGCCCTGACAACACGCTGGAAAGCGTACCAAAGCCCGCCAGGGTCAAATGGTGTGGAATGGGCACCGGGTTGATAGGAAAGCACGACTTTCGCAACGTAGCCCTGAGCTTGCAGACGGCGCTGAAGTGCATGTGCAAATGTTGTTTTGCCCGACCCGGCAGGGCCAAATAACTCGACAATCACGCGATCCGGCTCCGGTGATATGTTCCAAGCCAAGTCCCCCGACCGGCCACGGGAACAACGACCAAGGGGCGAATTCGAACACGTTCTCGAAGCAACCAGCAGGCTGCTACGCACGTGAATTCGCACCATTTTTTGTTAGCCAGCTTCCTCCGTTCGCATGAACCGCTCCTTACGAATTTGTAAGGAATCGATCGGTGAGCCTGTCAGGATGGCTTGGGTTCAACGTCGAGGATGCGCTTGTGCTCGATGCATAGCCGCGATCCGCGATCAATGGCCGCTTCGCGCCTCATTGGAGACCTCGGCAGGCCGCGAGTTGATCAGTCTTTCAGGCCATGGCGAGCGCGGCGGCGATGGCATTTGGCCGCTCGGGCGTTGGATGGTTCTCCAATCGCAGCAGATTGAAATCGAGGTGCTTCTTCTTGAACATGGAGACCAGGGTGACGCCTGCTGAATTGGTTGCGAATGCGTAATCGGCTAGAAATGCGCCGGCAACTTCAGTCGGACTGCCGCGGCAGGTCGCCAAGAGCGGCCAGTATTTCCTTTTACGTATTTGACGTCTCGACGATTCGATCTCGGCCAGAGAATATCCCATGCGTCACAAACGTTCTGTGCCCGTGAGCGCTCCTTCAACTTGTCAAGGTTGGGCTCCAGCGGGGTATTGGCAATCTGAACGAATCGATAAGGCAGCGATTCATCGAGAGCCGTCATTCCAGCCTTGAGGTCTCCTGCGACCGAAATGGCGCGGGCCTTCCCGACCTGAACCACGCGCTCCACGGCAGACAGAGGCACCTTGAATGGCGTGGGACGCACTCTTGAAGCACACCGCTGGAGCGCCGGGACCGCCGCAATGGCAATCCGCGACAATGGCTTCAGCACTCGCATGGTGGCGGCGGTCTTCGGCGGACGCATGCCAAGCTCGGTGCAGACGCAGAGGCCACCACCAACGGAAGCGTCGTCGTCGGCCGCTACGAGGTTGGAGCGTGGGCTCGCCTGACAGGATCATCCCGGCTCGCCAATGGGCGGAAAGGCCGTTTCCTATATTCTCGCAGAACCAGTTTCCTGGTTCTTGAATCGGCCTGCCTTGGCGCCTCGGCCGTTGTCAGCTGTGCATATGCGTCAGTTCGAACCCGGCGTCATCCTGCGCGTCGGACAGGCGTTGTTCGGCGGACCGGAACATGTCCGAGAACTCCATCTCGTTCTCCAACATCACACCGCCGACCTTTATGGTGAGGGCATCCTCGGTGCCTTTTGGCGCGAAGTAGACCTGTGCGACACGCGTCCGGATACGTTCGCCGACTTCCTTGGCCTCCGCTTCCGTCGCGCCCGAGAGGAAAACCCCGAACATCGAGGCTCCGATGCGTCCAACCAGATCCTCCTCGCGCACCGACGACTGTATGGTCGAGACGATGAGCCGCAAGGCCTCGTCGCCCCATTCGAGGCCAAAGCGCATGTTGATGGATCGAAGGTGTTCGGGATGAATGATCAGGAAGGCGCCCGAGCGTGGTCCTGGTCCCGATCGCCTGGCGGCCCGTCGTTCAATCATCGACGTGAAGACCGGCCCGTTCAGGCAGCCCGTCAGCCTGTCATACGTCCCGGACTTGTTGAGTTCCTGGCGGTAGCGGTGGATTTCGACCCGGTTCCAGCCGATCAGCGCGAAAAGCGGCAGGCCGATGATCACCGGCAGCAGTCCTGCGGTGATCATGCTGCGGGCGAACGGCGTTAGCGTGTCGCTGAACAGGAGCAGGTAGTTCAGTCCAAGGGAAAGGCCGAGGCTCCCGGCGGTTCCCAGGAACGTCAGCCACGCGACGTGCTTCCAGGCCTGGGCAGTGGTGGTCGCCATTGGTCTCGTCATCGGCCGATCTCCTGTCAGATCGGCTGATATAAGGCCTGTCTGCCGTAATTTCGGTTTCGCCGAACCGTACAATTTGAACGATCCATCCTTGTCATCGCGCGACCTCGGCGACCGAGCCTGCCCCTCCCAGCCTATCGCGGCGGCCCGAAGATACCCATCTCGGCATCTTTGGCAATTGCTTCCGCCTTGCCATAGATGCCGCCCGGCAGCGCCATGGCCCAACCATTGGCGACGAGCCAGGCGCCGACATCCTGCTTGCCCAGCCGGCACGGCGCGGCGATGGCAAAGCGCTCGGCTTCCGGCGGCAGGAAACAGGTCAGCGCGCGCCCCCGCAGCCAGGCATTGAAGGCCGCGCGGGCGCGCAGCCCACAGGGCCAGGCTTCGTCGCGAAAGGAGCAGGTCTGGGCCACGTCGATGTCCAGGGCCCCGCTGATCGCCACTTTCCGCCCCATCGATTCGAAAGTCGCCGACGACGTTGCAATGGGATGGTAGAGCAGGGTTTCGCGCCAGTCTTGCGGCATTGGCGTCCTGGGGCGGATGGCGAGGCCGAGTTCACCGAGCGGCGGCCGGGCTTCGACCCGCTCGATTTCCGAGGCGTCAACCGGCGGCGGGGCGATGAGGCTCTCGGCAATCCGCCGTGCCGGTTCTCGTCTTGATCCGTCGACAGTGGCGGTGTCCGCCGGGGCCGCCTGCTTGCCGGAATTTTCCAGCGGCGGAGCAGGGCCGGGCCGGTCGACCGAAAGCAAGGCTCCGGCGTGCATGATCAGGACTATTCCGACCAGCAGTTCAAGGCTCCCGACCGCGATCATCAGTCGGACATGCCGAGGCGTGCCCATCAGGCCATCGCGGCGTTCGAGCAAGGTCCCCCCGGCAGCCGGTCAGAAACCCGACGTCGATTTGGCAACCAGTTTGAGCGCACCCTTTTCTATCCGATAGAATGGCATCGATCTTTGGCTGGATCCGTCAGCGCGAAAACGGAACAAACCTGTCGATCCGCGAAACCCGTTCGGGTTTTCGAGCACCTGTTTGCTGAAGCCGTCAGGTCCGACCGCGCTCGCTATCCCAGCTGTCAGCGCAACCATATCATAGGCATAGGCCACATTGACGTCGGCCGGGTAGTTGTATGTCGTCCTGAAACGGTCGGCGATCGGTCCGGTTTCGCTTGAATCGAGCGTGGCGATGTATGCCCCCTCGAACAACGGATCCATGGGATGTTCCAGCCAGCGGTCCGTTCCGACGACGGAGATTGCCTTTCCCGGAATGCCCTTTGATTTGAGAGCGGCAAGGACGGGCGAGGGGCTGCCGTCGCCGCTGGCAACGATGACCGCGTCGGGAGCGTCCACGAGCGAGCCCATCTGGTCGATGGCCTTCGCGCCGCCGTCACCGGCCGAATAAGGCAGGGTGACCGCGAGCGTTGCGCCATAGATGCTAAGGCCATTCGCCACCCGCTTCTCCACGGCGCTGGCGTTTGAGCCTTCCGCGACCAGCAGTACGAACTTCTTGCGGCCTTTCGCGGCGAGCCCAGCTGCCCCCGCCGCGGCGCTGTCGGCTTCGCTGAGACGCACGGCATAAACCCCAGCGCCGCCAGCGAAATTGTCGGCAAGCGCCAGGACCGGCGGCCGCTTCGATCCGGACAGCGTGGCAATATGCTGCGCCGCCGGCAGTTCGGTCGGACCGATGACCACTTTCGATCCCGTCGTTATGGCCTGCACGGCCTGCTTGCTGGCCTGTGCGCTGTCGCCCTTGGTGTCCTCGATCGTCAGCGTCAGCAATCCATTGCCGATATCGGTCATCGCCAGCTTGGCGGCGTCACGCATCTTCCTGCCGTTCTCCCCCGACGTCCCGGGAGCCGACAAGGGCAGCAACATCGTGACTTTGGTCGAACCGGTGCCGAGCGACTGGCTCGCCTGGGCCGGACCGGCGCCGGCGGCGCCGCTCTGGCCGGCGGGCGCGGCAACCGCGGCCGGATCGAGCACGTCGGAAACGCCGCCTTTCGACTGGCAGCCCGACACTATCGTGGCGAGCGCCAGGGTGATTGCCAAAATCGGCGGGTTGCGGACCTGCCGGCCTGCTTCCATGATTGCTCCACCCTATCTGTCGCCGGGTATTTCCCGGTCTGGTCTTCAATTCATGTTGCGGCGGATGTGCCGTGCTGTTTTGCCGTGCTCTTCAAGGAGGCGGGCCCTCACCGCCTTGAGCATTGGTCGACCTCGCCTGCGGCAGCGGGCGCGGATCACCCGGGACCCGGCTCATTGTGCCCGGCGCGATGCTTCGTTCGGTGGTGTACGGGCCGTCCGCGGCAAGTTCCACTGGACTGCGCGGCAAACGGGCGACGCTGGTCAGGGGGATTATGCCGGCGACCGCCCCCAGGATCGATCGCTCGGCTGTCATGACGGCCAACAGGCACGGCCTATCCGGTCAGTGCATGTACTCGACCATGCGATCGTGGAAGCACTCGCATTTGTTGAGTGTGTCTTCGTCCTTGTAGTTCGTCTTCAGATAGCCATAGGCCATGCCGCAGGCGACCTTGGCTTCCGATGCCCACACGAATGCCGGCCGGGATGAATTGATCCATTCCGAACTGTTGGCGACGGCAACCGACTCGTCCATCAGCTTCACCACCTGTTGCTTGAGATCGACGATATTGTCGGTCAGCACCAGGTTGGACGTACCGACGGTGCGGCAATAGTCGCCTACAGGTCCCTCGATGATGTCGGCGGCGAAGCCCGTCGATCCAGCCAGCAGCAGCGCGGCGGCCGTAGCCAGCAATCTTCCACAACGCTTCATGTAAGTCCCTCTCCAAACTGCAATTTTATGTTTCGCTAATGCATAGCACGGGAGCACGGCCACGCATAAGTACTAAATCGTGGCCGTGTGCTGTTGATGCTGCGTGTCGTCGTAGAGGATGTTGATCGTCCCGGCGGCCGGCGTGTTCTGCAGAACGGCGACATCCACGAAGTTGGCCGTGTTGCCCGAGCCGCTGGTGTCGACGCTCACGGCGCCGGTCGCATTGTTGTAATGCACATAGTCGGCGATGTTGCCGACTGGCGCCTTGTCGAACAACGCGCTCAAGTCGATCTTGTCGCCTTCGCCGCTATGATAGTCCGAGATCAGGTCCTTGATGTTCAGATTGTCGATTTTGAAAGTGTCAGCGCCTGAAGTGCCGGCGATGGTCGACGTGCCCGCGGGGCCTGCACCATCGAAATTGCCGAAGCCGATGTCACCAACCGCACCTGTCTGGCCATCGGCGGTGGTGAAGGTGGCTTCGCCATAGGTCAAGACCGAGCCGTCTGCCGAAACCGAGTACTGATTGTTGCTCTCGAGACCGATCTCGACGATGCCCAAGGCGGCCAGTGACTTGAACTCGCCTGGATCCGATACGCCGTTGCCGTTGGCATCCTGCCAGACACCAAATTGCGCAAAGTCGTGATCGGCGGCGGTCAGCTTGCCGTCATGGTTCGTGTCGTAGAGCTGCTCGAGCGCGGCAAGGTCGGTCTTGGCACCAGGGGCTTGCTGGGTGAACACAAACTCCGGCGCATTGCTCACCTTGCCGTCGCCGTTGAGATCGATCGCCAGGATGCCGTCATGCTGGTCGACCCACGCGGTTTTCGAAGCGACGCCGTCGCCATTGTAGTCATACGAAACGGTGGAGTGCGTCAGATCGGTGGTGTGGATCCCGTCGTGGTTGAGGTCGAGCAAGATCGGAGCGGCAACAGCGAGAGGCGCCAATCCGTCTTTCACGTGGACTGAGAAATTGGCGGTCGTTGTCGTGTCCCCGTCGCCATCCCCGAGTTGCAGGGTAAAGGGGATCGTATGGTCGACACTGGTGGAAATCGACCCGACGCTCGTCAGGTTGAGTTTCGTCGAGCCCGAGGACTCGTACGCATCGATCCAGGCAATCTGTAATCCGGTCGGCGATTGGATGGTCACCGACGTAGCGCCGGTCGCTGGAGTAAAGGCTTGCGATGTTCCGTCGACGTAATGGGCGACGAATTCAATCTTGTTGGTGACAGGATCAACCGCGCCAAAGGTGAACGTCGCATAGGAGACGTTATCCATGGTGATACCATTTGGCGCAACATAGGGGTTGGTGCCAGCTGGATCGGTGTAAGAGTTTGCGTAAGAGTTCGGCGTTCCGAAGTCGAAACGCATGAACTCCCCTTGATCGAAATTATTGTTGTCCAGCCCCCAACCGGCTGCCGAGCCGTTCACGTTGACGTCCTGCTTCAATACCGGGTTGCCCCCCGATAGCCACGCCGCTTCCTGGCTTGGGGACATTGGGGATGAGACATCGCCTTTGTTATCGATAGACGCACCCCAGCCCGTCACCATGACGATATGCTCGTGGTTCGTCTTGCTCACATCCACAACGATGGATGCAGTTGGGCCTGCGCCGAAAGAACTGCCGCTCCCGATCGAAACAGGGGTCACCGTGCCATCGAGCGGCGCCAGCAAGTCGAATACATACTGCCCTGACGTGCCGGCGGTGGGATTGACGGTAAGGGTGAAAACCGCCGTATCGCCCGTGGTGAAGGTTCCGCTGCCGTCATTGTCGGCGTAGGCGGTCAAAACATTGCCTGACTGCGCCGTCACAAGGTGATGTCCAGCTGAGGTCAGACCAGTTGTATCGGCCGTGATTGTCATTGCTGATCCGACGCCATCGGCACCGGCGACAAAATGGAGCGTGCCGACCGCAGGCGCCTGCGAAGGATCATCGTTGGTCTGCTGATTCTGCACGGGGCCCAAAGTCGGCACGTCATCGACGACATCGATCTTGACCGTTCCGGTCACCGTGTTGCCGTTGGCGTCCTTGGCCGTGTAGGTGAAGCTCTCGGCCGCGGTCAGCGTGTTGGCGCCTTGCGTTGCGCCGCTGTCGAATGGCGACGTCAGCGTGTAGGTCCAGGCGCCGTTGGCCTGCAACGCGAACACGCCATGCGCCGTCGTGGTGCTGATCGGCGTGTAGGTGATACCGGTGCCGGCGACGGTAAGTTGTCCCGTCACCGTCTCGGCCGTGCTCGACGGGGCGGAGCCCGTCACCGTGCCGGCGGCAAGGTCCGAGCCATCCTTCGTCAGGTCGAGCGCGGCTTCGTTGACCTGGCCGGTCTGGTTGACGGGGGTCAGGCTGACGTTGTTGACGGTGATGTCGAGGGTCACGGTCGAGGTGTCGCCGTCGCCGTCGGTGACGGTGTAGACGAAGTGGTCGACCGCGTTGGTGGTGACCGAGTCGGGATTGGCCTTGTAGGTATAGGAGCCGTTGGCGTTCAGCACCAGCGTGCCGTACTGGCCCGCGATGCCGAGGCCGCCGATGTTGCCGCTTACCGGGTTGGAGACGTTGGAGCCGGTGGCCACGCCCGTCACCGCACCGCCGGGGGCAAAGCCGTCCGCGCCGGCCACGTCATTGGCCAGCACGCCGGCCGCCGCCGTGACGCTGAGCAGGGCGCCTTCCGCGACGCTGTTGGTGTCGGCATGCGCGGTCGGCACGTCATCGACGACATCGATCTTGACCGTTCCGGTCACCGTGTTGCCGTTGGCGTCCTTGGCCGTGTAGGTG
>NZ_JBWKRC010000013.1:35915-36255 GCF_059419085.1 Mesorhizobium sp. GW821-FHT07A06
GGCCAGCACGCCGGCCGCCGCCGTGACGCTGAGCAGGGCGCCTTCCGCGACGCTGTTGGTGTCGGCATGCGCGGTCGGAACGTCGTCGACGATCTTGACCGACAGAGTACCGGTGGCACTCTCATTGTCCTGGTCGGTCAGCGTGACGGTGAGGTTGTCGAACAATGCATTGTTGCCGTTGCCGGCGGCATGCTGCTCGTTGTCGAGCAGCGTATAGGTGTAGCTCACCTTGCCGGTGCTGGCGTCGTAGCCGGTGACGGTTAGCGTGTTGCCCTCCGGCGTGGTGACGGCGAGCGTGGCGGTGAGGGCGCCGTTCTGGATGACGGTGATGCCGTTGATG
>NZ_JBWKRC010000013.1:36354-195016 GCF_059419085.1 Mesorhizobium sp. GW821-FHT07A06
CCGTCCTTGATGGTGTAGGTAAAGACGTCGTTGACGCCGCCGGGCGAGCCGGCGTCGCGCAGATAGGTGTAGGTTCCATCGGCATTGAGCGTCAGCATGCCGTAGTCGCCGTGGACCTGGTTGCCGACATTGGCGTCGGCGCCGCCCGCGGTCGTGCCTTTGGCCACACCGACTACGCCGCCCGCGGCATCCTTGCCGTCGGCGCCGAACACGTCGTTGACGAACACGTCGCCGTTGATCGCGGCATGGCTGCCCGACAGCACGTTGCCGATGTCGGCATTGGCGGTCGGCACGTCGTCGACGATCTGGACCGACAGCGTGGCGGGAGCGGAGGTGTCGCCGTCGGTGTCGGTCACGGTCACGGTCATGTTGTCGTAGATGGAATCGATGCCGGCGCCGGGATGGGGCTCGCTGTGGACAAGCGTGTAGCTGTAGCTCACCTGGCCGGTGCTGGCATCGTAGCCGGTGATGGTCAGCGTATTGCCGAGCGGCGTGGTGATGCTGACCGAAGTGGATGCGCTGTTGGCAAGCGCGGCACCCGAAATCACCTGGCCGGCGATCGTCAGCGAGCCGACGCCGTCGGGGGAGGAGATGGTGAACGTGCCGGTATTGATCTCACTGGTGTCGGGAGCCGAGGTCAGGCCCTTTTCGTACACGATGGTGTCTCCGCCACCGAGCTCGGGCGTCAGGCCGCCGATCGACGGTGTGGAATCGGGCTTGAGAAGAGACGGGAACAGCTCGCGGTTGTCCGGCTGGCCGAACGCCAGGTCCGTCGGCGGCAACAGTGCCGACAGGCCGAACCCGTCGCCGATACCGCCTGGGGGAACCGAGAAGTCTCCGCCTGCGCTCGATGTCGACCCTCCCGGGCCCGCCGACATCGACCCGTCGGCGCCAAAGGCGACATCGACATGGCTTGCTTCCAACGCCGCGATCAAGGCAACGCGCGGCACCTCGACGTCGCCTATGATGAAGGTCGGCACGTTGAGGGCGCCGTCCTTGATGACGATCACCGAACCGTCGGCCTGTTCGAGCACGAGATTGTGGCCGTCGACCTTGATGTTGTCGATCGAGACGTTGGCTGGCAGTTTCACCACGTTGCTGGTGTCGGCCACATATTCGTGCGCCGCCGCCGGGGCCTTGGCCTCCGCGGGTGCTTCCGGTTTGACGGGCGTGCCGTTGCCGACGTCGACCGGAACCGGTTCGGCGGCTGCCGGAGCCGCCTTTTGCGCCGTGGCTGCTTCCGCGACCTGAATCTGCGCCTGCGACGGCAAGCCATTGTGTTCAGAGTGCTCGTCCCAGGAATTCGAGACGGTGTCCAAATCGTTACTGTTCGTCATAGCCAAAACCCCTCCGGCATTTCCCGGAAAGAGACAGTGGCGCCTTCCACTTTGCAACTATCCTGCAATCTGTTTCATATATTCGGATATGCGGTCTTCAGGATTTTTTACGCGTGGTAAACTTGAAACATATAACCTGATATACATGGACTGGCATTAGATACGTCTTTCGCGGGTCGGCTCCGGTTGCTTGGTAAACACAAGTATAATTTGCGTAAAATTTTAAACAAAATGAGACTTATCAAGTACAGGAAACTTATCCACCTTCATTTGCAATAACTTGAGGCGGAATTGGTAGCGTCCACAGTCAAAGGTGGGCGTTATGAAAAAAGAAAAATCTGCCCTGGGGGCAATCGGGCTCAAGGCGCTGCTGCTGGCAATCGGAATCACGGGCCTGCCGCAGCCATCGTCCGCGAGCGCGTTCCCGAGCAGCGTCGGTCCGGTCGATTCGCTGTTGGCAAGGGTCGAAACGCCTCCCACCCTCGGTGGTATTTCGCTGCTGCGGCCGCAGCCCTGGCAGCCCGCCTCGGCCTACAGGATCGGTTCGGTTTTCGGCAGCTACGGGCCTGCCTCCATCGATCGGGAAAGCGGCTCTTCGGCGATGCAGGGCAATGTCGGGATCGATCCCATCCAGACGGCGTCGATAATTCCCGGCGTGTTTGGATCGGTTGCGCTGTCAATGCACAATTTCCCGGTTTCCGCGCGTTGGGCACCGGTCTACAAGGCCATCGTCGACTGTTCCACGGGCAGCGCGTGCGACGGCAAGAACAGCATCTTCACCGCCATCGTCAATGTTGCCAAGGACAAGCGGTTCATCGACAAGCTGTCCTTCATCAACTCAAGCGTAAACCACGCAATCGCCTACAAGAAGGACAGCGTGGTTTACGGCAAGCTCGACTACTGGGCCAAGCCTTCGGAAACTCTCGAGCGGCGGGCAGGTGACTGCGAGGATTTCGCCATTCTCAAGATGGCGGCGCTGTTGCGCGCAGGCATTCCGGCGCAGAGCATGTCGCTCGTTGTGCTGCAGGACCGCAAGCGCGGTTTCTTCCATGCCGTGCTGTCTGTCAGCACCGGCAGCGGTGTGTTCATCCTGGACAGCCTGAGCAACGTTGTCTCGCGCGACAGCGATCTCCCCGACTATGTGCCGTTGTACTCGTTCAGCACCGACCGCGCGTGGATCCACGGCGCCAGGGCCGGCGCGGCCCAAGTCGCCGATATCAAAGGCGGCCTTGCGACGGTCGCACCTGGCGAAGGCCTGCAGCCGTAAGCGCTCTGAGAAAGGCGAAGCGCCCGGTTCGGTGCGTCTTCGCCGTGAAGTGCGCCGGGTCGCAATGGATCCGTGCGAGGCGCTTCAGCTCCTGTTTTCGCGCCTGTCGCCTTCCCGGGACGGGACATTTTCGGACGACATGCTTCAGCCGCCGAAAACGAAGGCCATCAGCAACTCCGGCTCGAGCACCGGCGCCCGCACCGCGTTCAACTGCCCACGGTAGCGGCGGTCGCCCGCCCCGATGACGAAACCGGTGGCGACCGGCGTTTCGCCATTGGCGTCGAGCCGTGCGAATATGTCGGCGACATTGAGGTCCAGGGCGAGCTTCAGGTCGTTGCGCGAATCTTCATTCGGCGCCACCGGCAATTGACGCCGGACCAGTTGCTGGAACGGCGCGTTGAAGGTCAGGATCTTCTTCGACGAAGACAGTGCGAAAGCCGGTGACGGGCAGCTGACCAGAATGGCGCTGATCGTCTTGATCGAGGCGAGCCTTCGCAAGGTCTGGTTTTCGTCGGCCAATCCGCGCATGCAGGCCACACGAATTGCCGATGTCAGGTTTCCTGTGTTGGTATGGCTTTCCGCGATCTCGTCGATGAGCATGCCGATGGTGCATTTGCGGCTTTCGGCCATCTGCTTCAGCGAGGTCCAGAAAGCCCGCTCCAGACGAATGCCGCGTCGCGTACCGCCACGCGCAACAACCCGGAATTCAAGCCCGAAATCCTCTGTCGCCATGGGTGGAAGCAGCCGCTCGCGACCGGCGAGAGGGGAGGTGGCGCTATCGCTCACTCATTGCCTCCTCACGGGCCTTGTTGATCGGCTTCAGCAGATAGGTGAGGATGGTTTTGCGTCCGGTCTTGATGTCGACCGAGCAGATCATGCCGGGGATGATCGAATAGGTCTTGCCATCCCGGGTCAGTGTCGACCTCTCCGTTGCCACGCGCACCTGGTAATAAGGCTCGCCCGTCTTCTGGTCGACCAGGCTGTCGGCGGTGATGTTGGAGACCTTGCCTTCGATGCCGCCGAAGATCGAGAAATCATAAGCGGTTATCTTGATCAGCGCGTCCTGGTCCGGCCTGATGAAGGCGACATCCCGGGGTGAAACCCGCGCTTCGACCAGCAGCGTCTCGGAAGTCGGCACGATGCCGGCCACGACCGCGCCGGGCTGCACGAAGGCACCAAGCGTGTTGACATCAAGCGTGTTCACGATCCCGTCGACAGGGGAGCGAATGTCCGTGCGCGCCACCTTGTCGGTGGCCCCGCGTATGGTTTCATCGACAACCGAAAGGTCGGCCAGCGCCTGCGTCAGGTCGCTCAGCGCCTCCTGTTGCAACTGCAGGCCGAGCTCGTTGACTTGAAGCTGGGCCTCGGTGATGGCCGCCTTGGCCTTCTTGATGGTTTCACCGGCGAGGTTCAGCTGCCCATGCAGTTCGGTCTGCTCGCGCTCGACGCGGATCTGCTCGGTCCTCGCCATCAGCCCCTTCTTGACCATGGATTCGACCAGCGCGGTTTCCCGGTCGCTGACTTCGAGGTTCTTGGTGAGGCGCTCGAGATTGGCGTTGGCTTCGTCCAATTCATTCTCGCGCTGATCGAGGCGCGACTTGAGAACCGAGAGCTTGACCTGGAAATTGTCGCGGCGCGCGCCGAGCAGTTTCTGCTCGTTGTCGCAGATTTCCGGCGCCACCTTCTGAATTTCGGAAGGGCACGGAAATGAGCCTTCGAGATTACCGGCCTGTTCAAACTTGAGCCGCGCGATGCGTGTCTCCAGAGCCCGCGCCTTGGCCTGCTGCTCGCCAAGACTGGAGGTGTTGAACGTATTGTCGAGGCGGATGAGGAGGTCGTTCTTCTTGACGACCTGCCCGATAGTCACGGCAATTTCCTGGACGACGCCCGGCTCGCTGGCCTGGATGATCTGGGTTTTGGATGCCGGTATGATCTTGCCTTCGCCGCGTGCGATCTCATCGACCTCGGCAAAGGACGCCCAGGCGACGGAAGACACAAAGAGTGCCCCTACGATCAATAAGGACGCCGACGCGAAGAGCGGCGGCCGATCTTCCCTTGCAAGCATGTCATATGGCCCCAACGCATTGAATACGTTAAATAATTTTGTTTTTCAGGCGTTTGTTTTCTGCAGCGCCTGTATCACTTGGTCCTTTGGTCCGTCGGCAACGATCCTGCCTTGCTCGATGACGACAAGCCGGTCGGCCAGCTCGAGCATGCTGAAGCGGTGCGTCGAAACGATCAGCGTCGTGTTCCGGTCGAAAGCCACTTTGAGCTGCTTGATCAGTTGCCGCTCGGAGGCCAGATCCATCGACCCCGACGGCTCGTCCAGGAAGACGATCTTGGGTTTGGTCAGCAACAGCCTGGCGATCGCCATCGTCTGCCTCTGGCCGCCCGAGAGATTGGTGCCGCGCTCGCCGACATTCATGTCGTAGCCACGCGGGTGACGGGAGACGAAATCGTCGACGCCGGCGGCCTTGGCCGCTTCGACAATCTGCTCATCGGTCGCCTCCGGACATGCCATCAGGAGGTTCTCCTTGATGGTGCCCGAAAACAGATCGTTGGCTTGCGCGACGATGCCGACCGCGGCGCGAACCTCCGATGGGTGATACTGGCGGATGTCGATCCCGTCCAGCAGCAGCTCGCCTGATGTCGGCAGGAAGAGCCTGCCGATCAGCCGGCCCATGGTTGTCTTTCCCGAGCCTATGCGGCCGATGATGCCGATCCGCTCGCCTGGCCTTACCGAGAAATTCAGGCCGGTCAGGACTTCATTTTCGGAGCCTGGATAGACAAAGCCGACATTCCTGAACACCATGGCTCCATTGCGAATGGGCCGGTTGACGAAACCCACCGTGTCCGGGCGATCCTCCGGCTGCTCCATGATCGAGTTGACCATGCGCAAGGAGAGCATGGCCTGGCGAAGTCTGGACAAGGTGATGGCGATCTGGCCAAGGGGAGACACCGCCCGGCTGGCCAGCATCACGGTGCCGATGATGGCTCCGGTGGAGACGTGCCCTTCAGAGAAGGCGTAGGCGCCGGCAACGATCAGCGCGACGGTGACCATCTGCTGGATGGCCTGCGTTATATTGCCCGCGGCCGCCGACAGTTGCTTGATCTTTTCGGACGTGTTCGACGCGTTCTTGGAATGCTCTCCCCATTTTCGCAACAGATACGCCTCGGCCCGCAGCGACTTGATCGTCTCCAGCGTGGAGATGGATTCGACCAGCAGGGCCTGCCGTTGCGAGGCCTCGTTCATGGAGGCCGCGACGCGCTTGCCGATGCTCCGCTGCGTGACCAGTCCGACGATCACGGAAGCCACGAAGGCCAGCGCCGGTATGATGACCAGCCAGCCGCCTATCGCATAGATGACCAGGAGGAAGACGAACACGAAGGCCGTGTCGATGAAAACGCTGATGGTGTTCGACGTGAAGAATTCGCGCACGAACTCATACTGCGTCACCCGATTTGCATATTCACCCGTCGAGCCCGGTCGTGCCGACAGGGATGAGTTCAGCACTTTCTCGAACAGCATGTATGAGATGCGCAGATCCGCCTTGCGCCCGGCATAGTCGATGAGGGACGCCCTGGCGGTCTTCAAAAGCAGGTCGAACAGGATGACCGCGGCGATGCCGAGCGACAGAACCCAGAGCGTCGATATCGCCTTGTTCGGCAGGATTCTGTCGTAGACATTCATGGTGAATATCGGCGAGGCGATGGCCAGCAGGTTGATGAATACTGCCGACAGGATGACCTTCGAATAAGTGCGCCAGAACGGGCCCATCGTTCCCGTCAGCCAGTGTCGCCGCTCGATCTTCGGCGCGGAACCGACGCTCATCCCTTCGGCAGCGTTTGCATAGGTTATCGAGAAGGAAACGCCGCCACTGATGTAGCTGGCGGCCAGCTCTGATCTGGTGATGGTTACGCGGCCGTCTTCCTGGGGAGCGGTGGTGAACGCGCCGTCCTCTGTTTCGGCCAGCAGGGCAACCGGCAATTGGCCGGCGCGAAACACAATGGCGGGAAGATCGAGACGCCCCCGAAGAAAGTCGCGATGGCTGAATTCGGTGATCTCAAGGCCGATGCGCTCGGCAAGATGCCGGATGGCATCGATGTCGATACGCGTGTCCGACAGCGGCACGCCGGCGAACAGCACCGTGTGCGCGCTCGGTCTGCCGAGATACCCGGCAATGGCCGAGAAGCAGGCTTTGAACGCCTCCTTCGGGGAGAGGATATTGGGTTGCTGGTTCACGATCCGCCCACGGGGACTTTCGATCGCCCCTTACATCCGCTTACTTTTTCCTGACCGGCGCCAGGATATCGAACGGCAGATCGTTCTTCTGTTCCGAAGGGGTGCGCGCGTAGGTTTCCGTGTCGGCCGTTTCCGGTGCGGCGAACTCGGTCCGCGCGTAGGCCGCGGCCTGCTTTGGCGGGCGGATATCCATCGTCTTCAACAACTGTCCGGTCGCCGCCAGAAGCCGATATTGGGCAAAGAGCGAGGCATAGGAGGCGGTGTCGGCCAGCGTCGCCGTGTTGAACCGCGTATTCTGTGCATCCAGCACATCGAGCAGCGAGCGCTGCCCGACCTTGAATTGCTCGCGATAGGACGCAACCAGCTTCTCGTTGGAGGCGGCCTGCAGCTTCAGGGTCTTTGCCAGGTCGGCTTGCCGGAAGCGGCGATCCCAGGAGGTGCGAACGGCTTCCTCGATTTCCCGCAGCACCTGATGCATCGCGAGGCGCTGCTCGCTGGTGCGACGGATCTGCTCCTGCTCGTTGGCCTTGTCGATGCCGCCCCGGTACAGGTTCCACCGCAGCACCAGGCGTGCCTGCAGGTCGGATGTGTCACCATTGTCGCCGTCGATGTCATACCCGGCCCGGGCGACGCCTTCGGCGACGATCGAGGGGCCGTACTTCGCGCGGGCCGCGTCGACCAGGGAGGCTGCGGCGGCGATGTCGCTGTTGGCCATATGGACGCGCGGATTGCTCTCCCGCGCAAGGCCGATCGCATCGTCCAGCGACCTTGGCAGTGCGCCGGAAACATCGGCCGGCCTCGACGCATTGGTCAACGGTTTCCCGACAGTCTTGAAGAAGCGTATCCTCGAGGCCTCAAGCTCCTCCGAGGCTTCCTGCATGCGGGCCTTGGCTGCGAACAGCCGCTCTTCGGCCTGCTGCCGGTCGGCTTCGTTCAACCCGCCGCCGGCAATGCCTTCCTGGATGTCGTGCAGCATTGCTTGATGAAAGCCGAGATTCTTCTTTGCCTCTGAAACGATCGAGGCCTGAAGCATGTATTCGAGGTAGTCCTGGACAACCGAGAGGCCGATGAATTCGGACCGCTCCAAAACACGAAACGACGCGCCGTCGACGCGCGAGGCCTGGCGGTTCAGTTCGGCCCGTCTCGCACCGCTGTCATAGAGCGTTTGCGAAACCGTCAGATCGGTTTCCGCCGGATAAAGCGCGTCGTCCTGTATGGAGAGCACGCGTCGGGAGGAATTGTCGAGACGGCGAGCACCTGCCGACGCTTCCAGGTCGACGCTGGGAAGATAGAGCCCCTTGGCCTGACGCAATTCGAACTCGATTGCTTCGCGATTTTCTATGGCCTGGCCGATTTCGGGATTGGATTCGACGGCAACCGCCACTGCTTCCTTGAGCGTGAGTGCACTCGCGCTTCCGCAGGCCAACATCGTAGCCGCCATCAAAAGACCAAGGCGCCTGCCCATGGTCGACATGCTTGTCGTGTTCATCTAATCCGCCCCAACGTTTCCCAACGCTTTTTTCCAGCGCTAAAACCAAGCCTCAGCTCGCCTGATTATCCAACAATTTCACGCGATATGTGAGTGAATATTAAATTAGAAGCCAACAAAAGGAGAATTCTCACCATAAGGTTGTGAAATGTAGCAAAAATGGCACAACAACTGGCCCGTTGGGTGTGCCTGACCGTCTCCAGGAGCGGAAAGCCGAAAGGCACGGCGTGGTCCACGCGGGAGACTCTTAGGCCCGCATGAACTGAAAAGGCCGTCGCGGAAATTTGATGACGTTTCAGCCAAGATCACGCCGTGGCGGGACGAATGGACCGATGCTGAATTGCTGGCCGCCGGGATGAGCCCCCAAGCAAGCAGTCGCGCCCTGCGTTAAGCTTCACTCAATCTCTGCAGTCTATGCTGACGCCAGATTGTCGAGGATAAAATGAAGCGCAGGCCGATATTACTCTTCGCTTTTCCGGCTTTGATCCTGATGCTTCTGGCAAGCGAGCGAATAGCGACCCTGCTGCTCGGACGCTATGCCGCCAGCCCTGCCATGTGGCGGATCTGGCTTGAACTGCACCCCACGGCGATGTTCTGGCAACAGGTCCATCTTGGACTGGGCGGATCGATGGTCCTGGATGCCGTCATCCTGGTTGCGGCGGCGGCGGCGTGCTGGGGCGCTTGCCGTATGAGGCGGCCGGCCGCCTTCTTCCTCGCCAACCACGTCGCCCTGCTCTTTGCCGGACTGATGATCGCTTCCAGCAGTCATTCGGAGACGGCGAGCACTGTCGCGGCATTCCCGCTGTCGAACGGCCTCCAAGTCGCACTGATGGTCGATTTTACCTGGCAGAACAGTCTCGTGCTTGTTCTGGGCTTCGCGGCCTGTGCGTACTGCCATGTCGCGTTCCTCCGCGAAACGCGGCTGCGTGGAGAGTCTCCCGCCCTGCGTCTCATGACTTTGCGACGCGATATCTAGCCGGCGCACGGGGGCGTTCGAGAGAGTGCCAAATGATCCGGACATCAGCAGCTTCCCGGATCCGGCGGCTTCGCCAAATCCGGAGCCGCCTCAATTGATCTTGCGATAATAGACCTTTCCGTCCGGCGTTTCGGTTCGCTGGTAGGAGGGGTTAGGGGCAGGGGGCGCGGTGCTCTTGCGCTTGGCTGGCCGCGGCGTATCGACAGCGGCGGGTTCGGCCGCGATATTGTTGGAGGATGCATCGGCCACGGTGCTGGTGGTGACGACGGCGGGTTCCGCCGCGCCCGCGCTGCCATCGTCACGCGCTGGCGGAGCGTTTTGTTCCAGCCGGGATATGTTGCCGTTGACTTCGTTGAAACTGCCCTGCAACTGGCTGTCCAGCCTTTCAAATCGGCTCTGAAAACCGTTGTTGACCGTGTCGAGCCGGGCAACGATCCGCTGCTCGAACGCGCCAAGCTCCTCCAGACGTCCCTCCACGGCGCGCAGGTCCGTGATGCCGCGATAGAGGTAGATGGCGGCGGTCGCGTTCAGCACCGCGAACAGTGTCAACCCGACGCCGACCACGACGGCCAGCCGCGACCGGCTCGCATCCTTGTCGAGCAGTTGCGGTTCGATGGGCTCGGCGGCCACGGTCGGCACGTGCGGGTCACTGATCGTCGTCATTGAACCACCACCTTGGTGCCTATAGGCACCCGCTTGAAAAGATCGATCACATCCGTGTTGGTAAGGCGAAAGCATCCAGACGTGCCGTCGAACCCCACGCCCGAGGGATCGTTGGTGCCATGGATGCGATAGAGCGTGTCGTGCCCGTCCCGAAGCAGATAGAGCGCCCGTGCGCCGAGCGGGTTATAGGGGCCTGAAGGCACCAGCTCCGGCAGTTCCGGCTGGCGGGCGCGCATTTCCCTGGGCGGGCGCCACTGCGGCCATTCCGTTTTCGCGCCGACCTTCACGACGCCGGTCCAGCCGAATCCGTCGCGTCCGACGCTGATCTGGTAGCGCAGCGCCTGGCCCTGACGGGTCACCAGATAAAGCGCCTTCTCGTTCTTGCGGATGACGATCGTTCCCGGCTGCTCCGTGGTTGCGAAGGCAACCGCCTTGCGCAGGCTGGGGCCCATCGCCGGCAGCGGTGGCCGATCCGAAAGCCCCGATCGCGCCTGGGCGAAGTCCTGGGCCGACAGCGCCAGCGCCAGGCCGAGCACGCCGGCGCCGATCAGCCTCACGGCGGCGTCATGTCTACCGGGCAGCGTCATCGAGCCGCTCTTTGAACATCTTCTTCAGATCCTTGTTGAAGCGCGCCCGGCCATCCACTTCGGAAGGCAGGATCGCCCGGTTCAAGGCATCGGCCAGAAGGGCGTTGTCCAGGGCCACCGATTTGATGTGCGGCGCCTTGAAGATCTTCTCGAGTTCACTGCGCGAGAAATGGTTCCCGAACCATTTGCGCTTGTGCTTGTTGGCGACGAGCGTGATGCTGACCGCATTGCCGCGCAGCTCGCGGATCTTCTTGTAGAGCCGCTTGCCTTGCCGCAGCGAGGCGACGTTGAGTTCGAAGACGATGAAGATCTCGTCGCTCGTCGAAAGCACCGAATTGTGCCACGGCGTTTCGAGATTGGGCAGGTCGATGACGATGTCGTCGAAGCGGTAGGCGACGAGGTCGAGCAGCCGGAAGACGAAATCGCTGCCTTGCGGCTCGAACGGCAGCTGCGGCCTCTCGAACGCGTAGAGGGTGAGACCCGACGGGCGCGACAGCTTGATGACATCCATCAGCTCGACATCGAGCCTTTCCGGCTGGCCGATGATGCCCGCCAGGTCGAACTGGTTGAACAGATTGAGGTAGGCGCCGCAATTGGCGCTCTGGAAATCGAGATCGACCAGGCAGGTCGAAGCCGCGCGCTCGGTCGATTTCGAGGCCAGGAATTCGGCCGCCGACAAAGCGAGCGTCGTGGCGCCGGCGCCACCGCTGGCGCTGATGAAGGTGATGATGCGGCTTTTGGTTCCCTGGTTGCCGGTATCATGGAAGGTCACCGCGTTGAGCAGTTCCTTGCCGTCGAGCGGCTTGTGCAGCCAGTCCGAAGCATTCATGCGCACCAGCACGCGCGTCTGTTCCGACGTCAGCTCATCGGAAACCGCGATCAGCGGCACCGACGCCCACAGCGCGCGTGCCTCGACAATGCCTGACCTGCCGAGCAGGGCGCCATTGCCCAGATCGAGGATGACGATGCCGGGGCGCGTATCGGCGGGCGGACCTTTCAGAAAATCATCCGTCTCGGAGATCCTGACATCATAGATCGCCAGGGCATCGAGCCGCGTCGCCACCTCGCGCTTGAAAGCCGGATCGGACGAAAACAACGCCACCTGCTTTCGCTTGGTCGGTGTAACCTTGGTGTTGATGGCATTCATGGCCAGGTGCTCTTCAGATCTTCGCCCGTGACCGTGCTCAGCATGGAGGGCATGTTGATGTTGGTGAAACCCATCAGTCCTTTCAGGAAGAAGAACTGAAAGGTTACGTTTTGCAGGTTGACAGTGATCGTCGGCACCGGTCCGCCCAAGCGGGTCTGGTAGCCCAGGCCGGTGGCAGTATATCTGACAACCACGTTAGCTGGTCTCAGCGCTGGGAAAAAATGGCACATACCTGGCCGTTGTCCTGCCGCTAACACCGGGCAATTGCCCGTGCCGGTCGCGTCGCCGCGAAAAATCCGATTGAAGTTCGCGGCGGTAAAGGTTCCAGACACGCACCCGGAGCCAGTACAGCTGCACACGGACGTAGCGCCGTTGCATGTGTAATCGAAATTGCCTGCCGGGACGGGGGCGCCTGGCGTAGTCGCAACCCCGGCAGTGGCGATCTCAGGCGCGATCGGATCCGAGATCGAGGCCAGCCGTGCGCCGACTTGCACCGCCTTGGTCGCTGCATTCCATTGATAGAAGGCATTGCCGAAATCGACAAAGCCAAGGACAAGGGCGAAAAGCAGAGTCGACACGATGGTCATTTCCACCATCGCCGCGCCGTCTTCCGATGTTGCAAAACGCCTGATCATTTCAGAACCGGATCAACCGCTCCTCGTGGAAACCATGAAGCGTGATCGGCCCGATGCCTATGAAAGACAGCATGCCGACGCCGGTATAGGGGTAGCTGCCGTCCGCTCGGACGATGCAGACTTTTGCCGTGGTGGAGCGATACACCGTGACGCCGCCTTGCACGGCATCGTGGCAGGATGCTGAGGCGGCGATGGTCACCGTCGCATTGTTGGATGTCCCCCCCGCTTTCTGCCAACCGGCGATGCGCGGGCTGTCCGCCACCGTCACTATAGGCTTGCCGAATACCGCGATGTTCGCGGCATAGTCGGCGCAATCGATCGTCTGCCCGGCGTTGATATACAATTGGCTGTTACAGCGCGCTGCATAGCGGGCGCCGTCCGTAAGCCCGGCCTCCATCAGCAGCTTGTCATGGATGAGGTTGCCGAATTCGAACACGCCGGCCGACAAGATCAGCATCAGCGGGGTGATCAGCGTCATCTCGACAAGCACCGCGCCGCGCTCGTCGAGGCCAAAGCGTCTCAGATAACGGGATAGCGCTCTCGACATTGCCATCACCGGTAGAGCTGCGCTTCGTCACGGAGGAAATTGTCGAGCGTTCCTTGCCCGGCGCGCCCCGTTACGTCGACCAACTCGACATTGACCGATGCGCCGGTTGAGACTGACCCGACCGGCTCGGTGATAAAGAAGCTGGCAAATGCCTCGACGGGGAGATTGGTGCTGTTGCCGCTCAGGTCATTTCCCGCCGCCGTCAGCGCATTGCAGTTGAGGATTGCGCCATATATCAGCCGGCGGTCGACCGACGTGACTGGCGCCTGGCAAGCGCTTGGTGGCGTTCCGACCTCGCCGCCGGGCGACTGTACGCCGACCATCGACTGATTGAGGGCTGGTGGTGGGGTCGACGGAAGTGTGCCGTTCGCCAGGTGATTACGTTCGTATTGATAGACTTCGTAGCGTGTCGGCTCGCCAGCGGACGTAAACCACGACTGAGGATAGGTTGACTGCGGCACGTTGGGATAGTTTGTCTGCAAATAGGTGATCAGCGAAGGCTGAAAGAATCCGTCCCCCATGCGCCCGTTCAAATAAGGGTACGTTTGGTCCTCCGGCAGCCCCATGGTGTTGGGCGCGCCGAACGTCAGCTGATTGTAGGAAGGACACTGGTTGCCGTTTCCGTTGGATTTCACCGCCCCCTTGCGGACATTTTCCGCCGGGCCGTACTCGGCACTGTTGAATTTTCCGCCGCCATCGATCCCGAAGCGGACATTGAAGGCGTCCTGGACCGGGCCTGCGTTCTGGCCGGTCTTCGTGCTTACGCCTTGGGCCGAATAGCAGCCTATAGGCTTTGACGTCGCGATCGTCTGCGCCAGTGCCTGCGCGCCGTTGCCGACACCCGGCGGCGGTTGCAGGAAGCCGAAATTGCCCGGCCCCCAGGCCGCGCCGTTGCCCACTGTACGCATTTGAATGAGACGGCGCCGGATTGTCCGGTCGGCAACCGCCTGCTCGAGCGTATATCCGCCTGCCGAATTCGTCCCATTCACCATCTCGTACGGATTGCAGATGAACATCGGCGTGAAGTCGCAGACACCGGAAGTGAAGCCCGCCACCGCAACGGCGCCGACCGTGAACGAATTGTCGGCGGAATTGCCGGAAAGAAAAGAGGCCGGGAATATCGCGGCGAAGCCGACGGGGGTCGCTCTTACCTCAACATATCGTGCCTTCGATGCATCGCCAACTTCATCGGTGATGACATTTGCAGCGGCAATTGGCAGGTTGTCGGTGGCGGGCAGGGATTTGAGATAGCGCCTGGTAATGCCGGCGACCGACAAGTCCTGCGGCCCGGGCGTGGTCGTGAAATTATATTGGTTTCTGACGAGAGTGCCGAGTGCGTAGTCTGCTCTGGTGATGCTGTCCGACTTGCCATCAAGCTCGGCCGCCGCGGCGATTGCCATGGCATCGGCGCCCTTCTGCAAATCATTGTGCATGTTATTGACCCGGCTCATGTCGATCGCCAGCAGCGAAAAGCCGATGATTGCCGGCAGCGTAATGCTGACGAGGATCAGCGCTATTCCCCTCTGGTCGCGCCAGAATGCGCGAATGGTCCGCAGCATGGCCCTTGCCCCTTGCTCCCCTGACGCCAGGACCCCTCGTATGGCCCGGCGCGCTGAAACCGCGTCCTTCTGTTCACTGCCCCGTAGTCACACCCGCCCCGCCGACATTGACCGTGATGGCCGGTGGCGGCGGCGGCGGCGGTGGAAATTTGTAGCTGTGCGCCACGGCGGCCGCGCGCGCACCGTCGCCTTCGATGTGCGTATTCCTGGACGCCGGATTGAATGGATCGACCGTCTGCGCCAGCGAGTTGTATCTCTGCGTGTCGCCGGCCGCCAAAGTCACTGAATCGTAGTGATTCAGATAGTCCGCGGCGCAGCCTGACAATGCGCTGGCGCACAGGATGGGGATCAAGATCCTATTTCTTGACATAGAGCATCTTGTCCTTCGATTTGAAGTCGAGCATGTGCCCATAGGGGCCGGTGACGCCGTCGCCGGTCTCATATTTTCGGATCATGTCCTTGTTCACCTCGAGCTGACCAAGGACGAAGAATTCCGGATCATTGGCCGGCCGCGTCTTGTCGAACGGCGTCGCCAGCTGCTCGCCGGGCTTCACCGGCCGCACGATGTGCGGCGTGACGATGACCACCAGTTCGGTTTCTTCCTTCTGGCTGCTCGAATTGCGGAACAGCGTCCCGATGACCGGGACCTGGCCAAGCCACGGCACCTGGTTCTGCAGCTTGGTGGTCTTGCTGGACAAAAGCCCGCCGACCGCGAAGCTCTGGCCGTCGCGCAATTCGACGACGGTGGACAGTTTGCGGTTGGTGAAGATCGGGTCGCCGGCGGTGGTGAAGCCGTTCAGGTCGCTGACTTCCGGCGCCAGGTTCATGTGGATCTTGCCGTCGTCGAGTACGACCGGTGTGAACAGAAGATTGACGCCGAATTGCTTGTAGACGATGTTGATCTGGCCATCCTTGTCGAGACTGCGAATAGGCACTTCACCGCCGGCGTTGAAGCTGGCCTGCTCGCCGGAAAGCGTGGTGAGATTGGGGTTCGCGAGTGTGCGCACCACCCCCTTGGCCTCAAGCGCCTCGATGTACAAATCGACCTTGATATTGCTGTCGATGACGCGGGTGAGCAGCGCTCCGAAGGGGGTGGAGTTGGACAGGAGGTTGCTTAGCAGAGCTCCTGAGCCGAGCACCTCCTTGTTTTCATCAACCGCGGCAATACCCGTTCCGACTTTGGTCGTGCCGCTGCCGTTCGTGCTCTTGAGCGACACCCCGAGGTCGCGGCCGGTGTTGCGCTTGGCTTCCAGCACGCGCACTTCCAGATTGACCTGCTGGCTGTCGTCGACGATGACCGAGTTGATGATGGCGTCGGGACCATATTGCTGTGCGACTTCCATGATCGCCGCCAGCGTGGCGCCGTCCTTGACGTGACCGGCAAGCCTGACCCTGCCGTTGACCGAGCCGATCTCGATGCGCGACTTGGGCGCCACCTGGCGGATCGCTTGCGCCATGTCGGAGACATCGACGCCGACTTCGACCTGGATGACGCCGAGCGAGCGCTTGTCGGTGGAGAACAGATTGACCGTGGTGGTGCCGGCGCCCTTGCCGATCACATAGAGCGTGCGGTCGGTCATCGGCTGCGCATCGGCGATCTTCTCGTCGCCGACGACGATATCGCCCAGATTGGCATTCACCTGCAAAGTCACCGATTGCGACATCGGCAGGAAAACACGATGGACGCTGGGGTTCGACACGTCGATGAAGCGGTCGGCCGCATCGGCCGCAAGGCTCGATAGCGACAGTGCAGCCAGAGCCGACAACGCGGCCGCCCCCATCCTCACCCAAAACCCTTGCATCCCGGTCTCCCCAATCGCCGCTGGCGGCGGCGCCAAACTGGTCGCGGCGCCTTTATGGCTGCCGCGGCACGTCATATGTTTCGAGCTTCACACCTCGGAAGACGCCCACCGTCGCGCGCGCCGGCGGTTCCGGCTGCACGTACTTGACGACTTCCTTGACGACTTCGTGGACTTCCGGCGCCGACGCCACGGCCGGAGCCGGCTTCACCTTGCTCAACTGGTCGATCTGGCTGCCGACCCGCTCCACCGCCTGCGCAAGGCCGGCGATCTTGTCGTCCGCGCGCTTGCGCTCAGCCGCGGCCTCCGCTTCCGCCGCGGCCTTCTTGCTGAGCTCCGCCTGCCTTGCGGCGACGTCGGCCGGTGTTTCGCCGGTCAGGTCGGAAAGCGTCACACGTTCGGTGGTCTCGCCCTTGCTGGCCGCGGCCTGGCGAAGGGCCAGCGACAATTGTCCGGCGCCTGCCGCCAGCGTCAGCTTCTGCGCATCCTTGGTGCTGGCCTCGAGTGTCACCGATTTGACGACAGTCGGGCTGTCCTTGCTCGCATCCGCGACCTGGTCGACGGCGAGCACCTTCATGCTCTGCAGAAGCACGTCGACAAAACTCTGGTCCGCGCCATCATTGCCGCGCACGGTTCGCGTCAGCAACACGTCGACACGGTCGCCCGGAAAGACGAATCCGGCGACGCCGAGCACGTCGTTGACGCGGATGGAAACGGCCTTCATGCCCTCGCCGAGAACCGCCGAAAGCGTGGCGCGCTGGCCCGGACCCGTGATCTTGCTGGCGAGCACGGGTTCGTTGACGCCGATCGCCTGCAATGCCTGCTTGGGGGCTCCGCCGGCCGGAACGTCCTTCGTCAGGAGTTCTTCCGTGGTCTTGAATGCGCCAGCCGGAATCGCGCCCGACGGCCATGCGACCTCACGCAATTTGTCGGCGGACAGCGTGTCGCCGAACTTCAGCGCCACGGCGGCCACGACAACCGTGTCGCGCTGAACATCCTCCGTCCGCGCCATGGCGCTGCGCTGGTTGGCCAGCCAGATATTGGCGAGCACCACGGCCAGCACGCCGAACACGCCGGCAAGGACGATCATGATGACGGTGTTTGCGCGCATAACCCCAACCCACTCTATCGACTACGTGCCGCCCAAGGTCGCCTGTCTTTGGTTGAAAAGAGGGTAGGCCCAGGCGTCCACGCCAGGGCCAACCCGAAGCGTCACGAGCCAGCGAGCGCCGTGTTAAGTGTGTTCCACTGGCCACCCACCCACGTGCCTACCCCGATGATCGTTGCGATCACGGCCACCGTGATGATGCCAAGCAGGATGGTGTATTCGACCATGGCAGCGCCGTTTTCATCGTCGCGGAACTGCCGGGTCATTATAATGAGCTTGTTCACGCCAATTCTCCGTTGAATTGAAGATTTGAACTGACGAGCCGAGGATTTCCACCAAAGCATCTCTCGCCATCCCAAATCGACCGTCTTTGCCTGCCTGCCAACCGAAGATCGCATCGAGAGGTCGATCGATCTTTCAGTCGAAGGAGCAGGCCCAAGTCCACGCGGCTTGGGCCTGCTCGAACATCAAGACGCGGGGAGTGCGCTATTGAGCGCTGTCCATTTACCATTGACCCATGTGCCTACCCCGATGATCGTTGCGATGACGGCCACCGTGATGATGCCAAGCAGGATAGTGTATTCGACCATGGCAGCACCGTTTTCATCGTCGCGGAACTGCCGGGTCATCGTCATGAGCTTCTTCACGTCAATTTCTCCCTTTGGAGGTTGAATACGACGAGACAACCTGAGGATAACTCCGCTCAAGCCACTCGCCATCTTGGTAAGACGGCAGGCCCAAACCTTTCTGTTGGGCCTGCTAGATAGTTATGACGCCGTTGTAAGATTCGCGTTCAGGGCCGTCCACTTCGTGTTGACCCAGCCGCCTACCCCGATGATCGTTGCGATCACGGCCACCGTGATGATGCCGAGCAGGATCGTGTATTCGACCATGGCAGCGCCGTTTTCATCGTCGCGGAACTGCCGGGTCATCGTCATGAGTTTCTTCATGCCAATTTCTCCTTTTGGAGGTTGAACCCGACGAGACAGAGCCAAGGATGTACTCCATACCCAGCATCCCCCGTCACGTTGATCCTAGGTCGCGCCAAAAAGCAGAGTCAAACGGGATTAAGGGTCCCTTAACTTTCATATACCTGATTCGCCAAGAAAAAAGCGGCTCAACATCTTGGCAAGGGATTGATTCGTATCATTTTTCAACCGTTCTTAACCATTCGTTCACAATTCCGTCCTGCATGCGGCACGATTATGGATAAATTAGCAGTACTGCATATTCCTTTATATCTAAGGGTTTAAGTGAGGCATCGTGGTGGTTCCGGGGTCGAGGGATGGCCGTGCACGGAAGGGGTGCGAATCGAACGATTGCAGGCCGCGAACCATATCAAATAAACAAAGGATTACCGGGCCAACGACTTTAACTATGTTGAAAGTATTGGCTGTACGCAGGCCATCCTGGCGCTTGTGCCGGCGGTGGTTAACGTTTAGTTTCCACTAATATGCGTCTGAGAGGAATATAAGCAATTATGCTGGGGCGATTCATCAGGGGGGCAGGCGAACAGCAGGTGGCGACAAAGGCCGAGTCGGCGGCGGTGCTGCCTGTCACTCCGTCCCTTTCGCCGGCCGCTGATATCGAATCGCATGGCGACGATTTTCTGACGCTCAAGGTCGAGCTCCATCGCCACCTTATCGATCGGTTCAACCTCGCCACTCTTGAAAATGCCTCGAAGGATGAGATCCTGGATGAGATCCGCCCGATCGTTCGCGAGTTCGTCCGAAACAGAAGCGTGCCGCTGAACGCACGCGAACTCGACCAACTGACCAGCGACACCGCCGATGAAATGCTGGGGCTGGGACCGATCGAGCCGCTGCTGAAGGATGATTCGATTTCCGACATCCTGATCAACACCCACGATCGCGTCTTCATCGAACGGCGCGGTGTAATCGAGGAAACCGCGATCCGGTTTCGCGACGAGGCGCATCTGCTGCGCGTCATCGGCAAGATCGTTTCGGCGATCGGCAGGCGCGTCGATGAATCGGCGCCGATGGTCGATGCCCGCCTGGAAGACGGGTCTCGCGTCAATATTGCGGTGCGGCCGGTCTCGGTCGACGGGCCGCTGGTGTCGATCCGCAAATTTTCCAAGAATCCATATTCGCTCGAACGATTGATGGCGCTCAATTCAATCCGTCAGCCGATGATCGAGCTGCTGCGCATCGCCGTGCAGGCGCGCAAGTCGATCCTGGTTTCCGGCGGCACAGGCAGTGGCAAGACGACCTTGCTCAACGCCCTGTCAGCCTACATCCCGTCCAGGGAACGCTTGATCACCATCGAGGATGCGGCGGAGTTGCAGTTGCAGCAGCCGCATGTCGGCCGGCTCGAGACGCGGCCGCCCAATGTCGAAGGCAAGGGCGAAGTCCGCCAGCGCGAACTGCTGAAAAACGCGCTTCGCATGCGGCCCGATCGCATCATCGTCGGCGAGGTGCGCGGCGAGGAAGCCTTCGACATGCTGCAGGCGATGAACACCGGTCACGAAGGCTCGATGACCACCATCCATGCCAACACACCGCGCGACGCCATCTCGCGGCTCGAGCAGATGGTCGGCATGGCCGGCATGCCGATGAGCCATGACTCAATCCGGGCGCAGATCGCGTCGGCCATCGACATCATCGTGCAGACGCAACGTCTCTCCGACGGCGGCCGGCGCGTGACTTCGATCTCGGAAATCACTGGCATGGAGGGCAATATCGTCCAGCTTCAGGAAATCTACCATTTCGTCCGGCGCGATATGGGCGCCGATGGCAGCATCGTGGGCGAATTCCGCGCCACCGGTGTTCGGCCGCGCTTTGCCCAGGAAGCGGCGACGCTCGGCCATCAGTTCGCCAAGGACGCCTTCAACCCGCAGGTTCCACTCTGATGCTGACAGGGCAGGCTTTGCTCTACTTCATTTACGTGCTGGCGGCGGCGTCGGTTATCCTTGCCGGCGAATCCTTCTATCTGTCCTTCGCCGGAAGACGAGCGCGTGCGGGCGCGATCAACCGGCGGCTCAAGCGGCTTGGAGAAGAAACGACCGCGGAACAGAGCTTGCAGGGACTGCTGCAAGAGCGCGGCCTGACAGGGTCCGGCGATTTCAGCTTCGGTGCGATAGGGCTGAACCGGCTCTACACCCAGTCCGGCATCACCGGTAACCCACTGGCTTTCGCGGCAGTGTTCCTGTTCGCGGGCCTCTCGCTGGCACTTGTGATGGCTTTGCTTCTGGATTTTTCCGTTACGGTCGCGGTCATTGTTTTTCTGCTTGTCGGATTCGCGCTGCCGATTCTGGTTCTGCGGCGCGCCCGGAACAAGCGTATCCAGAAATTCGCCACGCAACTGCCAGATGCGCTCGACATGATCGTACGCTCGCTACGCGCCGGCCACCCGACCACCGTGGCGATCGGGCTGGTCGCTCGCGAAATGCCGGATCCGCTGGGAACCGAATTCGGCATCGTGTCCGATGAAATCACATTCGGCCTCAGTCTCGAACAGGCGGTCCGAAAGCTGTCGGAGAGGGTGGGTTTCGAGGGGCTTCACCTTCTGTCCGTGTCGCTCTCGATCCAATCCAAGACCGGCGGCAACCTCACCGAGATCCTGTCCAACCTGTCATCCGTGCTGCGCGAACGGCGCAAGATGCGGCTGAAGATAAGGGCGCTTTCGGCCGAGGGCCGAGTGTCGGCGTGGATCATTTCGCTGTTTCCAGTCTTCATGTTCTGCATCCTCTATTTCATCGCACCGACCTTTTATGGCGACGTGTGGGACAGTCCGCTCATTCTGCCGGTTTTTCTGATCTTTGGATCATGGGCGCTGCTGGGCGATTTCATCATGTATCGGATGGTCAATTTGGATCTCTGAGGGACGGGACATAGACTTCGTGACCAATATTGGAAATTCGCCCGTGCTGCTCTCTCTTGCCGTCTTTGGGGCGGCGGCGGCGTTTTTTCTGGTGGTCGCGTTCGTCATAACGCCAGTCCTCCAGACCAGAAGGCTGGTTGCCCGCAGCCTGTTGTCCGAGGGCATAACCAATCGCCGCTCACTTTTGGGTCAGGAACAATTGGCCAGGATTTCGGCGCAGCGGCCGGTGGATGCCTACTTCCGCGCGCTGGAGAAGGAGCGCGGTCAGCCGAATGCGCTGGAAGCGAAATTGTTTCGAGCCGGATTCCATCAAGCAAGTGCGCCGATAATCTACACGCTGTCGCGGCTCGGTGCGGTCTGTGTCGGTTTTCTGGCCAGTTACGCTCTCCTGTCCCGGCTGTTGCCGCCCCAATTGCCCGGGTTTCTCGCTTTTGCCGGTGCTTCTCTCTTCGGTCTCGCCTGCATCGTGGTGCCAAGCATCCTGCTCGACCGCTTCGAGAATGGGCAGAAGCAGATATACCGCCGCGGCTTTCCCGACTTCATGGACATGATGATCACTTGCGCCGATGCGGGCATGAGCCTGGAGGCGGCGGTTGAGCGCGTCGGCACTGAATTGGCCGGCACCCACAAATGGCTCGGCATTCAGCTATCGATCATGAATCTGCAATTGCGTGCCGGTAAGCCGTTGCGAGAAGCGCTGCATGAGCTTTCGGACCGTATCGGCCTCGAAGAGGCGCGGGCGCTGGCGGTTTTGTTCCGGCAGTCGGAAGAACTGGGCACCAGCCTGACGGATGCCTTGCGCGTCTACAGCGACGAGATGCGCAGCCAGCGGATTCTTCAGGCCGAGGAACGCGCCAATGCCTTGCCGGTCAAGATGATGATTCCATTGGGGCTCTGCATCTTCCCGGTGGTGATGATGGTTATCATGCTGCCTCTCATCATTCGCATGAAGGGCATTTTCTTCTGAATAGGTATATGCTTTGGTTCTAAAATAGAGTCGTGGACTCTTGGGGGCAAAAATGACAAGGCCAATGCGCCTCGCAGCCGCAGCCATTCTGTCGATGATGACGCTCGCCGGCTGTCAAACGAACGGGGCGGACACAACTGGTGGTGTCGTGCGCACCAACGAGCCGTCGAAAGGCGACGTCACGTCGTTTGGCGATGCCTTCGATGGGTTGAAGACCGTCAGCGACGTGGAATACTACGCCTCGGACCAGGCCGTGGCAGAAGCCAAGAACCAGTTCCGCGCGGAAAACTACGGCAATGCCGGCGCGCTGTTCTTCAAGGCGACGCAACTGGCCCCCAATGATGGTAACGCCTGGATGGGTTTGGCCGCTTCCTGCGATCGCATCCACCGTTTCGACCTCGCCGACCGGGCCTATGGCAGGGCTTTCAAGCTGGCTGGTGCTACGCCGGAATATTACAACAATGTCGGCTATTCCTACCTGCTGCGCGGCAAGCTGCAGGATGCACGCAGCAACTTCCTCAAGGCCTACGAACTGGCGCCCAACGATCCGACCGTGGCCAACAATCTGAAGCTGCTGTCGTCGAGCGTACAGAACATCGAGCGCTAGCATGTTGCTTATCGAGGTGTTCCTGCTGAAAGCACTCGCCATCCCCTTGCTGGCGAGGATTGCGTGGCTGGACTTCACGACACAGAAGATAGCCAACCGTGACGTGCTACTGCTGCTCTGCTTGGGAGGCGGATCGCTCTTGCTGCTGTCGCTCCAGTCCGGATCGTGGTGGGACATAGGGGCGAGCACGATCGCCGCGCTTGTTCTGTTCGTGGCGCTCTTCCCGTTTTGGCTGTTGCGAAAGGTCGGCGCGGGCGATGTCAAGCTGATGGCAGTCGTGCCGTTTCTGGTCGGCGGAAATGATCTCGTCGGGTTTTCTGTGTTGCTTCTGCTTTTCGCCCTCGCCACGGCCATGGTCGTGAAAAATCCCTTCTTGCTGCCGCAAGGGGCCTTCCGCCTTTACGTTCAACACCTTGATCGCAAGGGTGTCGTCCCGTTTGGCGTACCGATCTCAGTTGCTTCCATCTGCATGATTGCCTTGCAACTCGGATACGGCTTTATGACCCCAGGATCTCTATTGATGGGGTAACCGGCGGGCGCTGGGCTACTTTCAAAAAATCCCAGAAAGAATAAGACCAACGGCCATCGCTCCATCTCCAATGTCATAGCGGGACGAGAGAACCACTTCGTGTCCGCCACACAAGGCAATGGTTTCAGGACAATTAATCAGCATGCGCTGGCTTTCTAGACTAGTCAGGTGGCTTTGATGATTTCGACATACATGTCGACTGGCGGCTAGCTTGGCCGTTAACGCTTAGGAAACGATTTTCTTGTCGGCGCACGCAAGTAATGCTTCAGTGCCGCTTCGCAGGGGGAGCAAAATGTTGAAAGAAGATTTTCTTGGTCGTATCGCGATCGTTAGTGTCATGACGGTCTTGACAGTTCTCAGTGCGATTCCTCTGTTCTACTATTTCCACCAGAGCGGATCGATAAATTCGCTGGCCATCGTCAACCAAGCCTTGGCGACGGTATTTTCCGGCTTGCAGGTTTTCCTGACGGTCGGTCGTCTGCCACCGAAAGGAACCGCCCGGGGAATCGAACCAAGGGTCACTTCCGTAGCCGGAACTTTCCTGATCATCATTGCAATGTTTCTGACCCCGGCGCTGGAAAGCGCGGCCGTGCAGGTGGCGGCGTTGTGCTTGATTTTCATAGGCATGGTCAGTTCTGTGTTTTGCCTCTACTGGCTCGGTCGCTCGTTTTCCATCATGGCTACGGCCCGCCAACTGGTTACCTCTGGCCCATATTCCATTGTTCGCCATCCGCTCTACATCTGCGAGGCGACATTCATTCTTGGAATGATCCTTTCGCATCTTTCGGTTTTGATGGTGGCGCTAGGCGCGGTCCAGTTTTTTGCGCAGTATCGACGTGCACGAAACGAGGAAGGCATCCTTCGGCAGACGTTTCCCGAATATGATGCATATGCCCGGCGCGTCCCAATGCTTTTTCCGCGTTTCCGTCATGTGGAAGTGCCTGCACCTGGCCAGTGATGGCCGCTCCACTTCCCTTTAAGTGAAGTCAGATGGCATCTCTCGTTGAGACAGCGCACACGAGGACGATAGAGGCAAGCCGATAGAAGCGTCGGCGATCATGTCGATGAAATGGGTTTTCGCACCAGGACACTCGACGGGATCATGATCATGAGTTGCGTCGACACCTTGCCGAGCGACCAGGTCGATGGCTAGATGAACCATCCACAGGGGAAGGTACCATGGCACTTCACCTTTCGGCGGATGCCCCGGCTTCGGTCGCTGCCACGCCGCAAAAATATCTCTTTGGCCCGTTCATCGACTTCTTCATGCTTGGCGGAAGCGCGCTTCTGATCCTGCCGGTCCTGTATTTTCTGCCTTTGCGCTACGAAGCCGCCGTTACGCTGACGATGTTCCTGCTCTCGCACCTCATAAACCAGCCGCATTTCGGCCATTCGTACCAGATCTTCTATCGCAACTTCGCCCGCAAGGTGCGTGGTGAGGGGTACGGCCGCAATCTCCAGATCCGCTATGTTCTCGCGGGCATTGTCGTCCCGCTCGCCATGATCGCCTTCTTTGCCTATGGCTCGCTGACGGGCAACGTCCGTCTTCTGGGCTATGCGACCAACGCGATGGGCTTTTTCGTCGGCTGGCATTATGTCAAGCAAGGCTACGGCATGCTGATGGTGGATGCCGTGCTGAAGCGCAAATTCTTCAGCGATCAGGACAAGAAGGTGTTGCTTTTCAACGGCTATGCCGTGTGGCTGTTCGCCTGGCTTCAGACGAATGTGGTGATCACCGAGAGGCAATTCTGGGGTCTGGAGTACTACACCTTCGCGGTCCCGCCATGGCTCATCACCATCGCCATGTCGATTGCCGCCGCCTCGTCGGCCGCCACCGCCGTGATGTTCATCAATCGCTGGCGCAGGCATGGTGGGGCGCTGCCTTATAACGGCGTCGTTGCCTACGTCGTGTCGCTCTATGCCTGGATCCTGTTCGTGACGCTGAACCCGCTCTGGCTGCTCGTCGTGCCGGCGCTCCATTCCTTGCAATACCTGGCGGTGGTCTGGCGCTACCAGACCAATGTCGAGCGCGACCGCGCGGATGCCGTCGCGAAGCCGGGATTGAAGGCCCTGTCCATTCTTGGGCCGCTCTACAGGCTGCGCGTCCTGGCCTTCATCGTCTTTGGCGCAATTCTAGGCGCGCTCGGCTTCTGGCTGGTGCCGATGGCGCTGTCCGCCATCGTTCCTTATGACAAGGCGGTGCTCGGCTCGTCGCTGTTCCTCTTCATCGCCTGGATATTCATCAACGTGCACCATTACTTCCTGGACAATGTGATGTGGCGGCGCGGCAATCCGGAAGTCTCGAAATATCTGTTTCGCTGAAGCCATCGATTGAATTCAGTCCGGGCAGCGGCCAGTGCGGAAAGGCCCATTCCCGGTACGGACACGATTCGTTAACCAAGATGCTGTTCATCGACAGGACGAGTTTGTGCGACGGCTGCCCGTCCGCCTGTTCAACCCTGCTTGTCAGGTCGAGGTTTAGAAAGAAGGCTCGGCGGCTGGCGAAAGACGTCAAATCGCCCGAAACAGAATCAATGTGCAAGCCATGAACGTGATTGAAAGCGAACAGAACGCGCCCGGCGCCTCCCATCGTTGGACATGGCTGCCGGCCATCGTGGTCGCATTCCTTTGCCTGTGCGTCACCAGCGCGTCCGCCGAGACGCGCGCCTTGAGGATTCAACATCTTCATACCGGCGAGAAGGCCGAGATCGTCTTCAAGCGCAACGGGCGCTATGATCAGGCGGGATTGAAGAAGATCAATTTCATGTTGCGCGACTGGCGCCGCAACGAGCCGACCAGGATGGATCCGCGCCTGCTCGACCTTGTCTGGCAGGCCTATCGCGCCAGCGGCTCGACATCCTACATCCATGTGGTCAGCGCCTATCGCTCACCGGCGACGAACGCCATGCTGCGCAGCCGCTCGAAGGGCGTTGCCCGGGAAAGCCAGCACATGGTTGGCCGCGCGATGGATTTCTTCCTGCCGGACGTGCCGCTGAAGAAGCTGCGCGACATCGGCCTCAAGATGCAGGGCGGCGGCGTGGGCTACTACCCGACCTCCGGTTCGCCTTTCATTCACATGGATGTCGGCAATGTGCGGCATTGGCCGGGCATCAGCCGGCAGGAACTCGCCAGGGTCTTCCCGAACGGCAACACGCTGCATGTGCCAAGCGACGGCCGGCCGCTGCCCGGCTATGACCAGGCGCTCGCCGCCTACAAGTCGCGCAAGTCCGCCGGCACGCCCAATATCGAGCTGGCAAGCGCCGACGGCGGTCAACGCAGGCCGGCGCGAGGCCTGCTGGCAACGCTTCTGGGCGGGCGCGGCGCGGACGAGGCGGAGGATGTCGCGGAGGCGGTGCCTGCGCCACGCAAACCGGCCAGGTCCGTCGAACCCAAGACCGCGGGACAAGGCATCGCCATCGTGCCGCCGCAGGATGCCCGGCGCGCGGACATCCAGGTGGCTTCCGCCGGTACGGCCGAGGAACCGCTCGCTGAGCAAAACAGCAAGACACCGGAAGCAATCGTCATGGCGATGGCGCCGGACTCGGTACCGCTGCCGGCCTTCGCCCCGCGTGCCACCGCGACGGCCAGCATTCCGACGCCGCAACCCGCACCGTTCGCGGTAGCCAGCGCGTCCTCGGCACGTGCCGAATTGGCGGGCGTCAAGCCGGCGGCAGCCAATGCCGAAATGCCCTTGGGCAAGACGGATGCCGCTCCGGCGGCCGTTGCGCCGGTCATGGTGGCGCTCAACATCCCCGTGCCGACATGGCGGCCGCAGAGCCGGACAAGCCCGGCGCCTCAGCCGGAAGCAGCCAAATCCGCTGATGCCGTCGCTGCCTTGCTGGCCATGCATCATCCCGACGATGGGCATGGACTGCCAGTTCGACAGGTTGCGGTCCCTGCATCGAAACCCGAGGATCGCGTCAGGACGAGCCCGAAGGCCGATCGTGTCCAGCCGCGTCTCGATCCCGAAGCCACCGCCATGATTGTGCCAGCCGCGTCAACCGGCCGGCCGCTTGCGGCACGCCTTGGCATAGCCGCCGGGCCGACGGCGGCACCTGTCATCGCCGCCAATTTCATCCGCACGGCGCCGGAGCAGGTCTATCTCGACGGATTCCAGCCGCGTGGACAGACGTCCGATCACCGCCGCTTCACCGGCTCGGCGGTCAAGTTCCTGCCCATCGCCAGCTTCAAATAGGGGCGAACGCGGCCGTTCGGCCGGCGTGGACAGATGTCGTGCAACACGGATGCTCGGGCCGTCACCCCTGCCGAAACCGCGCTGACGGTTTTGTAAGATATTTTCCAAATTTGACAATCTCACATGAAATTGTAAGGTAATCGTCTTCCCGTCAGCGAGAGGCGATGACCATGTCGATCCGCGAAGAACTGGCCAACACGACCTTGGCGTTCACGTCGGCGGAAGAAAAGATCGTCCAGGTCCTGCTAGCCGATTATCCTATGTCGGGGCTTGGAACAGCGACCCGTCTGGCACGGCGCGCCGGGGTCAGCGACCCCAGCGTGACACGGCTGATGACCAAGCTCGGCTATGTCGGCTTTGCCGATTTCCAGGCGCGTCTGCTCACCGAGGTCGAATCCAGGCTGCACTCGCCGCTGCTGATGATGGAGGCCAAGCGCCCGGGCGGTTCCAGCGAAGGCACGGCACTGGCCTATTTCCACTCGGTTTCCGACAGCCTGGAGCGCACACGCACGGCGGTGCCGCTGCAGGCCTATACGCGCGCGGTCAATTTGCTGCTCGAAACCAAGGGCCAGGTCGTGCTGCTGGGCGGCCGCTTCAGCCGGCATATCGCCTCCATGCTTGCCGGCTACCTCCTGCAATTCCGCTCGGGCGTGCGCGACATCGGTTCGCTCAGCCCTGCCGATTTCGATCTCCTGATCGACCTTGGCAGGCGCGACCTCCTCGTCGTGTTCGACTATCGGCGCTACCAGTCGGACGTGGTGAGCTTCGCGCAACAGGCGCATGAACGCGGCGTCTCCGTGTTGCTGTTCACCGACGTCTGGCTGTCGCCGATCGCCGAGATCGCCGACCTGACCATGGTCGCGGCGATCGACGCCAACTCGCCCTTCGACACGCTGGCCACCGCCGTCGCGCAGATGGAAACGGTCTTCGCCCATGCGCTGGAAGGCCATGGCGCCGGGGTGCGCAAGCGCATCGAGGATATCGAGAAGATCCGCAGCGCCAATGCCGTCACCCTCGATGCCGCTCTGTCGGCACCGGAGAACGAAACCGCCAAACCCAGAACCCCCAGGAAATAGCGTCGAAGCGACAGCGCGGCGATGCGAGGAAGGAACGACGATGCCCGACACCCAGACCATCATCGATGCCGTGCAGGCCGAGATCGAGGCCGACCGCGACTGGCTGATCGGGCTGACCCGCGACATGGTCCGCATCCCCTCGGTCAATCCCAAATTCGAAGCCAACCCGGCGATCAACCGCGAGGCGGATGTCCAGGCGCTGCTCGAACCGATCCTCAAGCGGGATGGCTTCCGCACCGAACAATGGGATGCCTTGCCCGGCCGGCCCAATCTGGTTGGCGAGTGGGCTGGAAACGAAGACCGCAGCCTGATTCTGTGCGGGCATATCGATGTGGTTCCGGTGGGCGAGATGAAGGACTGGTCCGTTGACCCGTTCGTCGGCCAGATCACCAATGGCAGGCTCTATGGTCGCGGTGCGGTCGACATGAAGGGCGGCGTCGCGGCCTGCGTCGCCGCCGCGCATGCGATCAAAAAGGCTGGCATCACGCTGCAAGGCCGATTGGCGATCCATTCCGTCGTTGACGAGGAGGCCGGCGGCTTCGGCGCGATAGACGCGGTGAAGAAGGGCAAGCTCGCCAAGGCGGTGCTTGTCGCGGAGCCGACCTGGGGCGATGTCCTGCCGGTCGAGGGCGGTCTTGAATGGGCGCGGGTGACGATCCGTGGCCGTAACGCGCATTCGGCGCTGCGCTACAACGAGATCTATCCGCAGCGCCACGACAAGGACCGGCTGACGCCGGGCGTCAACGCGATCGAGATCGCGGCGCGCTTCATTGCGGCCGTCCGCCAGTATGAGCTGGACCGGACGCGGGCAAAGTCGCACCCGCTGCTGCCGCTCGGCATGAACACCATCAATATCGGCGTCGTGCATGGCGGCACGGGTCTTGGCGAGCATGGCCTGCCGACGGTGATGACCAACCCGGCCATCATCCCCGATGTCGCCGTGCTCGATCTCGACATGAAGTTCCTGCCGGACGAGAATTCGGCCGACTATCGCAGCGACTTCGAGGCGTTCGTCCATCATTTCGCCCAGACCGACGCCTGGCTGCGCGACAATCCGCCGACCATTCAGTGGGAGCTCGGCGGTCTTCATTTCCCGCCGATGAATACGCCCGTCGACCATCCGCTGGTGACGTCGCTGATGAAGCGCAAGGCCGCGGTCGGCAAGGCGCCGCAGGCACGCGGCTTCGTCGCCGTGTGCGATGCCGCGCACTATGCCGGCGCGGGTGTCGATGGCGTCATCTTCGGCCCGTCGGGCGACGGTTTCCATGGCGCCAACGAATATGTCGAGGTGGAATCGGTGGTCGAGACCGCCAAGGTGATTGCCGCTTCGGTGATCGACTGGTGCGGCGTGCGCTGAGCAGCGCTGCTGTTTCCGGCCGTCAGGCCGGGCGTTTGATCCGCCCGGCCACAGCGCCCCATGCGGCCTTGATCATGCCGGCCAGCCCGCTCGGATAGGCCAGCATCACACCGATGATCAGCACCGCCGTGATCATCGGGCGCCATGCCCCGAAATCGGCCATCCACTCGGCAAAGACGGTCAGCACGAAGGAGGCGATGATGGCGCCATAGATGGTGCTGGTGCCGCCCAGCAGCACCATCGACAGGATGATGGTCGCCAGACTCATGCCGAAGACGTCGATCGAGGCATTGCGCTGGTAAGCGGCATAGAAGGCGCCGGCAATGCCGGTGAAGAAGGCGCTGGCGGCCAGCGTCAGCATGCGCTGGCGCACGATCGAGATGCCGCGGCTGATGGCGTATTCCTCGTTGTCGCGCAACGCCACGATGCTGGCGCCGGCACGCGAGCGCACGAACACGCGCAGGAACAAAGTGCTTGCCACCAGCAGCGCCAGGGCGATGTAGAAATAGGCTGATTTGCCGTCGCGGACCATGTTGTGGTCGAACCAGTAGAGTCCTGGAATGCGCACGATGCCTTGCGTGCCGCCGGTGATGTCGGACTGGCTGAGGATCACCTGCATCACCAGTTGCGCGAAGCCGAAGGTCACCAGGATGATGTAGATGCCTTTCAGCCGCAGGATCGGGATGGTTACCAGGATCGCCGCCAGCGTGGCGATGATGCCGCTGGCAAACAGCGCGATCCAGGGGTCGAGCCCGGCCAGCTTGGTCAGCAGGCTGTAGGCATAGACGCCGATGCCGAACAGCGCCAGATGGCCGAAATTGAAGACGCCGCCATAGCCGAGGCTGAGGTCCCAGTTCGAGGCGACGATGGCATAGATGAAGGCCATGATCAGGATGTGGCGGGCATAGGTGTCGCCGAAGACCAGCGGCAGCAGCGCGAGAAGCGCGAAGCCGAGCACGAAGCCGACGGCCTCATGCTTCCACGGCGTGCGGCCCGGCGCGATCGGGGTTCCCGCTGCCGTGCGGATTGGTGCCATCGTCGAGGTCGTGTCGGTCATGCGAGGCCTCGCGAGCGGCTGGCGAAGATGCCCTCGGGGCGCACCATCAGGGTCAGGATAAGCACGCCGAACAGCAATGCCGGCGTCCAGTAGAGGCCGAAATAGTAGCTGCAGGCGGCCTCGAAGAAGCCGATCAGATAGGCGGCGAAGATTGGTCCCGATATGCTGGATATGCCGCCGAAGACGACGACGATCAGCGCCTTGAGCAGCGGGTCGCTGCCCATGACAGGCGACATGAAGCGATAGCCGCCCATGAAGATGCCGGCGAGCCCCGCCAGCGAAGCGGCGATGGCGAAGGCCAGTCCGTAGAGCGCGGTGACATTCAGCCCGACCAGATGGCTGGCATCCTCGTTCTGCGCCACGGCGCGCAGCGCCAGTCCGAGCCGTGTGCGGTTAAGGAACATCCATAGCGCCGCCAGGATCAACGGCGTGATGACGATGATGGCGATCTGGTGCAGCGACACGCCGACGCCGCCTATGGTGGCGTTGCCGTCGATCAGTGCCGGGATCTGCTTCGAACGCGGCCCCCAGATGGTCAAGGCGCCGTTCTCGATCAGCGAGCCGGCGGCAAGCGTGGTGATGACGACGACCAGCACGATGTTGGGCCGGCCGATCAGCGGCCGCACGACGCTCGCCTGCAGGATCCAGCCGACGCCGGCCATGACGACGACGGCGACCGGAAAGGCCACCGCCGCCGGCAGGCCGAGTTCAACCAGTTGCCAGGCGACATAGGCACCGAGCATCATGAACACGCCATGGCTGAAATTGAACACGCCGATCGTCGTCCAGACCAGGGCCAGACCGACCGCCATCATGGCGTAGAGCGAGCCCTGGAACAGGCCGCCGAACAGGATTTCCGCCAATGCGCTCATGTTCGAAATCCTAATGGCCAAAATACATCGACATGATCTCGCCGTGGTCGAGGCTTTCGCCCGGCTTGATCTCGGTCGCCACCGCGCCATGATTGACGAGGTAGAGTTGCTGCGTCAGCTCGAGCAGGAATTCGATGTCCTGCTCGACGACGATCAGCGGCACGCCGCCGCGCGAAATGTCCATGACGGAAGCGCAGAGCTCGTCCTTGATCTTGGGTGCGAGGCCCAGCGTCGGCTCGTCGAGGATCAGCAGGCGCGGGTGGCTCATCAGCGCCGTGCCGATCGACACCATCTGGCGCTCGCCGCCCGACAGCGTGCGCACGCGCTGGCGCCAGCGTTCGGCCAGTTTGGGGAACAGCTTGACCACCTTCTCGCGGTTCTCCGCCTCATGCGGGCGGGCACGCGACGAATAGGCGCCCAGCGCCATGCAGTCGGCGATGGAGAGGTCGGGAAACAGCCGGTTGCCTTGCGGCACATGGATCAGCCCGGTGCCGACGATGGCGCGGGCGCTACGGCCGGCGATGTCCTGCCCGTCGAACAGGATGCGGCCGCTTTTCGGCTGCAGCAGCCCGGAGATGGCGCGCAGCAGCGTCGTCTTGCCATGGCCGTTGGGCCCGAACAGGCCGACATTGCCGAAGCGGCCTGCCTCCAGCGAAATGTCGTGCAGCACGGTGACGCGGCCATAGCCTGCGGTCACGCCCTCGACGGTGAGAATGGGATTCACGCCACCGCCCTCCTGGTTCCGAGATAGGCTTCGATGACGCGCTGGTCGGCGATCACGCTCCCCGGTTCGCCGGCGGCGAGCACGCGGCCGTTGTTGAGCACCAGCAGGTGTTGCGACAGGCTCATCAGGAAGGTCAGCACATGCTCGATCAGGAGGATGGTGATGCCGCGTTCGGCGGTGCGGCGGATCAGGCCGATCGATGTCTCGATCTCGGGCTTGGTCAGGCTCGACGCCGGCTCGTCGAGCAACAGCATGCGCGGCCGCATGGCGATCGCGGTCGCAAGCATCAGGCATTTGCGCTCGAAGACGGACAGTTCGCCCGCCAGCCTCCCGAACGACGAGGACCCCAGTCCGACGAACTCCAGCGCTTCGGCGGCAGCTTCGCGGGCGGCCGCGGCCGCCTTTTCCTGCTTGCCGTAGCTTGCGCCGATCAAGGCGTTCTCGAAAACGGTCAGCCCGTCGAAGGAGGTCTCGCGCTGAAAGGTGCGGGCGAGGCCGAGGCGCGCGATGGCGTGCCCTGGTTTGCCGTTGATGGCGGTCCCGTCGAAGCGGATGCGGCCCCGGTCAGGTCCGAACGGGATGCCGGTGATGATGTTGAACAGCGTGCTCTTGCCGCTGCCGTTCGGGCCGGCGATGCCGAAAATCTCGCCGGCCTCGACCTTGAACGACACGCCATCGACGGCCTTCAGCGAACCGAAGGCCTTCGACACGTCGTCCAGTTCAAGCAGGGCCATGCCTCACTGCATCCAGGGCTGCGGCTTGAAGGCGCCGGTTGCGTATTTCTCCGGCGAGATCAGTGTGCGCTGGCCGTCCCAGATCTGGAAGAAGGTGATTGGGATATAGTCGTCGCCCTGCGTGGCAAGGTGGGTTGCGGGATCGAATTTCAACCGGCCCTCGGCGACCTGCTTGTCGGTCTCCGACAGCGCTTTCATGATCGCGGCGTGGTCCGATGCGCCACCGACCTTCTTGACCGCGTCGAAATAGACATTGGTCATTTCGTAGAGGCCGACGCCATAGGTCCCGCTCTCGACACCGTATTTCGCCTTGAACTTGGCCGCCACCTCGTCGGCGCGCGGGTTCTTCGGCGTCGTCAGCGCTCCGCCCAGGAGATTGTAGATGACACCGTTCGACTTCTTGCCGGTCAGTTCGACGAATTCCGGAACGCTCGGCGCATATTGCAGGAAGACCAGGCTCTTGGTCGGCTGCTCGAGGAACTGGTTCAGGAAGGATGCCGAATTGCCCGGCAGATAGTCGGTGTTGATGACGACGTCCGGGACATTCTCGCGCACCTTGGCGAGGATCGAGCGCCAGTCGGTCACTTCGCCGAACGGAACGATCTCGTCGACCGTGATGGTCCAGCCCTTCTCCTTGAAGGTCTTCTTCATGCCTTCGGAGATGGTCTTGGAGTAGGCGTTGTCCGAGGAGATGATGGCGACCTTCTTGGTCGGCAAGGTGATCTTGCCGTCGGCCGCGAGCTTCTCGACGAACAGGGTGACGTCGGTGTTGTAGGCGTCGAAGGATGGCGTCAGCGACCAGCAGCACATGTATTTGTCAGGGTTCGGCGCGATGATGTCCTTGGTCTGCTGCGAGGTGGCCGCGAGCATGTAGGGCATCTCTGCCTCGGCCATGTTGTCGATCTCGAAATTCGTCAAGCTGGCGTAACCGGTGAGCATGAACTGCACGCCGGGATCGCCGAGCAGGCGTTCGACCGCGCTGGTGACATTGCCGGCTGATTGATCCTTGACGTCGCCGACCACCAGTTCGAACGTGTTGCCGGCAACGCCGCCGGCCGCGTTTGCCTCGTCGATCGCCATCTGCACGCCGCGCTGGAATTCCTGGCCGTCCGCCGCGGCGGGCCCGGTGATGGGTGCGAGCAGGCCTATCTTGACGACGTCGGCGAAAGCGGGCGCGCTCGCCGTGGCAAACACGCCGATCAGCGCGCTGCTCATCAGCATATGGCGGATTCTGTTGCCTGCGGATTTGGATTTCATCGTGCGGTTCCCTGTTTTCCTCCCGTTCATCGGGAGTTGGATAATTGACAATCTACGCATAATTGTTCTTATTTGAAAAGGATTTTTCAACGCAACCTGACCGGGAAGACGGTTCCCGCAAAAGGTATGGAAGCTGTGGCGCTTTGCTGCGCATCTGCACTAAAACAAGGCAATTCCAGACGGAGCGGACCATGACGATCTCTCAGAAGACCCTTGAAACCAGCCACGGCAAGATCGCCGTTCGCGAGACCGGTGGCAAAGGCACCGCCGTGTTGCTAATCCACGGCAACTCCTCTTCTGGAGCTGTTTTCCGCAACCAGCTCGAGAGCCCTCTGGGCGAGCGCTACCACATCATCGCCCCCGATCTGCCGGGCCACGGGGCATCGGGTGATGCGATCGATCCGGACCGGTCCTACAGCATGGAGGGTTATGCCGATGCGATGACCGAAGTGCTGGGGCTGCTCGGTATCGGCAACGCCATCGTCTTCGGCTGGTCGCTTGGCGGCCATATCGGATTGGAGATGATCGATCGCTTTCCCGGCCTGCTCGGGCTGATGATTACCGGCACCCCGCCCGTGGCGCCCTCGGAGGTCGGCAACGGCTTCAAGCCGAGCCCGCACATGCACCTTGCCGGGCAGGAAAGTTTCACTCCCGCCGATGTCGAGGCCTATGCGCGCAGCACCTGCGGTGAGCCGTTCGAACCATTTCTCCTCGACACTGTCGCACGCACAGACGGTCGCGCACGGCGCCTGATGTTCGAGAAATTCGCGGCCGGCACCGGCCGCAACCAGCGCGAGATCGTCGCCGGCAAGACGCCGCCGATCGCCGTTCTGAATGGCATCGACGAACCGTTCGTCAACACCGATTTCGTCGCGGCCGTGAAGATTTCCAACCTGTGGGAAGGCAAGGCGCATCTGCTCGACAATTCGGGCCATGCGCCGTTCTGGGATTCGCCCGACCGCTTCGATCCAATCTTCGCCCGCTTCCTGGCGAGCGTCGACAAGGGGTAACTTCGCGGGACGGCCTTCGCGACCGACAGCTGTCGGCAGGCAGAATACTGCGAGGCAATGGCTCCGATCTTGCCGGTGCCTTCAATAGGCGCATGCACGTAAAACCGTCTTCGGTTGCGAAGGCATGGCGCAAACAATCGCCAATATGCAAAGTATCGGCATTGCGCCAGTGGCTCGCCTGTGGTCGAAGGCGGCACTGTATGCCCGGCACCTCAGCAGTTGGACCGTTAAATGACCGTATTCACACGCCGCGGGCTTCTGAAAACGGCAGCGGTTGCTGGCGCCGGTGGGGTCGGACTCTCGGCCATCGGCAGGTTTGGCAGCTGGGCCGCGGCCAGTCCTGAACCGGTGGTGCTGCAGACGGCGAAAATCCAGGCCAGCCTGATGGACGTCGGCCCGACCAACAATGTGCTGACCTATGGCAGCGCCGGAATGCCGCCGGTACTGAGGATGAAGAAGGGCGAACCCTTCGCCGCTCGCCTGGTCAACGCCATCGACGATCCGACGACAATCCATTGGCACGGCATTCGCCTGCCGAACAAGATGGATGGCGTGCCCTTCCTGGTGCAGCCCTATGTCTATACCGGCGATCATTTCGACTACGCCTTCGCCCCGCCCGATGCCGGCACATTCTGGTATCACCCGCATTGCAACACGCTGGAGCAGATGGGCCACGGCCTGACCGGCGTGATCGTGGTCGAGAATCCGAACGACCCGAAATTCGACGCCGAATTCGTCCTCAATCTGCGCGATTGGCGTCTTGGCGACGACGGCCAGTTCATCGACCAGTTCCGGCCGCGCGATGCCGCCAGGACCGGCACCTACGGCACGGTGCGCACCGCCAACTGGCTCGATCAGCCGCAATATGACGCGCCGGCTGGCGGGCTCGTGCGTCTGCGGGTGGCGATATCAGATGTTACCCGCATCTACGCCTTTCGGGTCGACGGCGCCGAGGCGATCGTGATGGCGCTCGACGGCAATCCGGTGCCGCGGCGTTTTTCGCCCGATGCCTTGCTGCTGGGGCCGGGCCAGCGCATGGAGCTAGCCATCCGCATGCCGGATGATGAGGGCGCGGTCGTCAGCCTGCGAGACGTCAGGGGCACCAAGCCCAAGGTGCTCGCCACCTTGCGCGCGGTCGGCCGCTCGCTGAAGCGCGCCATTGGTGATGTTGCGCCGCTGGAGGTCAATCCGGTGGCTGAGGTGGACCTCACCGCCGCCCAGCATATTTCGCTGGCGCTCAGCGCCACGGCCGAAAACATCCCGAGCGATGGCATATGCGGTTCGCTCGGCTATGGTTTCTGGGCCATCAACAAGGTGCCGTGGCCGGGCGATACGCCGGACCCGACCGCGCCCCTGGCCGAACTGAAGCTCGGCAAGAGCTATGTCATCGACATGGAGAACCTGACGCCGCAGTCGCATCCGATGCATCTGCACGGCATGAGCTTCAAGGTGCTGTCGTCCTCGACACGGCAAGTGCAGCCGCTGATTTCCGACACCTATCTCATCCAGCCCAACGAGAAGGTTCAGCTCGGCTTTGTCGCCGACAATCCGGGCGACTGGCTGCTGCACTGCCACATCATCGAGCACCAGAAATCGGGCATGACGAGCTACGTCAGGGTGGCCTGACGCCGCGCGCCGTTGCCGGAGCCGCGTCGTCGGTGATCTACTTGCGCAGTTGCGCCTCGATCTCGTCGAGCACCTTGTCCTTGCCGATGCCGGTGAGGAAGGCGAGGCCCTTGATGACCGGCTTGGTCACCGAAGCCGAGATCGGGGTGGTGGCGACAATGAAGTCGACGCTGTCGGCCAGCCCCGGCACTTCGGTGGCTTTCGCCTGTTGCGCGTTGAAGGTCAGGCCGCGCTGCTTCATGGCCTCGGTGACCGCGACATTGACCGCCGTCGATGTCGCGATGCCCGTGCCGCAGGCAAAGAGAATAGTTTTTTGTCTGGACATCGCTTGCTTCTCCCTGGTTATCAGCCGAGCACGGCACGTACGTCGTCAAGCGTCCTGGCGGACCTCAAGCCGTCCAATGCCTCTGGATTCTGGATGGTGGCCATGACGGACTGCAGCGCTTCAATCTGCTTGTCCTTGTCATTGATGGCAAGCAGGAAGACAAAGCCGACCGGCAGCTTCTCGTCGGGATCTTCCATGTTGGCGAACGTTACCGGCTTTCTCAGCGTGCCCATCGCGATGCCGGGCTTCAGTACATGTTCGGGATCGGTATGCGGCACCGCGACATTGTCGGCGCGCTCCAGCGGCAGCCCCGTCGGGATGGTCATTTCGCGGCGCACGACCGCGTCGGCATAGGAGCTTTTGACATAGCCAAGGCTCTCGAGCCGTCCGGCCAGGACGCGGATGATCTCCTCGTTGGTCGAGGCATCCGATCCGAGCACGATCGCTTCGGGATCCAGAAGCTGCATGAGGCTGTCGGACATGTTCTGCTCCGTCTATAAAAGTCGTGCGCCCGAGGAGGGCGCACGACGGTTTCAAGTTCAAGGCGCGATGGCGCTTAAGCGGTGCCTTCGGCCGGCTCGTCCTCGGCGCCCGCTGCCCGTTCCCAGCCGAGCGGGTTGCGGCGGTAGAGGATGAACAGCGCGGCGATGACGACGGCGATCAGAATGATGCCGACCAGCCCAAGCCCCTGGATCGCCTCGATGATCACGTAGGGAACCCACAGGAAGCCGTCGACCACCGAGGTGATCTGCAGCGCATCCGCCGGCAGCTTGAAGCCCGATGCGACGGCCGCACTGGTGAACAGCGGCGCCAGCGCGTTGGCGACATAGAAGCCGATGGCCAGCGTCACCGTGCCGATCACCACCATGCGGAACACATTGCCTTTGACCAGAGGCGCGGTCATGGCGACGATGAACGGGATGACCGCGAGGTCGGCGAACAGGATGACGCGGTTGCCCGGCAGGATCACCGACAGGATGATCGCGATCGGCACCAGGATCAGCGACGACGAGATCGCGGCCGGATGGCCGATGAGGATCGCCGAATCGAGGCCGACGAGCAGCTCGCGGTCGCCAGTGCGCTTGCGCACGAACTCCTGCGCCGCGTCGGAAACCGGAAGCAGGCCTTCCATCAGGATCTTCACCATGCGCGGCAGGAGCAGCATGACAGCCGCCAGTGTCATGCCGGTGCCCAGCACTTTGGCCAGCACCGTGCCGAGATCGCCCGCATTGTAGAAGGCGATGGCGCCGAGCACGAGGCCGATGATCAGGCCGAGCACGACCGGTTCCCCGAACACGCCGAAGCGGCGCTCGATGGTCTCGGTGTTGATGTTGATGCGGTTGATGCCGGGAATGCGGTCCATGATCCAGTTCAGGATGATGGCGATCGGCAGGATCTGCGCCGAGGCGAGATGCGGCACCGAAATGCCGGGCACGCCGTAGAATTGCTGCACCGCGCGCGCCGACCAGTCGGCGAACAGCAGCGACAGCGCTGCGACCAAGGCCGCGATCGCGATGCCGTAGGCCAGATTGTTGGTGGCGGCGACGACGAGCGAGCCGACGAAGGCGAAGTGCCAGAAATTCCAGACGTCGACATTGAGCGTGCGCGTCATGCGCGTCAGCAACAGCACGATATTGACCAGGATGCCGACCGGAATGACCCACAGGCCGACCGACGAGCCGAAGGCGATCGCCGCCGCCGAGGGCCAGCCGACATCGATGATGTCGCGATGGATGCCGGTGTTGGTGACGATGGCCTTGGCGACGTCGCCGATCGACGTGAACATCAGCCCAAGCACAAGGTTGATACCGATGAAGGCGACGCCGATGGTGACGGCGGCACGGAAGGCCTTGCTGACCTTGGCCCCCAAGACCACGGCTATGATGAAAATGACGATCGGCAGCAGGATTGTCGCACCGAGCGTGTCGATGGCCCCCTTCAGGCCAGCGAGAACTGTATCCATTCTTCCTCCCCTGGAGCCCGAGCCTACGCCTCGCGATGCTCCTTGATCTCAGCCACGCCTTTGCCGCCAGCTTGGCGCAAAGGCACTCCCCAAATTGCCTCGCGGCGAACGCCCGTCGACCCATCGGTCCGATGAACATTTGCCTTTGTCAGCAAACGAATGTTTTATTTAGACTGTTCACAACAATGTCAATTGGCAACCCTTTGGGCCAATCGGTCGGGTGAGGGCGCCTTTTTCGGGCATTTTGGGCTGGGAATCGCGGCTTGCGAGCGGTTTCGTTGGCACACGGGACCGGTCCCTGCTAATGCGGCCGCAAATCAAGAAGCTGTGGACATCTGCATGACCAATGTCGCCTTGACCGGCCTTGCCCGCGATCTCGCCCAGCGTGCCGCCGAGGGCCGCCCGGTGCGCATCGGCGTCATCGGTTCGGGCGAAATGGGTACCGATCTGGTCACGCAAGGCATGCTGATGCCGGGCATTTCGGTCTGCGCCGTCTCCACGCGGCGTCCGCACACCGCGCGCGAGGCCATTCGCATCGCCTATGGCGATGAAGCGATGGCGGTCGAAGCCGACTCCGCGTCGAAAGTCACCGGCGCCATCGAGAGTGGCAGGATCGCCATCACATCCAACGAGATGCTGGTCACCAATCCGCTCATCGACGTCGTCATCGACGCCACCGGCAAGCCGGGTGTCGCCGCCGATTTCGACCTGATGGCGATGGAGCATGGCAAGCATCTGGTGATGATGAATGTCGAGGCCGACGTCACCATCGGCTGTTACCTCAAGCAGCAGGCCGACCGGCTTGGCGTGGTCTATTCGGTCGGCGCCGGCGACGAGCCGTCGAGTTGCATGGAACTGATCGAGTTTGCTTCCGCGCTCGGCCTGACCATCGTCTCGGCCGGCAAGGGCAAGAACAACCCGCTCACTCGTGACGCCGTGCCCGACGACTATCGCGAGGAAGCGATCCGCCGCAACATGAACCCGCGCATGCTGGTCGAGTTCGTCGACGGTTCCAAGACCATGGTCGAGATGTGCGCAATCGCCAACGCCACCGGCCTGGTGCCCGATGTACCCGGCATGCATGGCCCGAAAGCCGACCGCGACGACCTCGTCAAGGTGCTGATCCCGCGCGAGGACGGCGGGCTGCTCACGAAGAAGGGCGTCGTCGACTACACCATCGGCAAGGGCGTCGCGCCCGGCGTCTTCGTCATCGTCGAGGCGACCCATCCGCGCATCATCGAGCGCATGGACGATTTGCATATCGGCCACGGTCCCTATTACAGCCTGTTCAGGCCCTATCATCTGACGTCACTGGAAGTGCCGCTGACCGCCGCCCGCATCATGCTTTTCGGCAAGCCCGACATGGTGCCGTTGCCAAGGCCCGTCGCCGAAGTCTGCGCCGTCGCCAAGCGGGATTTGGCCGCCGGCGAGATTTTCGATGCGATCGGCGAGACCTGCTATCGCTCCTGGACGATGACGGTCGAGGATGCTCGTGCCCAGCGCGCCCTGCCGGTCGGCCTGCTCGAGGGTGGCAGGGTGCTGAAGCCGGTCAGGAAAGGCGAACTGCTGACCGCCGACAACGCCGTGCCCGACCCGACGACAAGGCTGTTCGCCTTGCGCCGGCTGCAGGACGAGATGCTGTACGGGGCGACCTGAGTTTACTTCCCCAGCTCGATTGACCGCAGCCGCGCCGCCTCAACCGCTTCGGTGAGCAGATTGGTCAGCCGGTCGTCGCCCATCAGCACGCCAAGGGCGGCCGCCGTCGTGCCGTTCGGGCTGGTCACCTGCTGGCGCAGCACGCCTGGCTCCTCCTGGCTTTCGGCGGCAAGCGAGGCAGCGCCATAGACTGTCTGCATCGCGAGCAGCTTGGCGGTTGCCGGCGGCAGGCCCGCCTTCTCCGCGGCCACCGTAAGCGCTTCGATGAAGTGGAAGATATAGGCCGGCCCCGATCCCGACACGGCGGTCACGGCATCCATCAGGCCCTCGTCGTCGATGGTCGCGACTTCGCCGCTGGCCGACAGCAGGTCGGCGACGAAACGCTTGGTGTCGTCGGAAACCAGTTGATTGGAGAACACCACCATCATGCCCTTGCCGATCGAAGCAGGCGTGTTGGGCATGCAGCGCACGATCGGCGCGCGGTTTCCCAGGATTCCTTCGAAGGTCGCCACTGGCGTGCCGGCGGCGATGCTGACGAACGTGGTGCGCCCGTCGCCAAGGCGCTTGTAGTCGGCGGTGACGTCGCGGATCACTTGCGGCTTCACCGCGATGACGACCAGATCAGGCACTGCGTCGGCTGCAAGAGCGCCGGCATCTCCAGCCGTGCCGCAACCGAGTGCGGCGGCGCGTTGGCGAAGATCGGCGTTGGGTTCGACGACGAAAACCGCCGACGGCGCAAGCTTGCCGGATTTCAGCCAGCCCGCGAGCATGGCGTAACCCATATTGCCGCAGCCGGCGAGAACAAGCCTGATCGTCATCTGAAAGCCCTCCGAGGAAAGGCCTCACATAAACGTTCGCGCCGCGTCCGGAAAGCCCTGTCAGACTGGGCGGGCAGGCTTGCGCACCGCGATCGGACGCAGCGACACTTGCCTCAGGCCAAGCACGCCAAGCACGAAGAACAGCCAGACCGGATCGCCGCGATGGAAAAAGAAGCTTTCCAGGAAGGCGTTCAGCGCGGTGAACAGCACCACCATCATGAAGAAGTCGCCGAGATAGATGTTTTCCTTGCGCAGCGGAATGCGCATGTAGTCACGCAGCGGCGCGATGAGAAAGGTGTAGACCGCCACGCAAAGCGCCGGAACGCCCATCAGCACGGCGATATCGAGATAGCCGTCATGGCCGTGCACAATCGTTCTGATGTCCCAGGGACGATCGAAGGGCTGATCTTGGTTGAGCAGCAGCGGCGTGCCCCAGAAGCTCTCATAGCCGTAGCCGGTCCACGGCTTCTTCGCCAGCATCGAGCCGGCGAACTCCCACAGCGTCGTGCGGCCGGTATAGGTCATGTCGGGGAAATAGATCGCCGCCAGATGTTTCACCGGCGGCAGGAAGACAATGCCCAGCGTGCCGACCGCCGTCGCGATGATCGCCAGCGCAAACAGGATCGGCGTACCGAGCCGCATGCCCATCAGGCTCGGCAGCACCACGATCAGGATCGAGAACGGCACCAGCCCGGCGGTCGTCTTGGAGCCGGTGTGCAGCATGAAGATCATCGCAGCGCAGAAGATGCCCGCGCCCCACCAGCGCTGTCCGCGCCGGTAGAGGTAAAGGCCGGCGAAACTGAAGCAGGCCATGATCGGGCCGGCGATGTTCTTGTGGGTGAAAACGCCGCGCCACAGGCCGGCATGTTCCGGCTCCTGCGAGTCGGCCGTGTGCAGCGCTTCATGCGGAAAGACGATCAGGCCGAGATAGGAAAGGCCCATGACCACGACGGCGGTGAAGATGATGACTTTGGAGAAGGATTCGGCATCACGCGGCAGCGCCAGGATCGTTGCCATGGTCAGGATGCCGATCATGGTGAAGGAAGCCGCGCGCATGGCCGAGGGCGGGTCGGTCGCCAGCACCACCGACAGGAAGAAGAAACCCAGCATCAGTATCCAGGACGGGCTGAGCAGCGAGCGCACGATGCGGGGATCGGCGAAAGCCATCAACGAGAAGATCGAAATGGCGCCGAGCGAACCAAAGCCGAGCTGGTTGACGATGTCGCCGCCCTCGCCGGTGAGTTCGGCGCCGGCCGGCTGGAACGGCCGGAAGGATACCATGATGACGGTGAACAGGAGCGCGGCGACCGCGGTCGCGACGCCGTCGCGCGTGAACGCGTCGCTGAGCGGGGCGCGCTCAGTTTTTCTCGGGCTGGCGATACTGCTCATTGGCATATCCAAATTCGGCCAGCACGCGGCCGAGCGCCACATGGATGGGGTAGACGGCGATCGCCGGCGATCCGGTCCGCGCCAGCCGGATCAGGCCGCGAAACGGCGAAGCGGCAAGCAGTGCCAGGCTCTTCGCGAATACCTTGACGCCGGCCAGCGGCGTGCCGGCGCGCTTCTTCTTCTCGACCAATGTCGAGATCACGCCGTTGCGCAGGCTGCGGGCCCGGATCCAGTCGGCTTCGATACGCCGTGCCGGAACGGTTTCGCGCACCTTTGCCTCGGCGCACCAGCCGAGCACGAAGCCCCTTTGCGCCGATCGGCTGAGGAAGTCGGAATCGCCGCCGCCCATGAAGTTGAACCTGAGATCGAGGAAGGGCGGCCCCATGGCGATCAGCACGTTGCGACCGACCAGGAGATTGCCCGACGAATAGAGCGCCGCCACGCGTCCCGTCTCCCGGTAAGGTGGCGCGAAGACAGGATGTTCGGCCCATTTCGCGTGGGCGGGGTCGGCGAAGACAGGCACCTGCGGGCCGCCGACAATATCGGCGCCGAGCGTCTCGGCGGCCAGGCACATGCGTTCCAGCCAATGCGGATCGGCGATCTCGTCATCGTCTATGACCAGCAGGTGCCTGAAGTTCGGGAAGTGCAGGATCGCCGTCTGCCAGCCCGCATTGTAGGCACTGCAATTGCCGCGCTCATGCGCGATGATGACCATGCCCGGTATCTCGCCGCTCTCGAACAGCGGCAGCACCGCCTTGGCGCCGTCACGCGCCTCGGCTTCATTCTCCATGACGATGACCGCAAAGCGCCTGCCGGTCCGCTGGGCGCGGAGCGAAGCCAGCGTCTCCAGCACCTGTTCGGGCCGCTTGAAGGTCGGCAAGGTGACCACCGCTTCGACAGCCTCCACGTCAAGCCGGGGAGACCGTCCAGCGATCGATACCGAACCATCCGATGGCAAAGGGATCATCCGTGTCCAGCCACATGGTGAGTCGCGTTCTGGTAGCACCACGGTGATAAGGTTTCGTTAATCACCTTGCATGGAGAAGCCCGTCGGGCAGGGGCTTTCGGGCGTCGATTGTGCTCGCTTAATCAAGGGTTCACCGCGTTTTGCTACCGGCTACACCACAGGATAGGTGAGATGCATCTGCTGTTCGTCACATCGATCGTGCCCGACGGTGCTCTCGCCTCGGGCTACGAGATCGCCAATGCCGCGATCATCGCCGCCTTGCGGCGGGCTGGCGCGCGCGTCACGGTCATCGGCTTCATTTGGCCCGGGAAAGCCGCTTCCGATCCTGAAAACACCGTGGTGCTGGGTGCGGTCGACGTTCGCACGGAAAGCGCCTCGGCACTGAAAAAGCTCAACTGGGTCGGCAAGGCGATGCTGTCAGGCCTGACCTTCTCATCGGTCAAGTTGCGCGCGGTGTCCGACCGCGATGTTCGGGCCGCCATCGAACGGGCCGGTCCGTTCGATGGCTATGTGCTGAACTCCGTGCAGTTCGCCGGTGCCTTCGAAAAGCTTCTGGAAGACCGGCCTTCGCTCTTCGTCGCCCACAATGTCGAGCATCTCTCGGCGCGGGAGAATGCGGTCGCCGCCGGCGGCCTTTTCCAGCGCCTGTTGTTTCGCCGCGAGGCAAGGCTGCTCAAGATCGTCGAAGAGCGTCTCTGCCGCCGCGCGCGCTTCGTCTTCACGCTGGCCGAGGAAGACCGCGCTGCACTCGGCGTCGCCACCGATAACCGCTCGGCGGTGCTGCCGCTGGTGACCGGCGCCAGCGCGCCCGCGCTGAAAGGCCCGCGCCGGATCGAGTGCGACGCCGCCTTGATCGGCACCTGGACCTGGCAGCCGAACCGCATCGGCCTCGACTGGTTCCTGGCCAAGGTGGTGCCGCATCTGCGGCCGGATTTCCGCATCCGCATCGCCGGCCACATGCCTTCCGGTGTGACCTCGGTGCATCCTGGTGTCGAGTTTGTCGGCCGTGTCCCGGATGCAAGGGCGTTCGTAAGCGGCGCGGCTGTCATCCCGCTGATCAGCACCGCCGGCAGCGGCGTACAACTGAAGACCATCGAAACCTTCGAACTCGGTCTGCCGTCGGTCGCCACCGGCCGCTCGCTGCGCGGCATCGACCATCGTCCCGACAATTGCGTCGTCACCGACGATCCAGTCGCTTTCGCCAGGTCGCTGGAGGCTGCCGCGGCCGACATCCGGGACGTCGACGGCAGCGCATTCCATCGCCGGCAGGTCAAGGCGCTCGATACCGCCATCCAACTCGGCCTGGAAAAGCTGGGGGCAGTCAGGCGGGAGGTGTTTGCATGAACATGCACACCGCCCGCGCCGCATTCGGCCTCGACAGCCTGAAGACGGTCCTCGGCATTTCGGTGCTCGCCATCCGCTGGGACGATGCGATCGCCCTGCTGAACCGGCTGATCGCCGAGCGGCGCTTCACCAAGGTCAGTTTCCTCAACGCCCACAATGCCAATATCGCCTATACCGACCCGGTCTTCGCCGAGGCGCTCGATGATTTCCTCATCCTGCCGGACGGCATTGGCGTCGATCTCGCCGCCAAGCTTCTCTATGGCTCGCCGTTTCCGGACAATCTCAACGGCACCGATTTCGTGCCAGCCTTCCTGCAGGCCTCGACGCGGCCGCTGACCGTCGGGCTGCTCGGCGCGACGCGTGTCAATGCCGAGGCGGCGTCGGTCAAGCTGGCCGCCCTTGCCGTGCAGCACAATTTCGTGGTCGTTCATGACGGCTATTTCTCCGCTGAGCAGGAACCGGAGATCATCGGCCGGATCGCGGCGCTGCGGCCCGACATGCTGTTGGTCGCCATGGGCGTGCCAAGACAGGAACTGTGGATAGCGCGTCATATCGACGAGCGCCATTGCACCATGCCGGTCGCTGTCGGTGCGCTGCTCGATTTCCTCAGCGGCTCGGTGCCGCGCGCGCCGCTGTGGATGCGCCGCCTGCGCCTGGAATGGCTGTTCCGGCTGGCGGTCGAGCCGGGCCGCCTCTGGCGCCGCTATGTGGTCGGCAATCCGGTGTTCTTGTGGCGGGTCATCAAGCAGAGATGGTCGCGCGGAGCCGAGACGGCGGGAGAATTCCGTTGAACAAACGGTTCGTTCCAGACGCCCTTGCCGGCCCGGGCCTGTTGCCGAAAACGCCGACGGCGGCGGTGGTGACGGCAAGCTATGCGCCGGATTTCGAACGCTGCCGCCTGTTGTGCGAGACCCTCGACCGGCATGTCTCGGGTGCCACGCACCACTACATCCTGGTCGAGCATCGAGACGTTGCGCTTTTCCGCCGGCTGGAAACAAGCCGGCGCACTGTCGTCGATGAGCGCGACCTGCTGCCGCGCTGGCTGCGCGCTTTGGACGACCCGCTCAGCCTGTTCCGCCGGCGTGTCTGGCTCAGCCTGAAGACGCAGCCGCTGCGCGGCTGGCACGTGCAGCAACTGCGCCGTATCGCCATTTCGGCCCATGCTAGTGAAGACGTATTGGTCTTCTGCGATTCCGACGTCGCTTTCCTCAAGCCTTTCGACTGTGCCGCCTTCTGGCGCGACGGCAAGGCGCGCCTGTTTCGCCGCGACGGCGTGCTGGCGGATGAGGGTCATGACGAGCATCGCATCTGGTCACGCAATGCGGGTTCGGCACTTGGCATCGACCCGTCCCGCATATCGGCCCACGATTACATCTCGACCCTGATTGCCTGGCGTCGCGACGCCGTGATTGCCATGTGCGGTCAGATCGAGAAGGTCCATGGCCGCGACTGGGTCGAGGTCGTCGGCTCGGCGCGCAGATTCTCCGAATGCATGATCTATGGCCGCTATGTCGACGATCTGCTGGACGGCGCCGGCCACTTCCACGGTTCGGAAGAATTCTGCCGCGTCCACTGGACGGGCGAAGCGTTGTCGGACGACGAGTTCCGCCGCTTCGTTGCCGGCATGGCGCCGGATCAGGTGGCGATCGGCATGCAATCCTTCATCGGCACCGATATCGGCCGCATCCGCCGCCTGATCGGGCTCGATTAGCCTCACCCGAATTCAGATTGCCTTCGCCGGTTTGCGCATTGCCGAATAGGTCAGCAGCATCGACGCGAGATAGAGCAACAGGAAGACGACATTGAGCGACAGCACCAGCTTCGACGTATCGGAGATGGTGGTCAGCACATAGGTCAAAAGCAGCGCCTTCAGTGCGGCGAGCAGGCCCAGATTGAGCGCCCGTACCAGCGTCTGGCCGCGCGCGAAGAGGAGTTCGGCCTGGTATTCGACCAGATTGCGCAGCCCCGGAACGCAGATCGCCAGCGCCACCAGCGGCGCGGCCTCGGAGACATTCCTGCCAAGCGCGTTGGGGAAGAAGTGCAGCACGATGCCAAGCGCCAGCAGCGCCAGCGTCGAAACGAGGAAGACGCCCCCTTCGATGCCGCTCTTGACCGTCAGCCGCGACAACAGGTCCGGCGCGCGCATCATGCGCTGCACCAGCATCATGGAGAAGGTGCGGATCGGGATCGCGGTCAGGTCGACCAGCCGCATGATGATGGCATAGATACCGGCCAGATGCGGGCCGCCGATCGCCAGCACCAGCAGCTTGTCGAATTCCGATTGCAGATAAAACAGCACTTCGGCGCCGGCGACATAGATGGAATCGGCAAGCCGCCGCAGATAAAGCGCGATGCGCAGCCGCAGTCTTTGGCGCGGATAGAACCAGCCGAAGGCCAGTAGCAGCGAGGCGGTATTGGCGCCGATATAGAACCACGACCACGCCCAGATGCTGTGCTGCGCCGAGATCATGAACAGCACCGCGCCAAGCGCCCGCAGCGCCGTCGCCAGGATTGCCAGCACGGCGGCACGGCCGAACTTGCCCAGCCCGTTGTTGACGATCAGGGCCACCTCCACCGGCCGCCACAACAGCGCTTCGGCGAACACGATCGCCGAGAACACCGACAGAGGCACGGTGCCGGCGAAGAAGATCAGGTAGACGCCGAACGAGGCCGCGGCCAGCAGCGGCAGCGAGACGATGCCGAGCAGCAGGAAGCCGGCGGTGAAGGTGCCGATCAGGTTGGGGCGGATGGTGGCGGTGCGATAGAGCGCCGAGATGAAACCGAAGGCCAGGATCCGCGACAGCATCACGCCGGCCGCCGAAGCGGTGGCGAACATGCCGAACTCGGAGATCGACAAGGTGTTGGCGAGCGCGATGAAATAGGCCAGCGAAAACACCAGTCGCCCGCCGGCGCCGCTGATCGCCGAGAAATAGTCGCGGACCAGCCCCCGTCGCTCGGCCACGAAAGTGCCGATCCGGGCGAGAGTACGCCTTTGCGGTATGCCGCGAGCTTCGGTCATGTACCGGGAAGCCATAGGCGGGAAAGCTTAACGTGCCGTTCTGAGGCCCGAATGCCCGGAAAATCCGGCACTTGAGGTTATGAAAAGCTTGCACGCGGGCCTGCCGAAATTAACCTTTTGTTTCCTATGCTTGTTTAGCGTGGCTTAACGAATAGCCGACCGCCGCTGCCAAGTGGCCAAAGGGTAAAGCTCCAAGACAATGGTCGACAGGGAAAACCGTGAAGACTGGAGGCGCGAGCGTTCATTGCTGGCGCTCGGCCAGGCCATGCGCGGTGAGGGCGACGCGTCCCTGGTCTCGATAGGGGATCGGGCGGACCCGTCATGGCGCGAAGATGCCGCCACGCGCCATCGCCTTGCCCGTTCACGGCGTGAGGCGCGGACGAACCCAACGCCATCCGCGGCCGCCGTCGAAGTTGAGCCGTTCCGGCCGGACGAGCAGCCGGAAGCGGCCGCACAGGACGATGCCTGGCGCTCGCGGGAGGACGCCGGCAGCGGCGATCTGCCGCCGGCGGTGCAGGGCGCACGGATGGCACCTGAAAAACCTTCCGGCAGCGCTCGATCTTATGACACATCCGTATCCCGCCGATCTGGCGAAACGGATGGCTCTTTCGGCGATCGTGGGGACGACCAGCATTGGAAACCGCTGATCGATCCGATGCAGGTGGTGCGCGGCATTGCCAGGTCAAAGCTGCTGATCATCACGACCACGCTGATCGGTGCCGGCCTCGGTATAGCGATCGCGTTGTCGACGCCGAAGAAATATGAAGCCACCGCCGAACTGATCGTCGATCCGCGCGACCTCAAGCTCACCGATCGCGACCTCACCCAGAATGTCGTTGCCTCCGACGCCACCCTTGCCATTGTCGAGAACCAGGTCAGGGTGCTGACCTCGGGCACGGTTCTCAACAAGGTCGTCGACAAGCTCAATCTGACCAACGATCCGGAGTTCAATGGCCAGGGTGCCGGCGGGCTCGGCATCAGGTCTCTCATTCGCTCGGTTCTGTCGCGCCAGGATGGCGCGAGCGGTGCCGACGAGGTTCGCCGGCGTGCGCTCGCCGTCGGCAATCTGGCCGAAAGCCTTTCGGTCGAGCGTGGCGGCAAGACCTTCGTCATCACCGTCAGCGCGACCACGCAGAATGGCGAGAAATCGGCTCTCATCGCCAACACGATGACGGATGTGTTTCTGCAGACATTCGGCCAGATCCAGTCCGATACGGCCGGCCGCGCGACCGACGAACTGACGGCAAGGCTCGATGAACTGCGCAAGGGCGTCGAGGCGGCCGAGCGCAAGGTCGAGGATTTCAGGGCTTCGCATGACCTCGTTGACGCACAGGGTCATCTGATCAGCGACGACGAGATGCTGAAGCTCAACGAGCAGCTGTCCATCGCCCGCGCCCGCACGCTGGAGCTCAATGCAAGGGCGGCTTCAGCGCGCTCGATCGACGTCAATTCGGTTCTTTCCGGCACCTTGCCGGAGGAGATCAACTCCAACTCGATGAGCGACCTGCGCTCGCAATATGCGACGCTCAAGCAGGAGGCCGACCGCGCCGCCATCCGGCTCGGCCCGCGTCATCCCGAACTCCAGGCGCTCAACGCGCAGATCGCCGGCGCGCGCGACCGCATCGCCGGTGAATTGCGCCGCATCGCTTCCTCGCTGCAGGTCGACCTGAAACGGGCCGTCCAGCTCGAACAGGATCTCTCTTCCCGCCTTGCCCAGCTCAAGGTGCGCAGCGGCGACGTCAACAATGACCTGGTGTCGATGCGTGAACTGGAGCGCGAGGCCAGCGCCAAGCGCTCCGTCTATGAACAGTATCTTCTGCGCGCCAAGGAGACCGGCGAGCAGAAGGACATCAACACCGCCAATATGAACGTCATCTCCAAGGCTTTCGCGCCGCTTGAAGCGAAAGGCCCGTCGCGGGCCCTGATGGCGCTTGCCGGCCTGGTCCTGGGTTTTGCCTCTGGAATTGGTCTCGGCGCGATGCGCGGCGCCTATGAAAGCCTGCGCGAGACCGCGACATCGCGGTCGCGCCGCGACCGCAAGCCGCCTCTCGAGGACCAGGCATTGCGGACGGCACCGCCGCCCGCGCCGCCAATGCCGGCAGCGCCGGTGCCCCCAGCGCCGCCACCGCCGGCACCTGCATCGCCACCGCCTGCATCACCACCGCCCTTGGCACAGGCCGGAGCCGCTCCCGTCAAAAGGCCCGGCCGTATCGGTGCGTTCATGGCGAAGCTGCGCGATGCCGTGTCCCGCAAGCCCTCCGCGGAGGTGGATGATGCCAGCGAGTTCGCCGCCTTTGGTGAGAACGCGCGGCCGGCGGATGCTGCCATGCCTTCGGGCTTCCAAAACCCGGATGCCGCTTTCATGCCCCGGCCAGGGATATCGGACTATGCGCGGCCGCCTTTCCCGTCAGGCTTCGATGCCGCCTATTCCCAGCCGATGGGGCCGCCGTCGCGGTCGCCGATAATGCCGCTGCACCCGCTCTATCCGCCGCCGCCCTATCCCCATGCACAGCAGGCCGGCTATCCGCAAATGCAGCCGTGGCAGGCGCAGTCGCCGGCCAGCAATCCCTACGCCCAGGCCATGGCGCCCTATGCCGGGCAAATGCCGCATCCATCGCAGCCCGTTCAGCCGCAGCCACCGGCCTATCCGGCTCAGCCACCGGGGGAGCCTCCGCAGGCCGAGGAAAGCGCAGAGCACGCGCCGATCGAGGAAATCCGCGCCAGCCTGCGCGAATTTCGCGAGGCGGTCCGCGAACTCACCGAGAGCCGCGCCCGCCGCCGCTACTTCTGAGCCACAAAGATACGTCGTCGAGGCCGAACAAAAGCGGCTCGGTTTCGCGTAAACGGCATCGGACGGCGTTTTGGCGGGATTGCGTGGTGGGATTTTCGTGACAATGCCGCGCTGCATGTTGCCGGCGCCGCTGTGTTGTGTTCCCGAAAGCGGCGTTGGACGAAACAGTGTTGAGGATGGTTCATGGCCGAAGTGATTGACGGAAAAAGCGTCGCCGAGGATGTGGTGCGGACGGTCAAGACCCTGACTGCCGAACTGGTCGCCAAGGGAAAGGCCAAGCCCGGTCTGGCCGTGGTCATCGTCGGCGAGGATCCGGCGAGCCAGGTCTATGTCGCCTCCAAATCCCGCACTGCCAAGGAATGCGGCTTTCATTCGCTGCAGCACACGCTGCCGGCCGAGACCTCTGAGCAGGCTCTGCTCAAGATCATCGCCGAGCTCAACGCCGATCCGGCCATCAACGGGATACTGGTTCAGCTGCCGCTGCCTGCCCATATCGACGCAGGCAAGATCATCCAGGCCATCGCGCCTCAGAAGGATGTTGACGGGTTCCATTTCATCAATGTCGGCAAGCTCGGCACCGGCGAACTCGACACGGCCTTTGTTCCCTGCACGCCCGCCGGCTCGATGCTTCTGATCGAGCGCGTGCGCGGCAAGGATCTGTCAGGCCTCAACGCCGTCGTCGTCGGCCGCTCCAACATCGTCGGCAAGCCGATGGCCAATCTGCTGCTTGCCGCCAACTGCACAGTCACCATCGCCCACAGCCGCACGAAGGACCTGCCGGCGCTGGCCCGCACGGCGGACATTCTTGTCGCCGCCGTCGGCAGGCCGGAAATGATCAAGGGGGATTGGGTGAAGCCCGGCGCCACCGTCATCGATGTCGGCATCAACCGCATTCCCGCGCCCGAGAAAGGCGAGGGCAAGTCGCGTCTCGTCGGCGACGTCGCCTATGCAGAGGCGGCCAGGGAGGCTGGCGCAATCACCCCGGTGCCCGGCGGTGTCGGGCCGATGACCATTGCCATGCTGATGGCCAATACGTTAGCTTCCGCATACCTTGCGGCCGGATTGAAACGGCCCTCCTTCTGAGCCCGGGTTGAACCTGAAAGCCGCAGCTTTGCCGAACCCCTCTGTTTCCCAGGAACGGCCGGTCACGAGTGATCCCGTTCAAGGTGGCCGGCAGTTCGCCTTTCTGCTGGTCGACAAGTTCTCGATGTTCTCGCTGGCCGCCGCGATAGACACGTTCCGTTCGGCGAACCGTCTGCTCGGCCGCGATTTCTATGGCTGGACCACAGTGTCGGCCGACGGCGATCCGGTGATGGCCTCAAATGGCCTGCCGCTCAAGATCGACTACGGCGTCGCCGACCTGCCGCCGGTCGATATCCTCTTCGTCTCGGTTGGCCTGACGACGGAATTTCCAGGTAAGAGCAAGGTGCTGGCGGCCCTGCGCAGCTGGGGCCGGCGCGGCAACGCGCTCGGCGCGCTGTCGGTTGGTTCCTACCTGCTGGCGGAGGCCGGACAGCTCGACGGCTACAGATGCACGATCCATTGGGAGAACCGCGCCGGCTTCATGGAGCGCTTCCCCGACATCAACTGCACCGGCAATGTCTTCGAGATCGACCGCAAGCGCTACACCTGCGCCGGCGGCACCACCTCGATCGACCTGATGCTGGAGATCGTGCGTGGCGATTTCGGCTCGAACCTCGCCAATGGCGTCGCCAACCAGTTCCAGCACGAGCGCATCCGCTCGGCCGGCGACCGCCAGCGCGTCGGTCCGGAGCGCGACCTGACCGGCAAGTCGGAGAAGTTGAGGCGGATCGTCGAACTGATGGCCGACCATCTCGATGAACCCTTGTCAGCGGTGCAACTCGCCAAGTCGGCGGGTCTATCGGTGCGCCAGGTGGAGCGTCTTTTCCTGCGCCACCTCAATGTCACGCCCGGCCGCTATTATATGCGGTTGCGGCTGGAGCGGGCGCGCGAATTGCTGCGCCAGACCAACATGCCGATCCTCGACGTGGCGATCGCCACCGGCTTCACCTCGCATTCCTATTTTGCCCAGAGCTACCGGCTGCAGTTTGGCCGTCCGCCTTCCGAAGAGCGCCGCACCACCTACTGAGCCGCCTGGAGGCAGCCCCGACTCCCCACCTTTCGCCGGGTTGACAGGCGAGACCGCCACGCCATTGGCCCAGACAGGCAAGGCGCGGCAGTTGAATCCGGAAACCCGCGCCATCATCGCCAACAGGGCGCTCATCCTGTTTAATGCCGGTCGCATCGACGACGCCGTGATGATCCTGCAGCAACTGGCCAAGGCCGAGCCGAATCTGCGCTCCGCGCCCTCTAGAGATTGCGGTCTGATGTCCGATACCGCGCCATCGTCGAGCACGAAAGTTTCAGGCCGGCTCCGCCGGTTGGCGCCTGAGCAACATGGCCGCGTCCGGTCTTGTGTCGCGACGCGCGCTCAAATAGTTTTGGGCCGCAGGCGGGGCGGCTACTCAGGAGATTTTGATGGCGGGACTTGCACGGAGCATCGCTGCGGCGATCCTCCTTTTGTCGATGACGACGTTCGGCTTTGCCGCCAACAAGGTCATCATCATTCTCGATGCTTCCGGGTCGATGTGGGCGCAGATCGACGGCAAGCCCAAGCTCGAAATCGCCAGGGAATCGCTGAGGACCGTGCTCAAATCGGTTCCCGTCGACGACGAAATCGGCTTCATGGCCTATGGCCATCGCGAAAAAGGCAGCTGCGATGACATCCAGCTGATCGTGCCCCCCCAGGCGGGCTCGGCAAGCGCCATCACGGACGCCGCCGACAGTCTGAAATTCCTCGGCAAAACGCCGCTGACGGCGGCCGTCAAGCAGGCGGCCGAAGCGCTGAAATACACCGAGGACAAGGCGACCGTCGTCCTCATCACCGATGGGCTCGAAACCTGCGGCGGCGACCCGTGTGCGCTTGGCAAGGAACTTGAGGCGTCCGGCGTCGACTTCACCGCCGACGTCGTCGGCTTCGGCCTGACCGCCGATGAAGGCAAGCAGATCGCCTGCCTCGCCGACAACACCGGCGGCAAGTACATCCAGGCCTCCGACGAGAAGGCGCTGCAGGAAGCGCTGGTGGAGACCGTCGCGGCTCCCGAACCAGCCCCCGCGCCGGCTCCAGCACCAGCCCCGGCTCCCGCGCCTGAACCGAAAGCAGTCGAGGTCGACTACAATCTGATCCCGACAGCGTTGCTGAAGGAAGGTGGTCAGGCACCAAAGACCGACGTCTACTTCGAAATCTTCAAGGATGACGCCAAGGGAAGCGGCGGCGACCATGTCGACTCCGGCTACAACGTCGTCAAGTTCCATCTTGCTGCCGGCAATTACGTCGTCGTCGCCACCAGCGGCGCCGCCAAGGCCGAGCAGAAGGTCTCGCTGACGGCCGACAAGGCGACGGAGGTGGCGCTTGACCTGAATGCCGCGGAGATATCCATCCATGCGCGGCCGGCCCCTGGGGCCGATGTCGACCGCAATGCGCAGATCAGCATCGCCTATCCCGGCGGCACGTCGGACAGCAATTACGGCGAGGTCAAGTACGTCGTTCCGGCCGGCGAGACCAAGGTCACGGTGAAGCTGGGAGCCGGCGAGGCGAGCGAGACCATGCAGTTAGTCGCCGGCCAGGTCGTCGACAAGGACATCATCGTCGGTGTCGGCAAGGCCAAGGCCAACGCTTTCTACACGCAGGGCGGAGAGAAAGCCGAAACCGATGTGGGTTGGAAGGTTTACAAGGCCGCCAAGAAGCTCGACGGTACCCGCGATCAGGTGACCTACGCCTACGGGCCCGATAGCCAGTTCGACCTGCCTCCGGGCGACTATGTGATCGGCGTCGATGTGCAGGCCGTGTCCACAGAACAGCCCTTCAGCGTGACGGTCGGGCAGATGACCGATGTCAACGTGACGCTGAACGCGGGCGTTCTGGCCGTCGACGCGCCCGGCGCGGATGGCTTCAAGATCTTTGAGGCCAAGAAGAACATCCAGGGCGAGCGCAAGCAGGTGACCTACGCCTATGGAGAGAAGATGCAGACCACGCTGGGGGCGGGCGACTACGTGCTCGTAACCAATTTCACCACCGACAAGGCCGACAAGGAAACACCCTTTACGGTCAAGGCCGGCGAGCGGAGTGAGCTCAAGGTCGAGTAGCAGCCAGCTGAACAAGCAAAAAGGGCGGCTCAAGGCCGCCCCTTTTTGTTGAAAAACCAGAAGACGATCAGGCGGTTCCGAAGGCGCTGGCGCCGTGGTCGGCACGGCCCACCAACTGGCGGAAGCCGGCGAAAAGCTCGCGGCCAAAGCCGAACTCGTTGCCGATGAGATCGGCTTCGGCGGTACGGCGCAGCGCGAACTCGGTCCCCGGCACCAGCACTTCGAGCGTGCCGGCGTCGGCGTCCAGCCGGATGATGTCGCCGTCATGGAGCCTGGCGATCGGCCCGTCCTCGACCGCTTCCGGTGTCACATGGATCGCCGCCGGCACCTTGCCTGAGGCGCCCGACATGCGTCCGTCGGTGACCAGTGCGACGCGCTGGCCGCGATCCTGCAGGATGCCGAGCACGGTGGTCAATTTGTGCAATTCCGGCATGCCATTGGCTTTCGGACCCTGGAAGCGGATCACGGCGATGAAATCGCCGGTAAGTGTGCCGGCCTTGAACGCGTCGTTCAGGCCCTGCTGGCTGTCAAACACCTTGGCCGGCGCCTCGATGACACGTCGTTCCGGCTTGACGGCGGAAGTCTTGATGACAGCGTGGCCGAGATTGCCAGCCAGCACCTTCAGGCCGCCGGTCGGCTGGAAGGCCTTGCCGAATGGCGCCAGCACCTTTTCGTCGCCGCTGATACGCGGCGACGCCTCGCGCACCACGGAGCCATCGGCGCCGAGCTTTGCCTCGACAGCGTAGGGCCGCAGGCCTTCGCCCCACACCGTCTGCACGTCCTCGTGCAGGACGCCTTCGTCGAGCAACTCGCGAATCAGGAAGCCGAGCCCGCCGGCGGCGTGGAAATGGTTCACGTCGGCAAGCCCGTTCGGATAGACGCGCGCCAAGAGCGGCACCGCTTCCGAGAGGTCGGAAATGTCCTGCCAGGTCAGTGCGATGCCGGCCGCCGCCGCCATCGCGATCAAGTGGATCGTGTGGTTGGTCGAGCCGCCGGTTGCGTGCAGGCCGACGACGCCGTTGACGATCGAGCGCTCGTCGATCATCCGCCCGACCGGCGTATAGGCATTGCCGAGCGCGGTGATCGCCAATGCCCGCTTCGTAGCCTCGCGGGTCAGGGCCTCGCGCAAGGGCGTGCCGGGATTGACGAAGGAGGCGCCCGGCGTGTGCAGGCCCATGATCTCCATCAGCATCTGGTTGGAATTGGCCGTGCCATAGAAGGTGCAGGTGCCCGGCCCGTGGTAGGATTTGGACTCGGCTGCCAGAAGTTCGGCGCGTCCCGCCTTGCCCTCGGCATAGAGCTGGCGGACCTTGGCCTTTTCATCGTTGGGCAGGCCTGTCGTCATCGGCCCGGCCGGGATGAACACAGCCGGCAGATGGCCGAAGGTCAGCGCCGCGATCACCAGGCCCGGTACGATCTTGTCGCAGACGCCGAGAAAGACGGCGGCGTCGAACATGTTGTGGGACAGGCCGACCGCCGCGGCCATGGCGATCACGTCGCGTGAAAATAGCGACAGCTCCATGCCGGGCTGGCCTTGTGTCACCCCATCGCACATCGCCGGCACGCCACCGGCCACCTGGGCGATGCCGCCGGTCTCGCGGGCCGCTTCCTTGATCAGGGCAGGGTAGGTCTCGAAAGGCTGATGCGCCGAAAGCATGTCATTGTAGGAGGTGATGATGCCGAGATTGGGCACCTTGTCGGCACCGAGCGCCAGCTTTTCCGAGGGACTGCAGACCGCAAAGCCGTGGGCGAGGTTGCCGCAGGACAGCACCGAGCGGTTGGCGGTCTGGTTCGACGCTTCGGCGATACGGCCGAGATAGCGCTCGCGGCCCGGTCTGGAGCGCTGGCGGATACGCTCGGTGATGGCTTCGATGTCGCGTCTTGCGGTCATGGCGGTCGGTCCTTTCAGGCGAGGTCCCGGAAACATCCTCCCGCAATTGCCGGGACCACTAACGTAAAATCAGGGCGCCCAGAAAACCTCTACGGGCCTGGGTGCGGCGTCGAGCACGGCACGGATCGGCTTTCGCGGTCCGGGCGCGACCGCGCCGTCGAAGGCGGTGCGCTTGTCCTCGCCCTCGATGTGCAGCGCGATGAAGCCGGCATCGATGATGCGCGCGAGCGTCAGAGTCAGCCGCGGTTCGCCCGCGCTGGCCGCATGAACCGGCAGGATGATCCTGTCGGAGGCCGGGTCGAGCAGCCTTGCCAGATCGTCGGCATCGGGAAAGAACGAGGCGGTGTGGCCGTCCGGCCCCATGCCGAGCACCACGACGTCGAGCGGCCAGGGCAGGGATCGCAGTGCCGCATCGTCGGATGCGGCGGCATCCTCGATGCCTGATGCCTCATGGTAGAGCGGCACGAAGCGTGCTGCCTTGGCCGCGTTCTGCAACAGATTAGCGGCCACCAGCCCGGCATTGGAACGCGGCGAGGAGGCCGGCACGAAACGCTCGTCGACGAGCGTCACGATCACCTTGTCCCAGGCGATCGGCGCCACCGAAAGCGCGGCAAAGAACTTTGCCGGCGTCGTACCGCCGGAGACCGCCAGCACTGCCGTGCCGCGTTCGGCTATCGCCTTGGTCAGGCGATCGGCCACACGGCCGGCCAGTGCCGCCGCCAGATGCGGACGGTCTGGGAAAGCGTTCCAGTTGTAACTGGCGCTGTTCAATTGCTCTCGTGCCATGTCCGCCCATCACGTTCGATCAGCGCTATCGAGGCCGACGGCCCCCAGGTGCCTGCCGTGTAGCCCTGTGCTTCCTGCTTGGCGCCTTCCCAGGCATTCTGAATCGGGTCGATCCACTTCCATGCCGCCTCGACTTCGTCCCGGCGCATGAACAGCGTCTGGTTGCCGCGGATGACATCCATGATCAGCCGTTCATAGGCATCGGGCGCACGGCCATCGAAGGATTGCGCAAAGCTCATGTCGAGCGAGATCTGGCGCAGCCGCATGCCGCCCGGGCCCGGATCCTTGATCATGATGAACTGCTTGACGCCTTCATCGGGCTGCAGGCGGATGACCAGCTGGTTGGCGAAGATCGGTCCGGCGCTGTCGCCGAAGATCGAGTGCGGGATCGGCTTGAACTCGATGACGATCTCCGAAACCCGGGTCGCCAGCCGCTTGCCGGTCCTGAGGTAGAACGGAACGCCCGCCCAGCGCCAGGTGCCGATCTCGGCCTTGATGGCGACGAAGGTCTCGGTGTTGCTGTCCTTGCCGAGCTCCTCGACATAGCCCTTCACCGGCCCGCCGGCGGACGCACCGGCGCGGTACTGGCCGCGCACCGTGTGTTTCGGCGCCTCGTTGCCGTTGATGCGTTTCAGCGCCCGCAGCACCTTCAGTTTCTCGTCGCGCACGGCGTCCGCGTCCATCGACGACGGCGCCTCCATGGCGACGAGGCAGAGCAGCTGCAGCATGTGGTTCTGCACCATGTCGCGCAGCGCGCCGGCCTTGTCGTAATAGGTGACGCGGTCTTCCAGGCCGACCGTCTCGGCGACCGTGATCTGCACATGGTCGATATGGGCGGAGTTCCATAGCGGCTCGTAAAGCGCGTTGGCGAAGCGCAACGCCATCAGGTTCTGCACCGTCTCCTTGCCGAGATAGTGATCGATGCGAAAGATCTGGCTCTCGTGGAAATCGTCGCCGACCAAATCGTTGAGCGCCTGCGCCGAGGCAAGGTCGCGGCCGATCGGCTTCTCCAGCACAATGCGTGAGTTCGACGTGATCAGCTTGTGCTCTTTGAGCTTATGCGAGATATCGCCGAACAGCGCCGGCGCAACGGCGAGGTAAAAGGCGCGGATGCTGTCGCTCTCGCCGATCGCCTTTTTCAGTTTGTCGAAGCCCGCACCGCTCGTCGCATCGGCCGAGACGTAGGAAAGCCGTGCCAGGAAGGTCTTCAGCTCCTTGGCGTCGATATCGGCCGGCTTGACGTGATCGGAGATCGCCTGGCTGGCGAAGGCCCGGAACTCCTCGTCGCTCATCTTCGAGCGCGAGGTGCCGATGATGCGCGTCGGCTCGGAGAATTGATGGTCGCGCTGGCGGTAGTAGAGCGACGGCAGCAGCTTGCGTTCCGACAGGTCGCCGGTGCCGCCGAAAATGATGAAGTCGAAAGGGTCGACGGGGATGATCTGGCTGGTCATGGTCTGTCCGCTTTGACGCCGGTCGCGAGTACGCGGCTGATATATTCTAATCGATTTAAATTTTCCAGTGCCATGGTGTCACATCAAGGACCAATCGCACGATATTGATTGGGTTCACATGTGCCCTTGACACTGGCGCTTGCCGGAGGCTTGTCGGTGGACGAAGACCCCGGAAGCTTTCGCAGTTGCAGCATAGAACGTGAATGTGACGAAAGCTAAGGGAGAAATGGCGCTCCGTCTGTTGCCGCATGGGCCATGGCGGTCGGCCGCTTTATTAATTCCTGGAAGACATCGATGAGCGGGAAAAGCATGCGTCTGGAAAACAAGGTTGCCGTCATCACCGGCGCCGCATCGGGCTTTGGCGAAGGCATGGCCAAGCGCTTCGCGCAAGAGGGCGCCAGGGTGGTTGTCGCCGATCTCAATGCCAAGGGCGCGGAGCGCGTCGCCAATGAAATCGGCGAGGCGGCGATCTGGACGCAGACCGACGTTTCGCTGCGCTCCGAATTCGACGAGATGGTCTATGCCGCAAAAAGCGCCTTCGGCCGCATCGACATCATGGTCAACAATGCCGGTTACACCCATCGCAACGGCGACATGCTCAAGGTCGACGAGGACACTTTCGACCTGATTACCGCTGTCAATATGAAGGCGATCTATCACGCGGCCCTTGCCGTGGTGCCGATCATGGACCGGCAAGGCGGTGGCGTCATCCTGACCACGGCCTCCACCGCGGGCCTGCGGCCGCGGCCCGGCCTCACCTGGTACAATGCCTCGAAAGGCTGGGCGATCACCGCCGCCAAATCGATGGCGGTGGAACTGGCGCCCAAGAACATCCGTGTCAACTGTCTCTGCCCGGTCGCCGGTGAAACCGGCATGCTGGAGAAGTTCATGGGCGCCGACACCCCAGAGATCCGCGAGACATTCCGTGCCTCGATCCCGCTCGGCCGGCTTTCGACCCCGCTCGATATCGCCAACGCCGCACTCTGGCTGGCATCGGATGAAGCCGCCTTCATCACCGGCGTGGCGCTGGAGGTCGATGGCGGCCGCTGCATCTGATGCAACGCAAATCGGCGCGTCGCCTGCAACGTTTCCGGCGGCTCTTCATCCGATGAGCTTGTATCGATCAGGCTGCGGAGAAATCCGGAGCGACTTGAGACGTCGAGCGCGGCGCCATCGCGCCCTGCAGGCTCACAAGTAGCAAGGCAGGAGGCGTCGCTTTGGGTGGTCGCCTGGCGGTTTAAACCTCAGGTGCCGGGCTTGATGTAGCTCTTGTAGACCCAGCCGTGCTTGCCGTTGTAGACAATCTCGCACCACTGCTTGCAGCCCATCAATTGCACCGCAGTCCGGGCAGGCACGGTGTCGATGGGAGTAGCGCCCTTCTTCGGAGCATTGCGCATGGTCACAGCCCGCAGGACGCGGCCGGTGCCTGCCGCCGCCACTTTTCGCGGCTTCGCCTTGGCCGCGCCATCGTCGCCTTGTGCATTCGCGGGTTTTTGTTCCGGCACTTGCGGCTGCGTCTCAGGGATGGCGGCGGTCCGCGCGCCATCGGGCTTGCCGACATTCGCGGCCGGCGCCGGCGCGGCAACCTTGGCAAGCTCGTTAACGGCATCGGTGCTGGTTGACGGCTGCGCGAACGCCACTGCCTTGCCCGCCGGCGCAGCCTGTTTGGCCGTTTGATTGGGGGCAGTGGAGTCGGAAGCGGGCTTCGGCTGTGCCTCGGTCCAGCGGGGATCGTTGGCCGCAAGCGCCTGTATGCTTGCTTTTGCTGGCGCCACGGTCGATGAAACCTGGTCGGACTTGCGGGCCGGCACGACCGCCGCGGCCACCGTGGTTCCGCCAGGGACGATCTTCGTCGTCTTTACCGGAGTGGCCGGAATGCTCTGTTCCGGGCTGGCGGCTGCCTGCCGCTCGCTCGTCGGCAATGCCAGCCAGAGCGCCACCGCGGCGACGCCAAGCAGCGCGGCGGTGCCGACCGCGGCAATCACCAGATGCGAGTTCGAACGGACTTCCTGCCAGAAGGACGGCCGCATGTCGTATCCAAACTGCATGGCAAAGCGCCGACGTTCCGGCGCACCGAAACTGAAGGGCTCTCTCACTCTCACCACCTCCATAAGCGGGCCAATGTTCTTTCGATCGGTGCCGGAAGTCCGGCGTCTGATCGGCATCGGTCCCAAAATCAACGCGGGCAAGCCCGCAGCAATCCCCGAATAGTCGCCCAGAAGCGGGAACCTTTCACCCGCGATTGTGGCATCAGTACGCCATTATAAGGGATTCTGCCCCTTTGCCGGCATTTACGCAATGTGCCGCTAGGGCAACAAATGTTACAATGAATATTACAATATTACATCAGATCGTGACGGCGATCCGATCCCGTCCGAACTGCGTCGCGCCGAAACGGGTTCAGCGACGCGCTTCAAGCCTTCTTTTCGCGGATGTTGTTCTCCAAACCGCGGAGCCAGCTTGGGGGACATTCACTAAACCCTGTCGCGAAGCGCGAACCAGTTGAGCGCCAGGAAAAGCAGGGGCGTACGGAAACGGCGGCCGCCTGGAAATGGCGGAATTTTCAGGTCCTCGATAAGCTTCAGCCGGTCGCGGTTGCCGGCAACTGTCTCGGCATAGAGTTTGCCGAAGAAGTTCGACAGCATGACGCCGTGGCCTGAATAGCCGCCAGCCGAGATCACATTGGGCATCACTTCGCGCACGAACGGTTTCCTTGGCACCGTGATGCCGACATAGCCGCCCCAGCCATGGGTGATCTCGATATCCTTCAATGCCGGATAGAGCTCCGCGATCTGACGGCGGATATGGATGTGGATGTCCTTGGGGTCGTTGACGCCATAGACTTCGCGTCCCCCGAACAACAGTCGTCCATCCCTCGACTTGCGGAAATAGCGCACGACAAAGCGGGAATCGTCGACCGCTTCGCCGCCGGGCAGCACTTTCAAATCCGCCCCCAAAGGCACGGTCGCGCCGATGAAGGAGCCGATCGGCATGATGTGCGCGGCACTCACCGGTTCGAGCGCGCCGCCATAGGCGTTGACCGCGATCAGGCATTTCTGCGCCGTCACGGTGCCTCTTGGCGTCGAAACCCTGACCTTGCCGCCGGTCGAAACGATGCCGGTCGATGGCGTTCCCTCGAACAGCTGCGCGCCCGCCTGCGCCGCCACCCGCGCCGTGCCGATCACCAGTTTCATGGGATGGATATGGCCGGTGCCGGTGTCGCGTGTACCGCCGAAATAGGCGGTCGAACCAAGCCGCTCCGCCGTCTCCTTGGCATCCATGAAAGAGATATGCGGGTAGGAGAAACGGCTGGCCATGATCTCCGCATGCGCCTTGTAGTCGTCGACATAGCGAGGCTTGTGCGCCACGGAGAGCTGGCCCGGCATATAATCGATATCGATCTGGTTGGCGGCGGCGAATTCGATGAGATGTGCCTTCGCCTCCTCGGCAAGATCGAACAAAGCCTTGGCACGGGACAAGCCGTACTCCGCTTCCAGGTCTTCGGCCCAGGCGCGCTGGCCGGTGCCGAGCTGCCCCCCATTGCGTCCGGAAGCGCCGTCGCCGAAGCGATACGCCTCGATCAGGACGACATTGGTTCCAGCCTTGGCCAGATGTGTCGCCGCCGACAGCCCGGTAAAGCCGCCGCCGATAATGACGACATCGCAGGCCCGGTCGCCGTCGAGCGCCGGGTATTCGGGTCTAGGTCCCGCCGTGTCTTCATACCATGAGCGGCCGGGAGAAATGGGGGATTGGTAAGGCATGGTGCTCACGGGGAATAGGGGAATAGGGGAATAGGGCAGTAGGGCAGTAGGGTGAACCTATTCAGGGAACAATTTGCGGATCAGAAGCCGGGCACGGAGGTGGCTGCCCTGCGCAACTGAGCTGTCAATCCATAGATCTCTTCTTTGGGCCAAGCTCTTGTCGCTTCGTAGATTGATACAGCCAGGTCCATTGCCTGCTGCCAGACGATCAAATCTCTGTACGATTCGATCTTCGCCACCGTCTGTCACCCCCTACTCCCCTAAACATTCAGCAACAAATACTCCCGCTCCCACGGGCTGATCACTTCCATGAAGGTCTCGAATTCCGCCCTCTTGATCGCTGCATAGGTGGCGGCGAAGGACTTGCCCAGCAATGCGCAAAGCTCCTCATCGCCCTCGAACAGGTCGACGGCTTCAAGCAGGCTGCGTGGCAGGTCGATCTCGTCCGCATTGGCGGTCGTCAGCACCGGAGGCTCGGCCTTGATCTTCCGGGTGATGCCGATCAGCCCGCAGGCAAGCGATGCCGCCAGCGCCAGATAGGGATTGGCGTCGGAGGACGGGATGCGGTTCTCGACGCGTCGCGCCGCAGGGTCGGAGCGTGGCACGCGGAACGCGGTGGTGCGGTTGTCATAGCCCCATTTGTTGTTGACCGGGGCCGAAGCCGCCTGCGTCAGCCGACGGTAGGAATTGACATAGGGCGCGAACATCACCAGCGCGTTCGGCACGTGCTTTTGCATGCCGCCGATGAAATGGAAGAACTCCGGGGTTTCCGAGCCGTCCTCGGCCGAAAAGATGTTCCTGCCTGTCTTCTTGTCGACGATCGACTGATGGATGTGCATGGCCGAACCCGGTTGGCCCTGGATCGGCTTGGCCATGAAGGTCGCGTAGATTTCATGCTTGAGCGCGGCTTCGCGAATGGTGCGCTTGAACATGAACACCTGGTCGGCGAGTTCGATCGGGTCGCCATGGCGCAGATTGATCTCGAGCTGACCGGCGCCCTCCTCGTGAATGAGCGTGTCGATCTCCAGGCCCTGGCTTTCGGAGAAATGGTAGATGTCGTCGATCAGTTCGTCGAACTCGTTGACGCCGGCGATCGAATAGCCGGCGCCGCCGCCGATTGCGCGCCCCGAGCGGCCGACGGGCGGGGTCAGCGGATAGTCCGGGTCCGGATTCTTGCGCACCAGGTAGAATTCGATCTCGGGCGCCACCACCGGCCTCAGCCCAAGCTTGTCGTAGGCTGCAAGCACCCGCTTCAACACATTGCGCGGCGTGAATTCGACCGAGCGGCCGTCCTGGTGGACGAGGTCGCAGATGACGGCCGCCGTCGGGTCTTCTTCCCACGGCACCACCGTCAGTGTCGAAAGATCCGGCATCAATTTGAGGTCGCCATCATCCTCGGGATAGTGGAAGCCGTTGCCATCTTCGGGATAGCCGCCTGAAATCGTCGTCATGAAGACGGCCGAAGGCAGCGCCAGCGAGGTGTTGGAGGTGAATTTCTTCGACGGCATCATCTTGCCGCGTGCCACGCCAGCCTGATCAGGCGTGATGCATTCGATATCCTCGATGCCACGCCATTCCAGCCATTCGCTGACTTCCTTCCAGTTCTTCACACCACGCAGGTTTTTCACGAAGGCAGGCGTGCGCGCTCGTCCTCCGCGGCTCGACGGACGGACTTCCTTTTTTGCAGGCGGCATCATTCACCAGATTGGGTTGCGGATTTCGGAGTATAGCCGTGCCCCACTGTGGAAGGGAAGGGGAGCCGCTGCTGGCATTTGCCGCCGCGGTTGAAAATCGCACCCGGCTCGGCTTAGGCTCGGCCCGCCCCTGAACTCAAGAACTCGACGATGCGAACCAGTAGCGAAGTGACCACGATAGGCTTCGACGCCGACGACACGCTTTGGCAGAACGAACGGTTCTTCCGCATGACGGAGAAGCGCTTCGCCGCCATGCTTGCCGACCATGGCGAGGAGAAACAGATTTCGGCCCGATTGCTCGAAGCCGAACGGCGCAACCTTGCCGTTTATGGTTTCGGCATCAAGGGATTTACGCTGTCGATGGTCGAGACGGCGATCGAGGTCACCGACGGACGGGTCCCGGCTTCGGTCATAGCGCGGATCCTCGATGCCGGCCGCGAGATGCTGGCTCACCCGATCGAGGTCTTGCCGCATGTGCGTGAGACGGTGGAGAAGCTCGCCGGCGTGTACCGCCTCGTGATGATCACCAAGGGCGATCTCTTCGACCAGGAGCGCAAGCTGGCTGGCTCCGGCCTCGGTGACCTGTTCGATGCGGTCGAGATCGTCAGCGACAAGAACGCCGCGACTTATGCCCGCCTCTTCAGCCGCCACGGCGACGGTCCGGCAAAGAGCATGATGGTGGGCAATTCGCTGAAGTCGGACGTGGTGCCGGCCATCGAGGCCGGCGGCTGGGGTGTCCATGTGCCGCACGAACTGACCTGGGTGCTCGAGCATGTCGAGGCGCCGGTCGCCGACCCGCGATTCCGCCAGATATCCAACCTTGGGCAATTGCCCGAACTGATACAAAGCATCACGAAGCGAGATTGATCGCGCCTTGGTTAGCGGCTGATCAGGCGATCGATGACCGGTTGCAGCCGTTCGGGCGTGATCGGCTTCGCGACCACGACGTCGATCACGCTCGGCAGGCCCAGGCTTTCCGGCGTGCCGTTCTTGGTTGAAAGCAGGATGACGGGAGGAAGCGATTTGCCCGACGCCCGCCGCAACGTTTCGATGCCGGACATCAGATTGTCGCAGTCCTTGTTGTCCGCGCCGCCGTCCAGGACAATCACGCTCGGCACAAGTGTTCGCAAGGTCTTCGCCGCCATGTCAGGCGATTCCGAGATTGGCCTGAGCCCGGATCGCTCGACGATCTTCGACACCACCACACGATTGATCGGCGATTTCCCGACAACAAGCACTTGCGAGGGACCGCGGATCGTTTCGGCGCTTGAACCCTGGGTCACCAGATTCGGATGTTTCGCGGTCTCCCCCTCGCTACTCACTGGGCACCCAAGTCGGCCAAAAGCTCGCCCCTATTTCAATGCAGAGTTGAAATCTGGGTGACAATTGGCGTGAGATCGCACTCCATGTCAAGTTGAAATAAAAGAGCTTGGAGACGCCTCCCCCAGCAGTGGAGTCAAGCAATAGTACTGTACTGTCCTGTCCATGGATTGGTTACATAAAAATAAAATTCACCTGCGCATCCGCTGCGCAGGTGAGAGGTCGGTTGCAACGATTGCCGGTCAGCCATGACTCTGCTGTGTGACGATTACCGGGATCAGAAGATCGCCCCAATTGCCATCGCCGCCATGGTGCCTGGCCGAGCGCACCAGCTCCACCGAGACGCCCGCCTCGACCGCCTTCATCACCGACTGGTTCAGTCTGTGCAGATCGTTGGCGAGCATGCGGATCGTCGCCTGCTGGTCGACGCTCATCGTGGTCGATTGCTCTTCCGCCCGTTCCTTGACGCGGCTTATCGATGCCATTGGTCTTCTCCTGTTTCTGAAGCCCTGCTGGGCGTTTCCTCGGTATTTTCCGAGCCGCTATTCGGCGGCCGGTTTGAATTGTGCGTGTTCGGTCGATTCATGCATGGCGGTGGTCGACGACTTGCCGCCGGTGATCGCCATCGACACGGCGTCGAAATAGCCGGTGCCGACCTCACGCTGGTGCTTCGTGGCGGTGTAGCCATTGGCCTCCGCGGCGAACTCGGCTTCCTGCAACTCGGAATAGGCTGCCATCTGCCGCGCCTTGTAGCCACGCGCCAGCTCGAACATTCCGTAGTTTAGCTGGTGGAAGCCGGCCAGCGTGATGAACTGGAACTTGTAGCCCATGGCGCCGAGTTCCTTCTGGAACTTCGCGATCGTCGCGTCGTCGAGATTCTTCTTCCAGTTGAACGAGGGCGAACAATTATAGGCGAGCAGCTTGCCTGGATGATGCTTGCGCACTCCCTCGGCGAATTTCTTGGCCTGCGCCAGGTCCGGCTTGGAGGTTTCGCACCAGATCAGGTCAGCGTACGGCGCATAGGCGACGGCCCGCGCGATGCAGGGCTCGATGCCGTTCCTGACCTGGTAGAAGCCTTCCACCGTGCGCCCGGCATCGTAGTCGACGAAGGGCTGGTCGCGCTCGTCGATATCGGATGTCAGAAGCTTGGCGGCTTCCGCATCGGTGCGCGCCACGACGAGCGTCGGCGTGCCCATCACGTCGGCCGCGAGCCGCGCGGCGTTGAGGTTGCGGATATGCGCGGCTGTCGGGATCAGAACCTTGCCGCCGAGATGGCCGCACTTCTTTTCCGATGCCAGCTGGTCCTCGTAATGGACGCCGGCGGCACCCGCCTCGATGAACGCCTTCATGATCTCGAAGGCGTTGAGCGGTCCGCCGAAGCCGGCTTCCGCGTCGGCGACGATCGGAGCGAACCAGGTCTCGACCGAGAGCCCGTTGCCCTCGGAGGTCTCGATCTGGTCGGCGCGCTGCAGCGTCCGGTTGATGCGCTTGACCAGCTCCGGCGCTGCATTGGCCGGGTAAAGCGACTGGTCGGGATACATCGCCGAGGCGGTGTTGGCGTCTGCCGCGACCTGCCAGCCCGATAGATAGATCGCCTTCAGCCCGGCGCGCACCTGCTGCATCGCCTGGTTGCCGGACATGGCGCCGAGCGCGTTGACGAAATCCTCCTCGTGGATCAGCTTCCACAGCCGGTTGGCACCCATTTCGGCAAGGCTCTGACGAATCTGGACCGAACCGCGCAGCCGCTTCACATCCTCCGGCGAATAGGGGCGTTCAATGCCGTCGAAGCGACCTTCCGGCGCCGAGGGAACGAGGTTGTAAAAATCAGTCATGAGTCACTCCGAAGGATTGCTGTACTTTGTCCGCGCACCAATCTTTGGCGAGCTGCGATGTGACTGACTTTACATTGCGGCGCAAAATCTCCCAGAAAAATCAGCAATCATAGTCGCAGATAAGGGAAAACCTGTGTTGCGTTTGACAGAAGGCTGTTGTAAATTTGTCATGTTTGTAAAACTGGTGAGGATCGAATTATCGCGGATGCCGTGTAAATTTCTGTCAAGGGCAGTCGATGGCTGACCAGAAGATCTTCGCGGGGCCGCGCATTCGCCGCATCCGCAATGCCAAGGGCCTCACCCAGACGGCGATGGCCGAGGGGCTCGGCATCTCGCCGTCCTATCTCAACCTTATCGAGCGCAACCAGCGGCCGCTGACGGTGCAGCTGATCCTCAAGTTGGCCTCCGTCTACAAGGTCGATCCGCACGAGCTGCAGGGCGAGGCAAGAGGGTCGGTCGCGGCCTTGAAGGAGGTGTTCACCGATCCGCTGCTGGTCGGCGAATTGCCGGGAGATCAAGAGCTGATCGAACTTGCCGAGGCGGCGCCCAATGCGTCGGCCGCGGTGATAAAACTATTCCGCGCCTATCGCGAGCAGGCCGAGCGGCTGTCCGACCTCAACGAGCTTCTGGCGCGCGAGGGCCGGGCGACGGCGCTTTCGGGCGCCCGTTTGCCGATCGACGAGGTGCACGAGACCTTCGAGCGGCGGCCGAACCATTTTACCGCACTCGAGGAGGAGGCGGAGGCGTTCACCGCGGTCCTTGATCCCGGCGATGACCTGTTCGGTGCCTTGAAGGCCTGGCTGAAGCGCGAATACGGCATCGTCGTCAAGGTGCTGCCGGTCGCCACAATGCCGAACTGGCGCCGCCGCTACGATCGCCATTCGCAGCGCCTGTTCCTGTCGGAGCGGCTGTCGCCGTTCGACCAGTTGCGCGAAGTGGCGATGGAAGCCTGCCTGATCCGCATGACGGTCGTGGTCGCCGGTCAGATCCAGGCGCTCAAGCTGAGCACGGACGAAGCCCGTCGCCTTGCCCGCTTCGAACTCGGTCGCTATGCGGCGCATGCGCTGATGATGCCCTATCAGGCCTTTCATGGGGCGGCCGTCCGCGCGCGCTACGACATCGACGTCCTTCGCTCACGCTTCGGCGTCTCCTTCGAGCAGGCGGCGAACCGGCTGACGATGCTGCAGCGGCAGGGCGCACCTGGTGTGCCGTTCTTCATGCTGGAGGTCGACAATGCGGGTAACCGCTTCCGCAGGGCCGGCAGCCAGGGCTTTCCGCATAGCCGCTTCGGCGGCGGCTGTCCGAAGCTGCCCGTGCACGTCGCTTTCACCCAGCCCGGCCAAGTTTTCGTCGAAGCGGTGGAAATGCCCGATGGCGCCGAATTCCTGTGCCTTGCCCGCACGCTGGAGGGGCCGCAGGGCGCATTCTCGGAGCGTCCGCGCCGCACTGCGCTGCTGCTCGGTTGCGACATCGGCTTTCGCGACGACATCGTCTATGGCGCGGCGCTGCCCGGCGCGGCCGCCGGAAAGTCGGGAACAGGCGCCGTCGTGGCGACGCCGGTCGGACCCGCCTGCCGGCTTTGCGAGCGTGTCGGCTGCCTGGCGCGTGCCGAACCGCCGGTGACGCGCCCGCTCGGCCTCGACGAGATGGTGACGGGCCTGAGCGCTTTCGACTTCCAGTAACGCGGCGGCAGAGGTGCCACAATCGTCGCCTGTGTCTGGATCACCCGCGGGTCAAGTCTTTGCGTTACGCGAACAGGGCAGTTTTTTGTCGTCTCTTGCGCATCGTCCCGTCCACACAAGCTCGACAGTCGCGCCCATGACAGACGCAGCATCATCACCGGCCCTTGTCGCTTCGACCGCCTCGCCGCGCGAGGAACGCGTCGGCATGCTTCTGGTCTTCCTCTCGGCGCTGATGTGGAGTTTCGGCGGCACCATCGCCCGCTTCATCACCGTGGGTGACAGCTGGACGGTTGTCTTCTGGCGCTCGGTTTGGGCCGCCGCCTTCCTGCTCGCCTTCATGGCCTGGCGTGACGGCTGGCGCGGCATGCTGAGATCGTTTCGCGACATGGGCCTGCCCGGCCTTGCCGTCGGCTTCTGCTTCGCCATCGCATCGACTTCCTTCGTCGTGGCGCTCGCCTACACCACTGTCGCCAACATACTTTTGATGCAGGCCGGCGTGCCGCTTCTGGCGGCGCTGTTTGCCTGGGCGCTGTTTCGCGAACGGATTGGTGTCGTGACCTGGGTGGCGATTGCCGCCGTCATCGCAGGCGTCGCCATCATGGTGTCGGAATCGCTCAATGGCGCCGTCTCGCCCATGGGCGACGGGCTGGCGCTGCTGATCGCGTTCATGTTCTCGATCGCCACCGTCATCACAAGGCGGTTCGCCAGCGTCAGGATGACCCCGGCGACCTGTCTCGGCACGATCCTGGCCGCGGGCCTTGCCGCCTCGCAGGCGTCGACCTTCACGGTCTCGGCCGGCGACATGGGCTTTCTCTTCGCGTTCGGCGTGGTCAATCTCGGCATCGGCCTTGCCTTCTTCGCCACCGGCGCGAGGCTGATCCCGGCTGCCATCGCGGCACTGCTTGGCACTTTTGAGCCGATCCTTGGGCCGATATGGGTCTGGCTCATCCATTCCGAAGTGCCGTCCGGACGCACCATCATCGGCGGCGCGGTGGTGGTCACGGCGCTGCTTGTCCATATCGGTCTCGAGTTCAAACGCCAGGCACGGCCGCGGCGGGCAGGCGTCACTGGGGTGCCGTCGCCGAATTGATGCGGGGGCCGATGCTTTGCCATTGACAACCTCGCTGCCGCCCGGGCAGGCTGGGAACACGGCAACAACAAGACAGGCGTATCTTGCCAAGTCTCCCCGGCGGCCCGATCGAGACCGGACCATATTTCTGTATTTCTGTCCGCGCGGCGGCGAAAGCTTCTGACGGCACTGCGATTCCCCCCAGTCCGGGTCAATCGCGCGGCCGCGACCGGCGCGCCAATCGCCGCTTGTTGTCCCCTGGAAAGCTCAATAGTCTGAAACAAAAGTCCGGTCGCGCGTCGCGACGAGCCGGCGACGGAACACTCACCAAAGGAGAATAGCATGATCCGCAAAGCGCTCTGGCTTTCGGCGACCTCGGTATTTCTGACATTGTTCACGCCCGCCGGGCATGCCGAGGATCGCGTCGTCAACGTCTTCAACTGGTCGGATTATATCGACAGTTCGATCATAGACGACTTCACCAAGAAGACCGGCATCAAGGTCGTCTACGACACGTTCGATTCCAACGAGATCCTGGAAACCAAACTGCTCGCCGGCGGCAGCGGCTACGACGTCGTCGTGCCGAGCGGCAACTTCCTCGCCCGCCAGATTCAGGCCGGTGTGTTCCAGAAGCTCGACAAGTCGAAACTGCCGAACCTCTCCAACATGTGGGACACGGTTTCCGAGCGAACCGCCAAATATGATCCCGGCAACGAATACTCGGTCAACTACATGTGGGGCACGGTCGGCATCGGCTACAACACGAAGAAAGTGCAGGCGGCACTGGGCACCGACAAGATCGACAGCTGGGACGTGTTCTTCAATCCGGATAGTCTTGCCAAGTTGAAAGACTGCGGCGTCTACGTGCTGGACTCGCCGGCCGACATCATACCGGCGGCGTTGAAATATCTAGGCCTCGACCCGAACAGCACTTCGCCGGACGATATCGCCAAGGCCGAGGAAGCTTTGCTCAAGGTCCGTCCCTACATCAGGAAGTTCCATTCGTCCGAGTACATCAACGCGCTCGCCAATGGCGACATCTGCCTCGCGGTCGGCTGGTCGGGTGACGTGTTCCAGGCCCGCAACCGCGCGGTCGAGGCCAAGCAAGGCGTTGAAATCGGCTATTCCGTGCCGAAGGAAGGCGCACAGATGTGGTTCGACCAGATGGCGATCCCCGCCGATGCGCCGCATGTCGCCGAGGCACTCGAATTCATCAACTACATGATGACGCCCGAAGTGATCGCCAAATCGTCGAACTACGTGCTCTATGCCAACGGCAACAAGGCATCGCAGCAATTTGTCGACAAGGCGCTGCTGGAGGATCCGGCTGTCTATCCGGACGCCGCGACCTTGCAGAAGCTCTACACGGTCTCCCCTTACGATCCCAAGACACAGCGTATCATCACGCGCAGCTGGACCAAGATCGTCACCGGCCAATAAGCATCTGAAGCGACCCCGGCAGACAACTGCCGGGGTCGCGTATTTTTGGGGCACGAAGCAAGAAACAGCACGGAGTGGGGATATGAAATCGCTTGGCAGCATCCGCAGGGATTTCGCGCCATGGAACGACCCGAACGCCAAGCCATACATCCAGTTCGACAAAGTCACCAAGAAGTTCGGTGACTTCACCGCCGTCAACAATCTGTCGCTGACGATCTTCGAGCGAGAATTCTTCGCCCTTCTCGGTGCCTCCGGTTGCGGAAAGTCGACCCTGCTCAGGATGCTCGCGGGCTTCGAGGAACCGACGGCCGGCCGCATCCTGCTCGACGGCCAGGACCTGCGTGGCATTCCGCCCTATCGCCGGCCGGTCAACATGATGTTCCAGTCCTATGCCCTGTTCCCGCATATGACGGTGGAAAACAACATCGCCTTCGGCCTCAAGCAGGAAGGCATGCCCAAGCCCGACATCGAAAAACGCGTCGCCGAGATGCTGAAACTGGTCAAGCTCGAGCAGTTCGCCAAGCGCAAGCCGCACCAGCTTTCCGGCGGCCAGCGCCAGCGTGTCGCGCTTGCCCGCTCGGTCGCCAAGCGGCCGAAGGTGCTGCTGCTCGATGAGCCACTGGGGGCTCTCGACAAGAAGCTGCGCGAGGAGACCCAGTTCGAATTGATGGATTTGCAGCAGGAACTTGGGCTGACCTTCGTCGTGGTCACCCACGACCAGGAAGAAGCGATGACCATGGCCGATCGCATCGCCATCATGGACAAGGGTGAGGTCATGCAGGTGGCGACGCCGGCGGAAGTCTATGAAGCCCCGGCCTCGCGCTTCGTCGCGCATTTCGTCGGCAACGTGAACATGTTCGAGGGCAAGGTCGCCGAGCGCTTGGCCAACACCACCCGCATCACCGGCGCGACAGGTGCCCAGATCGTCGTTGAAAACAGCTCCGATACCGCAGCCGGTTCCGACATCGTTTTCGCCATCAGGCCGGAGAAGATCAAGGTGTCGTCGAAGAAGCCGGCGGACGCTGTCAATGCGCTGGAAGGCGAGGTCTACGACGTCGCCTATCTCGGCGACATGACCGTCTACCACATCAGGCTGGATGACGGGCAGATCATCAGGGCAAGCGCGCTCAATGCGGCGCGAGTGACCGACGATCCGCTGACCTGGAACGACCGCGCCTGGGTGTCCTTCCGGCCCGACGCCGGCGTCGTGCTGGCGCGGTAGGGGGCTGACATGTCCAACATCGCCGTCACCGATGCCGCCGGACCATCGACTGTCGCCACGCCGTTCCTGACGCGGCTGGGTGCCGGCTTCGTCAACCGGCTCGTCATAATCGTCCCTTACCTCTGGCTGCTGTTCTTCTTCCTCATCCCGTTCATCATCGTCTTCAAGATTTCCATGTCGCAGACGGCGATCGCCATGCCGCCCTACACGCCGGTGCTCGATTTCAGCGATGGCGTCTCCGGCTTCTTCGCCGGGTTCCGAGACCTCAATTTCGACAACTATGTCTGGCTGACGCAGGACGCGCTTTATTTCAAGGCCTATGTGACGAGCGTCATCATTGCCGCGATCTCGACCGTGCTGACGCTGATCGTCGGCTACCCGATCGCCTATGGCATGTCACGTGCACCGGCCACCATCCGCCCGACCCTGCTGATGCTGGTCATCCTGCCGTTCTGGACCTCGTTCCTGATCCGCGTCTATGCCTGGATCGGCATTCTCAAGCCCGAGGGGCTGCTCAACCAGCTATTGCTTGCCACCGGCATCGTCAGTCAGCCGCTGATCATCCTCAACACCTACACGGCGATCTTCATCGGCATCGTCTATTCCTATCTGCCGTTCATGGTGCTGCCGCTCTATTCGTCGCTGGAGAAGATGGACTATTCGCTGATCGAGGCGGCCAAGGATCTCGGCTGCCCGCCAACATCGGCTTTCTGGAAGATCACCTTCCCGCTGTCGCTGCCCGGCGTCATTGCCGGCTGCCTGCTGGTGTTCATCCCGGCCGTCGGCGAGTTCGTCATCCCCGATCTGCTCGGCGGATCGCAGACGCTGATGATCGGCAAGACGCTCTGGAACGAGTTCTTCGCCAATCGTGACTGGCCGGTGTCGTCTGCCGTGGCCGTCATCCTGCTGTTGTTGCTGACCGTGCCGATCATGCTTTTCCAACAGGCACAGGCGCGTGCCCAGGAGCAGGGCAAATGAACGCCACCTGGAGCCGCTTCAACGTCACCTCGATCGTGCTTGGCTTCGCCTTCCTGTACCTGCCGATCGTGCTGCTCATCGTCTTCTCCTTCAACGAATCCAAGCTCGTCACCGTATGGGGCGGCTTCTCGACCAAATGGTACGTGTCGCTGTTCCACAATCAGGGCCTGATGGACGCCACCTGGGTCACGGCGCGTGTCGGCGTCATTTCGGCGACGGTGGCGACCGTGCTCGGCACGCTGGCCGCGCTCACCCTGACGCGCTACACCCGCTTCCGGGGCAGGGTGCTGTTTTCCGGCATGGTCTTCGCGCCGCTGGTCATGCCGGAAGTCATCACCGGCCTGTCGCTGCTGCTGCTCTTCGTTGCCGTCGGCCTCGACCGCGGCTTCTTCACGGTAACGCTCGCCCACATCACGCTCACAATGTGCTTCGTGGCCGTCGTGGTGCAATCGCGGCTGGTCTCCTTCGATCGTTCGCTGGAGGAGGCGGCGATGGATCTCGGCGCGACGCCGGCGAAGACTTTCTTCCAGATCACGCTGCCGGTCATCCTGCCGGCGATCGTGTCGGGCTGGATGCTGGCTTTCACGCTGTCGCTCGACGATCTTGTGATCGCCAGCTTCACCTCGGGGCCGGGCGCCACGACGCTGCCGATGAAGATCTACAGCCAGGTCCGCCTCGGCGTGACACCGGAGATCAATGCCGCCTGCACCATCCTGATCGCCGTCGTCGCGGTCGGTGTCATCGTCGCCTCGATCGCCAACAAGCGGCGGGAGGTACAGCGTCAGATCGACGAACAGGCGGCGCAGCGCGGGTGAGCAGCTCGAAAGTGTGCCCTCGGGCTTGGCCCCGAGGGTGACAACCGGTTCTCGCACGAGGCGACGTTCAACTGAAGGGTGCGTGCTTCTGCTATTCGCCCGAAACGCCGCGGCTTATCGGGGAAATGAACGGCGTGCTCCAGGTTCCGCCGACGAAGAAGGACGACTGGTTGGGCCCCTGCTGGCCGTTCTTCTGCGCCGCCGCCTGGTCAGGTTGGATGACGCCGCCCGACAGTGCCAGCCCACGCCCCGCATAGGAGGCGATGCCGGAAAGCCAGATCTTGTATTTCGCCGAATTGGCCTCGGCCTTGTCCAGCCTCGCCACGCCGCGCGAAATGGTCGCCTTCACTTCGGCGCCGTCGATCGGCAGTGTTCCGTCCGAAACATCGTCGAGCGCGAAGAAGCCGCCCTGTTCGGTATGCTTGAGAAAGGCCGCCAGGTTGAACTTGCTGAGCGCGCCGGGGCCGAAAGTCGCCGAGACCGAGCCATCGGCGTTTTCAAAGATCGAATCCCAGGTCCTGCCCGGTCCCTTGAGGATGACCGAAACGGTGCCCGTGCCAACCGGCACCAGCCGGGTCATTCCGGCGGCCGTACCGAACGCCCCGCCGTCGACATCGGAAGCAAGCAGCCGGATCTCGACCTGTGTTCCCTCGGGCTTGCGGTCGAAACGAAGGCTGGTCTGGATGTTGCCGCCAAAGGCCGACGCGTCGGAGATATCGAAGACGGAAAGACCGTCCTTGACCTGGGCGGTGGCGGCGACGTCGGCAAGCTGGATACTGCCAGCCGTGGCATGCGCCGCCGACAGTCTGAGATCGAGATTGACCCGATCGGCGAAGCTTGTGTCGACGTCACCCGGTCCAGCCCCGCTTGCCGGCCCCAGCGGCGTGAAGGCGGACAGGAACGATCTGAGGTCGAGCGTATCGAAGGCGAGCGTGCCAGATATCACCGGCTGGGCGTCGCCAAGCGACAGGTCCAGCGCGCCCATACCCGGATTGTTGTCCAGCGTGAGCGCGGTGTTCTCGAATTTGACGCGACCGGCCGACGCCGTGACCTTGCTGGAAATGCTGACGGAACCGATCGCCGCGCTCGGCGCGATACCGGCCTGCGACCATTCCAACACGCGGCGCAGCGAAGGTGCCGCGAACTTCACCTGGCCGTCGAAATAGGCGTTCTGGGACATGTTGGCGGTGCCGTCGAAGGAGAAGGTGGCGGGCGCTGCCTTGAAGGACAGGGTGAGCGGCGCCATGCCCCCGGCAAACAGCACCAGCGGCTTCGGCGAGGCCGCGTCCAGGGCGACGCTTTCGCCACGCCAGATACCGGTTGCCGACAATGTCGCATTGCTGTTCATCGCCGCCCAGGTCGCCTGGCCGCTAAGGCTGCTGAGGATTTCCACGTCCTTGCCGTTCACGGAAGCAACCATGCGGCCGTCCCTGAACTCGACCGTGCCGAAGGCGTCGGTCGGCAGCTTGTCGAGGTCGGGCTTGGCGGGATCGGCACTGACCACGCCGCGCGCCGTGTCGATGGAGCGCGCGATGCGCCCGCCCGTCGGCGCGGTGGGCAGGAACAGGCCATCGGTCGTGCGCTGCACGCGGATCGTCGGACGCACCAGTCGCGCCGTGGAAAACGCCACGTCGCCCTGCAATGCAGCCATGGCCGAGAGGTCGATTTCCACCCGTTCGGCCTCGACGACCGGCGGTGCATCGGTATCCGTCCACTTGGACAGCGTCACATCGGTCAGGATTGCCCGGAATTTCGGCCAGACCTCGATACGCGGCGAGCCTTCGATGGCGACCCGGAAGCCGCTCCAGGCGCTCATTTCCCAGGCAATGCGGTCGCGCACGATGCGCGTCGAGGCGATCAGCGGCAGCGCGGCGACCACCAGAGCAATGACGATCACGGCAGCGCCGATCGCCCATACTCCGCGGCGGATCAAGGATGATGGCATCTCGCCCTATATGCTTCCGTTCCGATTAATCGCCCGACGGGTGTGCCCCAGTCGTCACTACGACTTAGGACTGAGGCATTTCAAGTCTTTATGGCCCGGCGATGGCATTTGCGCACACCTGGTCGCCTCGGCCCAACAAAATCTTGCTCTGCTGCGCTGCGATATGCATAAGCGATGACGACCGTGGGAGGATCGATCATGGCTGCAGAAGTACCGCTCTGGACCCCGACGCAAGACCGGATCGAAGCTTCGCCACTGACGGCTTTCCTGAAGGCCGCGGAGGCGAAAGCCGGCGCCACGTTCTCCTCCTATACCGACCTTCACCGCTGGTCGATCGAGGATCGCGAGACGTTCTGGAGCCTGATGTGGGACTTTTCCGGCCTTGTCGGCGACAAATGGACCAATGGGAGCGAGCGCGTGCTGGCCGATGGCGACAAGATGCCCGGCGCTGCCTTCTTCCCCGACGCGACGCTGAATTTCGCCGAGAACCTGCTGAAGAAGACCGGTGCCGGCGAGGCGATTGTCTTTCGCGGCGAGGACAAGGTCGAGCGGCGGCTGTCCTGGAATGAGCTGCATGGCCTGGTCTCGCGTCTGCAGCAGCTTTTCCTGTCGCTCAAGGTGAAGAAAGGCGACCGCATCGCCGCGATGATGCCCAACATGCCGGAAACCGTCGCGGCGATGCTGGCGGCGGCCTCGATCGGCGCGGTGTGGTCATCCTGCTCACCCGATTTCGGCGAGCAGGGCGTGCTCGACCGCTTCGGCCAGATCGAGCCCGTCATCTTCATCGCGCCCGACGGCTATTGGTACAATGGCAAGGCGATCGAGGTCGCCGACAAGGTCGCGGCGGTCGCGGCCAAGCTCGGCAGTGTCCGCAAGGTTCTGCTCGTCGATTATCTCGGCACCTCGGTCGATGTGGCCGCGGTCATCGACAAGGCCATGGCGATGGAGGAGGCGCTGGCGCCCTTCGCCGTCAAGCCCGTCACCTTCGAGCGGCTGGCGTTTTCGCATCCGCTCTACATCCTGTTTTCATCCGGAACCACGGGCATTCCCAAATGCATCGTCCATTCGGCCGGCGGGACGCTGATCCAGCATGTCAAGGAGCATCGGCTGCATGCCGGGCTCGTCGACGGCGATCGCTTCTTCTATTTCACCACCTGCGGTTGGATGATGTGGAACTGGCTGGTGTCGGGCCTCGCGTCCGGTGCGACGCTGCTGCTCTATGACGGTTCTCCCTTCTATCCCAACGGCAATGTCCTGTTCGACTTCGCCGACGTCGAGAAGATGACCTTCTTCGGCACCTCGGCGAAGTTTATCGATTCCGTGCGCAAGGCCGGTCTCAAGCCGATCGGCAGTCACGATCTGTCGACCGTGCGGGCGATATCCTCCACCGGTTCGCCACTGTCGCCCGAGGATTTCCGCTTCGTCTACGAAGGCATCAAGAAGGACGTGCATCTGGCTTCGGTTTCCGGCGGCACCGACATCGTCTCGTGTTTCGTGCTCGGCGTGCCGACCGAGCCGGTCTGGACCGGCGAAATCCAGGGTCCTGGCCTTGGCCTTGCCGTCGATGTCTGGGATGACGACGGCAAGCCGATCCGGCAGGAGAAGGGCGAACTGGTCTGCACCAAGGCCTTTCCGTCCATGCCGATCGGTTTCTGGAACGACCCCGACGGCAAGAAATACCAGGCGGCCTATTTCGAGCGTTTCGACAATGTGTGGTGCCATGGCGATTTCGCCGAATGGACTGAGCACGGCGGCATGATCATCCACGGCCGCTCGGACGCCACGCTCAACCCGGGCGGCGTGCGGATCGGCACGGCGGAGATCTACAACCAGGTCGAACAGATGCCGGAAATCCTGGAAGCGCTGTGCATCGGACAGGATTTCGACAATGATGTGCGCGTCGTGCTGTTCGTGCGGCTGGCCGTGGGCGTCCAGTTGGACGAGGATCTGGAAAAACGCATTCGTGCCAAGATCCGCGGCGGCGCGAGCCCCCGCCATGTCCCGGCCAGGATCGTCGCCGTGCCGGACATTCCCCGCACCAAGTCTGGCAAGATAACCGAACTCGCCGTGCGCGACGTGGTGCATGGGCGCGCCATCAAGAACAAGGAAGCGCTTGCCAACCCGGAGGCGCTGGAGCTGTTCCGCAACCTGCCGCAGCTTGCCGAATGACCGGCCCGTCATGGTTAACGGATCATGTCTCGGGAATTTACCTAGATTTCACGAGTGGTACACATTCGTAAATTTTTTGGCGACCCGGTAAGGACTTGTTAAGGCCCGACCTCGATAGTCGCATGTAACTTGAGGGAGAAATCCCGTTCCTCAGCCCCCGGAGGATCTGATTCGCTCAAGCCCCCGTTGTGACAGCAATCCCATCTCTTAAGGCGTCCTTTGGGCGCCTTTTCTTTTGGAGCCGCTATTCCGCGAGCACCCTGGTCGAGGGAAAAGCGACCTCGACGAGCGTGCCTTCGCCGGGTGTCGAATTGATGGTGAAGCGAGCACGGTTTGCTTCCACCATCGCCTTGGTCAGCGGCAGGCCGAGCCCGGTGCCGTCGCCGCGCCCGCGCTTCAGCGCATTGATCTGCTTGAACGGCTTGAGCGCCTGTTCGATCTCGGCCTGGCTCATGCCGATACCGGTGTCGCGCACCCGCATGACGACATCGCCCGAGGTCTCGTACGCGGTCGAGACGATCACCTGGCCGCCGGCCTGGGTGTAGCGGATGGCGTTCGACAGGATGTTGAGCGCGATCTGGCGCACGGAACGCAGATCCGCCACCACTTCCGGCAGCCGCGAGGCGAAGCTTGAGCGGATGATGACGCGTTCGCGGTTGGCCTGCGGCTGCATCATCGCCACGGTCTCGGCCAGCGTGTCGTTGAGCGACACCGCCTCATAGGCCATTTCCTGCTGGCCGGCTTCGATCTTAGAGATGTCGAGCAAGTCGTTGACCAGGTCGAGCACATGGTTGCCCGAGCGGTTGATGTCACGCAGATAGTCGCGGTAGCGGTCATTGGCGACCGGCCCGAACTTCTCGTCGACCATCAATTCGGAAAAGCCGATAATGGCATTGAGCGGCGTGCGGATCTCGTGGCTGATGCGAGCCAGGAAATCGGTCTTCTGCGAGGATGCCCGTTCGGCCACCGCGCGTGCTTGCGTCAAATCCTCTTCCGCTCGCTTCCACTGCGTGATGTCTCGCACCACGGCACAGAAGCCGCTGTCGTTGGGCAGCCGGCCGATGGTCATGAACAGCGGGATGAAGCGCCCCTGTGCTTCGCGCCCGATCACCTCGCGACCGTCATTCATCACGCTTGCCACACCGGGCTCGGACAGGCCGGTGAGATAGTCGCGAGCCGCGCGCTGGCTCTCGATGGCAAACAGCGAGGCGAATGGCTTGCCGGTCACCTCGTCGCTGTCGAAGCCGAACAGCGCTTCGGCCGGGCGGCTGATCGAACGGATGGTGCCGTCGCTGCCGATCAGCACGACGCCGTCGGTGGCGGTGTCGATGATGGTGCGCATCTCGGCGATGCGTGCCTTGAGTTCGGAAATGTCGGGCTGCGTCGGCTCCTCGCCCACCACGTGCAGGGCCACAGGCGCGTCATCCTCGCCGGAACGGCGCACGACCAGCATCAGGGCCTTGCCGTCTCGCCAGGGCACGGAGCGCAGGATGGCGTCGATCGGGAATTCCTGGCCGTCGCGCGTCTTCAGCCGCAGCGTCCGGTCGCTCCCGTCGGAGGCGCCGTCATCCCCATAGGGGTCGGCAAACAGCGCGCCCAGGCCGCCGGCATCAGCGAGGTCCTCGAGTGCTGCGTAACCGGTCAGGTTCAGGAACTCCTCGTTCGCATAGTGCAACTGGTCGCCCGAATGAATGAGCAGCGGCACCGGCAGCTTGCCGAGCAGCAAGGTGTCCGGAGCCTTGCTTTCGTCGCCGACGGAAAAAGCCGATGGCACGAACCCTTCGGTCTTGAGCGGCGGCACCCGCAAGCGAGGACGTTCAGCCGCGCTCTCGACGGTGTCGGCTGCACTGGCGGCTTCACCGGTGAGTGCGGCGGCCTGCTCATCAGCGGCCGCGGCTTCCTCGCCGTCGGCCCAGTCCTCATTGTCCTCGGCATCGCGAAAATCAGCCGATGTCATGCTGTCGTCATCCTCGACGGCAGCATGCGTGGTGTCTTTGGTATCAGGTCCTTCGGCCGCGACCGGCTCGGTCCCCTGCGGTTCCGCCACCGCGGGTTCTGAAACCGGGGGCTCGTCATTGTTCGCGACAGGACCGGATTCATCGTTCCGGTCGGCGTAGTCGAGCAACGAGCCGCTCACACCTGGCAAGGTGCTGACGGGCTCCTCATCATTCACTTCGTCCGGGTGACCGCCATCAAGCCGTGCGAGATCGGCCTCGTCCTCGGCATCGGTCTCGGATGGCTCGGCCAGCGCCGCATCCTCCTGATCCGGCACGGCATCATGTGTCGCCGCGATCTCGCCGGCGGGTTCGATCGAAGCCTCTGTCTTCGCGGCCGGGGCCTCCGCCGTGGTCTTGATCGCCGGTTCCGTCGGGCTTTCGATGCCGGGCTTTTCGGTTTCCGGCGGCTCGGCCGGCGCGCTCTCCTTCTTCAGCCGCTCGCCGATCTCACGGAAGGCGCTGCGCTCCAGCGTCGACAGTCCCTTGTCATTGGCCGGTTGCCGGTGTTCGGCCAGCCGGATGACCTTGTCGGCAAAGCGCCGCTCCTGTTTTGGCACGATGGTCAGCGCCGGCACCTCGCCCTTGAACGGGTCCGCCGCGTTCGGCTCCTCGGTCTTTGGCTCTTCAGTGGGAGCTTCGACGGTTTCCGGTACGGACGAAGCTGAGGCCTGGCCATTGGGTACGAGGGCCATGCCGATCGCTTCCGGATCGACGACTGCGTCGCTGGCGCGGGCAACGCCGAAGCCGCGAAAACCTTCGAAGGCGCGGCTGCGGCCATAGACAGGCAAAGCCGCGAGGTCGACGGGAATCTTGAGGTCGGTGCCGACCACGGGCCACAGCACGGAGCGGCCTGACCAGGTGTCGCGTCGCTCCAGCAGGCCGGCTATCTCGCCGGACGCGTCAAGGCCGAAGGTCGCCGCGACATCCCTGAAACGCCGGCCGATTACGTCGGCGGCCGGCTTGCCGACGATGTCGGCGAATTCCGGCGACAGCGCGCTGAACCTGCCCTCGGCGTCGGTGCGCCAGACAAAGCGCAGCGGTGCCGCCGAGCGATCTATGGTGCGAGTTGGGGCTGTGGCCGATGCGGTCGGGGAGGCGGCCTCGTCCCTTTTCGCGCTGTCCGCCGAAGCCTCGGTGCCGATTGCTTCGGCCACGGCCTTCGGCTCCGGCGCGGCTGGCGCGTCGTCCTCACCGGCATTGAAGTACCAATGATCATGCTGTGCAGTCGTGCGGTCCGCCACCGGCTGATCATTGTCGGCGGCAGCTGGCGCTGGCCCGGTTGGAGGGAGGGCTGGCGGCTGCTCGGGCGCGGCATTGCCCGTCAGTCCCTCGATCGCCTTTGTCTTTGAAACATCCGCCGGCGGCTGATTGTCCTGGTGGGACTCGGATTCCGCGGAAAAGCTCTTGGCCGCTGTTGTCGCGCCGCCAATCCGGTTGGCGCGGCTTTCCGTCGCTTCGGACCGTCCGTCCGCCGGAGCTTCTGCGGCAGGCATGTTGTCCTCGAGCTGATCCTCGTCGATCACCACAAGGAGATGCCGCTCAGGCGTCAGCCGCGCGAGGCCGGCCGGGTAGGAGGTGCTGCCGCCCGGAACGAGGCGCTTGACGATACGCTCGCCTTCGGCAGTCACGTCCGCCACCAGGGCGGCCAGCGTCGCGGGCTGGATGCCGAGCCTCGAAAACCCGTACGATGCCGCCTCGACATTGCCCCCCGCGTCGATGAAGGCGATGAAATGGCCGTCTTCGGTGAAGCCGCCGATCGCCCGGCTGGCGATCTCGGCGGCACTACGCGAGCCTGTCTGCGCGGCCGGTACCGCCAGCATGATCGCCTTCTCGCCATCGGGCAGCGTCACGGCACTTGCAAGGAAGCTGACAGCGCGGCTGGTCATTCCCGTCGCCAGCCGCACCATGATGGCGCGGTCGCTGCCGATCTCGGGAAAGCCGCTGGTGGCCATGATCTGGCGGCGGGCGATCAGCGGCAGCCGCGCCGAGGCGCCGATGATCGCTTCAATGTCGGGGTAGCCGAACACGGCTGCGCCCGGCCCGTTGGCCCAGATCACCTGCTCCAGGTCCCCCGACAGGATCGCGATCGCGTCGCCGGCGGCAAAGCGCTGGCGGACCGCGTCGAGCACGGCGACGTCGAGGAAGGAATATTCGGACGGCATGCGCTTGGCGAACCCTCACGGAGCGGCGAAATTGCAGTTAACGCTTTGTTAATAAAAGCCGCAGCCACGAAGGTCCACAAGCCAGAACGTGCAAAGGCTGGAATTTGGGCTCTTGGTTAACGGCCCAAAAGATTTTTTGTGCACTGCAACAAAGATATTGCAATGCACAAAATTTGCCTTTATATTGCCACCATACATGAACGAGACGGCTTTCTGTCAAAGCCGCTGCCGCTGAAAGGATGGAAAATGTCCAGGACCAAGACTGCCGAGACCATCGAAAACGTTGAATTCCCGAGCTTCGACGCTTCCAAGGCCACCGACCAGATCCGCGCTTTCGCCGAAAAGGGCGTTGAGCAGTCGAAAGAGGCCTATGCCAAGCTCAAGACCGGCGCCGAGGAGACCCAGAAGGCTCTGGAGTCGACCTACGAGACCGCCAAGACCGTTTCCAGCGACCTGTCGCTCAAGACCATCGCGGCACTGCGCGCCAATGCCGAAGCCGGTTTCTCGCATCTCGAAGCCCTTATCGGCGCCAAGTCGCTGTCGGAAGTCATCGAACTGCAGACCGCCTTCCTGCGCAAGCGCGTCGAGTTGTCGGTCGAGCAGGCCAAGGAGTTGCAGGCTGTCGCTTCCAAGGCGGCCGAAGACGTCTCCAAGCCGATCAAGACCGCCTTCGAGAAGGCGATCAAGGACATTAAGGCTGCCTAATATTTGCGCAGGATCAGGAGATGCAACAAAAGGTCGCATTTTCTTCAAACTGATCAGGCGTATGATGCCAGCCATCAAGGAATACCCGGCGAGTGGAACCTCCTCCCTCTGCTCCCGGGGTGACCAGCCAGCTCCTCCTCCCGCTGGCTCGTAACAGGAAAAGGCCGGCACCTCCTCCCGCCGGCCTTTTTCTTTGCCCGGGGGATACTGCTCGACGCGGCGAGATGTGGGGAAGTGGTCTTTGCTTCGCAAAAGCCTTGAATTAAAATCCATAAGCCCGTAAGGACGCATCGCCGAACGACAGAGTGGGTCAAGTGGAACGCGTTTCCGACGAGATCACGCCCAGGCAAATGTGCCGTTGTAGCTCAGCTGGTTAGAGCGCCGGATTGTGGATCCGGAGGTCGCTGGTTCGATCCCAGCCAACGGTACCATCGGCCCTTCCAATAAGATATTGATTTTGCTGAAGAATTTCGCATTAGGAAATCTTCTTGTTGCGCCATGTTGGCCTTTTGTGATACCTATTGTGTTACTTATTGTGATACAAACGGTATCTTGCGGGCATGGGAAGGCGACGTGAAGAGCATGATCCTGATCGCTTTCTGCAACAGAGGGGCGATCGCTTCCACTACTACCGACGGGTCCCAAAGGAGCTCCGAGAGCTCGATGGTCGCGGCGCTTTCGTACGCCGCGCCTTGGACACCACTGACCGTTTGAAGGCGCGTACGTCGCGCGATCTCCACGAAGCCGCCGACAACGCGCTATGGTCGTCTCTTATGTTGGGCGAAAACCCAGAAGCTGCGCGCATTCGTTACCAGCGCGCTATCAAGCGCGCCGAGGCGTTAGGGTTCGTCTATCGGCCGCTCGCCGACATCCTCGTTGCCGAGCCGCTGGACACCATCCTACAGCGGGCCGAGGCCACGATCGGAGAGCCTGCCAGCTCTCCCGTGGTCGACGCTGTTACTGGCACTGTCTCCCGTCCTGACGACAAGATTTCGGAAGCGCTGGAGCTCTATTTCGATGAGATCGTCCGCGACGAACTCCGCACCAAAAGTGCTGATCAGAAGAAACGATGGAAGGCAAAGCGCCAAATGAGCGTCGATGTCTTCATCACACTTGTCGGCGACAAGCCAATGGGAGAGATCACGCGCGACGACGCGCGTGCGGTGCATAAATATTGGTTGGACAGAATTGCACCCGAGAAGGGGAGGCCAGACCGTTCGGCGTCGACTGGAAACCGAAATATGGGGAACTTGCGAACCCTTTATGGCGACTACTATCGTCATCTAGGTTCACCCGAACAGAAGAATCCGTTCGCCGATCTCTCATTCAGCGACAAGTCGAAACGCAGTCGTCCACCATTCCCTGCCGACTGGATTCGCGACAGGATCTTCGCGCTTGGCGCGCTTGCGGCTCTCAACGACGAGGCGCGAGGCATCGTGCTAGCGTTCGCTGAAACGGGGGCTCGACCAAGTGAGCTTGCGAACCTGTACGAGAACGTCATACACCTCGACCACGAGGTGCCTCACATCTCGGTGGAGCCGCGCGAGGATCCTGAAGATCCGCGCGAAATCAAGACAGCCTCATCCGTACGTAAGATACCACTCGTTGGCGTGGCGCTTGAGGTGTTCAAGAGGCACCCCAATGGCTTTCCGAGGTACAAAGATCGCGAGGCGTCGCTATCGGCCCTGCTCAACAAGCATTTCGAGAGCCACAAATTGTTCCCGACCGACAAACATACGGTCTATTCGCTGCGTCATTCGTTTGAAGACCGCATGAAGAACGCCAGGCTGGATGAGGAACTCCGGCGTATGCTGATGGGCCACACCATCGATCGGCCGAAATACGGCGAAGGCGGCGACATGAAAATGTGGCAGGAAGAACTTATGAAGATCGTTCTACCGTTTGATCCCTCAATCGTTTAACGCGCTGATGGGCTGCGGCGAGGCGTCCCTCCTTCGCTTGGCAATCTTGCAGGGCATGTTCAAGATAGTCGTACAGTGGGAGCCATGTCTCGCCTTGGTCGCCGCGCGCGACGATTATTTCGGCCACGCGATCGAGCGCTCGCTCAATCCGTTGCACGGTGATTGGCTCAAGCGTGGGCGAATATCGCCTCACTGCTTCGCCTTTCTGCAAGGCCATGAATGTAGCATGCCCTATGCGTAGGCGGACTTTCCTGGTGCAGTGAAGGCCTGCGTTCGGCTCGGGCTGTAATCGGCGGCTGCGGCGTGCAAATGGGAAAGGCTCTCTGCCCGTCGGGGGTTGGTAGCGGGAGAGCGCTACCGCCTTTCCCCCCACTCTGAAACCCCGCGATATTTTCTACGCTGTTGTGCGTAATAGATCTAACTCTTGTGCTGCGACGATCAGCGGGGGATAGGAAAGGCGGAGTTTTCCTTGATACGAACGACACCTCTAGGCCGCCATTCCATGGAGTTGATCCAGGAATCCGGTCCAAAAGCAGACACTGCGTCAGGAGAGTCGATAGAGATCGTTGCCGCCAAGGCGGCGGGCTGGCCCTCTTAAATAGCTGATATTACGACATTATCACTGGTTTAGCTGTCCCGACAGGATGCGGGTTTTGAGGTGAAGATAGTAGCGCAAAGCGCACCGGCGCTTTAGCCTCGAAAACATGATTCGCCTCGATACCGCGATCGCCATCTCCTCTGCGCCCTCCGCCGTTCCGGCTTGTGCGCCCGCGCATGCCGCTTGGCGATCCCAACGTGCAGCGAAATGGAAGGCGCGGCCAGCGGCAAAATGGCGTCGACCTGGTTGGCATTCGCAACGGCGATCCGGCACATCCGGTGGGCATCCAGTGCAAGCTGAAGGGCGATGGGCAAGTCCTGACTGCCGATGAAGTGCGCGAGGAGGTCTTCAAGGCACTGACCTTCAAGCCGCAGCTCAGGGAATACTTCATCATAACCACGGCACCCGATGACGTGGCTTTGCACGACTTGGCGCGCGAGCTCGCCATCGAGCAGAAAGCCAGTGGCCGGTCCATCCTGATCTATGTTTGGGGCTGGAACACGCTCGAGGAGCGCATCAGCGAGGATGCTGACGCAAGGAAGGAATTCGATCCCAGTTATGGCGCCTTCAGCGAGAAGATCCTGGAGAGTGTCGAGAAGGTGACTATCGGGCAACGCGACATAGCCAATCAGCTGGCCAGCGGCCTAGCGCAAGTGGACGCGGGGCTGGATGCGCGGTTTGCCCGTCTTGAGGCGCGTTACCTCGCGGGCGGCGATGCGACCGGCACCGGCGGAGCCTTGGAGGCGCAGCTCGATGCCGAGATCGACGAATACCGCAATCTTGCCAATGGCGGGAAGCCGCGTACCGCGCTGCCGCTTCTGGAGCGGCTGCTGGCTCGCGTCGCTTCCTTCGCATCGGGCAGGATTCTGTTTCGCATAAAGGCCAATATTGGCGCATGCCTGCTCGCCCTTGGCGACAAGGAAAAATGCGCCAAGATGCTATCCGACGCTTTTGACCAGGCACCGGAGGAACCAAAGGCAATCGCCAACAAGGCCTTATCGCTGCTTTTGCAGGATCGTGGCCTGGAGCTCCTCGACTGGGGCAGGAAAAAGCTGGCGGCCGATCAGGCAAATGAGGGGCTAGCCGGCTATCTCGTCCAGGCCGCGCGCTTCGATGCCGACATTTTTGACCCGCTCGACCTGGTTCCAGCTCAGCTCAAGGGCTCGCTTGCCGTTGCGGTCGCAAACATAGACGTGCTGCGGCAGCGCGGCCAGGTCCCGCAATGGTGGCAAGCAGCACGAGACGCTTATGCTGCGTTTCCGGATGATCGGCACGCTCGCCAGTTCGCCGCGGAGGCCGACCTCGACGAGACCCTGAATGACCCGCATTTCCGGCAACTGCAGATGCTTTCTCCGCCACAGCACGACAAGATCGTGAAGGCGGTCGCCGTCTTGTCGGCTCTGTGGGATGAGGTGATGTCATCGGAGGGGGTTCCCGGCCCCGAAGACGCATCGCTTTGCTGCAACCTGATTGCCGCTTATCACGCACTGGACGACTTGCCGAGGGCGCTGACCGTCGCTCGCCAGGGGCTGGCTGCGTTGCCGGATGACGGTTAGCTGGCAAGCCGGGCGATGTTTGTCGCGGTCGAGGCGAATGACGAGTCGTTGGCCGAACAGGTCATGCCGCTCTTGCCGCCGGGTCCAGAAGCAACGGTTCTGCGTTTTCGCTATCGCGCCGCCAAGGGCAACTGGGCTGAAATCGAGCGCATCTGGCGAACTGAGCAAGAGACCATTCCCCCTGTCGAACGCGCTCTGATGGCCACAGCGGCACGTCTTGCCGGCTTCAAGCTGAATCGACCAACCGATCTCGAGGCTGAGCTCGAGGCAATCGCCGCTGGGCTCGCCAACGAGCCGCGCGCAGCAATTCTGCTCGCCGATTTCGCCAGATCCCAGGGCATCGATCGTGTGGCGGAAGACGCCTATCGCGGCGCGCTCGCGTGCATCGACTCCGAGAGCCACATTTCAGCGCGCCACATGGTGGCTATGCATGCCTGGAAGCGCGGCGATGCCAGCGTCGTGGCGGATCTACTCGACGGCTACGTCGCAGAGGACCACGATCACGAAATGCTGCGTGTGCTGGCGGGGGCTTTTGTCAATGACCAACCCATTCGCCAGCGCGCCGTACGCTTCTTCGAAAGGCTTCCGGCTTCTTTGAAGCAGGAAGCCATCTATCTGCATGCAGAAGGCTTGCTGCATTTAAATCGTGGTGCCCTGAAACAAGCGGAAAGCGCTCTGCGGCGGGCGATCGAAGCCAGCCCTGACCTGACCAACTATCTGGCCTTGTTCGCAACCCTGCGCCGTGCCGGCCGCGCCTCCGAAATCAAGCCCCTTCTGGCCAAGCTCGACCTAGCGGCCGTCGAGGGCAGCCCCGGGCAGAAAATGTTTCTAGCTCAACAGCTCTTTGCCAGCGGCATGGCCAAGACGGCCCTGGAGTTCGGCTACAACGTCTTGCAGCACGCACGCAATGATCCCGAGGTTGCGCTGCGCTACTTCGGACTGATGATGCTCGATCCGAACGGGCGTCAAACCCCCCGGCCACGTGTCGTTGGACTCCAGGCCTGGGTGCGGCTCGAAAACGATGCCGGACAATCGCATGCCTTTGTGGTTGCGGAGGGCGCCGATCGGCCGACAGAAGGCTTGGTGAGCCAGTCTCACCCGCTCGCTGCTGCCGCGATGGGCCTGAAGGTTGGCCAGACCTTTATCATTGAGGCTGCGTTTGGGACCGACGCCACCTGGCGCGTCGCGGAGATCAAGCACAAATATCTCCATGCCCTGCATGACGTGATGGCGAATTTCCAGACCCGCTTTCCCGACGCCAAGGGCTTCTACACGATCCGAATGAAGGGAGCCGATGTCCAGCCGGCGCTGGATGAGGTGAGGCGCGTCGCCGAGAGCAACCGCAAGCTTGCCGATCTCTACCTGCTTCAGCACCTGCCTATGGCCATGGTGGCGTCGAAGCTTGGCGGCGACAGCATCGGGTTTGCAGATTATATCCGCTCGCTCAAGCGGGACATCGTAACCTGTGTCGGCAACACACCGGAAGGCGATGCCGCTCGTCAGGTACTGGACCGGCATCGCGCCGCCGGCGCAGTTCTGGACAGCTACACGGCGTGGACGGCTGCGACGATGGATGTCTTCGACATCTTGAAGGACGTTTTCGGCAAGCTGGTTCTGCCGCAATCGAACCTCGATGAATTGTGGGCCTTGCGCAAAGAAGATGATTTCAGCGCCGGTCGCCGTTCGATGACGATCGGATGGCACAACGGGCAATATATCCGCCAGATCCTCACGCGTGAGGATGTGAAGGCCCGCAATGCCTTCATCACCGAACAGATCGACAAGATCGAGCGAGCCTGTGAAATCCTGCCCTCGACCGCGCCCGATGTACCCTCCGCGCTGGCAGTCAGCCTCACCGATACGTTTGGCATGGATGTGCTCGACACCGCAGATCTCGCCGCCACAGGCTACGTTTTGTTGTCGGAGGATTTGTTCTATCGCCAGATGGCTGCTGCGGCGTCTGGGCCAGGGGTCAACGGAGTCTGGTTGCACTCGACCATGGCGTTTGCGCGTGAGACCGGGCTGATCAACCACAAACGTTACGCCGAAGCGGCGGTTAAGCTGGCTTGGCGGCGCCACGGCCACGTCTCACTCGACGCCGAGACGCTTTTTTTGATCTGGCAGGCGGATCAAAGCGCCGACCTACGGGATTTCGATGCGCTTGCCGACTATGTCGGCACCAAAGATGCCGACATTCGCTCGCATATCAATGTGACATTCAGCTTCTTGAACCGGATCTGGCAGGAACCCGCCACTCCCGAACTGAGGGAGATGCGCGCCACCGGTATTTTGCTTGGCAAGCTGACCCGCTATCGTGCCAAGGATTGGGCTTTAACGCTGGCCTTGCTTGCCGAAAGCACTCTTTGGCGATTGCGGGCTTATGTTGAGCGGTGGGTCGCCGGCAACTTCCTCGATAGGGCAGAGTTCCGCGCCGCGCGGACTTCGGTAGAAGCCATGCGTGCCGCCAACCTTGTGCGTGATGCCGCCAATCGCGGCTGGCGCGCGCTTTCCAGCACCAACTGGCCGTTGCGCTAACGTCGGCTCTACTGGCGGCCGCCCTTGAACAATGCAGGCGCTATCGCTACGGGCAAGCGATGGCGATCAAGCGCCTTTCACAAGCGCAAGAAGCTGATGCACTCGAACCACCCGAGGAATGTCTGCATGAGCGATTAGCGCGTGGATGCAATAGAATCCGACGGTTAATTATCTATCGGCATCCAGTTTTCCTGGGGTTCTTGGAAGCTTTTCGAACTTTCTGCCATGCTGCACCAGCCGAATTGCGCGCGCTCGCGAGAGCGGCCGCAACATGAAAACTGCCTTTTGGGGATGTGATCACGCCCTCACTGCGGGTCTAAGTCGGACGAGGTCTGACGTGGCGCTATCAGGTTCCACGTCGTGCTCGAAATTTCAGTAAACACATGCGCTTTGGTGCTTCCAAGCGACAAGAATCGCGTAAGTGCGTGCACTCCTCCCACAGACGCTGACAAACCCCATCGCTTGCCCGCATGACTGAAACTTCGCGTACCAGACTGCTCTCGCGCAAAATCTCTGATTTCTGCCGTATCCATCTCGACCCACTGTTTCCCCCTCAAGAAAGTGCCCGCATCAGAGCGTTTCTGCTGAACCTGATCTCCTGTGCTAAAACACCGCCGCGAAAACTGCGCGGCTATGATTGGCAAGAAATCGGCATTTGTTGCGATCTCGACGGTGAAACGTTGCGATCTGCCCGGACCGCAATCGAACCAGCATTGGACGCGATCGCTCGAAATACGAAGGCTGCGCCGAAGCGCGCGACCATCGCGGGCCGTCGCAACACTAAACCGCAGCGTCATGAGGGGGAACGTCCGCAACCGCCGGCAGAGAAGGCGCCAGCTCCAAGTCGTCAAAAGAAGCTCGAGCGGTCAGAACGGGAGCCTGCAGTAGCGGTCGACCGGCAAAAGTCCGGCATGAAACCGCGCGCTATCGAGGAGTTCCCACCACCACTTTTCGAGGAAGCGTCTGATCACCCCAGCTTCCAGGCGGCGCTGGATTTCCAGATGCGCCGCCATGGCGACAGCTATTGGCATCTTCATCGTGCTGTTGTCCGAGACGACGAGAGTCTGGACCGCTCGACAATTCGTCATTGGCTCCAGGGATCAAAATCGCCGCGCAGCGTGGCGAGCATGGAAGTGCTAGCGCGGATCGAGCGTCGTTATCGTCTTCCAGCAGGGTATTTTAAAGCGAGACTCCCGCTTCAGACGCGCTCCGCCTCCGGCCACATTCTCGATGATATCGGCCCGGCTGAACGCCGTCGGCTTGCGTGGCACCTGCCTGACGACTTCAACACGCGATGTCCCGAGGAGCAGGAAGAGATTCTGGAATGGGTTCGGCGCGTAATTATCAGCGGATCAACTGACTACCGGAGATTCCAGGCGGCCGCGTTGAAACAGCGTTACGCCATTCGTTTCCCGGGTATCACCTATGGTCAGTCGGATGTTGCAAATGACGGCTATCGAGGTCAGCGCCAGCAACAGGACGATGATGCTGCCCTGTTCACCGACCCCGACCTGAACTCCGGCGTCATCGATGCGCCGCCTATGCTTGGCATGGAAATGGCGGATTTGATCCGCTTCAAGACCGCGACGCTCACTGCGTTCGGTTTGCAGCGCAACGGTGTTTGGGGCGAGGAGACGGCATCGCAGAAAGTTGAGCATCTCGGTCTGATGTTCGGTGCGTTAGCCGCGCATCCGCGCGGACCAGTACGCGGCCATGGCGTTCCGACGCAGCATTTGACCTTTGGCCTGCTCGTCTTCCCCTCTGTTTGGGACTGGTATGTGCAATGGCGCGAGAGGCGGCGCGGATTCTACACTGCCTGGGAGGTGGACATGCTGCGAATTTCTCTCGCGCTCACTCGCAAGGACACGGGCTGGCTTAGACAGCAACCTCACTTAGCGTCGCGGATCCGTCCCGTTAACGGACTGGTTTCACAGACCGACGTTGATCGCGCCCGCGGGGACTGGGAGGACGCCTGCGATGTCTACTTCAAGCACGCCTCCTCCCGCGTGAAGGAGATCCAGCGTATCGCGCGTGTGCACCGAGATCCTTTTGAACCAATTATGCCTGTGCTGGAGGCCGATAGCCCCGTTGGCGAGTATCGAAAGATAACGGAAGAGATTGTTCGGCTCATGCCAGATGAACGCATTCATCGCCGTCCTGCCGCCGAGGCGGTTCGTTCATTCCTGATGCTTCGGTTAGGGTTGCATCTTGGGTTGCGGCAGAAGAATCTGCGTCAGCTCATGCTCAGTGAACGCGGGAGGCTGCCAAGGTCTGAGCGTCAGCTAGCCGACATGAAGCGCGGTGAACTACGTTGGAGCGAACGTGAAAACGGTTGGGAGGTGCTTATTCCTTCGATAGCGTTCAAAAACGCGAACTCATCCTTTTTCGGAAGCAAGCCGTTTCGTCTCGTCCTGCCGAACCTGGCTGGTTTATACGAGCACATCCAGGCGTATATCGATCGGCACCGCCGAGTGCTGCTTGGAGGAATGGAAGACCCCGGCACCTTCTTTATCAAAACGGTGAAGGCGACCAGCAAGGACGCCGAATACGATCGAAACACATTTTACGAGGCGTGGCGGCTGACCACCCAGCGATATGGCATTTACAATCCATATACTCGACGAGGCGCGATCCCCGGTCTTCTCCCTCACGGCCCGCACAATGTTCGCGACGTGCTGGCAACGCATATCCTGAAGCAGACCGGGTCATATGAGCAGGCAAGTTACGCGATCCAAGACACGCCGGACATGGTGGCCCACCACTACGGTCGCTTTTTGCCGCAAGACAAAGCTGCTCTTGCTGCGCGAATATTGAACCAAGTCTGGCAGGCGGCTTAGAGAGTAGTGAAAAGGTGATTTCACACGAAGAAGGCGGTTTGGGCTCCGTTAGTGTTGCCAGCCCCAGTCGGAGGTCATTTGCGCTTACGCGCCCTCGTGAAGGGCCGAATAGAGTAGCGTTTCTCGAGATCATGAGGCAATTGCGGAAGCGATTCTGCGGCGTTGCTGGCTTGGTCGACACCCTGTGCGGGCGTTCCTCGGAAGAGCGCTACCGCCTTTCCCCACCCGTCGAACTACCAATTCTGGCTTCGTTGCTGCGGCTGAGCGAGATAAGTCGAGCGGCGACAATGCCTTTGGTCGCCGAAGACAAAGCGTCGTCGCCGGCCGGCCGCCGTACTTTTCGAGAACTGGAATTGCGCGCGATGTCGGCCGGTCGGCTTCCATCCTGGCGAAACAAATGCGGACCGCCGCGGACGGATACAGTCGGTCCCGCGTCCCGTCCTGCGGCCGGCGCGATGCTGACGTTCTTACGGCTGTCCTGTTCACCGCCCGCAGCGTGGCGAATTTCCTTCGTCCTGCGCGCGACAATCGTCCCTTATCGTGGGCGCGCACGGGACTGCGGTTTATACGCCGTTCTTCATTGCAGCGCCGACGGTTGCCGGCGCGGAGATACCGCCTCTCATCAGGTTTGCAGAGGATCCGTTACGCGGAGACTCGGACCTTGACAGCCGCCCTGCAACGTCGCGTACGGTCGTCGGTCTCGCGGAAGGCGTGGTGAATCACCATGGAAGATCGAGAAAAACGAAGTGCCAACATGCGGGCCGTTAGAAGCAAGAACACGACGCCCGAGTTGCTAGTCCGGCGAGCCGTGCATTCCAGGGGTTTACGATTTCGGTTGCATCGCCGCGATCTGCCCGGCAGTCCCGATTTGGTTTTCACGCGACATCGGGTGGCCATATTTGTGCATGGCTGTTTTTGGCACCGCCACTTTGGTTGTGCTCGGTCAACCCACCCCGTCACAAATAGACAATTCTGGGAGCGGAAATTCGCTCGGAATTTGTATCGCGATGCCATCGCTACCGCTGCTCTGGAGCAATCAGGGTGGCGAGTTGAGATCATTTGGGAATGCGATGCATTAAAGCCAGCGAGGCTATCCGAAGCGTTGGATCGGATCTTCTTTAATACACCAAGTTCCCGCCAACGAGGCAAATAGTACATTTCTTCGTAAAATCCACGGCTCTTGCACAGAATTATAAGAGTAAGCTTAGCTTCCCCGCCATTGCCGCCTGTGCAGAGCAGGGCCGCAGGCTCGCAAAGCTGACGACTGCAGCACAGTGGCCACCAATTTCCATCGGCTCCGCTCGACCGTGTATAATACCCACTCAGACTTAAGTGGCTGCTGGCTCGGTGTGACCAGGTGGACGGCTTCGGCTCGCCCCCTATTCGGCGATCATCACTATGTTCGCCAGCCCATCTGCTCTTCACGCCGTTCACCATTGAACGCCTGCCTCCCTTTCGCAACCCATAGGTCTCGCGCATGCGTACCTTCGTCGCTTTGCAGCTTGTCGGCGATCCAAAGCAGCGCGCCATAGATGACGGCGCGATCATCATTGGTCAGCTCGACTATGCCCGCCTTGACGACGAGACCGCCAAGTTCGATCAATTGCCGGGTGCGCTTGCGGCGCTCTACCTGCCATGTGCGCATGTCATTGCGAGCCACTGCCGCTTGCCGGCGATTGTGGGCTGCCTGGTTGCGCTGCAGCGCTGCGATTGTTGCGCTGAGATGCCGGAGCAGTTCGCCGGGACCTGCCTTGGAAAAACGTCACCCCACGCTTGGCCCATGCCTCACGCTTTGCGGTGTCTTTCGTCTCGGCGATTGCGACCAGCGCGCCCGCCAGTTCGTCCGTGCTGAGTTGATCGGCGCCGGTGGCGATCACCAGCTCTCCAAGCTGCTGCACCTTGCGCGTTTTGAGCTCTCGCGCCTTGTTCTCCAGTGCCTTCAATTCCGCGTCGAAGTCGCGTGGTTTGCGCATGGCTGTCTCCGTCGATTGTCGATGTAGCCATGATAGGCGAGCGTCCGCCGGAAGGCTTCAGGGTCGCCGAGACAGCCCGGGACGGGCTGGTCCATCCCGAGAATTTTTCGAGGGAGGGCGCGCTTATACGTCGTGCCGACGTACGCTTTGACGTGCAAATGATCCTGTCGCGATGGCGATCTATCATCTTCACGTCAAGGTCATTGGCCGCAAGGCAGGCTCAAGCGCTGTCGCTTCAGCCGCCTACCGTTCAGCTTCGCGGCTGCGCGACGAGCGCATCGAACGCAGCCACGACTTCTCTGCCAAGCGCGGTGTCGTTCATTCCGAAGTGATGTTGCCGGAGGATGCACCGGAAGCCTGGCGCGACCGCGAGAGGCTGTGGAACGATGTCCAGGCGGTCGAGGTCCGCAAGGATGCCCAGCTTGCCCGCGAGGTCGAGTTTGCGCTGCCGCGTGAACTCAGCCAGGCGCAAGGCATCGAACTCGCGCGCGACTTTGTACAAGTCGAGTTTGTCAGTCGGGGCATGGTCGCTGATCTCAATGTGCACTGGGACAGGGCAGAGGATGGTAGTCCCAAACCGCATGCCCATGTCATGCTGACCATGCGGTCGGTGGACGAGAATGGTTTCGGGGCGAAGGTCCGAGATTGGAACGCCACCCAGATGGTCGAGCGCTGGCGCGAGCGATGGGCGGAACTGGCCAACGAACGTCTGGCCGAACTCGACATCGACGCCCGCATCGATCATCGCAGTCTGGAAGCGCAGGGCATTGCCCTGGAGCCGCAGACGCAGATTGGTGCACCGGCCCAACGCATCCAGGGCAGTGGCCTTGACGCTGGCGACACCGAAGCCGATCGCGCCGAACTGCATCGCGAGATCGCGCGCAACAATGGCGCGCGCATCATTGCCGATCCATCCATGGCGCTCGACGCCATCACGCATCAGCAATCGACCTTCACCCGAAAGGACATTGCGAAGTTTGCGCATCGGCACAGCGATGGAATGGAGCAGTTCAACGAGGTGGTGGCGTCCATCAGCAATGCACCCGATCTGGTCGAACTCGGCAAGGACGGACGCGGCGAAGATCGCTTCACCACCCGGCAGATGATCGAGACTGAAAAGCGCCTTCACCGCGCTGCGAAGCGTATGGATTTTGACGAGCGACACGCTGTGAGTGAGGCACATCGCGAGGCAGCGCTGGCGCGGGCCGCGCAACACGGTCTTGTCCTTTCGGGCGAGCAGACCGATGCGCTTGCGCACATCACCGACAGCCGCGGTCTTGGTGTCGTTGTCGGCTTTGCCGGAACGGGCAAGAGCGCGATGCTGGGCGTTGCGCGCCAGGCATGGGCCGCGTCAGGCTACGAGGTTCGAGGCGCCGCACTCTCCGGCATTGCCGCCGAGAATCTCGAAAGCGGATCGGGGATCTCGTCTCGCACCGTTGCCAGCATGGAACATAGCTGGGGACAGGGCCGCGATTTGCTCACCGCCCGTGATGTCCTGGTGATCGATGAGGCCGGCATGGTCGGCACGCGCCAGTTGGAGCGCTTCCTCTCCCATGCCGCCAACGTTGGTGCAAAAGTCGTTCTCGTCGGCGATCCGCAGCAGCTACAGGCCATCGAGGCCGGCGCCGCATTCCGCTCTATCCACGAGCGACACGGCGGCGTCGAAATCGGCCAGGTGCGGCGCCAGCGGGAGGACTGGCAGCGAGACGCCACGCGCGATCTGGCAAGCGGCAGGATCGGCGCCGCGATCAGCGCCTACGACGCGCAAGGCATGGTGCATCAGGCTGTAACGCGCGACGAAGCGCGAGCTGAACTCGTCGAGCGCTGGGATCGCGACAGGCAGGCGCATCCAGAGGCAAGCCGGATCATCCTCAGCTATACAAACGACGAGGTGCGTGCCCTGAACCAGGCAGCGCGCGAGCGGCTGCGCGTTGCCGGCGATCTCGGCGACGAGGTTCAGGTGGATGTGGAACGAGGTGCAAGGGCCTTCGCCAGCGGCGACCGCGTCATGTTCCTGCGTAACGAGCGCGGGCTTGGCGTCAAGAACGGCACGCTCGGCATGGTGGAGGAAGTCAGCACACGAAGCATGACTGTGCGCACCGATGACGACAGGTCGGTGCGCTTCGACCTGAAAGACTACGCGCACATCGACCACGGCTATGCCGCGACCATTCACAAGGCGCAGGGTATGACCGTCGACAGGACCCATGTGCTTGCCACGCCGGGCATGGATGCACATGGCAGCTACGTTGCCCTGTCGCGGCATCGAGACAGGATGGACCTGCATTACGGCAGCGACGACTTCAGTACGCGGGAGCAGCTGGACCGGACGCTGTCACGGGACCGCGCCAAGGACATGGCGTCGGATTACGAGCAGGTCGACCCGGCACAGAGCTATGCCGAGCGGCGCGGCATCACGTTCCGCGAGCGCGTGATCGAGATCATGCGCCGGATCGTTCCGGAGAAGCTGCGCGACAGGATCGGCGGACTGCTGGACGGGTTGCGCTCACCAGGGGACGGCGAGCCCGGCCGGGAAGGTGGGCGCGGCCCGGAAAGGGAAGATGCTGGTGCGCGGATCGGGGGTGCAGGCCCGACGCCTGGCAGAGGGAATCCCACCACCGGAGTACCGCGCGACACCAATGCGCCGGTGGACGCGGAAGCGGCGTTGCGTAGCGCGCGTACGAAGGCGCTAGTGCGTCACGCGCGCGCGCTCGACACTATCCTCAGTACTGGAAATGCGGACGGGCAAGGCAGTGCCGACCAGATGCGCGAATTGACGGATGCCCGTAGCGCTTTCGAGAAGGTGCGGCCGCATGGATGGCGCGATGCCGAAGCGGCTTATGTGAAAAATCCCGAACTTGTCCGCGAGGCAGGGGCAGGTCGCGTCAGCCGCATCGTACTTGCTCTCCAGCTTGAAACGGAAATCCGCACCGGGATGGACATCGATCCCGGCCGCCGCGCCGACCGTTTCGTCGAGAGTTGGCAGAAGCTGGAAAGGACAAGCCAGCATCAATACCAAGCCGGCGACATGTCGGGCTACAAGTCAATGCGCTCGGCGATGTCTGACATGGCCAAGAGCCTCGAACGCGATCCGCAGCTGGAATCGCTCCTCGCCAACCGCAAACGCGACCTTGGCATTCAAACCGATTCTGGCCGCCGCCTCGGCGCGGAACTCGCGTTCAGCCACGGCTTGGGACTCGGAAGGGGACGCGACATCGCAATCTGACCCATCCGATTTGCCGCCGATAACACGTCAACTTACGATACGGCGGCAACCTGTATTGCGCGGCTGCGGTTCCCCATTATGCCTGCCCACTAGGTATCAGAAGCATCCAGCAGGAGGCAGGCCAGCCATGCCAGAACCTGACCGTATCATCCGCAGCAGAACTGTCCTTGCCCGGACCGGCCTGTCCCGCTCAACCATGTATCGCAAGATCGCCGAAGGCACATTTCCGGCTCAGATCAGGATCAGTGTCAACGGTGCGGGATGGAGGGAGTCGGACATCAATCGGTGGGTCGCTGATCCTGTCTCATGGCACACCAGTGCATCACGAAAAAACAGCGACTAGTGGCGGTGGAGTGGCACGCCTTGGAAGTGTCTGCCAAATCGGGAGCAGCCCACCCGCCGCATTCAATAACAAATGTTGGATTCAGCGGCAATTTCCCTAGGAACCATTTTAATAGCCAAGCTTTCTGAGGCCCAAAAGACGAAAGAAGCTGTGATGGCCCCACGAAGCGACTGGCGTGACCGCGACGGCTGGATAGCGCTGGTAAGCCCGCCAATTTCTCATAGTACACTTCCGACAATCGATTAGCGGGAACTAATAGGCGGTTGTACGCGTAGTAGGGAGTAACTCGCGGGGCATCGACAAATGAGTGTTGGGGCGGTTTTGGTCGTTGAAGACGAGCCACTTATCCTGCTTGATATCGAGACGGCCCTGCAGGAGGCCGGCTTCGAAGTCGTTGCTGTAGCAAATGCAGCCCAAGCGTTGGCTGCTTTCAATGTTGAGCCGGAGCGGTTCAAAGGCCTTATCACCGACATTCGGCTAGGGCCCGGACAATCCGGCTGGGACTTAGCCAGGCATGTGCGGCAAGCCCGTCCAACCATTCCGGTGATCTACATGAGTGGTGACAGTGCCGTCCATTGGGGCGCCGAAGGCGTTCCAGAAAGCGTAATGATCACCAAACCATTCTTCCTGCCGCAGATCATTACTGCTTTGTCCACGCTGCTCAATGCACTTCCGAGAGCCTAGAGCCGCGCGGCCTCACTCGGGCCTAGTCGTACCCGTTGCCTTCCGCCAAGTATAGGGCGTGCGCTTCCACAAAAAAGTCAGGGTTTTCTTCGTCCATCTTCGACCACGCGGACGTGGCACTCGCCGCAGGCTTCTAGTACTTAAACGCAAGACTGATCCCTGCCATTTATGGTTACGCTGCACCTCTCCTTCAAACAGCAATGGCACAGCGGTTTAGCCGCAAAATAGGCCGATCAGAATCAAGTCTGAAGGCCATAGCTTGGTTCGGCCGAAGCTACTGCTGCTTAACAAATGAAATTGAAAGCCCAGCTCGAGCAGACAGAATCTACGTACAAGCCAACAGATAAAGGAGGCCTGTTGTGGAAAAGCGGCGTGTGGATAAGGAGAAAATCGAGAGAGCAGATCGTGAAGCACGCAAGGTTCTCGACGCTGAACGCAAAGCCCGAGACGCTAAAACGGCCCGGCTAAGAAAATTGCGGCTCAGCAGACATCAACAGTCAGGTGGAACCCATGGCGCCACGTGAGCGACACGACACGAGAGCGTCGTCAAACCGGCGGCATCCGACATGAGGCGCGCGGCCTCCCATGAATGCGTAGTCAAATTCTGGGTTTGCTAATCTCGGCCATGAGCGGTTGAAGGCCGCGGCATTTTCAACCGTGTCGAACGGCAATGGGTTGCCGGCTCGGGAGCTTACGCCGCACCCTATTTCCGCATCTTCAATCCGGTCCTTAAGGGCGAGAAGTTCGACCCTCGGGGCGACTACGTCCGCCGCCACCTACCGGAAATTGCCGCCTTGCCGGACCACTACATCCATCGACCATGGGAAGCTCCGGCTTCGGTGCTGCAGGCCAACAACATCAAGCTCGGAAAGGCCTACCCGAAACCTATAGTGGATCACGGAGGGGCTCGAGACAGGGCCTTGATTGTCTACCAGTCCATAAAAGACATAAACGAAGAGAAGGCTTCATGATGCGATATGCCGTGGCCTGCGCGACAACCCTGATCGCTTTCCTGGCCATCGACGCGGTATGTCAGACGACGATGTCGGAACGGCTCTATCGCCGCTACATCGGCGACATTTTGGTTGATAGCTTCAACCAAACTCCGGCGGCGCTGTTCTACCTGATCTACATCGCGGGCATCGTCAGGCGGAAAAAACCGCTCTATGGTTCGGCATATTCGTTGGTCCGGGCTGAAGAAGGTGAGCACACCGAGAGGCGCGATAGTTGATCACCGAACTGGCATATCCGGTCTTCAAGTTGCGGCGGTGCTCCTTCGCTGGCGGCGCTACGCGGCCTGCTGGCGACCAGTCGTGGCCGGAGCTCGGCGATGATGTCTATGCGCTCCAGCCTGACGTCAAGATCAGCGACGCTTCGAACATCTGTGCGCCTCCGTCACTCCTGACCTTCACAGTGAGCTTGACAAGGTCGCGGTCAGGCATCTCATCTCGAGCTATGTCATGCAGGATTCGCAGCGCCTCGGCGCGGGCCCGATCCCGCGATTCGAAAAACTGGCCGTCATCATCGAGAACCTGGCCGTTACTGTTGTAGACATCGAAAAAATATCGGTTCATCGGGAAATCACCGCGGGATGCCACATCATAAATCCGCTCGATGAATCGTGGTTCCTTCACTGCTGGCGTTTGTGTGGAAAATACACCAGATTGTGGCGGCGAGCTCATTTTGAGGTTGGGACTGGCAGCTCTTCTCGCTAATCCGGCAAGGCAGTTAGCTATTGTACGCCTATACACTTCGGGTCACGTAATGCTTGAATCGCTCTTTTTGCAGCTGGAACAACATGATGCTCTCTCAGAGTCCGAACGGGCTTTGCTAACGCAGACGATATCAATCGGACGTGATTTCGCCATCGGTCAGGATTTGGTGTCTGCGGGCTCCCGTCCAACCTACAGCACCCTGCTGGTCGAGGGACTGGCTGCGCGATACAAAGTGCTGGAGGACGGCGGTCGCCAATTCACGTCGCTTCAAGTGCCGGGAGACTTCGTCGACCTTCACGCTTTCCTGCTGAAGACAATGGACCACGGCATTATCGCCTTGTCGGCTTGTCGCGTGCTTTTCGCCGATCATAATCGACTGCGAAGACTTACAGAGACGGCGCCTCACCTTACGCGCCTTCTCTGGTTGGATACGCTAGTCGATGGGGCGATACACCGGGAATGGATCGTTGCTATGGGGCGTCGATCGAAAATTTCCCATCTAGCCCATCTGATTTGCGAACTTTATGTCCGATTGAATGTGGTAAATCGCACAGCCGGCCGGAGTTTCCGTCTACCCATAACGCAGGCAGAACTTGCCGACGTGCTGGGACTGTCGGTAGTCCATATGAACCGAATCGTAGGCGAACTTCGTAAGCTTGACGCCATTACTTGGGCTGATCAGTTGTTGACAATCATCGATTGGGAGCGCCTGCAAGAGATCGCGGAATTTGATCCGACGTACCTCAGTATGGTGCGAGATCCGCGCTGACGAGCTCAGGTAACTTACCAACGAAACATCACACGTTGCAGCCATTGATATAGGTTGAATCGATCGCTCTTGCTGGGCGCCGCATTCATCCCGTCGGCGCAAGCGGAAAAACTTCCGAGATGACCCGCTACGGCTTGCACCCAAGGAATTCGGGCAGCACGAACTTCCGAGGAACGGCGGTGGAGCGGCGATCCGCTGCGTCCGCGTGTTATGCAAGTCGGCCAATAGGATCAGTTGAAGACCAGTGCTATATCAGCGCTGAAGCGACATGGTCGCGGCAAGGGAGATCGGGCGTTCGGCGATTCGATACTGGTTGTCCCGATGTGCGGAAACCAGCTCATAGGACCCTGTAAGGCCGTCGACTACCAAGTCGAGAAATGCGTTGCAGGCGGCAACCCAGTCCACACTATCAGACACCGCCAGCGAAAACATCTTGCTCCGGCAATATCTTCCAAACAAGACAGCTTGCGAGCCGCGTCCCGAGCCCCCCACGCTTAGCTCAACCCACGCATCCGGAGATCCTGCCTGCTGGGGCGCCGCCCTCGCTGAAAGTCGCCGGCGGCTGCAACATTCTCCCAGGATCGATAGCCGCCGGTCAAACCCTCTGAGCTGGATCGTGGGCGATTTTCCCAACCTGCTGCGCGGCGCGCGCCACCAGCCGGTCTGTGCAAGCACGGGATGGCAGAACGATTGCTTGTTGACTAAGGTCGAAATGGCATCGGCCATAATTGTGTGGCGCGGAAGATCCGCCCTCGCGTCGAACACTCCGCATTCGTAGTATCCATCCTGGCGCATCATCATGGAATTCCAGTCCATGGCGCCGAACATTGACCAAGCCGTCACAGCCCGTACGTCAATGCCCTCAGCCGCGCATTCGGTAGCAGCTTCCCATCCCTCCATGAACCAGCGAAGCTGTTCCTCGCGGGTGCAGGCGTTGTGCACTTCTCCGATAACCACCGGTAGAGAATAGCGGCGCCACACCTCGCGCAGGCGCGAGGCAAACCCCAGTTCGCAGGCTGGCGCGTCGGCACGGAAAGCAGCGATGTCGACATAGGGAACGATGCCGTTGCCGCCGACCGGTTCTCGAGGGTGCCTATCGACCCGGTGGTCTAGGAACCGATCGCTGGTGAGGTAGTAATCAACGCCGATCAGGTCCGGCGTGCAGGGCGTGCCCTCCAACTCTGCCAAGTGGGCTGGATCGACACCAGCGTCGAGGAGGCGTTGATGGAACGGATGATACTGACCGACATGCCCACAAAGCAGATCCAGCGATAGCCATCGCCGGCCGTTCTCGTATTCAGCCTGATATGCTAGCTCTGGTGTGGCAAAAATCTTTCCGACATCCTCGGTCTGCAGGAGGCGCGCGTCGGGGATGATCTTGCGGATGGCCGACATTGTCATCGCTATCGCACGGCACTGGGCTACCAGAAGCCGCAGGCAAGTTGACTCGTCCGTCCGGTGTGGGTGCCAGAAGCCATAGAGGCCGCTGAGACGGGCGGTTGTCATTGGTTCGTTGATTGGCGTGAAAGTCTTTATCCACGGGTATCGACTTGCGAGCCGACCGGCAAACGCGGCTAGCCGTTCGGCAAAATCCGGAGCGAGAATGGACGTCCAGCACGGCCCACTGCCGTGATGGACAAGGGCAGTTATTGGAGCGATGCCGAGCTGGTGCAGCCGTTGGAGCCGCTGGTCGAGCCAGCTCCAGTCATCGCTGCCATCAACCGCCTCGACGTGCTCCCACAACGCAGGATATCGAAGCGTTTTGATGCCGAGGGACGCGACAAGATTCAAATCCCCGATACGCTTTGAATGCCCGGTTTCGGCGAGCTGATCGCGGATTATGCCACGCACTCGAACCACGCTGCATTCAATGCCGCCCCAAACTTCCACTACGACTGCCCCGCCACGCCCTTGGCAAGGGATAGCTGCGGCGCGCCCGCCTTCTGAATGCGATTGAATGCGGCCAGCGCCTGACCAATCACCTGGTCCATATTGTAGTACCGGTAGGTTGCCAGCCGACCGACGAAAATCGCATCGGTTTGCTGAGCGGCGAGTGCCTCGTATCGCTTGTAAAGCACTTCATTCTCCGCCCTGGGCACCGGATAGTAGGGATCGCCTTCATCCGTCGGATATTCGTAGGTCAGGCTGGTTTGAGGATGCTGCTGTCCTGTCATATGCTTATATTCCGTGACCCTGGTGAAGGCCTCGGTTTGCGGGTAGTTGACCACTGCGACCGGCTGAAACCGCGGCGTGTCGAGTGTGACGTGCTCGAAGCGCAACGATCGATACGGCAATTTGCCCAGCCTAAAATCGAAGAACTCATCGATTGGACCGGTATAGATGAGGCGCCGATAGGGGATGACATTCTGGACCTCGCGGTAGTCTGTCTGCAGCAACACCTTGATATTGGGATGGGCCAGCATTCGTTGAAACATGCGTGTGTAGCCGCCCGCCGGCATACTTTGGAACGTGTCGGCGAAATACCTATCGTCGCGATTGGTTCGTGTCGGCACGCGCGCCGTGACGGATTTGCTCAGCTGCGAGGGATCGACCCCCCACTGCTTACGCGTGTAGCCTTGGAAGAATTTCTCGTAGAGTTCGCGCCCCACCGTGCCCACGACAACGTCCTCGGCGGTGCGGATCTCTTCCACGCTCTCTCTGCGTTTGGCCAAAAAATGCTCCATCTGCTCGGAAGTTAGGTCGAGCCCATAGAGGCGATTGATCGTGTCCAGGTTGATCGGAATTGGTACAAGCTGACCGTCGACCTTGGCCAGGACACGGTGTTCATAGGGACGCCAAACCGTGAACTGAGACAGGTAAGTGACGATGGGTTCAGCGTTGGTGTGGAAAATGTGCGGCCCGTAGCGATGCACGAGAATGCCGGCTTCATCGTACCAATCGAAAGCGTTGCCACCGATGTGACTGCGACGGTCGACGACAAGGACTGTCTCTCCGCGCTGGCTGGCTAGCCGCTCTGCCAAAACGCTTCCGGCGAAGCCTGCGCCGACGACAAGCCAATCAAACATGGTCGACCAAGCTCCTGAAACCCGGATGACGCAAAACTTTCGCCGGCTTGAGCAGATCGTGCATCGCGCTCCAGGTCGTGTCCCAAGACATTCCCGAGAGGAACGTGTCGACCTTGGCCATGGGACCGCGACCTTGGCGCAGAGCGATGCTGAGAGCAGCTGGCATCGAGCCTGCATCCGCGATCTTGACCAGTCCGCGACGACCGTAGGTTTGAACCACATCGACGATTGCAGTCGACACGACCGGCAGCCCGCCGGCGAGGAACTCAGGCGTCTTCGTCGGGCTAATATATCGCGTGGCCTCGTTCAAGGCGAAAGGCATCCATCCTACGTCCCAACCAGCCAAGTATCTGGGCAATTCGGCGTACCGCTTGGCGCCCAGCCAATGAATATTTGAGCCGACGGGCAGAGTGGCCGGGTCGATCTTGACCACTGGACCGATCGTGACGAACTGGACCTCAGGCATCGCCGCAGCGGTTCGAGCCATCAGGTCGATGTCGAACCGTTCGTCGATGACACCGAAGAAGCCTACACGGGGATGGACAATGCTCCGTTGGTCTGCTGGGTCTGCCTGGGGCCGGCGCGCCTGATGGAAGTGTGCCGCATCTATACTGCTTGGAAATGCATGGACGGAGGGATGCCGGCTGCGCTTGGACTCATAGAGGCTCATTCCACCGGTGAACACGACGTCGGCCTTGCCGAAGAGCTGCTCTTCCAGTCGCTCGAGTTCGGGAGGTGCGTTTTTGAAGGCAGAAAGTTCGTCCATGCAGTCGTAGACGCAGACATCCTCCTGCAGCGCTTCCGTGATCTTCAAGGCCATGGGTGTGTAGTACCAGGTCACCAACTGGTCGTGCTCGATTCCGGCAACGAGCTTCTCAAGCAGAACGGCGATGGCTCGCTCGACATCCGTCCCGCATTGATGCTGCGGCACAATCGGAGTGACAACTTCAAGGCCTGGCGCAACCGCCTTGCGGCGCAGAAGAGCGGTCTGGACAGGCTCGAAGACGGGCTCTTCGAAGAACACAACGGCGTAATCCGCCGCGGCGCGCGTCATCAAATGCTGTGGGCGTTGATAAACAAAGTCCCACCGCAGGTGGGAAAAACAAATCAGAAGAGGCTTATCAAATGGCACGAGCATGGGGTTGGATACAGTTTGATCCATTGCAAAGATCCGCATTCGGGTTGGCTTGTGGTGGATCAAGCTCCGTTCGCAAATCGGGTTCCATGGCGACGCGGAATTTTGTCTTTCCTACCCTGGGTCAACGAACCCACGATTTTCTTGGCAGGGCGGGAACGGGCATCACCTCCGCAAGTTGTCGGCGGGGAGGCGCCAATGATTGTTGATGCACACCTTCATACATCGGGTCGAGAGACGACGGCAGATGTGCTACGGACGCTTGACGATGCGGGCGTGGACATTGCCTTCCTGCTGGCGCCGTTCCTGACCCCGCCTTACTCGCTCAACGACCGCGAGTCGCTGCGTGCCGGCAACCGGTACCTTTCCGAGCTCGTCAAGGGCCACTCGGATCGGCTGGTTGGGTTCGCGGTTGTCAATCCGCTCCATCCGCAAGCAGCCGACGATCTCAAGGAGGCAGCCGCGCTCCCCGGTATTCACGCGCTGAAGATGGTCCCAACCGGATGGTATCCGTATGATGAGTGCGCTCACCGTGTGTACGCCGTCGCCGCGAAACTAGATCTTCCCATCCTGTTTCATAGCGGAATTTTTATTGACGGCCGATCTGGCCGGTTCTGCCGGCCGTCCTTCTATGAAGCGGTTCGCGATCATCCCGGCCTTCGCGTGACTTTGGCTCACCTAGGCTGGCCTTGGTGTGACGAAGCCAATGCTGTCGGTGTTATCGACCGGATCAATGGCGTAGATCCAGCCGAGAGCCAGTTTCGCTTCGACCTGTCCTTTGGACCACCTCCAATTTATCGTAACGAGGTTTTTCGCAAGGCAATCGACGTGATCGGGCCACGCTCGCTGCAATTCGGGAGCGACCGTTTCTTGCCGTGCAGCGGTGCTCATATCCACGCTGCATTAGACGAGGTCGGGGGGCTTCTCGATCAGCTCGATGTCGCTACCGATGAGCGAAATGCAATCATGTCGGGGACGGCAATGGATTGGCTAAGGCTGCGACCTGCGCAAGGAGGAAACTGATGGCCCGGACCCCACGGGTGCTACCAGGCGGCCAAACTGATGAGCGCACGCATGTCCTTGAGGTGTTGGGCAATGCCATTGTCGGCGGCATGGAAAATTACGTGCGCAATCTGGCTGCGAACCTGCCATCGAACGAGTACAAAGTCTCGCTCCTGTGCCCCTATGAAAGCCCTTACACCGCATTGTTGAGATCGGAAGGCAGGGACGTATACATTGCGCCGCTGCGTGACGATCCACCTTGGAAGACAGTTGAACTTATCTGTACGCTCGTGCGTGAAACGCGTGTCGACCTGCTGCACGCTCACCTGATGAACGCCCATACCGTGGCGGCGGTGGCCGGCCGACTGAGCGGGACGCCGACCGTTGCCACCTTGCATGGCATGAGCTTGCATCCGCAGGAAATCAGCGTGGCGCGCACAACCGAGAGCCACACCATTGTGGTATGCCGCGAAGCCTGGTCACAAGCACTTGCCGTGGGTTTGGCGCCGGAGCTTGTCAGTCTCGTTCCAAACGGGGTCGACCTGGCAATGTATCATCCTATGTCGGCTGACCCTTTGGATTTCCGCCAAACGATCAGCATCGGCCCTGACGATCTGTTGGTCGGGTTCGTTGGCAGGTTGGCTTGGGAAAAAGGCCCCGACAAATTTCTCAAAGCAGCCGAATTCATACTGCAAAGGCGCCCAGAGGTGCATTTCGCAATGGTTGGCACCGGGTCCATGGAAAAGGATCTCACCGCCACAGTTCATCGTGCGGGACTGGGATCCCGCATCCATATGGTCGGGCTCGCACGCGAACCACATCGCATCTATCCGGCACTCGATTTGCTGTTGCATACGTCGCGCGCTGACGCGATGCCTCTCACCATCCTGGAGGCCATGGCATCTGGCGTGCCGGTCGTGGCGATCGGCGTCGGCGGCGTACCGGAAATCGTCGCGACGGGTGAAACAGGAATTCTTATAGGAACCACCGAATGGCCGGGCATCGTCTCGGAATACCCCGGTGACTGGGAAGGTGTAGCCCTTGCTGCAATCTCACTTTTATCAAACCCAGCTAAGCTAAAATCAATGGCTGGCGCGAGCGTGAGGCGGGCGCAGGCGAGCTTCGATATCCGCCAGTCGGCAACCCTGACGAGTCATGTCTTCCGGCAGCTGCTGGGATCCCGTCCCGACAAGGCCCGCCTTCACTCTGTTCCCTGAACGGTTTCGACGAGACAGCAGGGTCAGGATTTGGTAGCCTTGATCCCTGTAATAACAGGGTAAAGGGGGTCGACAATGTCGAGCCTTTCGGGGTCGATCTCTTCGACAGCGAGGCCTTGCAAAAAGGCTGTGGCTGCGAGCACATTGCCGAATTGCTGTACCTCCACTGCGGCTGCCCCAAACTTTTCCTCGAACAGGCGTCGTGCAGCACTCTGTGTCATGGCCCAGAACCACTTTTCTGGCCCGTCATGCGCGTCGATCGGAGTGATGCCTGGTACTGTCGCCAACACAACGCCACCTGATGCCAGGGCACGATGGATCGTAGCAATTGCACCCCGCACGTCGTAGATCATGTGGAGAGTCTGGGTCACGATGATGCAGTCAAGGCGCCCGCCCTCCACGGCATTCTCGTTTTGGAGATCAATGCGCATCGTGGCGTGAGGATTGGTGCTCTCCGGCGAGTCGATAATGTCGGAAATTACAACTCGAGCCAGGCCAAAACGGCGCGTGTAGACATCGTCGCCGATCTCCGCGACACGTCCTTGAATATCCTCCGCATGGCGCTGCAGGAAACTCTCGATGTAGTAGCGGTCGAGTGGTGTGCCGCGATCGCCGCCAAATTTACGGCTTAGGGGCTCGACCTCGCCAAGGTCACCAAAGACCACCGCACCGGGCGCCGGGATATCGCGCATGTGAATTTTAAACCGCTGGGTCGTAGCGCAACGAGAACCTCGCTCGACGTATCGTCAAATCGCACCGGACGAAACCACCCGACCGGGAAGCAGGTCGCTGGAACTGCGGTGGAGATATTCCCGGGTTCCTTCTAGATCACCCATCGGAATTCTTCCTCGCTGCCTTCGCATTTTGACCGCTGGGAGCTGAAGTCTTTGCATCCTTTGAGTGGGCCGCCAGAGCGGGGCCGGCCCCGGTCGTCTTACGCATGTCGCCGCTGCGCTTTTCTGGCTGTTCTCTTTTGCCCAAGAGGCCTGAAAAATACTTGCCGAAAAACCCCATCGTTTCCTCCTCCTGGTTTAAAGTTTTAGCTATGCTTGATACGAATTTGCCGGGAGATGATTTGTTCCCTCTGAGAGCGCCTCGTGATGTCCTTCAACCCCCGCGAACGGTTTGCGGAAGAGGCCGTGGAACGTCCTTCTCCGATCGACGTTGCAGCTGATCTCCACTTGAGGACTCTTCGATATGGTGATGTTCGCCGAGACCAAGGCTCAACAGATGACGCGCGTGAAGCAGGTCTGTGAGCGCTCGCGGCGATCATAAGAGGATCACATCCACATGGCACCAAACGCACGTTCGAATTCAAGGTTTGTGATGAAGCGGGCCGACACCATCTGCACCTCACCAACACGATACGGTGTGCACATTGCCCGCGCTGTCTGCCGCGGACCTGCGCTCTTGCGTTGGTCTTCGATCTTTTTGGCGTGAGGGCGAAGATGCTAGTGCTTGACGGGTCTTGCGAATGATCTGGTAGAAGCCAACCGATACGGTTGGCAGAAGCCATATAGCATTGCGCACCCGGCTCAACCACTTCGAACACCTACCTCAAGCTCGGCCTCGCAGAGCCTGTGCTTCCCTTTCCAGTTTATCGCGATTGTTGCCGTGCTTCGCGATGAGTTCTCTCACTTGCTGAGGAGTGATCCCTGCCTTGCTGGCGAAATATTCTACCTCGTAGTCCTCGTCAGCGGACACGTGGTCGCGGTCGCGAAAGTCTCGTTTGCTTTTATCATCAGCCATTTCAATCCTCCACAAAAGGCGATGGACTCGACGCCACTTGTTGCAACCTATCAGTTTGGCGGGTCGCCCAATTGATGCTGACTTGATCCCGAATTGGTGAAGCAAGGTGGCCTTGGCCGCCTTGCGGGTTTCGCTTCAAAGATCGCGTCCACGTCTAACCTGCTGCAGGTCGTCTCCGGTATAGACGTCGGCGTTCGGGTCGAAACCGGTCCAGCCTCCAGCCTCATATTCACTGCGTCGGCCCGCGACGTCGACCGAATTATATTGCTTGAGGATTTGTTCGGCATTCGGCGCAAGTCTATCGTCGACCTTGGCCGTGACCATCGTGCCGCCGCGGCGAACGCCTTCGGCATAGACATGCGCATCGTTTTCAGGGACGCCAGCGTTCGTCATGGCGCCGATGATGCCTCCAGCAGCACCACCAACCACTGCCCCGCCAACCGCGCCGACAGCAGTGGCAGCCAGCCATCCGGCTGCAACGACAGGTCCCACCCCGGGGATGGCCATCAGGCCGAGGCCTGTTGCCAAGCCGCCGGCGCCGCCAATGACGGCGCCCACGCCAGCTCCCGTAGCCGCATCCCCGGCGGCTTCGGCCTCGTCGTCTTCCTTGTGCCAGCCGGTCGCGTTGTTGGCCACAATGCTGATATCATCGCGTGGGACGCCGGTGGCTACGAGTTCGCCTACTGCATCGTTGGCATCGTCGTAATTGTCAAACAGTCCTGTTACGGTTTTCATTTAACTCTCCTCGCTTTCTGAATCACTTGGTGCCGGCAACGACGTTGCCTTGGTAGTCGAGCGCGATCGGCGTCGACTTACCGTCCTTGCTTGCTGTGCCGCGCCAGATGCCTTGGTCGTCCTTCTTCAGGCCTGAGACGTCGGCATAACCCGCCTTTTCGATCGCGCTCTTGGCCTGGGCCTCGGTGAAGCTGTTGGCGCCGGGAATAGGAGCTGCCGGATTGGTGGCGCCGCTGTTGACTGCCGGTGCGGTGCCGTCAGAAGCAGGCGCCGTTATTGCGACCTTCTGAATCATATCCTGATGCATCTTGAGTGTAGGCAACGTATCGGCCGCGAAGGATTTTAGTGCGGCGTTGTCACCGTCCTTGGCATAAGCCTCGAACAGGCCGACCGCATCGGCGTGGGCCGCCTTCTGCATTTCGAGATAAGACGCGTCTACTGGCGCCGTACCCGCCTGCAGCCTGTCGACATCACTCTTGCGTGCAGCATCGAGGTCGGTGGGCACCTTCAACTTCTGTTCTCCGGCGATGCTCTCAAGCTTCGCATTGGCGGCCCCATGATCGGAAATCATCTTCTGGGCGAAGTCCTTGAGACCTTGATCCTGCAGCTTGTCTTGGGCGGCCTTGCTTGACTGGACTTCGAACATTCCGCCGATCGCGGCCTTGGTGACGAACTCCTGGGCTGTCTCGACAGCGAGTGCTGGCCACGCAAATATCATCGACGTCGCTAGCGACAGCGACGCCAGGCGAAGACTGTTTCTCATGATATTATTCCTCAGTTGAGAGTGGTGAATTCAAACCTGCTTGCGGCGGGTTTGTTCCCAGACGATGCGAACGCGCTCAAATTGATTGGGGATGCTGCCGGCGTTCGCGCGCTGAGTGGACATCGTTTGGGCCGCGCGAATTCGTCCGCACGAGCCCCGAAGGTCGTCATGGAGCCTGCGAGCGGCCTGCTCGGCGGGCCGGGTAATCGCGCTTGACATCGTTTCCGAACGCCTGACGCCTGCCCAAGCGTCGGGGGCGGAGACGCTGAGATATGACGATGAAGATTTGCAAAAGCACATCCTGGCTATGACGGATGGTAAAGGCCCCGATTCAGTCATCGAAGCGGTCGGCATGGAAAGCCATGGACCCGGTGGCGTCATAGAGACCTTGCAGACGGACCTTACGGCGATGGAGAGACCTTATGCGCTGCAACAGGCGCTGATGGCCTGCCGGCCCGGCGGCACTGTCTCGTTGCCCGGAGTGTTCGTTGGGAGCCTCACCGATGGGATTGTTCGTCGGCAAAGGGTTGACAATGAAAACGGGCCAAACACACGTCCAGCGCTACTTGCAACCGCTGCTGAAACTCATCGAGGACGGCGAGATCGACCCGTCCTTTCTTGTTACCCACCGCATTGGGCTGGAACAAGGACCGGAGGCATACCAGACCTTCCGCGACAAAAAGGATGGCTGCATCAAGGTCGTGATTAAACCGTAGTCTCGATCACCGGCCTGTCATTCGCTTTCGATGGTCGAGAAAAGGACTTGCTGCCGCAAATGCAGCGTGTCGCCGAGCGTGGCGGCATTCTAGAACATGGGTAAATGCGGCGTTCGCCAACAGCTAACAACAAGCCCTATCGGTGTTTGGAGGGCTGTTGGCTGTGGAACCTCGCCTCGTTTGGAAAGTTCCCCAACGTCCCCGAAGGAAACCCGACGGGTAAAACGACGCCTTGGAATTCATGTAACGGAGCACGTTGGATGAAGCTGGAGGATCTTCTGATGGCGATCGCGGCGACCAACAACGCCTTGGTTCGTAAAGGGCTCCTCACCATCGACGAAATCGACGAGGCGTTGAGAACCGGAAAGGCTCCTTCACCGGCGATAAGCGCCTGTACGAGGATATGTCACCGGCTGGCCGCGATGCCATCTACTTCCCGTTGCGACTTGCAACTGGCGAACACATGTCAGTTCGAGGCCGGCGTGCCGCCAGTTTCAGATCTGGCCAAGCAGGTCGGAATTACCAAACAACCTTACAAAGATCAGATGTGAAGGAATCATAGCCATGGAAGTTCTGGAAGTCCGCGTTGCCAACAACGTTGTGGAGTTCTGCGGCGAGGGGGGTGACAACATACTGGTTACCGTTGCGCAACAGGCAGCCCTATCTCCTGAAGAGCTGATCGAGAAATCCAAGATTATGCTTTTGCACGCCGCCAAATTTAGTGTCGACGAAGAGAGCGCTCGCAAGCTGTTGCTAGCCGACGCCGGGGACGAGTATCGGCTTGAGTATCATGACGATGGGGAAATCCGCGAGGTGGCTGGCCTCGTCTTTCCCAGTCTGGACGCGGTGCGCGACGAATGCAGGCGATCAGCCGAGGATTTGTGGAAAGACGCCCTGTCTCGGGGGGACGCACCGGTGGGATGGGCCGTCAGGGCGCGAGACCGTAGCGGAGACATCGTCGCCTCCGTCGATTTTTCCGAATTGCAACACGCATCGGCCGAGCTGGACCAACCGCCTCGTTCAAAAAATTGAGCCGATCATTCTCAAGCGTTTCATTGAAGAGCACTATGCCGGATACTCCAGCAGCCGAAGTCAACACATCGGCGGCGTCGCGACAGTCTGGCCGATCACTAAAGCCAAGCTGCTCCGTTTTTCAATAGCCAGATCCCACCAGAACAACGCCACGTGCTCCGGCTTTGACCTTTGAACTGAGCAAGGTCAAACCCCAACATTCAGCGAGCGGATGATTGCGCAATTGCTAAACATCGATGAGGGGCTCGGTTCCACGGTCGCCGACAAGATTGGCATTACCGGGATGTCGAAGCCGGCCGACGCCGCAGTGCCGCCGCGGACGGATTTCGAGCCCTGGCCAGCGCTTAGCATCATTGCCAATGGTCCGGAAAGCTTTGCCAGCCGCGAGGTTGGTGTCCGGCACCGGTACCGGAAGCCAGCGCTCAGATTGTAGGCGCGTCCCCGATTTTCAAAAAAAGAGCCCGCAAGTCATGTGCGGTAGGGGTTGCTATGTCTCGCTCGTGACGTTTGGCACCTCAACGACGACTCTTACGCCGCGATCTGACCATTGCCGCTCTGTAGACCCCTGAAGCTGTCGCCTGATCGTAGCTTCGGCGATCACGGTGCCAAAACCTGCCTTTCGGAAATCCGCGGGCGGGCCCCCGGTTTCTTCCCAAACGAGCGCAAGACCTTTGGTCTGCGGAACCGTTCCAACTGATGGCGACTTGCCCAGTGTCCTGGGACAGCGACCCATGCGATGCTGCGTTCACGGCGAGCTCATGAAGGAACAATGCAAGCGGTTGGACGGCGTGGGCTGCAAGCATGACGTCCGGGCCATTCAAGACCGCCCGTGTCGCGCCGTAGGGCTCCAACTGGGTCCGAATGGTCTCCCGCAGCGGAACGTAATGCCAGCCGCGTCGGGAAAGCAAGCCGTGGGCTCGGGCCAGGGACTGCACACGCTGCTGTACCGAGGCTGCATACAGGGCAGCGATCGTCCGATCGAGTAAGCCGAACGATGCTGTCAACAATGGCAAGTACGTTGTTGGCGATGGTCTACCTCAAGAAGAAGCCGATGCTCGGATTCTTCCAAAGACTGGATCCTCCGATGGTCTGTGCGGTCGATTTGGGAGCCGAAGTGATACACAACTCGACCGCTATCATCGTGAATTGGGCTGAGGTGATCTGATTCCAGAAGGCCGATCCATCCTTGCGGTAGTTAAGGACTTCGACGCTGGCCTCCCGCTCCTCTCTTATCGCAGCTCGTATTTCCGAAACGGCGATTTTAGAAGTTGCTGGGCCCCTGCAGGAACCGGCAGTTTCTGCCAAGAACCTCTTCAGCATTGTATCCTGTCAATTTCAGGAAGGATTCGTTGCAAGAACTATTGGGTAATCATGCTGTGTGGCGTCGGGTCACCACCATCGGCATCCGTGTCCGCTGAAACGCTGTGGCCGGCACCTCCTTTCGGTCTGGAAGCGCGCCCGGCGTGACTGCCGCCGGCTGATCACCATGAATATGGGATAGGTCTTTTTCGTTCATTAACGCTTCCTCGACTGCCGACTAACTTGAACGTCAATAACGCTAAAGCGTTGCCGACCGTTGGCGAATTCATTGCTGGTTCAACTCCCGCGAAATCGTTGAAATTCGACGCCTTGTGCCCGGGCGGGGAACAAGGATCAGAGCCGCAAATTAACAGCGATTGAAATCCTAGCAGGGTGCCACCAGGGGCACTGTTGCGGTGGTCGATCTGGTAGAAGGTGGAGGATCAAGATGTCACACGAGGTAGAGGAGCGTCGCCTCAAAATGCTTATCGAGCAGTACGTCGAGGTGCGCAAGAAGCGGCACGACGTTGTATCGGTGAGGCAGGCAGCGGCGGCTGTCCTGACTGTTATGAAAGCCTGTCCTGTTTCCAGAAGCGAACTGGATGCCATGATCGCCGCAAGCGCCGTGGCCCACGGCCTGGGTGTTGCGTTCGATGCGCAGCAATCCCCGTCGCAATTTTCGCGCTGACATGGCCGCCGCCCCTACCTTTCGAGAGGAACCCATCGACGGCAATGCAGTGCATATCTGCGTCGACATGTAGGCAATGTTCCGAGAGCCGTGGCCGTGGTCATTGCCGTGGATGGAACGTGTGCTTCCCAGGATCGTGGACCTGTGCACTACGCAGCTGTCAAGGTTGGTCTTCACGCGGTTTATACCAGCGAGGCTCCCCTGGACGGGCAGGGTACTTGGAAACGCGATTATCAACGATGGACAGACATGACGCTTGAGCGCATTGGCCGGGACAGGTGCACTTGGTGCCGGAACCTCGAGCGTTTTCGCCCCCTGCGCCAGTCATTGACAAGCCGGTATATTCTCCATGGCTTGGTTCGGACCTTCGCACTCTACTGGCGCAGCGGCGCTGCGGCACCGTTATCGTCACCGGCGGCGAAACAGATATGTGCGTGCTTTCGACCGTGTTGGGCGCGGCAGACTATGGCTTGCGGACCATTGTGGTCCAGGATGCGCTCTGCAGCGCCTCCGATCAGGCCCATGATGCCATGATCGGGCTCTTCAGCAGTCGATACGGGCAGCATATTGAGACCGCCTCCACTGAGCAACTTGTACCCCGTTGGACAGGTGGTGTCCTACCTACACGGTAGGGGCCACGGCGATGTCGCCATGGCCCTTCTTTGTCTGTCTGGGCTCAGGCCGCTTTTTGCTGCTCGGCCGCTCTGTCGTTCACGCCCGACTCACCCAGGGAGGTCAGGGCTTCATCGGTGGCCTTCTCTTCTTCAAGTGTTGCGTTCAGCAGCTCGACGATGTCATTCTTGCCAAGCGATGTCGCCCAGGCGATTAGCGTGCCATAGCGCGCGATCTCATAGTGCTCGACTGCCTGCGCGGCGGCGACAAGGCCGGCGTCGATCGAGGTCGAGCCCTTGTATTCCTCGAGGATCTCGGATCCTTCCTCGATGATGCCGTCGATGGCAGGGCACGTCTTGCCGCGCGCGGCAACGCCAAGGATATCGAACACCTGCTCAAGCCGCTCGACCTGGCCCTCGGTCTCGACAAGATGTTTTTCGAAAGCGGCGGACACCTGGGCGTCCTCCGCGCCCTTGGCCATTTTCGGCAGAGCTTTGAGAATTTTCTTTTCGGCGTAGTAAACGTCCTTGAGGCCATTGAGGAACAGATCCTCCAGGCTCTTGGTGCCGCCACTGGCTTTCTTCGTGGGTGCCATCTGACAATCTCCTTTGGTTGACATCACCCTTCGGGTGCTAATCCAACTTGGATGGTCGCGGCGGGTTCCTGCGGAAATCAGCTGTGATCGATTTTCTTTTCGGTTTCGAAAAGCTGTTCAAATGCGCGGCGCGCCGCTCGCGTTGTCATTTCCAATGTTTGTTGCTGTTCTGCAGCGCCGCCTTAGAGACATAGCGACAAGAGCGAGCGTAATCCTTGGACAAGCACCCGGCCCATTGCAGGGAAGGCAGGCGGTCCAATTTGTCTCTTTCGATCGTATCGACGACGACGATAATTAGGCGGAAATAGCAACCGGGCCGTAGCCCATCAGACACGATGGAACTAAACTTTCCAATCGAGCTTATCGAGGCGTGATCCAAAGATATACACAGTCTACCGTGCTTGGCTTCCTGCAGAGGTCGCTCAACCGGGCCGATTACGACCCGTTCGGGAGGTCAAGCAGCACTGCCATCAAACGGCTTGATTCTGCGAAGCTCGCGGCATGAATTCGAAAAAAGAAAAGCTATCTTTCGCCATTCCGGTGGTGACGGAGCCGATGGAGGCGAAGACCGCGAACGCGTTGCCGAGTGATAGACGCAAATGGCAGTATGAACCCAAATGGGATGGCTTTCGCTGCTTGGCTTTCAAAGCCGGTAATGAGGTGGACTTGCGAGCAAAATCGGGCAAGCCACTCGGCAGATACTTCCCGGAAGTCGTCTCGATGTTGCGTGAGCTGAAGGCCAAAGACTTCGTGGTCGATGGTGAGATCGTCATTGACATCGACGGCTAGCTCTCTTTCGCCGCGCTGCAAATGCGCTTGCATCCAGCGGAAAGGAGGATTCAGAAACTGTCTGTCGAAACACCTGCCAAACTGATCCTGTTCGATGTTCTGGCAAGTCCGGATGCCAGCCTGATGCGTCAACCGCTTTCTGCGCGGCGCGAGGCATTGGATGCGTTCGTCGAGTCAGCGGGACATGCCGATCTCGAATTGTCGCGTTGCACACGGGATTTGACAACGGCAACGCAATGGCTTCGCGAATCCGGTCGCGGTTCAACAGACGGCGTTGTCGCTAAGCTTGTCGACGACGAATATCGGCCCGGCGAGCGCGCCATGGTCAAGGTCAAGCGGCTGCGCACAGCCGATTGCGTGGTCGGTGGCTTTCGCTACTTGGCGAACGCGCGCGAAGTCGGATCGTTGTTGCTTGGACTCTACAACGACCAGGGCAAGCTCGACCATGTCGGATTTACTTCGACGATCGCGCAGGAGGATCGATCAGAGCTGACTCGACAACTCGAAGCTTTGCGCGCGCCTCCGGGCTTCACTGGCAAAGCGCCGGGAGGACCAAGCCGTTGGAGCACCGAGAGGAGCGGAGAGTGGGAGCCATTGAAGCCCGACCTGGTGGTGGAAATCCAGTTCGACCATGTCACCGGCAATCGCTTCCGACACGGTACCAAGTTCATGCGGTGGCGCCCTGACAAGGCTCCGAAACAGTGCACGTTCGTGCAGATATTGAAGACATGAGACAATCGCCATCGATGGTGTCACAGGGGCGCGCATTCCACGTCACCGGATAGTGGTACTTAGGAGTGCCTCGCAGACATCCCGGAGGATCCGTGGCAGGACATCGAACGCATAGCCTGTATGCAAACGTTCCAGCGGCGTGTGGTAGTCTCGGCCCCATGGACCGATGTTGATGGTCGGTATGTTGGCTAACCCATTTGCCTTCGGCCATCGAACCCCGTCCCTCCACATTGGCGTGTTCCTGCCGACCACATCGAAACCCGACGCGGCGGCCTCGCCAAAGAAACTCATGTCCGAAATGCCGGCGAAGTACTCCGTGCAACTGATAGCGCTGCCGTAACGGACGCTCGATCCAGCTGCTATGTCGTAGGCGATTGCCCTTAGTCTCGCTGCTATCGGCGTATCTGAAAGGTTGGTGGCCAGATAAGGGGTCGAGCCAAACCCCGTGATGATTGCCGGGCCTGGTAGCTGGCTCAGCTTCCAGGCTTCCTCGGTCACGATCCGGCATTGCTCGGGCAAAGGAAGCAAGCCAGTGGCGAGGGAAGCGCTGAGGGCGTCAAGCTTCGATATCGCTTCCGCCTCGAGGCGGCCCAGCACGGCTTCGTATCGATACAGGGGGATGCTCTCGATGAAGTCGCTGCGCCTCGAACCGATCCGCCCAGTGAGCTGTGCCCGATAGTCTCTCTCGGCATCGAGGCATAGCCTGTCGAAACGCTCCAGCACCTCGTCTGGCGTTCGCCGATAGCTCAGCACGTTGAACGTGGCAAAGGCTGTCGCAGGCGTGGTCACGTCATAGCCGGCCTTGCCATCGCGGATACTTAGAAGGCTTGGCGGGGTTCCCGGCAGCGCCTGGGAACCGTCGGTAAGCTCCGGGGCCCATTCAATGCGCGCTGCGATGGCGGCAGCGAGCGCGCCCGCATTGAGCCCAGTCAAGGGAAAGCCGCTATGCGCGGGAACGCCTGCCACGAAAACGGTGGGCAGCAATTTGCCGACTGTTCCCAATGCGATGACGCGACCCTTTCTGCCGTCGCCATCGTCTGCGATGGCGTCCAGGTTGACGGCGGCCGCAATATCCAGGTCGTGCTCCCTGGCTATTTCGGGTAGCACCTGAACAGCCTTGCGCGCGCCTGCGGAATTGTTCTCTTCGTCGGGCACGGCGATGAAGAGCAAGTTGCCGATAGGCCCAACACGGTCGGCGAATTCCGCGCAGACGGCCAATCCAGCGGCAAGGCCAGCCTTCATATCCAGGAGGCCACGCCCGGCAAGAAATTCTCCTGAAGCGAGATCCGTTTTCGCCAGTTGGGCGGCTGACGTCTCGGCCATGTGCAAGCTCTTTGCCAAGGCAAGGCTGAGCTGTTGAGGTTCGGTCGCTAGGTCTTCTAATTGTCCATAGTCATGTGTCGAGACGGTGTCGTAGTGCCCTGTCAGGACAATGGTGCCGCGCCCAGCACCCCGGACCAGCATTGCCACGCAGTGGCGGCCGTCCCCAGGTTCGATCTCGATCGTTCAGATTTTTGCGCCTCGAAACACAGTCTCCGCGCCAAGCATGTTGGCGAACCACAACCCGAACGACATCTCGCCATCGGTTCCGGTGACGCTTTTCTGCTGCGTTAAGGCGATAGCCCAACGCCTGGCGCGTACAAACAGATTGCTTGCTGTCGCGTTGCCCATCATGTCCCCGGTCAAATGGCAAATCAGATAGTAGAGGTTGGGGACGGGGCCTCAAGTGCATGCGTGGCCGTATGTGATGGGCCACCACCCATCGCTCATCGATCGCTGTCGACCTGGATGGTTGTCCAGGCAGGACACGCCTGGTTGCAGTCAACTATCCTGCTGCTGAGGTGGGGCTGGGTTCAGGCTCAATCGATGGCGCGTCTATCGCACGCGGGTCTCGGTCATGCTCAAACTGCTCAGCCCACTGCAAATCCATCAGCCAGGGGTCGCGACGGCCGATCCAAAGTTCATAGCCTGGTATGATATCGCTGGGGGCACTATCGAGGGTCCCGAGCATGATCTCGGCCTCTTCCTCCCGCAGCGAGGCAACGCGCGATCCGCATTCTGGGCAAAAGCTCCGTCCTTCGAAAGCCCGCAGGTTTCCAGCGCCTTGATAAGCAGGTCGCGGCCAAACGCCGAAGAAGGTGAACGCACTGCCGCATGTGCGCCGACAATCCTGGCAATGGCAAAGTCCGACGCGCAGGGGTGCGCCTCTCACTAAAAAGCGAACCGCACCGCAAAGGCAGCCACCGCTGCGCACCACATCGATGCTCATTGCAGCGCTCGCTTTGGGGGATCACGGTTCTCGTCGGGATTGGGGAGAGGAAGTTCGTCCGGCAAAAGATCCGGGTCAGGCTCTCGCATGTCGGGAGTCCAGGCCGGGGCATCTACCGGCGGTTCCTCATTTGGCTCTGGTTTGGGCGGCATGATTATTCTCCCGGTCGGTTGGTCGGACAAGGTGTTTTGCCGGCCACCGGCCGCGCATCGATTTGTATGGCAGGGAAAGGGTACTGCCAGAGGGCGTTTGTTGTAGGAGAAGCCCCTGCCGGCTTGGGGGGTGCCTGACGTTTGATCCTCGTCGCTGCCGTTCAGGCCTTGACGCTGTATCTCGGCGCCGGCTGGCCCAATCGCCGCGCCGAGGTTTTTGATCGTGGCCATTTTCGTGTCTCCTTTCTGGCCAACGACCGGCCGTAGGGAATGTTCCATCTGGGCGGAACTAGCACTGCCGGGGGTGGTTATCTTTAACCACATGGAGAACCAACACATGTCTGACAACGAAAACCATCGCGAAACCGGGGCAACAAAATATCCGGCAAAGACCGGCGCCGATCCTTCGGATGCGTTCTCTCAGGACGCGGCGGGAAACAAGAAACCCACGAATGGCGTTGGACTGATGCGCCCCGTCAATGAGGTGGACGACAAGACTCACCAGTCAGACGGGCAGAACCCATCCGACCAGTCCGCCATTGATCGTCTCGCCATCACTTAGAAATGCAACCCCCGCCAGCTCAAGCGCCGATCGTATCGCAACCAGCATGTCGCCGGCCGGAACGCGCTTGCTCTTCTCGAAATCCCGAACGGTTCCCTCACTGACTCGCGCTTTGGCGCCGAGCCTGGCTTGTACCAGTCCACCAAAGCTAGCGCCGCCCGACATTGCTCGACACTCAATTGAGTCACAAATGGCTCCTTGATCAACTCGGTGTGGGTTTGCATTAAGCGCTCTTGCGCTTCGGAGTGCTCGTCTTTGGCTTCGCCAATCCTTCCTGCGCGAGGCTTTTCTTGAGCACCTCGGCCAGGTTGATGACGTTCTCCTGGGGCTTGGGCGCCGCCTTTGGGGGCGCCTTGCCCCTGCGCTTCGCGTCGATCATGGCAATCATCGCATCTTCGTAGGTGTCTTCGAATTCCGACGGATCGAAAGTGGTCACCTTTTTGTCGATTAGCATGCCGGCGATTTCGAGCAACTCAGGATCGTATTCCGCCTCGGTAAGACCGCCGAAGACACTCTCTACGGAAACCATCTCGTTGTGGGTTCGCAGCTCGGTCATCACCATGCCCCTGCCGTAGGGCTGAATAACAACCGCGCTGATAGAGCACGATGCAGGACCGGGCTGCGACGTTCTTGTTCTTCATGGCATCGCGGATCACGCCGTAAGCCTCAACGGCCGCGCCGTCGGCTGGAATGAGAAAGTAGGGCTTCTCCAGATAGGGGGTGTCGATCTCGCCGATCGCGACGAACTCACCGACCTCCAATGTGTGATCCGAGATGAGCTTGAGTGCCTTGATGTCGTCCGGCTCGATCTGGAGGAATTCGTCCGTCTCCGCCTCGAAGCCCTTGACCTGGTCTTCCGTTTCGACCGGCTCCCTGTCTTCTCGTCGGCGTAGACGCTTTTGACAGGCAGGCCGTCCTTGCGGTTCAAAATCTTGAAGTGAATCTTTGGGTGGCGCCCACAATCTTGATGTCGCAGGTAACCGAGCCAACCTTCAAAAAGCCTTTCCCGACAGCACGCGGTGCGGCCATTTCATTCATCCTCTTCCGGTCAGGTCAAACGACAGTGCATGTAAATCGTTCCGTCGCGCGGGCCGAGATGCTGAGCTGGCGCGTGCTATGAAGGACCGTCGAGAATCGTCCTCAACTTTTCGGCGAGGTCTTCAAGGCTGAAAGGCTTCGGCAAAAGCTGCGTTCCAGGATCGAGGATTCCGTTGTGAACGATTGCGTTGCGCGTGTAGCCGGTGGTGTAAAGAACCTTGAGCTTGGGGTTCTTTTTGCGCAGGATATCAACCAGCTGCCGGCCCGACATCTCGGGCATGACGACGTCGGTAAAAAGCAGGGACAGTCGCTGCCCGCCTTCAATCATCTTGATCGCTTCGGTGGGACCACTGGCTTCGACGACGGTATAGCCAAGCTCGCGCAAAGCTTCCGACGATACTGCTCGCACGCGATCCTCGTCCTCGACCACCATGACGATTTCACTTGGAAGGCCACCATCGATCGACTTTGATCTGGGCTTTTGGGAGTCTTGATCGGTGCTGCCGTAATACCGGGGCAGATAGATCTTGATCGTCGTGCCCACGCCGAGCTCGGAGTATATCTTCACATTGCCGCCCGATTGCCGGACAAAGCCGTAAACCTGGCTTAGGCCAAGCCCGGTGCCCTTGCCGACACTCTTGGTCGTGTAGAAGGGATCGAACGCCTTGGCGAGAACTTCCGCGGTCATGCCCGTACCGGTATCGGTCACGGCAATCAGCACGAATTGACCCGCGGCGATGGCGGACTCACGAGCGTATCGCTCATCGACATAGGCGTTCGACGTCTCGATGGTCAGCTTGCCGCCGCTGGGCATGGCGTCCCGCGCGTTGACCGAGAGGTTGAGCAGAGCGCTCTCCAACTGACTGGGATCGGCCTTGACCTGCCAGAGACCGGCTCCGAACGCCGTCTCCACCGTGATCGTTTCTCCGAGTGTGCGCATCAACAGCTCGGTCATGCCACCAACCAGGCGGTTGGCATTGATGGGCTCCGGCTTGAGCGGTTGTTGTCGAGAGAAGGCAAGCAGCCGCTGAGTGAGGGCGGCCGCGCGATGCGCTCCATCCATTGCGCCTTCGACAAATCGGCCGACGTCAGTCTCGCCTTTGGACAGTTTGCGCTGAAGCAGATTGAGCCCACCGATGATGACCGCGAGCATGTTGTTGAAGTCGTGCGCAATGCCGCCTGTCAACTGGCCGACCGCATCCATCTTTTGAACCTGCCGCAGTTGCTCCTCTGCCTTCGAGCGTTCTGCCACTTCATCGATGACCCGTTGTTCGAGCGTGGAGTTGAGTGTCTGCAGTGCGGCCTCGGCACGCCGCCTTTCAGCCAACTCACGCTCACTGGATTGGAAGAGGCGCGCATTGTCGATCGCCGTTGCGGCATGGCCAGCGATGCCAAGAAGGGCACTTTCATGTTCAAGACGAAACTTGCCGGTCTCCGCGTGACCAAAGAACAGACCGCCCAGAACTTCGCCTGAGTTGGACACAACCGGTACCGCCAGATAGGAGCGAACCGGCAGATGGCCTTCCGGCATACCTTTGCGCGGCGCGTTCTTTCCGTATCGTGGATCCTTGAGGATATCGTCCGATCGAACGACGCCCGTCCCGAGGAAGGTCGGTTCGAACACAGCCGTCGCGCGCGGCATGGGGTAATCCTGGAAGGCCGAACGTGGGGCGCCGGACAGGGCATAGAGCATGTAGCTGCCGCCCTGATCGTCAAGCACATTGTAGAAAAAGGCCCCAAACTGGGCTCCGGAAAGTTCCAGGCCGGCATCGGTGGTGATTTGCACGATCTTGTCGAGATCGAGCTCCGCAGCAACCGCCGCCCCGGTGTCGTTCATGATCTTGAGGTGCCGTTCCACCTTTTTGCGATCGGAAATATCGACAACTGTGCCGATAAATCGAACGGCCTTGCCATCTTCGAAAATCGCATGCCCGCTTGCGGCTACCCAACGCTCGATGTGGTCCTCCAGGCCAATGGTTCGGTACTCGATGTTAAATCCCTCCAGACTGTCTGGAGCAATTGCCCGCCTGACCGCCTCATCTGCCCGGATGCGGTCATCGGGATGGAGACCGGCGATGAAGGATCCCTCGTACGATACCGCATCGTCCGACGTAATGCCGAACAATGCGCGGCATCGCGCATCCCACCGCAACCGGTCAGCGACCGGGTCGTAGTCCCAGATGCCGATCGCGGCCGCCTGGGTGGCCAAGCTCAGGCGCTCCGCAGTCTCGGCAGCGCTCTGATCGGACCTGACGCGTTCTATATGCGCCCACGACCGCTCGGTCACTTCAGTGAGAAGCGCAAGCTCATTCTGTGTCCAGACGCGCGGAGCACTGTCGTGGATCGCCATAAGCGCGGTCAGGCGTCCTTCTTTGACCAGGGGCATGCAAATGGTCGCAGCAATGCCGATGTTCTGAAACGTCGCGGCTTCTTCCGGGGCGAGTTCGAGGCGATTGTCATTGATGATCAGCGGCAGACCCTGTTGGAGCCGCAGAACGGCAAGTTGTCCAAAGTCGCGGAGACTGTAGTATCCAACGATGCTGAAAGAGCCTTGCCGGTGCCAGTCCCCCCGGATGGTGAAATGGTCCTGGTCCGGCTCCATATCAGCATAGGCGCAGATTGCGACGCCGACATGCTCGCCAAGCATCCTAGTCGTGATTTCGAGCACCGCGTCCGCGTTTTTACTTTTCGACGTCTCCTTTCCAAGTCCGTCGAGGAAGCGCAAGCGACCTTCATTCTGTCGCAATTCCGCCTCTGCCCGCCGCCGTTCAACCGCGGTGCGGGTCCGCTCCGCCATTTCCCGAACAAACTCTATCTCTTCGTCGGCCCAAGCTCGGGGCCTGTCATGATTGAGGTAGAGCAGCGCCACAAAACCACCCCGTTCAGTGACTGGCATGTTGATAAGGGATTGAGCGCTGATCGCTTTCAGAGCCTCCGGGTTCTGGCTCGTCCGAGGGTCTTTGTCCGCGTCCTCAACGACAACGGTAATGCCGCGTTTGAGGTCATCGATATACGTGCCGTAGTCACGAAAATGCAGCACTCCAGCGAGGCTCTTGATCCCAGGCGCATTCCAGTCGCGTTCGATGGAGATGGTTTCGTTCGCCAGATCGATCGTGCCATATCCGGCCCGGCTCACCTCCAGCTCGCGCCCAATGATTTCGGCAGCAGCGTAAGCCAGTTCGTCAGGGTCTTCGACCAGGCGGACAATGTCCCCAAGTTCGGCGAGGGCGGCACTGCGTTTTCTCGCACGAAATGTGTCCGTGACGTCAAACCCTTCGCAGAATATTCCTGTGATTATATTCTCGCCGTCGTAGAGAGGGGCGCAGATAAAGGTCAGGTAGCGTGTTTCTTCGGGGCTATTCGCCGATCGGCGAAATCGTGCCGGAACCCCCTGCGCTTCAAACGTCGTACCGCTTCTGAAGACATCATCGAGGCGTTCAAAGAAACCTTGTCCCTCAAGGCTAGGAAAGGCATCCCGTATGGGCTTCGAGAGCCAGTCACCGCTGTTGAACACCTGGCGATGGGCGTCGTTCACGAATTCGACCACATGGTCGAACCCGCGCATGATAATTATGAAACCAGGGGCCTGTTCGAACAGGTGGATATGACGCTCAGCGGCAAGGCGCTCGCGTTTTTCGGCTAGAAATCGAGCCGTGGTGTCCGTGCACACCCCAAACAGTCCGCCGACGGCCCCGGTTCCCGCCTCCGTGATCGGGTTGTAGGAGAATGTAAAATGTGTTTCTTCCGGCGAGCCAAGCTTGTCGATCCTGACCTCGAGCTCATCCATGTGGACGGACTGGCCCTGGTAAACTCGATCAAACATCGGGCCGATCGTCTGCCACGCCTCCGCCCACACCTGTTGGCTGGGCAGGCCGAGAGCCATAGGATGCTTGCGGCCAAGGATTGGGATGAAGGCATCATTGTAGAGCCAGATGCGATCCTGGCCCCAGACGACGAACATGGGCTGCGCGGAGCCTAAAAGTAGATCAACGAGTGTCTTGAGCTCGGTTGGCCACGAAGAGACCGGTCCAATAGAAGTGGCGCTCCAGCCAAACGTGCCGATACGTTCAGCCATTTCTCCGGCGCTGCGAAACACGGCGCTCGCCTTGCCCTCATTGGATGGTTCCAAGAAATCCCCCCAAAATATTGAACCGGTGAAAACGGCCCAACTTGGTTTTGGTTGCACTGGCGAGGCGGGGGCCCGGAAATACCCGACACCGACCCTTCCTGAACAGCACCATCCAAAATCCGGCAATGGAGCAGAGATCAAACCAGCCGTGTTATACGACCCGCCGTTCAAGGGGTGGCCAAATGGGCAGGAATGGTCGGGCCAGGAAGCCGGGCTCCGTAATCGTCAATCCGGATCGATCACCGGGATAGGGGGGTTGGTCGATTACTCGATGACGAAGGGCGGAATCCACGCCGTTACGAGAGCGCTGTCGGGCAATCTGATGGACAAGGGAATTCGCGTGAACGCCACCGCGGCAGGCCCGGTCTGGCCCCCTCAACCCCTCTGACACCGAGCGATGTCGTAATGTTCGGCCCAAAAACGCGCATGAAGCGCGTGCACAGCCCGAGGTGCCGTCCCACGCGTTGGTGAGGTCGGCAAGGAGACCGCCGCGAAGTAAGCGCAAATACGGCTTCCCGGCGGCGGATACCGTAAGCAGCGTGTATGGTCCCGGCGGTCGGGCGCCGCGAGTGAATTTGGGATGAAGGAATACGGCAGATTGCGACCTGTGGACGGGACAAGCGACTTCGAGCCCGCCCCCGACAAAGAGTCGCCCTTTCAATCCTTTTTGCCCACTTGGACTAGTTGCAGAAGCCCCAACACGATCAGGGCGAGTAACGTAGCTAGCGACGCGATCTGCCAGAACCCGAGTCCCACCGCTAAACCTATGGCTCCGGCCAGCCACATGCCGGCGCCAGTGGTAAGCCCCTGAACTTCTCCCTTCGAGAAGAAAATGATGCCGGCAGCCAGAAACGCCACTCCTGCGGTAGTGGCTTCAATCAAGCGAAGGGGATCAATTGCTACCTCCTGGCCGTCAAATACATGGAGGTGGGTGATCTCGACTGCCAAGATAGCGATCACTGCCGTCGCAACGCAGACTAGAATATGGGTCCGCATTCCGGCAGGCCGATTACGCCATTCCCGTTCGGCGCCGACAGCCGCTCCGAGGAGCGCTGCAAGCAAAACCCTGGCCGAAATTACGGAAAAGGGTAGCCAAGTCGTTTGCCCAAATCGCTCGATGAACTCGTCCATATGGTCAGGAACGCAGCGTCGGTAGCTCGGTTCCCCATCCTGCTAGGGAGGCTCTGATATCCATACTACGCGACCACCATTCCAGACGATGATGGGCAGGAGGGTCGTTTCGAACATTGTTGACATCGATCGAGGCGTGCGTTGTACCGCCCTGGTGAACTTCGGCAAGATAAGAAGTGGGTCGACGGCATTCGGTTTTGCCAGGACGCGAGGCCTATGGAAGAACTCCATTCGACCGCGCCATCGCGCATACCCGTTATTTTGCGGGAAGCGACGATAAAACCGAGTCGACACTTTTGAGCGGTATCGGCGACAAGGGCTCCATCGCCGAGTTTATAGCCGCTGGGCGTAGCGTACGGTAGACAACGCGCGCGTGATCTCAGACTCTTCGGAAAAGGTTTGAGGCTGGAGACCGTGCGGTTGGCTGATGAAGGAGTTGCTCCCAGTCGGCGCGCAAGTGTATCGAAATCGTGTCCCCGTATTTCATCCCAGGCAAGAGGGGCTCAAGAATGCTTGGCGAACTCGTCGACGGTCGGGTGCAGCTCGTTGTTTTAACAAGATCCTTGGCCGCGACCGATGTCGCGGCCGTCCACGGGGCCTACGCCAACTATCGCAAGCGCTTGTTGATAAAGGGGCGTGCAGCTCTTCGAGCTCCAACCCTTTCGCCGGCACGCAAAAATCTCTGTGGGTCTAAAGGCGTCAGCATACCAAAGCATTCAGTGTAGACGACCGCGTCATCTTCGTCGCATGCTTCAACTTCGGTCCTATCGTTAAATTCGGAAATGGGAGTGCTTTTTGAAAACGAGAAGTTGGTCGCGGAACTGCGGGACCGGTTCAAATCGGAGATAGCGCCGGAAGCGAGCCACCGACTCGAGCTAAAGAATGAGGTTATACATTGGCACGGTTGCGGACCGCGAACCTACGCTCGCCAAGCCGAGGCAACGTTGATCCGCCGTATCCTGGCCGCCCCGGTCAGACACCTCCCGATCAAACCCCAGCTTTAGCAATTTGTCGCCAATTTTGGGGAATGCTTCTCGCCGATCGGATGGTATTGCATCCAAAGTGCGCATTGAGGGAACCATCGAAAATGCAATCCGTTTAGCTGCTCACGATAAAGCAAGCGGGGCAACGTGGATAAAAACGACGCTTCACCAATACCGTCTGGCGTAAAAGGCCTCGACTACGTCCTGCGAGGCGGATATGCGAAATTTCGCTCACATCTTGTAGAAGGCAGGCCTGGTTCAGGTAAGACCACACTTGGGCTGCAGTTTCTAATCCAAGGCGCGGCGGAAGGCGAGAAATGCCTCTATATAACCCTGTCCGAAAGCAAGCGTGAACTGCATTCGGTCGCGGAACGGCATGGATTTTCTCTTGACGGTATCGAAATCCTCGAACTGGTCCCCCCCGAATTAAGCCTTGATCCGTCGCAGTTACAGACCTTGGTGCACTCGTCCGATCTTGAGCTCGGTGAGACCGTGCGGGCCGCGCTCGCCGAGATCGAGCGGATGAAGCCGGACCGCGTGGTGTTCGATTCTCTGTCGGAAATTCGCCTCTTGTCACAGGGTTCGTTACGCTATCGGCGGCAGGTCCTGGCTTTGAAAAGCTTTTTCCTGCTCAACAATGCAACGGTGCTTCTGCTTGACGATCTCACCGCTGAACATGACGATCTAAACCTCCATTCGATCAGTCATGGCGTTATCCGGATGGAACAGCTATCGCCGATCTACGGCGGCGAGCGGCGGCGACTACGCATCATTAAAATGCGCGGCGTCCAAATTCGCGGCGGCTTCCACGACTTCGTCATTCGGCCGGGCGGCGTGGTGGTCTTTCCTCGCTTGGTTGCCTCCGAACATGAGATGGCGGAGCACGGAGCGCCGGCAACCGGTAACGGTTCTATTGACGCGCTTGTGGGTGGTGGTCTTGATCGCGGCACCAGCACTCTCCTGATGGGACCTTCTGGCGTCGGCAAGTCGACCATAGCGTGCAGCTATTGCCATGCGGCTCTCAAGCGCGGCGAACATGTGCTGGTGCTTTTGTTCGATGAAACCAAGCGGATTTTCCTGGCGCGCGCTTCAGGCCTGGGGATGGATTTGGGGCCGTTCTCCGCTAACGGCGGCTTGATCCTGGAACAGATCGATCCGGCGGAATTGTCGCCTGGTGAATTGTCATCGCGCATCCAGTCCGCTGTCGAGCGCTCAAATGCACGGATCGTCGTCATCGACAGCCTGACCGGCTATCTCAATGCCATGTCGGAGGAGCAGCACCTTGTGCTGCAGATGCACGAGATCCTGACATATCTCAATCACAAGGGCGTTGTGACCATCCTCTTGTTGGCCAATCATGGTCTGATAGGGCAAATGTCCGCCCCTGTCGACATGACCTATCTCTGCGATTCCATAATGCTGCTGCGCTTCTTCGAAAGCGGCGGCCGTTTGAGACGGGCTATTTCCGTCGTCAAGAAACGCGTCGGGCCGCACGAGGACACCATTCGCGAATTCAAGATAAGTGCAGACGGCCTGGCTGTCGGCGAACCTTTGGAGGAGTTCCGAGGGATCCTGACTGGCGTGCCCACCTACGAGGGAAGGCGAGGCAACCTGCTACAAGACAAGGCCTCGTGATGCTTTCAGACCGCAGTGTTCTGGTGCTCGCGCCGGTCGGGCGCGACGCTAAGGTCGCGTCATCTATCCTCGCGGACAACGGGATCAAGTCTCAGATCTGCGACACGCTCGAGGAAGCAGTTCCACTGCTGGACCAAGCACATTGTCTTTTGGTAACGGAAGAGGCCTTGATCAGTTCTGATCGAAATCGGTTCGCATCCTGGCTCAATCATCAACCGGCGTGGTCGGATTTTCCGATCGTGTTGCTCACGATGCGCGGAACGGAAGTCGACAATCGCCTGGCCTTTCTGGACCGCTATCTGATCGTTCTCGAAAGGCCCTTCCTAGCGTCGAGTCTTTCAAATTCGGTCCGGTCCGCTCTGCGTGCCCGCGCCCGTCAGCTTGAGGTAAAATCCTACATTGAACAGAAGCAAGAGGTCGCAGACCGACAGAAACTGCTGATCAGGGAGTTGCATCATCGTGTCAAAAACACGCTCGCAAATGTCCGGGCGATGATGGGGGCGACGGCCAAGTCGAGTGGTAACGTGGATGATTTCGTCCGCGATTTCTCAGCCAGGATCGTCTCTCTCGCCGACACGCACTCGATGCTCACCGATGACTATTGGCAGATGGCTTCCTTGCACAAGCTGCTGGAGTCGGAACTGCGCCACTATGACACGAGCGATAAGTCACGTGTAGTGCTCGAAGGGCCGTACGTAGCGCTAGTCGCCGATATCGCGATCCCGATCGGAATGGCCTTTCACGAACTCGCGTCCAATTCCTCCAAATATGGCGCGTTGTCCCGCTCGCACGGCCGTCTCGAAGTCAGGTGGTCAGTGGACAGTTCGCGCGACGAACGAGTCCTCAATCTGGATTGGCTCGAAAAAGGCGGACCAAAGGTCGAGAAGCCACGACGGCGCGGTTTCGGTACGACACTGCTAGAGAAAGTCGTCGCTGTGCAGTGCCAAGCCAAGGTTGAGTTGAACTATCATACTGAGGGCCTGCAGTTCACCATGGCCTTGCCCCTACGAGACACAAGGCTGGTCCCCGCCTATTGACCTGTGCAAGAAAAAGTGATGCCGCTTCGGCGGTGGCCTATCCGCCCTATCGCTGATACTGATTGGCGTTCTTTACAGTGTAGGCGCAAAAATGACATCGGATCCAGGGAAGCCTGGGGCGGTCGAGCAGTTGCTCGATACCCCCGAACTCGCCACCGCGCTGGAGAGCGAACAGTTCAAGAGATTTCTCGACCAGATACCCATCGCGATTGCCGTTTCGGACCTGATCAAAACCGAGCGCGTCGTCTATGCCAATCCGGAATTCGAAAAACTTTGTGGCCTGACGGCCGCCAGCCTGGCACGAAGAAACTGGGCCGCGCTTTCCGGTATCGGTATTCGTGAACAGAAGGACAAGGCGCTGGCTGAGAGCGTTGTCAACGAATCGGATTTCGTGGGCACTTTCCGCCTGGAGCGCGGTGTCGACGCACCGGCAATCGTTGATGCCTATTCCAATTTGATAGTAGACGACGACGGCAAGACTTGCTTTCGACTGGTTGCCTTGGTGGACGTATCCGTTCACGGCGAAGAGACGCCCTCAGTCGAAGAGCGTGTTCGGGAAAAGGATACGCTGCTGCGGGAACTGCAGCATCGGGTGAAAAACAATCTCCAGATGATTACCGCACTCATCAGGCTGGAGACACGCAACGCGGCGGAGCCCGATCAGAAACGATTCGAGAGGCTGGCCGGACGTGTCGACGCTCTTGCAATACTCTACCAGGCGCTGTCGAATGACGACGACCAGAAAGATGAGGTCGATCTCGGTGTCTATCTTAGCCAGATAGCATCCGCGGTAATGGCTTCACACGCGGTCGAAGGCATCCGCCTGGATATGAAGGTGGATACCTATCCCGTTTCGATCAACGTCGCTATGCCGACTGGACTGGTTGTGAACGAACTGCTGACCAATGCGCTCAAACATGGCTTCAGGGGACGGGAAGGCGGCACGATAACGCTCCACAGCGTCGTCGACGGCGACGGATGCCGCATCACGATTGCCGATGACGGGGTTGGATTGCCGGAGGGCGAGACATGGCCGAAACCCGGCAAGCTCGGCGCGCTGATCGCGCGCTCCTTGACCGAGAACGCCAAAGCGCAATTCGAAGTCAAATCCAGCGCGATCGAAGGGACAAAAGTCACCATCGTCTTCAAACGCTCCGCAGCGGCGAGCTGACTTGTTTAAGATGTCGTTAGAATGGCTTGGTCGGTCCAAAGAGACGCGGGCCGCGCGAGGCATTTCGATACCAGCACTATTGATGGCGATTGGCACCTCCATGCTAACAATCCCTTGAAAGCGAAGTCCATAGCCCGGTCCCCGCGCCTACCGCACGACATCGATACCGAGATCGTTTTGGTTGACGGCGATCGTGCAGGGATTACATCCGTCTCGATCGCTAAACATTCTGGGTTCGCGCCCAATCGAGAAGCTGAGCACCGCGACTCAACCGCACGACGCCTACGGTGCTGGCCGTGAGTGGTTTTCGTATCCGAGCGGAACGCTAAGCTGTTTCGAACGCTTATCGAAACCTGAGAACCCAAAGACATTGGATCCGAAAGCCGAATTGTGGGTCGCACGGGAGACAGGTATTTCTGAGAAACAGGTGCCGGAATTGATTTTGATGGTCCGCTACGATCATTCGTCGCTGATGCGCGAAGCCCGAATGCTCAAGAAAGGCCAGCAATAAAAAGTCGATTGCTCTTGATCATCTTTCAGCGCGGCTCGACAGGGAGCCAGTCTTACGTCGACATGTAGCGGCCAGCCGCGCGGAATTAATCGGAATTCGAGAAGCGAGATGGAACATTAGGCGGGTCTAAATGTTCACTAGGGCAGCCCAGGCCGCTTGATCTGGTTTTAGGAGTAGTCAATGAACAGCATAATCTACATTGTGGGGCTAGTCGTGGTTGTCCTCGCAGTTCTGAGTTTCTTCGGCCTCAGAAGGTAATCGAGTTGCAGCGCCTTCGTCCGCGTGAATCGTTGCGCACTCACTCGCCCTATCCATCCGAGACGCCAGAATTCTGTTAGGAGCTGGATGCGCCATTCGGCCTCTTGTGAAGGCGTCAGCGCGCAAATGGCCGCAAGATAACAACGCAATGAGATTGCGATGCTGCAAGCAATGAGCCGGATCTTGCGCCCTGCGGTCACTCTTCAGATGGAGCGGTTCGCCATAGACGACCAAATGCCGTAGAAACGCCCCAAAGCTAACTGGCGTCTTATCTTAAGTGCTCAGGTGAAAGCAGATTGCCGCGAGATTGATCCTCGGAGCGCCTCTCTGCAATGCCGCGCGGGCACCGAATATTTCCGGGGCCGATGACCGCCCTTGCAGAGGAAAACACCGTAATCTGCAGCCAGTGAAGTCTTGCAGCGCCTCTAGTAGACTAGCGTGCTTTGGGGTGTCGCCAGGCTCCGCTAACGAATGACGCTGCAATGCCGCGACAACGCGGGGATGATCTGCCAATTCCGGTTACAATAGGCATTATAGTCTTTATTTATATAGTTTAGGTGCGAAGGTAAAAGTGAGGTGCGAAGGTTAATAAGAAATTTTTCGCCCAATTTTGCCAAATTCATAAGAATTGTTTATTTGAGCGCAGATGTTGGCTTTCTGATGGGGGGAATGCGTCGCCATCCACAGATGGTAATCTGTCCCTTGCTTTCTACGCTTGTCCACACCACTTCCTCCAAGATCAGTATCCGCTAGGAAACGAGTCGGCCGCACAATCTTCAGTCCGAGCAACTGCTAGGCGGACTTCTAATATCGTCGCTTCGCACGAAATGATCGCTGGCCACCGCTAGGATTGCCAAGAGCGTGGCGCCGTATCGTGCGAAGCCGAAAGCCTCCGCAGCGGCCAGTTTGGCGCCGCGCTTGTGTTCATGGACAAATTTGGCGGCCGTGTCGCGAACTGTGTCTCCAGCGGCGCCGAATAGGGCGCGTTCTTTGGCCGTAGTCCGAAAAGCTCGCCCGATGACGTGCCCGAGCGAAAGCGCCATGGCAGAGCCGGCAATTACCTTCGCTCGATCGAGTGCTGTCACCTCGCGGCGCGCTGCCGCAACGTGACGGCCGGGCCTTGAATCGGAATTCCCTCCGCGTGCAAATGTTTCGAAGTCGGTGCCACCGTCGTCGCCACCGGCATTGCCGTCCACACTTCTCCTTCCGGCATCGAAGACAACGAGGGCGCCCAAGGCCACCGCCGCCGCAGTGCCGCCATTTTCCTTGATCGCGCCTGAGACGCGATCGATTGCCCCTGCGAATTGTCGTCTGGCGCAGTCTGTAGAGACTTGCACCAAATGTCTGGGTTGGAGCCTGCGGCTCAACTCGCTTACCGGACCAAACAGAGCCTGCCTTCCAGCGCGACTTTGGACCAAGATGTCACGAATTTCATTGCTGGGTTGAGCCATACCTTATCCCCTGCTTTAAGGCCGCGAGGTCTATCCGCACCTGGTTTACGGTCTCAACAGGGGTAATGGTCCATCCGACCAGCGCGCGCTTGGCCAGATATAGGGACAGCATTCCTGCGCCGATTAGAACGGCACCGGCGGTGAGACATGCGAACATCGCGTCGACCCCGAAATGGATCATCGCAAGAATAAGGAACTCAACCAGCGCGAACCCAGCCAGAACGAAGAAAAGCGCAGCCGCCACGCCACATGCGCCCGATGACACGATCGGTGTGGTCTTGGCTCGCATTTCTGCCTCGAGCAGGCGAAGATCAAGTCGCATCAATGAAGCGAATTGACCTATCGCGTCACCGAGCACGCTCCCGAACGGCCGGTGATGCGTACCATCATCCATTTGAGTGGCCCTTTTCAGGATCTATCAGAGCTTCGCATGAACCGCGTTAGGACCACGCCGGCGAGTATGCCAACGCCAAAAAAGGCGGCTGGCTGGCGCTGCGCGAACTTGGTGACGGCATCGAGCAACTCGCCCACATTGCGATCTCTGATATCGCTTGAGACGCGCTCGACGCCTTCGGCTGCGTTGCGCACCATACCTGCGATCCGAGGCGACTGCTTTTCGATGCCATCGGCCGCGTCTTTCACGGAATGGGCGATGTTGGCGATCGCATCGGCACCTGCGGTCTTGTTGGCCTCGACAGCGTCCTTGAAGGCATCGGCGGCACCCGACGCGACAGTTCCAGCGTAGTCTTTGGCGTCGCTTGACACCGACGCGGCGGCACTTTTCAGATGCGACGAGGTTTCGGCGGCACTCGTTTTCAAATTGCCGATTGCTTCCTTGGTGGCCGCGCCACGTTCAGTCGCCGAATTGCCCTGCCATTCGTTCTCGTTGGCATTTCCTGATCCCGAGAGATCGTCTGTATTTAAGGTGTTCACGGTGAATCACTCCTGTTGTGTCAGAGATGTGAACTTCGCCAGCTTCAAGCGGTTCCTGGTGGTGGCGAAAATCGTTCCACATCCTCTCCTCGGCCATCACCATTGCGATTGCATACTGTTGGTGGCTCGGCCAACGAGTTTGGTAATCGCTCCTTGGCGACCAGCTAGGCGCGCCTGGTCGGCGGCGTCATCGGTTGGGCGGCCATCGCCCTTGTCGCCTCGGGCGCTGCGCTCGGGGTTTACGAATTCATCAAGCACAAAGGCGCCGACGAGGTCCGCGCCAAAATCGAGAGAGGAAATCAGGATGCGATTCACAAGGGCATCGACGCTCGCATATCTCTGACGAGTGCATTGACGCTGGCGGCGTGTTCGACTTCGGGCGTCACAGGGCAATGGCCGATGTGATCTGCAAACCAAGGCCAGCGCCGCGCGCCGTGCCGAACTGAAATAGCGCAACGAAGGGGCGGGACATGCCGGGACGATCCAACAGAAGCCTCGAAATGATGATCGGCGGTCTCCTTGAGGCGACGCAGAACATGCAACGCGACATCACTGAGATCCGTCGCGACATCAAGGACAGCGATTCCCGCGCCGCCCTAAGCTACGAGCAATCCGAACAGTGCGCCGCCGCCAGCCGGGCGAAGATGCATCAGAAGACCGACGAGCTGGTGGAGCGCGTCAGCGCCACGGAAAGCGCGGTCAGCAGGCTCAATGCCGACATGACCAGCGTCAAGCAAGTCACATCGGAGGTGACGCGCTGGAAGCTCATGGGGCTTGGTGCCTTGGGTGTAACGGGCGTGGCACCGGCGGCGCTGGCGTCGCTGATTACCGCCTATTGGCATGACATCTGCCGCGTGCTGCGTGGCGGTTAGCCAACGCATCGCGGTTATGTGATTTCATAATAGAAATCGCAGATCAGATCGGCGACTTTCACGGCTTCGAAGTCGGTCATGTGCGCCGCGTTCTCAATAGCGACCGTTTCCAAATCATCCTGATCGATAGCTAAAAGGTCCAGCAATCTTGCAAATTTGATTTTGAGTTCGCGGTCGCCGTTGAATTCGTCGATCGTGACATTCAGGATGTTCCCATTCGCCTCGATCAGCCTGGCCTGAATGCTATCGTCGGAAGCTGCCAGCGCTCGGATCGCAGCGAAGAAGTGTTCACGAGCATCGGAATATTTGTCGTCCATTTTCTGTACCTCGTCGGGTAAAAGCGCGCCCTGGACGCGGGGTGCGAACCGCGACTTACGCCTCTCGTAGCGCAGGTGTCAACAACCTCGGTGCGGTCTGCGGCACGCGCGATGTTACTTAGGACATGAAGCGGGAGATTGAAGGGTTGCGACGGAAGCAGGCGCAGCCACAGTGAGTGCATCTCGCTCTTGGCTATGCCGCTGCCGAAAGGTGGCGGGCTTTTTGCTCCTGCGTATGATCGCGGGCTTTTTGTGGAACCGATCGCGGCCCGAGTTGACGTCCTGGAAGGTCATGGCTTTGGCGCTTTGGGGGTAGCAGGGATGGCGGCCGCTGCGGTTGCCTCGCTCGTCACCCGCTAGCGCCTCACATCAACTGTTCAGGCCGCCAATAATGAAGGGCAAACCATATTGCCAGCGCGATCATCGCAGCGATTGCTGCGTACTCGATTAGAAGACGTGGATTGGGCATGAATGAGTTTGCCTGAACGCTACTGCCGGGAGACATAGGCCTGCGTTTCGAATGGGGAATAGCCCTAAGAATCAGATCATTACTGTCTCGCCAATCTTGGTGAATACCCATAGCGCGAATGCGATGATCGCGATGAGCAGGGCGTATTCCAAAATACGAAACAAAGAGGACATACCGACTGCTTTCCGCTGGATGACGGCAGGTACCTAAGGTCGGCCGGTGTGGGATCAATATTCCCGCAACCAACCTCGCCGCGGCTCGTTGATCGACGCTGGTGATCACAGCGCACTTCCAAACTTGCCGGCTGCTCTCGCCAAGGACAGCGGGCTTTTTTGCGTAGAACCTGATATTCTACGGCTTGGACATAGCGTGGCGGACCTTTCCTCAGTTGGTTCAAATTGATTCCGTTTCAGTAACGCCTTGCAAGCCATCTCCGTGGATAAGGTCCTACAAGATCGGTCTAACAGGCCTCTCGCAAGTTGCTCCTACGCAGTCTTTGCCGACGGTTAGGCAACAAGGAGAATCGCATGTATTTCTTCAATAAAAGTCTAGCCAAGACTTTGGCCGGCGGTGTGTTGGATTGTCTTTTCCGGCTTACACAATGGGCATTGGCGCCGGAGCAGGTGCATCAGTTGGTGGTGGTGGCGGCGGTATCAACGCGGGCGCCGGCGCTTCGATTGGCGGAGGCTGTGGCATAATGCAGGTGTCGGTGCTTCCGTCGGCGGCAGCGGCGTTGTCAATGCTGGTGCCGGCGCAAATGTGGGCGGGTCGAACGGCGCCGGTGCCGGACCTGGCGCTTCCGTTGGCGGAGCCAGCGGCGTCAGCGCGGACGCCGGAGCCAACATTGGTGGCACGAACGGCGTGAATGCCGGTCTAGGTGCTAGAGTCGGGGGAGCGACTGGTGCTGGCTTAGGAGTTGACCCTGGTGTCGATCCAGGGGATCCGTCCAATCCGGCAAACACCAGTAATTCCCGCCTGCCAGCCGTTGTCGCCCAGACGTCGAACACCCACGTTGCTCGCATGAAGAAGCGCTGCGCTTATGTCCTTGCAGAGCTATGACCGAGATTTGCGGCAGCAGTGTCTGCTAATCGCGCGCCATTGAGGCGACTGACCGCGCAAGCCCGCTGCCGAAAGGTGTCGGGCTTTTTCGTCGTGAGGTGGAACCTCGGTGTTTACCGCTTGTTTGACTAGAGGCGGGCGTCTCCAGCGGGCGGCCGCTGACCAAAGACCCAAATCTTGGTCGGCCCGCGCTCCCCCGAGTGGCGCGGGCCATCCATCCGGGAGCCATCAGCAAAACAGCAGATTGTGCTTCGTCCGGCCGGGCACTCCAAGCAAGTTTTCGACCGGACAGCCCGTCACCGCTTCACGCGGTGGCGGGCGTTCCAGTGGCGGCGGGCCGTCATCGGCCGAGGCGAGCCGGATTGAAAAAAATGGCGGCCTCGAAAACATTTTGCATCGAGGGAAAAGCGAGGACACCACATGAAAAAGTCATATGAAAAGCCTACGCTGGTGAAGCGCGGATGTATTTCGAAAGTTACGGCAGTTTCTACCCCTTCAGTGATTGTCGTCATCCCCCCAAGCTGAGTCACGAAATTACGCCCGAACATCAGGATTGTTGCGCCGTCATCCGGCTTTAGCGGCTCGTGGCCCGGGCCTTCGTGCCACATTACCTGGCGCAGATCGCGCTGTTCGACTATCTGGCCACAATAGGGGCAAGGGTAGAAATTGTCCTCTTCCCGCGCAGGCGCTTCGGTAAGGCCCTTGCGAGGGATGGGCGGCCCTAGGTCTGAGAGCTTCGTCATCTCGTTTCAATCCGGTTGATCGATCAGTGCCCTTTTTCGCTTCGGCGGTACGTAGCTTTGAACCGGGCGCACCCTGTCGAGATCGACCGTGACCATCGTTTCCAATGTTACCGTCACCTTGCCTTCATCGATCCGGGCAACGTCGCCGATCAGTTCGATTTGCTGTCCCTTCACAACCTTCGTTGTCGGGTCGAAGATTGAGTAAGGGAAATTGTAACTTGGGATCGAAACGCTCACCCGGTCTCCCGTCACCCGCTTGATGACGGTCGCCATAATGGCCACCTCGTCGCCGACTTTGATGCTGTCCTGCGCCATTCCCTGATTCTGGGGCGCCTCCTACGACCGTCAAGTATTAGCGGAACCTAATTTCTATCCTGGGCTTCTTGCTCTGATGAGCACGCGCGGCGCCAACTTCCTGCATGAATGGATAAGCGATAACCTGTGGGACATCGCGAGCGCCGACGTGATATCCGTCGCCGAGGCGATCGAAAAGCTTTTCGCGGACGCGAAAGCTAGGGAGATCAGCAGCACGGAAATCGAAGAAGAGACGGGCAGCGTGTACGAGACCGTGCTGGAAGCCATCGTTCATCATGGGGGCGGCATGCCCTAACTTCCGATCGAGCCATCTGGCGCATCTTCCGGCACATTGCGAAGACCATGCAGGGGGCTCTGGCTTCTCTCGAATCGCTGGAGGACTTCGAAATTCTGCCCCGGCTGCTTATGCGGCCTGTCATGTGAACGCATGAAGATTGATCAGGAGGAGTGAGTCTTACTGGCAGGCTCCAGCATGGAGGCTGTTGTCATGGGCGGTTCTCACAGTGATGTGTTGGCCAGGCGGTCATTCGAGGCGAGCGCTTATAGCGATTACCGATCGAGCCACCAGACTCCAGACTACGGCACCGACTACACCAAAACCTTCTGTTCCGGCTACTACGCTGCCTTATGGTTGCGTGTCGAACGCCCCTTGGTTGAAAGCATTCTTAGACCTCTTGGCGGGGCGGGTCGCAGTTGCCTCGACTTCGCCTCCGGCACAGGCCGCGTGATAACTGTTGCGGCTCCATTGTTTGGTGAGGTCGTTGGCGTCGACGTGTCTCAATCCATGCTTGCTTGCGCCCGGGTTCCGGGCAGCGTCAAGCTGGTGAAAGCCGATCTGACGGTTGCCCCCCCTTTCTAGAAGATTCGATGTGGTTACAGCCTTTCGATTCTTCTTGAACGCTGAAGACACTCTTAGGCGGGACGCATTGTCGGCTATTCATGAGCATTTGAACCACGGCGGGTTGCTGATCTCGAACATTCACATGAACGCAACCTCGCCAATGGGGCTGGTCTGCCGATTTCTGAACAGATGTCAGGGGCGCGTCGTGCGGAGTACGTTGAGCATTGAAGCATATTGCCAGATGCTCGTTTCCAACGGCTTCGTCGTCCAAAGGGTCATCGGCTATGGGTTTTTGCCACGGCCCGGATGGCTGCTGCCAAGGCTTTGTGAAACGTTGGTCGGGCCAGTTGAGACGATAAGTAGGATAGCCGGTATCCTTGCCCGCTTTGCTCAGAATTTCATAGTCGTCGCCAGAAAGAGATAGTCGCTTCACCCGCTTGCCAGAGCGCCGATCCGACTTCTCTCACCTCTTGGTCATGGGTCGCACTGGTCAACCATCTGCCCTGACGGATAGAATGGTCGCGCTCGTCAGGTACCGGGGCACCGTGACGCTTGCCGGGCATCGGTGGGCCAGGTCGTTTGGCTTTGTGATTGTTACTCCATCCTGCTCATTGATCAGCACTTTCGGAGAGAAAAGACGCAGCGATCAAGTCGTCGCCAGCAATCTGACCGTGACCGACGTCCATGATGGCCGCGACCTTTTGAAAGGTCTTAAGTTCGGCGTCGGTTATACGCGCTGCCCGCATTCTCGCCTGGAGATCGGCCACGCGCGCGACCAGGGATTCAGTCGTTTCGACCTCTGGGTTCTGCATCTTCATTTGTCCGGTTGGTGATCTGCCCCGCCGCAACGGTTGGCGGCGGGGCGTGCTTTCGTTCGGGTTTAGTCGTAGACCTTGACAATCTTGCGGGTGCCCGGGTCGACAAGAACTGTGTGTTTGTCGACCACCACATAACGGTATTTTACGTTTGGAACCTCGTGGAGTTCGACCGTGTCCGGCAGAGCCGTGCCGACGTTCAGCTCCACTCCCGGAATCTTGACTGAAGCGAGAGGCTGCTTCTTCACGTATTCGCGCACGACGGTGTCCTGCTCAGGTGTAATGATAACATCTTGGGCCGCCACTGCGCTGACGCCGGCAAACAGAACGAGCGCCGCAGCGGCGCTGGTTAGGTGCATTCTCATACATTTTCTCCTCTTGTGAACTGGCGACAGCTGGGGCCGCTGTGCGCCAGCGATCCAAACAAGTCGATGGGCCAAACGTTCCTCTGCCGGGACTTCAGTCTGATCTCGGCGAAGACCAAAGTCTGTTCGCAAAACGCAAAAGTCTTACCTATCGAGACTAGGCGGAACGGCTCAGAGCGCAGGTTGTTGCTTATCTAAATGCGGAGAAAGTGAATGGATAAAAGTGTTGGTCAGGCACGCTGGTTGCTAGCACCCATTTTCGCGACAGCCGTCACCTTTCTGGTGATGGGCGTTATGCTTTGACATCTCATGGATCGGCACAGCTACGGCCCTTCCTGTGCTGATAGGACCCGCAGGCTGCTAAGTTGGTCTGGCCGGTCCTCTATTTCTCAATTGGCGTCGGCCCAGAAATCGAATGGGGGTGGCGACGCTAACGAACCTGCGAATGACAATCATGCGCCTGAGCCTTGGTGGCAAGACGCCGTATCTTTGAGTGACGAGGAAAACATTAGCGATCTTATCAGGCAGACCGAGCGCACGGCTATTTGGGTGATACTGGGAATCGGCGCCTGGTTGATGTTAATCCCCGCCATCTACCTTGTATTGGCCCATGAAATATGAACGCAACAGTCGAGACTGCTGTCGGATCCGATGGGACTTAAAGGTACGAAGACGCCGTGGGCACGCGCGCGGCTGAAATCGTCGCCAAGCCGATCACGCAGGGCCAGCTCTCCGTTGGCGGCGGCGACCCATATTTCAGACGGAACTTTAAAGGCGGCTGAGACAAAGACGACTGCGAAGCCAGCGCCGACAGAGCCGATGGAAGAGAAAAGCTAGATTTGGAGCCGCACAATTCCGGAGAGCCGCATGGCGATGGCATCCAAACCGGCGTCGTAAATCGTGGTTAGCACGCGCTCGGCGGCTTCGGCTCTTTGCTCAGTGCACCCCAAGAGATCCCCGCCACCTAACCTTGCAGGTGCGTTGGTGACGCAGTCCCACACGGCCCAAGTGCCCTTGCCTTCGTGGTGGCAGTAGAATCTGTGCTGGTGATTTTCCATATAGGCACAACGTTCAGTACCTGCTTCGGGGTACATTATATCGACCGAGGTGGTTAATGCACGCCGCCGGCAGCGCCGGAACTATTCCCTGTCCCTGCCGTTGGGTCAGTCGGAAGGTAACATCCAACATGATTCAAATCGTAGCGACATCGCCAAGCGCGGTGCAAAATATGGCCGTAGTGCAACGCCTCGTAGCGGAAACCGGCATTACCGAGGCGCAGGCTATCGAGCTTATCACCTTTATTGGGCTCAGCTGGTCATCGCTCGTACGAGAGGCCAAATTGTTGAACCCCCGACACTAGAGCCGAAGGACTTATCCAGCCCCAGGGCATTCGTCGGCCTTCCGGCCGGGTGAAGCCCTTGCGCGTCGAGGATGATTTACGGCAAGCTTCGCTCCAAGACTTTCGAGGAGGAAGATCATGCCGATTCGACGAAAGGCGCCTGAGGTAGGCATTTTCGACAAGGCGGAACTGGCGCTTCTCGGCAGGGTTTTCGATAGGCTGAAGCCCGAGGCTAGGTCGTCGGTCGCGCACGAAGCGGTCGCATCGCGGATTATCGCAAACTACATGGCCGGCGTCAGGGACGAATCTGAACTGATCTCGCTGTCGAAGTTGCCGCTCGGGCGATAGCACTGAAGGTCAATCATGGCAGTCGCAAAGAAGGACCAGGAACGCGCGAACTACGCTTGGATGTACGGCGCACAAGCGCGCAAGGACGGCAAGGAGCGCGTCGGCTGCAGGGCTTCGACGGCGTGCTGTTGGATAGTGAAGTCAAGGCCAGGCCGGTCAGTGACCAGATGGAAGCCGAAGTTGACGAGTCGGCTTTGCCCTAGGCCTTCATCACAATAAAGAATGATGTGAAACCCGAAAATTTCGCCGGGAAAATTTTCGCAGATCAGCACTTTTTTGGCCCATCAGACCAAAGGGAGGCTGTTATGAGCCGGCACATAGTGGATCGCGAAAGGATCAAGAGAGCAGACCGCGAGAGCAGGTTGGTGATCGACGCGGAGAGGCAGCCGAGAGAAGCAAAGACCGCGCGGCTAAGAGAGTTGCGGCTCGAGGAGGCAACCCAGCAGGTGTTGCTAATACTCAATTCGGCGAGCGAGCTTAACGCTCGATGAGCGCGCGCGGTATCAATTTTCTCGACAGATGGATGGCGGAACAACTGCCAGATACCATTACCGATGATCCGATGGCGATCGGCGTCCTTGCGGACCGAGCGACGGAGGCGGCCCCTAAGGAAGGGATTGCCCGCACTGAGATCAGCGAGGAAGTCCCGAGCGTGTTCGACGTTATCGCTGAAGCAATGGACCACCGCGAAGGCGGCACGCCCTGGTTCTCAACGTCGCTATCAGGCACTCGCACCGGGCTCGACAATATTGCGGAGATCGGCCGGGATCCGTCTGGCCTGTTCGACTTTTAGCGGCCGCCGGCAGGCTTTTTGGCGCCCTCGCTCCTTCAGTTCGGTCGAGAAAGGTTTGACGCGCCAGCATCATAATCTTGGCGCCTTCCTTGCTCAGCGCGAACGAAGCGACGCCGTCCTCGGTCAATAGGCCTATAATGCACCTAGCCGGCCGTGGCTCATCGCCTTCCATGTCGAGCGCGTAGCCACGAACGGCTGACAACATCTGATTTTGAGGTCGTTTCGCCGTCATGAACCTAACAGAAACCGATCGCCAACGCCGGCAACCCGATGCCGATCGCTGCGGTGACCCACGACACGCACCTGACCGGGGCGGTGAAGTGGACCGGGGCGAGCGGCACGTATTGCCGGCATGACCAGCGTTCAAGGAAGTGACGGCCGAGGTGACACGCTGGAAGCTGATGGGGCTTGGCGCCTTGGGAATAACGCGGATGACGGCCGCTGCGGTTGCTTCGCTCGTAGGGCGACTGATTGGAAACATAGGCCTGCGCACCGCATAATGGTCCGGAGAACTCAGATCATTACTGTCTCGCCGATCTTGGTGAAGACCCATAGTGCGATGCGATGATCGCGATGAGCACGGCGTATTCTAGAATACGAAGCAAAGAGGACATGCCGACCGTGTTGCGCTGGGCTGACGGCATGTACCTAGTGTCGGCCGGTGCCGGATCAAGCTTCCCGCAACCAACCCTGCCGCCGCTCGTTGGTCGATGCTGGATGATCCCAGCATGACTCCAGAACCTGCCCGCTGTTCTCCCCAAAGAGCAGCGGGCCTTTTTTGTTCATCAGCGGAACTTGATACTCGTCGGCTGGTTATTGAAGTGCAGCAATCCCCTCCGCTGCGGCTAAGGAAATTCGCTCCTGGTCGGGCCCGCTTCTTCCGCCATTGGGACGGGCCCACTTCAGATGCCCGCGTCGAACTGGTTTTCGCGTTATCGCGGGCGAAACTTTTCATCGAGAACGGAGTTGATGGAACAAGCCGCTCTATGGGCGGTCCTCAGCAGGAGGAATGTTCCATGAACATCAAGATGCTCACTATGGACGCAATCGCGCTCGCAATGATTACAGGCTCGGCGCTCGCAGGCGGCAGCACCGGGACCTCGGCGCTCGACGATCCGGCGAAAATGTCGCCGTTCTTCACAGATGCCGGCATGAAGACCATGAAGTCCGAGGCGGAATTCAAGGCAGCCTGGATGGCCATGAAGGAAGAAGACCGCGCGGGGATTATGAAGGAATGCGGAGACGAGGCCATTGCCAAGTCGCATGACAATTTCTGCAAAATGACCAAGCAGCTCGGCGGCGCAAACTGATTAAAGCGCATCGCCGGTCGCTAACAAAGCCCGTCACCTCAAGGTGGCGGGCTTTTTGCTCCGCTGGTCGCGGGCTTTTTTGTGGAACCGATCGAGGCCAGTGAAGTTTTGCAAATGCTCGGGCGTCCCCTCGACCGAGCGGACAAACAAAGAGCCCGTCACTGCCTTAACGCGGTGGCGGGCTTTCCAGTGCGCGGCTCGTCTGCACTGAATTCGTATGGTCGCCGGTTAGTGTCTTACGTCAGAAAGCGGCTCGCAGAAATTAAGGCGGACCCGGCGTTGCGGCGCCGGTCGGCGACCTGTCTGAGCGTCCGCAGCGATGCTGCCTACATTGCCCGTTGGCTTAGCACCCTGGGCAGCGGCAAGCGTTTATTGATGCTGGTTCACTTGATTGACGGTGAAAAAACGGTGGGCGCGTTGGCCGGGCTCATCGGTCTCTCCGCATCAGCCACGTCTCAGCACCTGGCGCTTCTAACAGAGCAAGGGATCGTGGAGCCGCGGGTGGATGGAGCGCGCCGCTACTATGCGTGCAAATCAGAAGCGGCGAAAGCTGTCGTCCGGATGCTGGATGATCTGGTCCAAATCGACAGGCTTCCCGATCCATTGCCTGGCACCCCACGGAGACCGTAAACCCTTGCACCGCTGCGAACCTCCCTTGCAGGAAGCGCGCACTGGAAGCCAGCCGGCTGCTGCGCGGGATTTTGATTGGGACGTCTGCCGCGAGGTGGCTTTGTGATCACAGAGCGCTAGATTTGAGTGAGATGCCTAACAACGACCACAGAAACCTAAAGCTTTCCCAGACCGCTGCAGAGCAGCTGGTTCAAAGTGTCGTAGACTACGCGATATTCATGCTCGATACCGACGGGAGGATTCAGAGTTGGAACCCTGGCGCGGAGCGCATCAAGGGATACACCGCCGGTGAGATCATCGGCGAACACTTCTCGCGTTTCTACACAGAAGAGGATCGGGCCGCGGGAGTGCCGGAGGTGGCGCTGAAGCAGGCTGCAGAGGAGGGCAGATTTCACGCCGAAGGCTGGCGCGTTCGTAAAGATGGCAGGCGGTTCTGGGCGATGGTGGTAATCGACCCGATTTTCGAGACCGGGAAGCTCGTCGGCTTCGCCAAAGTCACCCGCGATATCACGCGCAATCGTGAGATGCAGCTCGCGGCCTTGGAGGGCGAGCGCCGCTTTCGGCTCCTGGTGCAAGGCGTGACAGACTACGCCATTTACATGCTTGACCCAGAAGGCAAGATCACGAACTGGAACACCGGGGCCGAACGCATCAAAGGTTATAGCGCCGCTGAGATATTGGGACAGTATTTTTCGACCTTCTATACAGCTGAGGATCGCGAGGCTGGCCTGCCGCAACGAGTCTTAGAGGCGGCGGCCAGGGACGGCCGTTATGAAGCTGAAGGGTGGAGAGTCCGCAAGAACGGAACCCAATTCTGGGCGAACGTGATCGTTGACGCCATTCGTGACGACAGTGGCCAGCTTGTCGGATTCGCAAAGGTCACACGGGACCTAACAGAACGAATGGAAATTCAGCGCCAGCTGGAACAATCCCGAGAGCAGTTGTTCCAGGCGCAGAAAATGGAGGCGATCGGTCAACTGACCGGCGGTCTCGCGCATGACTTCAACAACTTGCTGACTGGAATCTCGGGAAGCCTGGACCTGTTGAAAACACGTTTGGCCCAAGGGCGTGTCGATGAGCTTCCTCGTTACATCACGTCGGCTCAGGGAGCGGCAAAAAGGGCCGCCGCGCTCACCCATCGGCTTCTGGCCTTCGCCCGAAGGCAAACGCTCGATCCCAAGCCCACCAATGCAAATGATCTGATCACCGGCATGGAGGAGATGATCCGCCGCACGATCGGCCCGACGATCGAAATGCAAACGGCGCTTGCCATTGGTCTCTGGATGACAATCTGCGACGCAAACCAGCTTGAGAATGCAATCCTGAACCTCTGCATCAACGCCAAGGACGCCATGCCGGATGGAGGGCGGCTTACGATCGAGACGGCCAACAAGTGGGTAGACGACAAGATAGCAAAGGAGCGCGATATGCGCCCCGGGCAATACATCCAGGTCAGCGTGAGCGACACCGGGACAGGCATGCCTCCAGACGTCGCGGCTCGTGCATTCGATCCATTCTTTACGACAAAGCCCACAGGAGAAGGCACGGGGCTTGGGCTTTCCATGATTTATGGCTTCGTCCGCCAGTCCAACGGGCAAGTGCGCATTGATACAGAGGTCGGCAACGGCACGACCGTGGCGATGTACCTCCCGCGTCATTGGCTCAGCGGCAAGGCAGAGGAAGGCGAACAAATGGTTGATGAGCTTGCCCATCAAGGTAGCGGCGGCACGGTTTTGGTGGTGGACGATGAGCCCCTCATTCGAATGCTGATCTGCGAAGTGCTGTCCGATTCCGGCTATCGCGCGATCGAAGCGGGAGATGGCGCCACCGGCCTGCAGGTCCTTCATGCCGGCGAAGCGATCGATCTGCTCATCACCGACGTGGGTCTTCCCGGAGGCATGAATGGGCGTCAACTCGCGGACGCAGCGCGAGAAGTCCACGCCAGCTTGAAGATACTCTTCATCACCGGCTACGCGGAGAACGCCGCAGTTGGAAACGGACATCTCGCCCCAGGCATGCACGTGCTCACCAAGCCGTTCGTGATGGAAAAGCTAACAGCCAAGGTTACCGAGATATTACAAAACGAGTAGCGCCTGCCGGCGTGCACACCGCCTGTGCGGCCTCGACGTAGCAGGGGGGTAGCGACACCACCTCAAACTCGAGGGCGGCTCCTCGACCGCCCCGGACAAACAGGAGCCAGTGACTGCGAGCTTTCGTCTCCCGGAATGCCGGCATTGGCGGAGGCGAGCCCGGATTGACAAATGGCCGGCTCGAACAAATTTCGCATTGAGGGTAAAAAGCGAGGACACCACATGAAAAAGTCGTATGAAAAGCCTACGCTGATTAAGCGCAAACGTCTTTCGAAGGTTACGGCAGTTTCCACCCCTTCAGTGGTTGTCGTCATCCCCCCAGGCTGAGACGAGCAAATTACTGCCCGAAAGCCCGCTACCTCCGGCCGGCGGGCTTTTTTGTCTTCAGGGGTTAATTCCGGCTAACATCAGGATTGTTGCCCCCGTCCTCGAGATCGGCTCGTGCTCTGGCTGTTCGTGCCACATCACCTGGCGAAAGTTGCGCCGGCGCGGCTGTAGAAATGGTCGAGACCCTCATTGGCCGGTCCGCCGCCGTGCAGATTGCCGGGGAGCGGCGGTCCGAGATCGGATAGTTTTGTCATAGCGAGCTGTCCAACGCGGGTTTAGGTTCGTTGGCGGACTGTTGGCCAGCTGACGAGTTGACCGCTTCTTTGGCGCACTGCTCGAACATCTTGACCTTCTCTTGGTAGCCGAGCTGAACCTTTGCTCCGCAGCTTGCGCATTTGAAATTGCGGATGGTCGTCACCCAGGAACCTTTTCTGAGGGTTGGATGAGAACAGGTCGGGCAACGGAGTTCGAAAAGTTGATCGCGCAATTCAAACGACAACGGCATGGCAGGGCTCGCATCAGCTTGGGCCGCCGTAAATCTCTGTTTGCACGAAATGTTCCCGGAGCCAGGACCTTTGCGCGTTCGTATCAGACTTTGGTCTGGGCGGTGGCATTGGCGCACAGCGCGAGTCACACGAGTAAGGTGGAACTTAAGACTGCAAGCGAACTCAAGGCTCGACGAACACACGCAGTATCGGATGGCAGAAGAACTACCGGAAACCGCGACGGATGATCCGATGGCGATCGGCGTCCCTGCGGGCCGAGCGATGGAGGCGGCTCATAAGAAGGGGATTGCCAGCACTGAGATCAGCGAGGAAGGCCCGAGCGTGTTTGAAGTCATCGCCGAAGCGTTAGACCATCGAGAAGCGGTACGCCCTATTCCCGAAGCTGTCAGTGGCTCGACCTTCGGCTTCACGTGAGATCTCGCACGTCGATGGGGTCGAGAACGAGCGCATCGCCGTCACCGTCATGCGCGCGCCGTGTTCGTCAGCGTGAAGGATCTCTTTCCTTCCTCGGTCAGCAGCCTTACTAGGCAAACCTCCGGATTATTGCGGTTGCGTCGCTCATTCGTAGCGCTTGCCGACGGACGGTGCATTGAGCTTGTCGAGTTGCTCCTGAAGACGGCCGTTGAGAACAATCATTTCCTTGAGTGCCTTCATCGTTTCGCCCTGTGCAAGGCGGCGAACTTGTCGGCGACGGCCTGCAAGGCCGCCTCCTGGCGGCTGAAGAGAGTGATGGTGCGGTCTGCCATGACAGTACCTTTAATTTAGCGAACCTTGTGCCCGTGCCGACTGCGGGATCTTGATCTGCGTAGCCGGCTTCTCGACGACCATCAGCGTTTCGTCCGGCGCGGTCCGCTGTAACTTCTTCGCCTCGGACCAAGGCGAGATCAGCTATGTCCCGGTCTCTTTCCGAGTGGTCAGGATTCGGCATTGCGTTCTCATGGCTGCGCGCGATGAGGGCGTTCGGCTTGGGCGTGCTCGCCCGGGCCTTCCTGAGCTTCCGCACGCCGTGCCAGCGCGTCCAAAGGCCTGCGAAGAAGAACAGCGGCCGATCCTCGCTGAGCGCGAACCAATAAATCCTTTTTGACGCCGGTCTCGGGATCTTTCTCGTCGATGGGACTGGGCTCGGCAAGCTCGTCACAAGGGTAATGCAACGGTGCTCGACGCCCATATACTGCTGCCAGTGACCATATCGCAGGTTTCGCCGGCATGCAGTGACAACGAGCTGGAATCAAGTGCCCAAGTCGGAGCACATCAGACACTGCCTGAGCCGGTCCAAGTATCTGGTCCCCCCGATGAATGTCGCCTCGGTTATCGGCTGCAAGCAGGGCGAGACGCCGACGGTTGCCATAGGCCCTGCAAATCCGCGCCTCGCCAGGCGACTAAAGAATCCCGCTCGCTCTTCACGCTGCCCAACGGCGACATTCTCGTGGCCGAGTCCGTGGGGCCCCTGGTGCTGCAAACAAGCAGTCGAAAGATCTCATCATGGGCTGGATCGAATCCATGGCGACCTCGGCGGCGGCACCGAAGGAAGCAAACGGATCACGCTGCTGCCCGACACGACGGCGATGGTTCGCCTGACGTTCAGGACGTGTTCCTCGATCATCTCAATTCGCCCTTTGGCGTGGCCTGATCGGCAACGATTCCTGCGTCGCCGACACCGACGCCATCGTGCGTTACGCCTGCACTGCGGGCGACATCAGGATCACCGCCCCAGGTACGGTGCTGACGACGCTGCCTGGGGCCCCATCCACCATCATTGGACCAACTCTTTAGTCGCCAGTGCCGACGGCTGGCTGCTTTATGTCGGCATCGGCTCCAACAGCAACGTCACCGAGAATGGCATCCAGGCCGAAAAAGAGCGGGCCGCCATCTGGGCCGTCGACAGAGCCACCGGGCGCCATCAGGATGTCAAACGGCCTGCCGCCATGTCGAGCACCTCGGAGCGTGGTGCCAGAAGGTCGGGCAATGATAGCCTGGTATCGAATGAGAATGGCCAGTTTTTCGAATCGGAGGATCAAGAGAATGTGGGATCAATCGAATGACCTTGCCCGCGACGGCCGGTTGATAACGACCAAGATCAAAATAACAATCCAGAATGCGTAATAACACTCGAGTATAGATGTTCAAGGCGTCTATCAAGATGGGTGGTACGACTTCGCCAGCTCGTTCTTCCAAATCACATCAGGATCGCAAGCAGGTTGATTTCGGCTGTTGTGCGTTGGCTCGGAATTATACCCGCACGGGTATGGTCAGTCCGCCCTGTCACTCGATAGGGCGGACCACCGGCAAGAAATGCTAGGTGAGGATCAACACAATCTTGAGGGTGTCCGGATCCACGATGACGATCCGACCGTCGGCGAGCAGGAAATACTCGTAGCTCTCGTAGGCTGGGACGATCTTGACGATGCGCGCCGGCAAGCGATGCAGCCTGATCTTGTGACGCGGAATTTCAACGCCGACGTTGATGTCGAAGTCTACACTGGCAACCGGCTCGACCTTTGTCTCCTTGATCACCTGTGTGATTTGCGATTTCTGCTCAATCGTTACGTTGGTGATGGAACTAGTCGAAGTCTTATCTTGCGTAGAGGTCTTGCCCTGCGCCTGATCACTCTGAACGTTGACCTTCCCCTGCGCCTGCTGGTCTGTGGTGGCTCCAGCCTTGCCTTGAGCCTGCTGATTGGTCTGGACCTTGGCTTTTCCCTGCGCCTGCTGGTCTGTGGTGGCGCCATCCTTTCCTTGAGCCTGCTGATCGGATTGGACCTTGGCTTTTCTCTGCGCCTGCTGGTCTGTGGTTGCGCCAGCCTTGCCTTGAGCCTGCTGACCGGTCTGGACCTTGGCCTTCCCCTGCGCCTGCTGGTCTGTGGTTGCGCCAACCTTGCCTTGAGCCTGCTGACCGGTCTGAGCTTTGGCCTTGCGCTGTTCCTGTTCGCCCATCTTGGAACCAGTTTGGCAGTTGGCCTTTCCAGACGTGCAATTGGTGTCTGCGCCTGACTGGCTCTCAGCGGGCTGCTGTGTCTGCGCCATCGCCGTTCCACAGCCGAGCCCGATCGCCAGCATGCTGGTGATGAGGACATGCTTCATAGGAAATTCTCCTTGAGAAAAACGGTCCCTTCAACGGGTAGAACTTCAACCAAAAAGCTTTGTTCCGAGATGGATTCGTGGACGTCAAAGAACGACCAATCAGATCGGCATGGCGCCGGCGGATCGGCCCCGGTGCGCAATTCAGACAACCTCCCAACCTCGCCACTTCTGATAGTTGAGAGGAGAACGGGATGGCAGTTTACAGTAAATCCGAACGCTTGCGCGTTCGCGGATGATCTCGCCCTGCGCGCTTGTCCGCCTAAAATATAGGCCGATCGTAGCTGTACGTGCCATGCCGATCATCGCTCCTTCGCGCGTTCGAAGGACAACCGTTCGCTCGCCAGTTGAAGTTCTGGATGCCTCCATGCTGCGGACAAACAGCGATCTCACGGAGGTGAAGAGGGCACTTTGATCCTTGCGGTTGGTTGGATCCGCTTGAGCCTCGGCCTGCCGGAGCCAGCCATGCACGAACCCAAGATTGCCAATGACCCGAGCCGACGCATGTTCATGACGTCCTCTGTTTCGGTGGTAGCGGCAATGCCGCTTGTCAATTCCTCAAAGAGCGCTGACCAGCCGACGGCCGCCAAACCGGCTGAACCAGGTGAATTGTCGGCGGTCTCAATGCATATCAACAAACAGCCCTACAACCTCGCGCTCGACCATCGCACCAGCCTGCTCGACGCTTTGCGCAACCATGTTGGCCTGACCGGCACAAAGAAAGATTGCGATCACGGGCGGTGCGGCGCCTGCACCATTCTCGTCGACGGAAAACGCGCGCTCTCGTGCCTGAGTTTCGCCGTCATGAACCAGGGCCGCGAGATCACCGCGGTGGAAGGCCTGGTTTCGACCCGGCGGCGAACTCCATCCCGTCCAGCAGGCTTATGTCGACCAAGATGCCTTTCAATACGGCTATTTCACACCGGGGCAGATCATGTCTACCATCGGTTGCATCAACGAGGCCACGCTGGGAACGCCCGGCGTGGGTGAGATCTCGACTCGTATTGGCCACAGGCTATCAATCCATATCATGCTCGTAGTCCCGGCTTCGGTCCGACAGCAAACCTCAAGTCACATGCCGAAGGGTTCGGTCCTGCCTGGCTCATCTGAGAGAGCGAACTGCAACGAATGGTCTAGCTTCTCCTTGGAATAAGGTTTGGCGATAATCGTCGATCCTCTCGCGAAGTCTGACGCCCCCTCACCATATCCAGTGGCGCACACAATCGGGATGCCCCGAAGCCGTAGAGCTTCGGCAACGCGGTCGCTCCGCTCACCACGTATATTTAAATCCAATACAGCCGCGTCGATTTCTTGGCTTCCGATCATCGCTATCGCGCCTTCGATGGTCGTGGCGGGCCCGACAACAGTGACCCCGAGCTCAATCAAAAAATCCTCCGCCAGCATGGCAATGAGGGATTCGTCTTCGACAATGAGCACACGTCGGCCTGACAACTCTGTCATTGGGGGACACTCCCCTCTGCCAAGGGGGCATCGATCCTGCAGACGAGACCCTGAGGTTGGAAATCCATCGCGACCTCAGCCTCAAGATCGGCGGCTAGGCCCCGCTCAAGAAGGCGGGAGCCAAAGCCTCGCCTTGCCGGAACTGAAACCGTGGGACCACCTAGCTCGCTCCAAACCAGCTTGAGTCTCGGATGGGGTTCGGCAGTCCGAAACCACTCGACGGAAATCTTGCCGGCCTCGTTGGAAAGGGCGCCATACTTTACAGCGTTGGTCAGCAATTCATGGAACGCAAGTGCTAGGGAAAGAGCTTGGTTGGGCTGCAATAGAATTGCAGGTCCATCTGTGGACACGCGGTTGGAGAACGCGCCTCGGATCTGAAGACTGTCGCAAACTAGCTGCTGCAATGATGCATGTTCCCAACTGGTCTGCGTGAGGACGTTGTGCGCTGCCGAAAGGGCCATGAGACGGCCCTCGAACGCGGCATGAGCATCAGTGGCTTTCGTTCCCCTGAACGTCTGATGCGCAATACCCTGGACGACCGCCAGAGTGTTCTTCACGCGGTGGTTGAGTTCAGCCATCAGGAGTTCTCTTTGTGTGACATCGACATTTACCCCGATCAACCCGCGAAATAGCCCACTTGGGGAGAAGTGAGGACAAGCAGTTGTGAGCAGGACGCGGTACTCCCCCTTGCAATTCCTGTAGCGACCCTGAACCGTGACGGCCGATTGTGTTGCCAATGCTTGCATCATGCGGGCCCCGATGTCGGCAGCATCATCGGGATGAATGGTTGGGTGCCAATTGAATGTCGGGATATCCTCGTTCTCGATGCCCCAGAACTCCCTGAGCATGATGTTCAGATTTGTGCATTTGCCCAAAGCGTCGCAGGTCCAGATCATCACCGGAGCGTGTTCGGACATAAGGCGAAACTGTTGCTCTGACCCTCGCAACTCTTCTTCGGCAACTCTTCGGGCCTCTTCCGCCCGCGTCCGCTCGAGATAAAAACCGATCTGTTTGGCAATGGTCGTAGCGAGATCGATCTCGTGGCTGACAAACAAATGCCTTTGATCGTAGTAGGTCATGAATTTTCCCACTACTTCGCCTTGGACTGTCAATGGAATGAAAGCCAAACCAACGATGCCTTCGCCGGCAATGATCTCTTTAACGGCGGCAGCTTCATCCGTTTCAGCAATGTGCGAAATGAAGATAGCATTGGGGCTGCGTTCGCCCACAGCCCAAGGCGAATGCCCCTCAAGCGCCTTTCTGTACCTTTCGGACAGACCGCGCCAGGCTACGAAGCGCATGACGCCTGCTTCATCAAAGAGCAACATGGAAGCGCGACGGCACCCCAGACCGTCACGAATGGCATCCAGGCCGGCTTCAAAGGCTTCGTGGTTCGTCTTTGCACGGTACAGTCGATCTGTCAGCACATAAAGCGCGTTGAGTTCGTCCAACCTCTCCGTGATCTTCTCGCTGCCCCCGCTGAACTGCACGCCGACCCTCCCTTTGGCGAATGGTTATTAGCAACGACGCATAGAACGCCGACAGGTCATTTTCGTTCCGATCGCTTATCTGCGGTCAAGGCTCAAATGCTCGAAGGCGCTCGTCATTCGATTGATCACGTCCACAGTTGGCATCTTGCCTCGGGGGCATTCTTTCGCGGCTTGGACGCCTTCAGCAGGGACGGGGAGCTGAAGCCTGCCGCCCTCATCGAGCGCTATGGAAAAGGTGCTCTATTACGTTCGGTCGAGCGCGCGCTTTTTTGCACGAGTTGTGACGGGGGCGGTCCCGTCAGGCTGGAAATTCACAAGCTGCCACGCAATTGAGAGGAGCCGACAGAGGCCAACTCGGCGCTAATCCAATCCCTGATACCGCACCAATACGCCAAGCTACCGGCTTGATCTGTATTCCTGACCCAGGCGCGCGGCCCTGCCGCACAAACGCTTCGTCTAACGACTGCCATTCCACACAATTCACGACGTGTGGCACTCGTGTTCGGTCGGCGCTAGGAAAGGAGCGAGCACAGCCGGATCAGCCGTCGGCCGATCCAGCACTTCTCCTGTCCCTTGCCTGGATCGACGTTCACGTTGGGATGCTGGCCTCCTGTGTCCAGCAGCAGCAGGTTGAGGGGGAGCTGCTGGAGAGGGGCGCGCTCTTGCCTGTCGGCGAAGTGAATGCCCCGGGGATGGGGCTGGCGCCTCCCGCGACTGGCCTGATTTCCCGAAGCAAGAGCAGGATGACGCTGAAAAGGCCGACACGTTGCTCGCTGAGATTGCCGCGACACCTGCTCAATCCTTAGCGGGCGTAGTCGCGAAGCTCGCGGTCATCCTTCGGGAGGCGACTGACAATACCGACCTTTGCGAATTTCCGCTGCCGCACATCCGTTCGGCCTTGGCCGATCTGCGGTGCCTCACGCATGAAGCGATAAGCGATCAGCCTCCGGCTGGCCCGCAGGCGATCAGTCGATAGGCTCGCTATTCGAGCAGCCTGCATCATCGTTCGCTGCCTGGCGCGCCTTCGGCGCGTGGAGCTAGGGTGATGATGGTGCCTAGGCCACATGCTGCGATGCCTTGATGGCCGCGCCCAGCAGGCATCCCATTTTGAAGTCGCGACCGCATTGTTCGGTCCGCGGCTGGTCAGCGCCGCCGACTGGCATGACTCCACTTTTCTACCAGACGTATCGGCTCGTGCGCGACGGGCTTAGGTGATCGAGTGCGGCTATCGCCAATTGCTTCGCGCGCGACGGCGCATTTCCTGAAGCATAGGCCTACGATCCGAGATGAACGGCGTCTTTGCGCCCCGTTTCGGTCATTCAGCGTGTCTTGGGTCTTGCCGAAAAGCAGACATCCACGAAAACGCCGATCGATTTAGCTAATGGCGAAACTTCAGGCTTTTCGTAAAACTGTCGATTGCGCCTTCCGAAGCTCAGCGATCGGCCTGCGGGTTTTTCCGCTCGATGGGCATCATTTTTCGGTCTGATCCTAAAATGTATGGAGTACGATGTCGCGCCGGATATCGGCGGTTGGTATCAACGCGCGCTTTGGGGCACGGCTTGCGGTGTTTAGGCTAAGAATTCTTACTCACTCGGCTGCCAACCTTTGGTCGAGCCGCCAATATCACAGCTCATGCCCCGTTATGCTCAACGATTAACTGTTTTCCAAACTTGCACGTTGACGCTTCCTCTCTACAAGAGTTAATAATCTCCTAATATAAGGGCAATCTAAAGCTCGTGGTCGGTAACCACGAGTTTGACGATGTAATTTGGGTAGGGAACGCAGCGCGACGACCAGTCGTCGCGTCCATCAGCATCGGGTCAATATCCGTCCGTGAACGGCCAGCTTGAGGCTGCTGTTCTAAGCGCCGGGGTGTGCCTGGATGACAGCGACAATTCATGCCTGCCCCGGATTCGCGCGACTTTCTACGGCTGGAAGCAGCCGGCCGTGCAGTAATGTCAATGAAGCAGATGGTTGGGCGTCTGCCTTTTAGTAACTAGGGGGTTGAAAATGGCTTCTAAAATCGCCGATGCAGGTGGAACCACAGCGTCTTTTTCAAACACGCCGCAGGCGAATGACGACGTTTTCAATCTCACCGAGGATACGGTCGTCCTCGCCTCAGGTTCGCAAACCATCATAGTTCTCGATGTGATGGCCAACGACCAGGGTGGAAACGCAAAGTCCCTCTTTTCGGTTGACGACGGGATTTCCGCATCGACAGCCACGAAACAATACGCGCCGATCGATCTGACGACTCAGGACGTTGCGGCGACCGGCGTCTCAGCTTGGGAAAGCATCGGCGGCGGGGTTTCCATCCGCATCAACAACGGTAAGGTCGAGATGGACCTTAGCGGATATCTTGCGGCGCACGGCTTCTTAAGCTTGCAGGCCATGGGTGCGGGCGACCAGATCAACGAGACCTTCACCTATGCGATAAAGCTCGGCAGCGGAACGTTGAGTTGGGCCAGCGTTTCGGTCAACATTCAAGGCACCAATGACGGCGCGATCATCACAGCCGTTCCGGGCGCCGACCTGACTGTGGTGGAGGCCGGCGGCGTTGCCAATGGCACACTGAACGATCCCAACGCGCATGGGCAGCTGATCATCACCGACCCCGATGTCGGCCAGAACCATTTCCAAGCCCCCCCGAGCCTGCAGGGCACTTACGGCACCTTCACCTTCGACACGACGACTGGCGTGTGGGCCTATACGCTCAACCAGACTCTCGCCGACCCGCTGACTCAGGGCCAGCCCGTTACGGATACTCTAACCGTGAAGTCGGCGGATGGCACGGCGAGTTATAACATCGTCGTCAACATTACTGGCACCAATGACGCGCCAGTCGCCATTGCTAATGTCAATTCGGTGAAAGAGGACACAGCTCCCAATCCGGTCAGCGGCAATGTGCTGACCAACGACACCGATGTCGACACTGGCGATACCCGCAGCGTCACCGCCGTCAACGGTTCGGCCGGCAATGTCGGCGCCGACCTGGTCGGCACCTATGGCACGCTGCATCTCAACAGCAATGGCACCTACACCTACACACTCAACAATGGCCTGGCCTCGGTGCAGGCGTTGGCCGCAGGCGCCAGCGTCACCGATGTCTTCAGCTACACCAACTCCGACAACCATGGCGGCACGTCATCCGCCAATCTAACCGTCACCATCAACGGCACCAACGACAACCCGGTCGCGGTCGCCGACATCAATTCGGTGAAAGAGGACACGGCGCCCAATCCGGTGAGCGGCAATGTGCTGACCAACGATACCGATGTCGACACTGGCGATACCCGCAGCGTCACCGCCGTCAACGGTTCGGCCGGCAATGTCGGCGCCGACCTGGTCGGCACCTACGGCACGCTGCACCTCAACAGCAATGGCACCTACACCTACACGCTCAACAATGGCTTGGCCTCG